>CAWDKN010000001.1:0-4286 GCA_963802815.1 uncultured Alphaproteobacteria bacterium
CCACAAGGATACGATATCCTTGATGTGCCCAAGCCAGGTGATGCCGGGGCGGCGGCTCCATGCTTCCACCTCTTCCAGCCGGACTGAAGCAGGATTGGCAGGATCCGGATTGCCCGCGATTATCAGGTTGGCGTCATAGCCCTGATCGCGCAGCAGGCCATGGGCTGCCACCAGGGCGCGGATGCCCTTGTCGGTCAAAAGCCGTCCCGCGAAGCCAAATGTGATGGGGCCTTCGGGCTCCGGCAAAGGCTGCAGCGCCACCGTGTCGACGCCCGATCCAGGGATCAGAACCATGCGCTTCTGTTCGACGCCGAGATCGACCAGCGCCGCGCGGTCGTCCGGATTCTGAACCAGAACGACGTTGGCGCGCCGATTCAAGAGCCATGGCAATAGCCACGTCATGCTCCGCTTCAACAGGCGCGTGCGCCAATTGACCGATGTGAAGATGTAGCCCAGGCCGGTAATGGCGTTGACCTGCCGGACATCCCTGCCAAGCGCCGCGACCGCCCCATAGACGCAGCATTGCAGGCCCGCGTGATGGACGATTTGCGGCTTGATCTTGCTTTCGATGCGCCGCAGCGCCAGGATGGTCGGAATAGCCGCAAACGGCGATAATCCGCCGCGCCGGAAGGGAATCCGATGCAGGATGAATCCTTCGGCCTCGATCGCCTTGGCATCCTTGTCGACGCGGGTGGCGACGTGGACCTCGTATCCTGCCTGACGCGCCGCCCGCGCCATCGGCAGCCGGTTGAGCAGGAAGGCGAAATCCTCGTTCGCGACGTAGAGCAACCGTCGCGGGGAGGGAGGTGTTGCGAAAGGCATTCGAACTCATAAGGTCAGGAAATGAGGCTAGAGTGTTGCCGCGACCGCGTTGACGCGGTTTGCTTTAAGCAAGGTCAGTTCGTGAGAGGTGAACCCCGATTAACATGGTGTTGCTCGCCCTTCTAGAGAGTGCCAATCGGACTAAAAGGAGTTTGCTCAATCTGAGCTCGGGTTAACAGTTAGTCAATCCAGGCTATTCGTGTTCGCTACTGGCAATTGCGTTGCAGCGTTAAGCTTCAAGCCGCGAAGTTCAGTGGAGGGCTAGCGCTTTCTGGCGATGGCGCACCAGTAGGGAACATGCTCGGAAAAACAAATCTCTTTGAAATCCTGCATTTTCCAACATCTTCTCAATTTGCCGGCGCGTAAATCGCCGCTCTAGCCTGGTGCAAAATCGGTCATACGCGTCGGTGCGCATCACATAGAGATCTCGATGGCGGTAGGATTCAAGTGGAATAGCAGCGCAGGAAAATCCCGCGCGCTCAACCATCGCGGCGAATCGTGCGAGGGGCCAATACACGGTCAAAGCGATGGCTTGGCTAATGACGAGCCGCAGCCTTGGCGGTAGCCGTGAAATGATCCGCCGCAAGATATTGCTTAAATGCCAGATGATGCGATACCACCAAGGCCGGTTGTCCAGCGCGTAGTACAGGTAGACCAAGAAAGGCGCGCCGAACTTCAACTTCGACGCGATAGTTTGAAGCGCTGCTGCCGTGTCAGGAACGTGATGCAAGACGCCCAGCGAGAAAGCAAAATCGAGCGAATTGTCTTCGATTGGGATATCGCCGACGCTCGCGAGATGGAAGCTGACGTTTCTGATTTCTTGGAGATTGGTGCGCGCGACCTCAAGGGCGTCCGCGCTGGCGTCGAGGAGATGGAGATGACGCACTCGAGGCGCAACTATCACAGACCAGCGCCCACTGCCGCACCCGACATCCATTCCAATCGAATCAGTAGGTAGCTCCTCCCAGGGGAAGATCTGGAAGTATGATTGGAAGATTGTCTCACGATCGACCGACGAAAGGTCGCTATCGGTCTGCCGGAATGTCGACCATTCGTGACCGAAGCCGGCCGCGACATCGTGATTGATATTCTGGCTGATGTCGTTCATCTCATCGTATTTCGATAAATCCATGCGACCATGGGTGTAGGCAAAACACGCCGCTCTTGCAATTCCCGCGCGCGGCACTTTGGCAACAGCGAAGCCAAGGCACTTACCGAGGTTATTGTTGTCGCGACCATTCTTGGTTATGGTTTGAACATGATTGTCATTTTCGGAGCCTCAACCGACATTGGTAAACTCCTAGCGGAGAAGCTGCAAGTGGCCGGCATCCCGATCAGGTGCATATCGAGAGGAGGCGGGACGGGGGCGGATCTGTCAAGTGGCACCGGCGTCCGCGAGGCGATGCAAGATGCATGTGTCGTGGTTTCCTGTGCCCACGCCAGATATACCGCATCGATCATTGAGCACCTTCCGCCGCATCCCACTAGACTGGTTCTGATGGGGTCGGCGTGGCGTTACTCTGCGGTTCCCAACGTGCGAGCTGATGAAGTCAGGGCTGCTGAGGCTGATTTCATGGCCTGTCATTGCAGTGGAGTTATGCTGCACGCCACAATGATCTACGGCGGTCGCCAGGAAAACAATATTCAGAGATTGCTTAAGATCATTCGGCGCTTTCCGCTATTGCCGGTGCCGGGAGGAGGTCGTCAGATCGTCCAGCCGATCTACGTCCATGATGTTGTCGATTGCCTGTTCGCAGCGGCTAAAACCGAATGGGTCGGGCGGCACGTTGTTGGGCTGGCTGGGAAGCCCCTTTCGTGGCGCGCGATGGCACAGCTGTGCGCGAAGGCCATTGGTCGCAGCTGTGTCATCATTCCCGTCCCGAAGGCCGCGTTGTTGCTGCTCAACACGGTGCGTATAACGCGGATCGATTCCGGTATGATCGGGCGATTTGGAGAGAATGTGAACGTTCCCCTGTCGCCTATGGTGGAAATGTTCGCTGTCCAGCCTCGCGAGTTTGAGGCCGGCATTCGCTTGGCGATTGAAAATTGGCGCCGCCAAGGGGTGATCTAGGCCTCTACCGCGCGAACTCTGGGCTCGCGGTGCTCTCTTCCGCAAAATGTGTACGAACAGGCGGCTCGGCCACCGTGCCGGGCCGCCGTCTCAGCGCAATTACTCCGACAGCAAGGGCAAGAAAGAATTGGAAATCATACGAGAAGGCAAAAGAGCCGGATAGCTCCACACTCAAAAGGTTGAACATATAAATGGCAATCGCCGATTGCTCCGTGAGAGAAAGCAGGCTCCATTGCCGGAGCGCGCTGACCAGCGGGAAAATCGAGAGAATGCCGAACAGCAACAGGCCCACAATTCCAGTTTCGTAGAGCAGTTCGAGATGAACATTATGGGGATAATATTTGGATCCTTCGGTCGGGCGAAGCAGCCAGTTTGGAGCGCCGAAGCCTTCGTCGACGGGATACATGCCGATCCCTCGACCGAGCAACAGCCGATCCGGATTGGAGAGGATGCGTTGCCATGCTCGTCCCCATATTTGGATTCGGAAGAGCGGCCGCGGGTCCTGGATCTCCCGAATGGTTCGGGAGATCGCGTCTGGAGCCGTTGCGTCGATGGACCTCTCCTCAAGCGCGCGCTGATAGAAGATGCCTGATGCAAGCGTGCCGACCAAGACCACGGCAAAGGCGCTGAGCAGAGCCCACCGTTTTGAGCGTACCCACAGGCCCGCGGCAGCCAGAAAGATCAGGCTGCCAAGAAGCGCGACCAGCGCCGTTCTCGCGGCGATATGAAACATGAACATGAAAACCAGCGGCAGGGCGCTGACAGCCAGGAATTTTCTGACGCGCGTAGAGCCGAGCCCAATTGCGGCAAGCGTCGCCACTCCCAGCAGATTGCCAATATTCTGGTGGAAGGTGATGAAAACGGTTGAAACTCCGACTCCGAAAATGTCGTGGAGATAACCGTCCCGCATCAGGTCGCCGAAGCGCAGGGTATACTGGGCGATCACGATCAAATAGATCGTGGCGGCGCCAAGCAGCATCAACAGAACGACCTTGAGGGCGCGCGCTGCGGCAAATCCGAAGATAAGGAACAGGGCATGAAAAATCAGGATTCCCAGGAGATAGGTCGGTGGAACCTGTGGGTATGAATTTGTCCAATAGCTGATGATGACGATGCCGTAGAGCAGACCTAGCACGATGAGAATGTCGGTAATGCAGTTTGCGTTGTAGAGAATTCGGCGTCGACTGATCATCACGAGGAGAAGGCCGAACGCGCTGCTTATTGCAAAGATGGCCGTGGAGCCGATCAGGTAAAAGGGCACGAAGGTTTTTGCAAAAGTCGCGGTCGCGACGACAGCGGAGGTCAATCCTGGCAAACTCCGAATTTCACGATCAGGATTAAACTGCATGTGAGTGAAACAATCGCGTACTTGGCGCAGAATAGCCTGCCGCAG
>CAWDKN010000002.1:0-56319 GCA_963802815.1 uncultured Alphaproteobacteria bacterium
CTGCAGGTCCATCAGGACGATTTCGAATTCTTCTTTCCCACCATTTCCATCGCCTCTGCGCCGTTGCCGGCGGCGTCGATTTCCATGCCGACGGCCTCCAACAGACCGACCGCGACCATCCTGTTGACCGGATCGTCCTCGACCAGCAGAACAGGCGTGCCCCGAAGGATCGAGTAACCGGTGTTCGATGTCGGGATACTTGGCTTTCGTGGCTTGCTGCCGGCGGTTCGCCGAACCGGCGACGGCCGCTTCTTCAGTAGCTGGGCCCGCATGGTGAACCAGAGGGTACTGCCCGCGCCATGGTGCTGTCGCCGCCGACCTCCCCACCCATCAATCCCGCTAATTCCTTGACGATGGCAAGGCCCAGTCCGGTGCCGCCATAGGTGCGGGTGGTCGAGACGTCAGCCTGCTGGAAAGCTAGGAAAAGTTCTCGCCTGCTGCTCCGCCGTCAGACCGATTCCGCTATCCGAGACGGAAAACCTTACGACGGCGTGGTTCCGTCGAGCCCGTCGAGACCGACCTTCACCGAGACCTTCCCTTTCTCGGTGAACTTGATCGCGTTGTTCAAATAGTTGAGCAGCGCCTGCCCAATCCGAAGGAATCGCCCATCATCGCGGCCGGGACCTCGGGGGCGATCTCGAGGCCGAGGTCCAAATGCTTGCCCTCCGCCAGGTGGATGACCGCGGCCACCGTGTCGTCGATCAGACGGTTGATGTCGAATTCGGACTTCTCGATGTCAACGTTTCCGGCTCGATCTTCGAGAAATCGAGAATATCGTTCAGGATGTCCATAAGACTCTGTCCGGAGCCAGAATCTCTCGACCTGCCGCCGCTGTTTCGCTGGAGAGTCCCGCACAGGGCGAGATGGGCCATGCCGATGATGCCGTTCATCGGGGTGCGGATCTCGTGGCTGATATCGTGGCGATGAAAGCCGATCTTGGCCAGGTATTGCCGTCTGCGGCCGCCACTTCGGCCCTTTTGATGATAGGTAAGATCGGTGGCGACGATGATCATGCCGATCGTGACGCCGCTTTCGTCGCGAAGCGGCGCCGCTCTTGATCTGCACGGGAAAATTCCGCACCGTCCTTGGTAGGCGCAATTCCTTGCGTTCTGGTAGACCGTCCAGTTCGATCCGATTGGCCTCGCGCAGGACGGGTCGTCGGGCAGCAAGATCGAGAGATCGCGGCCCGCAGTCCGCCGCGGAATATCCGAAAAGCCGCGCGAAGGCGGGGTTGACAAAGTCGATGCGTCCCGACGGGTCGGTCAGAAGGATGGCGGCGGTGCTCCGCATCACCGCTTCGTTGACCCGTTTCAGTTCGGCCTCCATCCGCTTGCGTTCGGTGATGTCGCTGCCGATCAGCAGCACATGCTGTGCACCGTCCATCAGCAGCGGGGCCACTCTTATGTCGGCCCAAAAGACCTTGCCGAACGAACTATGGTGATGGATTTCGTGCTCCCTGGCCTGGCCGTCGGCCAGGGCGGAAAGACAGACGGTGGTCAGGCCGGAATGGCGCCACGAGTCCAGGCTTAGAAAGTTCTGCGTCAACAGGACCTGCCGATCGGTACCGGCCATGACGGCCATGGCGGTGTTGGCCAAGACGCACTGACCGTCGGCCCGGTAGACCAGGATGCCGACCGGGGCCTTGGAGATGATCTGTTCGTTGAGGGCCGCCATTTCGGCGATGCGCTTTTGGCCTGTTTGAGGACGCTGATGTCGGTCCCGGTGGCGCGATAGCCGATAAAGCTGCCATCGGCATCGAAAATGGGGATTCCGCTGTGCGCGCAAACTTCTCGGCCGGTCGGCGTATCGATGGCGTAATCATAATTCCGGAAGGGCCGGCGGGCTCTTAGATCGTCCAGATGCGCGGCCCGTGCCTCGGGATCGACGTCGGTGATCAGCGCTTCGGCGGATCCTCCGATCAGTGATTGCGGGTCGATTCCGGTGTCGGCGAAGAAATTCCCGGATATCCAGGTGAACCGATGCTCGGCATCCAATTCCGCGAACCAGTCGGAGGAGGCTTGGGCAAAGGACTCGAAGCGGACCCGGCCGAGACGATCGGATGCCATTTCCCGAAGAAGCAGCCGCGCCAGGATCACGGTGAGCTCATGAAACAGGCGAAGATGATCGAGGCGTTGGTGACTTCCGATCGCCAGTGCGCCAGATAATCTTCGGTCCCCATGCCGACGACCAGGTGGAAGGGCGCCGCGGAAAGCTTGCGATAGGTCAGCGTCCGCGCGACCCCTTCCCCGGATTGTTCGCTGTGATAGGTCTTCGCCGTCGTGCCCGAGCCAATGATGTCGGCCAATTCCCTGGAAAAGGTCTTGCTGCCGATCTGCTGGTCGGGACTTGGAACGGACGGATAGCGGGCAATCAGCCCGGCGTCGGCGTCGCGCAGCAGCGCCGTGCCGTGCGGACCCAGATCGAGCGCCGGAAATCAGTTCGGCGAAATAGCTGACCGGAACGGAGGCGGTGATTATGCCGGCAAAGCGGCCATCCGCATCCTCATAGCGGCGACTGAAGGAAATCAACCAGTTCTTGCGAAACCGGCCCAAGAGCGGATTGCTGACGATCATCCCGGCGTCCGGTCGGTCGCGGTGCGCGATGAAGAAGTCACGGTCGGCGTAAGTGACGCTCGTCTCCTCACGGGTTCCCTGGCCATATCGGGCCATGCCGAAAGCATCGGTCACATAATCCGCGAATGTCGCACCCCAGGGTCCAGAATTCTCCAGCAAGGCGTCGACCTTTTCCGCGTCGAGATGCCCGTCGGCACGCAATTGCTCGTTCAAGGCATTGGCCAATTCGCGGAGAGCGAAATCGATATTGCCGATCGAACCGCCGATGTCGTGATCGAGAACCGAAGCGAGGTTTTCCAGGTCGAGCGGGCTTCTCGCTCGGCCTCGCCCTTGCTTGTGGCGAGCCCATAAGCCAACAGGCCGGCCACGAAAATATTCACGATCGCCACGGTGAGGATGACGACAAGCCGGTACATATTCACAGGAAGGGGCGTCGCGCGCATGTCTAATCAGTGCCTTCTTGCCAAGTGCGGCCCTTCCGCCCCTGACGGGACCAGCTGTACCCTCCTGTTGCAAATTGCGCGATCCCCATTTGAGGACAGGGGCACCCTGGACGTGCGGTCGAACGCGTGTCTTTCATCCCATCGGCGAGTCTTGCTGGTCCGTTCGGCCCGCGCTCGCCGATTTCTCGAAATGGGAAAAGAACGTGCGGTCCGCCCGCAGCATGTGATCCGCCACGACGTCCTTGGCCAGGAACTCGATCAGTTCGCCGATGCCAAGGCTTCCCACCTGAAACCGCTCGATCAGATCGCCGGCATGATCGATGAGATCCCGGTGATTCCTGGCATGATCCGTCGTGCCGGGATATCCCCTCGCCAGGATGATCGCCTCTTCATCGTGAAAGTGCTGGGCGACGTCGCGCATCAGCATGGCGAACAACGCGAGCATCTCTTCCTTGGGGCGTCCGGACAGCAATGCGGCGGCAGGCGTTGGCGCGATCGAACAGCGCGCGATGTTGATCGTCGATCACCTTGTGACCCGTCTCGTAGTCCCTGTGCCAGGTCAGGTGCAAGAGGTCCGTCCGGACAAAGGCTGCGGTGTCGCTCCGCCGTGGGAATGCCGCGCATTGTCCGCGCTCTCCACGCCCGAACGGATGGCGGCGATCAAACGGATCACAATGGCGTCAAGCTGATCGAGGGTATCCATGGCGCCATCGAGATCGGAGGCCGACAGGCGGGCCTCGACGGCGGCCGCAAGATCGCTCGCCGCTTGCGCCTCGATGATGCCGGCCGCCCCTTTCAAGGTGTGGGCGGCGCGCACCGCAGCGTCGACGTCGCGATCGCCGATCGCCCGGCGAACCGCCGACGGCATCGCTCTGTTGGTCGACAAAGTCCGTCAGAGATTTGACATACAAGGGCTCGATGCCGGCCATCCGTCGCAGTCCGGCCCGCAGATCCACGCCGTCGATGTGCCCGGGAAGGGAGACCGCCGCGCCCTGCCAGGCGATGTCGATTGCCAAATCGAAGATGTCCGCATTTGCCGAGCCGGTCACCCACTTCCAGATCACGGCATAAAGCTGGCCCGGCTCGAAAGGCTTGCCGATGAAGTCGTTCATCCCTGCGGCACGGCAAGCCTCCTGGTGGCTCCGCATGACATTGGCGGTCATGGCGACGATCGGCAGATCGGCGAACCGGTCCTGTTCGCGGATCAGGCGGGTCGCCGTCAGCCCGTCCATCTTCGGCATCAGCATGTCCATCAGGACAATCTCATAATCCTTGCTTCCAACCATTTCGAGCGCCACGGAACCGTCTTCGGCGACATCGACCGTCATTCCGGCCGCTTCCAACAGCCCACAGCGACCATCCGGTTGATCGGATCATCCTCGACCAGCAGAACCCGCGTACCGTCGAGGATGGAAAAATCGGTCCTCGAAGCCGGCGGATCCTGCTCTTTCGCGCTGCCGTCACGGCCCGCGGTCGCGGCGCCTGCGCCTTTTGGCGGCAGCAGGACGCGGACGGTGAACCAGAAGATGCTGCCCCGACCGAGGGCACTTCGAGCCGACGCCGCCACCCATCAGCTGGCCAACTGCTTGACGATGGCGAGGCCCAACCCGGCACCGCCATAAGTGCGGGTGGTCGAGACGTCGGCCTGCTGGAAGGACTGGAATAGCCTCGTCTGCTGCTCCGGAGTTCAGGCCGATGCCCGTATCGGCAACGGAAAAGCGCAAGATGGCCGCGTTTCCGGCGGTGCCCTCGGCGTCCACGCTCAGCGTGATCCCGCCGTGTTCGGTGAATTTGACGGCGTTGTTCAGATAGTTGAGGAGCGCCTGTCCGACCCTCAGCGGATCTCCGATCACACTCCTCGGAACATCGAGAGCGAATTCGACGGCGATGGCCAATCCTTTGGCTTCGGCCAGGTTGCGCACCGTCCCCGCCACATCGTCGACCAGGCCATCACGTCGAATTCGATGTCCTCGATGGTCAGGCGACCGACACGATCTTTGAGAAATCCAGGACACCGTTCAGAATTTCCAAAAGGTTTTGTGCGGACCGCAGGATCATCTCGATCTGGCGCCGCTCCTTGAGGGGAAGATCTCCACAGGGCGAGATGGGCCATACCCATGATGCCGTTCATCGGCGTGCGGATCTCGTGGCTCATATTGGCGATGAATGCCGAATCGGCGCGGGAGGCCTCGGTAGCCTGCAACTCTGCCTGTTTGAGCAAGGTGAGATCGGTGACGACGATGACCCAGCCCATCGTCGCGCCCTGCTCGTCCAGGATCGGCGCCGTCTTGATCTGCACCGGGATGTTATGACCGTCCTTGGCGCGGCGCAGTTTTTCGTCCTGGTGAGCGCTCAATTGTATTGGGTTGGCATTGCGCAGGGCCGGATCGTCGGGCAGAAAGATCGAAAGTCCAAGGCCGGCGAGTTCCGTCGCGCTATATCCGAAGAGTCTCTCGAAGGCGGGATTGACATATCGATGCACCCCGACGGATCGGTCAGGAGGATGGCGGCGGTACTCTGCGTCACCGCCTCGCTCAGCCGTTTCAGGGCCCTATCCGCCGTTTGAGGACGGTCATGTCGGTCCCGGTGACACGATAGCCGATGAAGCTGCCGTTCTCGTCGAAACGGGAATGCCGCTGGCCTGGATATATTTCCGGCCGAGGGCGTATCGATGGCGCAATCAAAATTTCGGAAGGGGCGGTGCGCCTGCAGATCGTCCAAATGTGCCGCCAGCGCGTCCGGATCGCGAACAGACCGCCCGAGGGGAGCGCGCTTATGACATTTATTCGCGTCTCCTCAAGGAACGCATCATTTTCGTCACAGGTCCGATCGAGGACTACGGTGCAAGCCTGATCACCGCGCAACTTCTTTTCCTGGAGGCCGAAAACCCCAAGAAGGAAGTGCACATGTACATCAACTCGCCGGGCGGGGTGGTGACGTCGGGGCTCGCGATCTACGACACCATGCAGTTTATTCGTCCGGCGGTGCAGACGCTGTGTATCGGACAGGCGGCATCGGCGGCGACGCTCCTGCTGATGGCGGGCAAAAAGGGCGAGCGCTTCGTCCTGCCGAATTCCCGCATCCTTGTGCACCAGCCCAGTGCGTCGTTCTATGGCCAGGCACAGGACATCGCGCGCCACGCCCAGGAGATCGTCAAGCTGAAGCGCCGTCTGAACGAGATTTATGCCCGCCACACGGGCCAGACGGTCGAGGCGATTGAAAAGGCGCTCGACCGCGATACTTATATGACCGCCGACGAGGCCAAGACCTTCGGTTTGGTCGACCAGTTGATGACGCGCCGGCCGGAACTTCCGGACAGCTTGTCGTAAATATGGCAATCGGCCCCATAGCCGCCGCGTTTTTGCAGTCTTTCTGAGGGATTAAACAAATCTTGATCCCGCTCCGGCTAACGTGGTCGAATGAATTGGCAGGTGGCTGGTTCGGTTGGCGTGGGTTGTGCAAGGCATCGGATCGGAAGATCCGATCAATGGTTAGGGCGGGCTTCGAGTTCCCGGGAGACCCAATGAGTAAGGCTGGCGGCGGCGAGTCCAAGAATACTCTGTACTGTTCCTTCTGCGGCAAGAGCCAGCACGAGGTCCGGAAGCTTATCGCCGGCCCGACGGTGTTCATCTGTGATGAATGCGTCGAGCTGTGCATGGAGATCATCCGCGAGGAGAACAAGACCTCCTTCATGAAGTCGCGCGAAGGCGTGCCTTCGCCGGGCGAGATCTTCAAGGTCCTGGACGATTACGTCGTCGGCCAACAGCATGCGAAGAAGGTGCTTTCGGTCGCCGTCCACAACCACTACAAGCGCATCAACTCGAACACCAAGAACTCGGACGTCGAGCTCGCGAAGTCGAATATCCTTCTCGTCGGTCCCACGGGTTGCGGCAAGACGCTGCTAGCGCAGACGCTGGCGCGCATCCTCGATGTTCCCTTCACGATGGCCGATGCGACAACTCTCACCGAGGCCGGCTACGTCGGCGAGGACGTAGAGAACATCATCCTCAAGCTGCTCCAGAATGCCGATTACAATGTCGAGCGGGCGCAGCGCGGCATCGTCTATATCGACGAAGTCGACAAGATCAGCCGCAAGTCCGACAACCCCTCGATCACGCGCGACGTGTCGGGCGAGGGCGTGCAGCAGGCGCTTCTCAAGATCATGGAGGGAACGGTCGCCTCGGTCCCGCCGCAGGGCGGCCGCAAGCATCCGCAGCAGGAGTTCCTGCAGGTCGACACGACCAACATCCTCTTCATCTGCGGCGGCGCGTTCGCCGGCCTCGAGAAGATCATCTCTTCGCGAACGCAGGGCTCCTCGATGGGTTTTGGCGCCCAGGTGCGGGCACCCGACGAGCGTGGAACCGGCGAGGTCCTGCGCGAGGTCGAACCCGAGGATCTGCTGAAATTCGGCCTGATTCCGGAATTCATCGGCCGCCTGCCGGTCATCGCCACGCTGGGCGATCTTTCCGAACAGGCTCTGATGGAAATCCTGACCCGTCCGAAGAATGCGCTCGCCAAGCAGTACCAGCGCATGTTCGAGATGGAAGGTGTGAAGCTGCGCTTCCAGGAAGAGGCAATGCATTCCATCGCGCGCCGGGCGATCGCCCGCAAGACTGGTGCCCGCGGCCTGCGCTCGATCCTCGAAGGCATCCTGCTCGAGACGATGTTCGAGCTGCCGACGCTCAACGGCGTACAGGAAGTCGTGATTACGGCCGATGTCGTCGACGGCCGTGCGCGGCCGCTTTACACCTACTCGGACAAGGGTCAGCCGCGCGAGCAGAGCGCGTCCTGAGGACCGGACGTCCAACCTGACTCCGAGTCATTGTGCGAAGCGCGGGGATAGACCCCAACACGCAGTATGTGTCTTGAAACCGCCTGGGGCGGGGACCACGTTATACATCCAGAGTCGGCCCAATCGGGCGACTGAGTAACCCTGTCGCGGTGCCCAGAAGGGGCCCGAAAGGGCAAGCACCCCGGGACCGGCAAACGGCCCGGCGAGGAGAAATCAATGTCAGAACAAGAGCAAAAAAGCGGGTTGACGGGCGGTGATGGCGGCCAGATGGCGCCGGTACTGCCTCTGCGCGATATCGTCGTATTCCCGCACATGATCGTTCCCCTGTTTGTCGGTCGCGAGAAATCCGTTCGCGCCCTCGAAGAGGTCATGAACGAGGAGAAGCAGATTCTTCTCCTGACCCAGAAAAACGCCACCGAGGACGATCCCTCGTCCGACGGGCTGCACAAGATCGGCACGCTCGCGACCGTCCTGCAGCTTTTGAAGTTGCCGGACCAGACGGTTCGTGTGCTCGTCGAAGGCAAGGCGCGCGCGCGCGTCACCGGATTTTCGCCGCGTACGGATTTCTTCCAGGCCACGATCGAGCGCATTCCCGACGAAGCGGGCGAGACCAAGGAAACCGAGGCGCTGATCCGCTCGGTCAAGACCAATTTCGAGCAGTACATCAAGCTCAACAAGAAGGTGCCGGCGGAGACGCTCGCATCGGTTGCGCAGATCGACGAGCCGGCAAAGCTGGCCGACACCGTCGCGTCGCATCTGTCGGTGAAGATCACCGACCGCCAGGCGCTGCTCGAGACGCTCGATACGACCGCGCGACTCGAGAAGGTGCTCTCGCTGATCGAATCCGAAATCGGCGTACTCCAGGTGGAGCGGAAGATCCGCAGCCGCGTGAAGCGCCAGATGGAGAAGACGCAGCGCGAGTACTATCTGAACGAACAGCTCAAGGCGATCCAGAAGGAACTTGGCGAAGGCGAAGAAGGCCGCGACGAGCTCAACGAGCTGGAAGAACGCATCCGCAAGACCAAGCTGTCCAAGGAAGCGCGCGAGAAGGCGCAGGCCGAGCTGAAGAAGCTCCGCCAGATGTCGCCCATGAGCGCGGAGGCGACAGTCGTCCGCAATTACCTCGACTGGCTGCTCACGCTCCCGTGGGGCAAGAAGTCGAAGGTCAAAAAGGACATCAACCAGTCCGAGCACGTTCTCAACACCGATCATTACGGCTTGGAGAAGGTGAAGGAGCGCATCCTCGAATATCTCGCAGTGCAGCAGCGCGCCGGCAAGATGAAGGGGCCGATCCTTTGCCTGGTCGGCCCTCCGGGTGTCGGAAAGACCTCGCTCGGAAAGTCGATCGCAAAAGCGACGGGACGCGAATTCGTGCGTCTTTCGCTGGGCGGCGTGCGTGACGAAGCGGAGATCCGCGGTCACCGGCGCACCTATATCGGCTCGATGCCCGGCAAGATCATCCAGGCGATGAAGAAAGCGAAGACGTCCAATCCGCTCTTCCTGCTCGACGAGATCGACAAGCTGGGAGCTGACTGGCGTGGCGACCCATCGTCGGCGTTGCTCGAGGTGCTGGACCCCGAGCAGAACCACACCTTCGCCGACCACTATCTCGAGGTCGATTTTGATCTTTCGGACGTGATGTTCATCACGACCGCGAACACGCTGCGGATGCCTCAGCCGCTTATGGATCGCATGGAGATCATTCGCATCCCCGGCTACACCGAGGACGAGAAGGTCGAGATCGCGCGGCGTCACCTGATATCGAAGGAGATGAAGGCGCACGGCCTCAAGGACGACGAGTGGAAGATCACCGACGCGGGCTTGCGAGACCTCATCCGCTATCACACCCGTGAAGCCGGCGTTCGCAACCTCGAGCGCGAGATCGCCAACCTCGCCCGCAAGGCGGTGAAGGAAATCGACACGCACAAGAGCAAAGCCGTGGAGATCACGCCGGAGAACGTCGACACCTATGCGGGCGTCCGCAAGTTCCGCTACGGCGAAGTCGAAGGCGAAGACCAGGTCGGCGTCGTCACGGGGCTCGCCTGGACCGAAGTCGGCGGCGAGACGCTGCAGATCGAGTCGGTGATGCTTCCCGGCAAAGGGCGCATGCAGACCACCGGCAAGCTCGGCGAGGTGATGAAGGAGTCGATCGACGCGGCGCGGTCTTATGTCCGCTCCAAAGCGACGACCTTCGGCATCAAACCGCCGACCTTCGACAAGGTCGACATCCACGTTCACGTTCCCGAGGGCGCAACACCCAAGGACGGTCCGTCGGCCGGCGTCGCGATGGCGACGTCGATCATCTCGGTTCTGACCGGCATTCCGGTGCGCCGGGATGTGGCGATGACCGGAGAGGTCACTTTACGCGGTCGCGTTCTGCCGATCGGAGGGTTGAAGGAGAAGCTTCTCGCAGCTCTGCGCGCCGGCATCACCACGGTGGTGATCCCGGAGGAGAACGAGAAAGACCTGGCCGAGATTCCGGACAATGTGAAGTCTGGGCTCAGGATCGTTCCGGTCAAGACCGTTGGCGAAGTCCTGAAAGTTGCGCTCGCGCGTCAGCCCGAGCCGATCGACTGGACAGAGCCGGTCGAGGTTACCCCGGCGCGGCCTCTGCCCGACGCGGAAGCGGACGCGGTCGTCACCCACTGACCTGAACAGGCTAGAGACCCGAACCATCCGGTTCGGGCCTCTTCGCTTTTGGGGCTCCTATTCAAAAAATCGGCTGATTTGCGGGTTTTGTGCTTGCCCGCGCGTCTGCAACCGTTAGGATTCACCGTCTCGGGAGCGAATCGCGAAAAGGAGCCGTCCCTGTGAACAAGAATGATCTGATCCAGAAGCTTTCGGACCACACCGGTCTTCCGAAGAACGATGCGGCGAAGGCTGTTGACGGCGTATTCGATCTGATTGCGCAATCGCTGAAGGGTGGTGACGAAGTGCGTCTCACCGGATTCGGCGTGTTCGTGGTTGCTACGCGTGCCGGCGGAAAGGGGCGTAATCCG
The DNA here is from genome assembly GCA_963802815.1 of uncultured Alphaproteobacteria bacterium. Taxonomy (GTDB): domain Bacteria; phylum Pseudomonadota; class Alphaproteobacteria; order Micropepsales; family Micropepsaceae; genus Rhizomicrobium. Next base: position 10,808 of record CAWDKN010000002.1, read on the forward strand.
CAGACGGGCGAAGAGATCACGATCAAGCCGTCCAAGCAGCCGCGGTTTCGTGCCGGCAAGCAGCTGAAGGACATGCTGAACTAGCTCCTGTCCTGCCGCCGCTATTGCGAATCGGGCGCCGCACGCACGGCGATGCGGCGCTTTTTCATTGCCTAAGCAACAAGCGTTCGCGCGTACTGGTCTTTTGAGTGGGATCCGCCCCCCGGCAATTTGGACGTGCCGTTACGGCATGTGCATTTCCGCGTCTTTGTGCAGCGCACAAATGTGACTCTTCCAACACATGTTGGCGCCATTTCGACTGTCGCCCGACAATCTTCTTGTCGGCTGAGCGGCCATCCTTCTAATTTTGCACCGAAGGCACTGCGTCGGTCTGGGTCCGCTTGGAGAGCAAGCGGGGCGCAATTGCCAATACGGCCCGCAAACACCGGGTCTAAACGGGGAGTTCTACATGTCTTCACTGCGTCGGGTCGCGGGCGTGCGTCCGCTTACTCTTCTCAATGCACTGCTGATGTCGGCCGCTTTCACCGTACCGGCCTTCGCGCAGATCGAAACGGTGGTGGTCACCGCCGAAAAGAAGGCCGAAGACGTCCAGAGCGTGCCGATCGCGGTATCCGCCTATTCGGCCCAGGACCTCGCGGCGCACCAGATTTCGCAGTTTAAGGATCTCCAGTTCTCGACCCCGAACGTTAGCTTCACGAAGACGAACTTCACGGGCGCCGACTTTCAGATTCGCGGCATCGGCATCGCGGCCGTTGCAGGCAATTCCAAATTTGGCGTCGCGGTCCACGAGGACGACGTCTTCCTCTCCAATCCTCCGCTCACGGAGTCCAACTTCTACGACCTTGATCGCGTCGAAGTCCTGCGCGGCCCGCAGAGCACTCTGTATGGACGCGGCGCGACGGGCGGCACGGTCAACATCATCACCGCGAAGCCCGACCTCGACAATTTTGCGGGCAACGGCGAAGTCAGCTACGGCAACTATAACGCGACCGATGTGAAGGGAATGCTGAACATCCCGATCATCGACGGCGAGCTTGGCGCGCGCATCGCGGGTGACTGGGAGCAACATGGCGGCTTCGTCACCAACATCGCAGACGGCCACAAGGATGACAGCCAGAACATCCAGTCAATTCGCGCATCGATCCGCTGGCAGCCGAGCAACGACACGACAGTAGATCTGATCGGATCGTTCTCCAACGAAGCCGACCGCAAGCTGCGCGCGCAGAAGCAGCTCTGTACCACCGATCCCACCGGTGTACTCGGCTGTTTGCCTGATTCCGCTGGTACGGGCACGGTGAACGTCAACGCTCAGTTTACAGGCGGTGTCGCAAGCAAGCAGGCATTGGGCGAGGTTGGGGCATCGATCAATCCAGCCCTTGCGCCGCTGTTCGCCAATCTCGGCCTGTTCGACCTTTCGCAGCCGCCGCCAGCGCGCCCGGCCGACGCAAATCCGTCCAACCTTCGCCAGATCAACACCGACTTCGACCCGATCTATCGGGCACAGGAAAAGTTTGCGGCGTTAAGCGTCAAGCAGACAATCAACGACTGGCTCGGCGCCACGCTGGTTGCTGGCTACGAAGATCACTCGACCTTGTCGCAGGAAAGCTACAACAACGTCGGACCTACGCCGCTTAATCCGGCGACGCTTACCACAGCGGAGAACACGCTCGCCTTCATTTTGTCCGGTGGCGTTCCAGCATTAGGTCCGGCATTCAATCCGGCCTACTATGCGCATTTTGCGCCGTTCTTTGCGTCGCATCCCGGCGAGTTGCCGTTGTCGTCATTCAAGAATATCGGCCTGACGAGCGGGAACATCGCATTCTACTCGCCAAACCAGAGCGTGTATGACCAGTCCGACGGATACAGCAAGCAATACTCCGCCGAGCTGCGCTTCAATTCGAACTTCCAGGGGCCGTTCAACTTTCTGCTTGCCGGCTATTATCTGGCGACGAACGGCTACACCGACTATTACGTGAACGGCAACGTGATCGACTATCCTGGCATCGTGCTTGGATCGATCCTCGGCCCGTTGCTTCACCCCGGTCTTTGCGCCGCCACGGGATGTATCGACGCGCCAAGCTTTTATCACAACATCGGCCGCAACATTAACCTCGAGTCGAAAGCCGTCTTCGGCGAGGTCTACTACAACATCACTGACGACCTTAAGTTCACCCTGGGCTCCCGCTTCACCGACGACCACAAGACCGAGAACGATCGCATCGCGTTCCTCAGCGGTTATATCCCCCTGGGTACGACCAACGAGACCACGGCGCTGAATAACCTGGTGACTCAAGGCCAAGTCGACTTCGATGCCAGCACGCCCGGTGCTCAGATATATGAGTTCCCGAAGGGCTCGTACGACAAATGGACCGGGCGTGCGGTGCTGAACTACACGCCGAAGCTCGACTTCACCGATTCGACGATGGTCTACGCGAGTTATGCGCGTGGTTATAAGGCGGGCGGCTTCAACCCGGGCGTTCAGAGCAACATCGCTGCGGGCATTTCGCCGGCCTACAAGCCGGAGGGCATCGACGCCCTCGAACTCGGTACGAAGAACACCCTTCTGGACGGAACGGTGCAGGCAAATCTGACGGCTTGGTATTATAACTACGAAGGCCTTCAGGTCTCCTCGATCATCGCCAACACGTCTGTCAACCAGAACATTGACGCCCATCTGTGGGGCCTCGAAGGCGAATTCCTGTGGATGCCGACCGATGCCTTGCAGTTCAACCTGAATTTTGGTCACACCAACTCCGAGATCGGAAATGTATTTGAGGTCGACCCGCGCAATCCGACGGCTGGGCGCACGGATACTGTTCTCATCAAGGACGCGACACCAACGAGCGGCGCCGGCCAGAACTGTGTTCTCTATCTAGTTGGCGGACAGACCCAAGCACCAGGTGACAACGCTGCCTTCCAGGCATTTGCGGCGGCGCACGGGTTTGGTGGGCTATACTTCGACCCGCCCGGCGGCTCAGCGTCTATTGCCGCTCATGGCGTCGCGCTTGCGAACTACGGTTCTTGCGCCACGGCGGCGGGCGGTGGGGTTCCCGATGCCGTGCTCAATGCGTTCGGCTATTCGAGATCGGATCCGCATCTGGGCGGAACGGCCGACAACTCCGGTGGCGTTGGCGTCAACCTGCACGGCAAGCAACTCCAGAACACGCCGCCGTTCAACATCAGCATCGGCGCCCAATACACCTTCGCGCTGGACAGTGGCTACACGATCGTTCCTCGTGTTGATTACTACTGGCAGTCCGACATGTGGGGCCGCATTTTCAACGACCCGTCTGACCGCATCAACTCGTGGTCGATTGCCAACGCGCAGATCACCCTGAACGCACCGGACTCCGTGTGGTACGTACAGGGCTTCGTGAAGAACATTTTCAACTCGAACAACATCACAGGCGAATATCTGACGAGTTCGAGCTCGGCGCTGTACACCAACGCCTTCCTCGAGGATCCGCGGACATTCGGCTTCAGGCTCGGCGCGCACTTCTAGGCGTGGGCTGAACGAAAACGGGAAGGGCGCCGGAGGTTCCGGCGCCCTTTCCTTTTGTCGGGGACCTAATCGGGGGCAGTAACCGTTCCGGTTTGGCATCCGGCCCGGGTCTCTCTATTTTGTGGAGGCGGCGCGGGTGCGCCCAATGGGCGGTTAGCTCAGCTGGTAGAGCATATCGTTTACACCGATAGGGTCGGCGGTTCGAACCCGTCACCGCCCACCACCCTTCGCCGCCGCGCGGCTTCGGGTGGCTTGCCACGCTCCGCCGCGGGTCCGCGGTCTCCCGTCGCCAAACTCCTGCGACCAGCTTAGGCTAAGGGGAACAAGCGTTCAGAACAGCGGAGTTCGCATGATCGTGTCCGGTGTCCCATTCCGAAACCTCATCGTGCTGGGTTCGGTGCTTCTGGTGGCGGCCTGCGCCACCAGTTCCCCGCACCACCATCGCTGGAACCCGAACGGCACGCCGCGGAACGAGGACTGGCATTCCCCGGCCGGAATGCTCATGCGCTACGACGCCAACCATGACGGCACTCTGACGCGCGCCGAGCTGGAAGCGGGGCTTCACAAGGATTTCGACGCTTTCGACACCACGCACACCGGCTGCCTGACCGGCGATCAGGTGACGGCGATCAACGAAGCGCGGGCATCCCTGGATTCCGCTGCGGCGTCGCCGTTGATCGACTGGAAGGGCAAAGGTTGCGTCGATTTCGACGAGTTCGCGGCGACGGCGCGCTCGCTGTTTGAGCAGCTCGATGCGAACAACGACGGCAAGCTCACGCAGGATGAGCTTCATCCCCGTGGCCAACGGACTCACACGCCGCCGCCCGACAATGGCGGCGACCATGGCGGCGGTGAAGGTGGCGGCGGCGGAGGAGGCGGGGGCCCGTATTAGCGGCGTCCTTGACAGGGGTGGGTCGGGGCCCTACATCGGCCCTCTTTCGCGTCGATGCAGCGCTGTAACGCCGCATTTCGCGGGGGCGTAGCTCAGTTGGTTAGAGTGTCGGCCTGTCACGCCGAAGGTCGCGGGTTCGAGCCCCGTCGCTCCCGCCATTTCCCTCGAGGAATGGCTCAAGTTAACTTGCAAAATCCTGTTTTCCCGCGACGAATCTTCGTCTAAACCCGCGTTGCTCGCGGACTGCTGCTGCCTATACTGCACCCGCGAAATGCAGCGGCCCCGCGGCGCCAGAACGGCGCCGTAGCCAAAGCCGCCCGGACGACTTCACGGCTTCTCCCAGAGCCGCGCCAAAGGATCGACGATGGAACGGCTGCTGCTCGAATATCTCCCGATCCTGCTCTTCATCATGATCGGCGGCGCACTCGGCGCAGCTCTGGTGATCGTGCCGCTCGTCATCGCGCCTTCGAAACCGGATCCGGAAAAGCTTTCGGCCTATGAGTGCGGGTTCAACGCCTTCAGCGATTCGCGCATGAAGTTCGACGTGCGGTTCTACCTCGTCTCGATTCTCTTCATCATCTTCGACCTCGAAGTGGCGTTCCTGTTTCCCTGGGCGATCACGCTCAAGGCGACCGGTGTCTTCGCCTTCTGGTCGATGATCGTGTTCCTCGGCGTGCTGACCATCGGCTTCATTTACGAATGGAAGAAGGGAGCCCTCGAATGGGAGTGACCCCGGCAGGCACCGCGGCGCGGTCCGGGGTCGACGGCGGTCACAAGCCGATCGACAACGACCCCTATTTCAAGGCGCTGCAAGCGGAAATGGCCGACAAGGGCTTTCTCGTCGCCAGCGCCGACGCGCTCATCAACTGGGCGCGAACCGGCTCGCTGATGTGGATGACGTTCGGCCTTGCCTGCTGCGCCGTCGAGATGATGCAGGCGAGCATGCCGCGCTACGACCTTGAGCGCTTTGGTTTCGCCCCGCGCGCGAGCCCGCGCCAGTCCGACGTGATGATCGTGGCCGGCACGCTGACCAACAAGATGGCGCCGGCTCTGCGCAAGGTCTACGACCAGATGCCGGAGCCGCGCTACGTCATCTCCATGGGCTCCTGCGCCAATGGCGGCGGCTACTATCATTACTCCTATGCCGTGGTGCGCGGCTGCGACCGCATCGTGCCGGTCGATGTCTACGTGCCCGGCTGCCCGCCGACGGCCGAGGCGCTTGTCTACGGCGTCATGCTGCTGCAGCGGAAAATCCGCCGCACGGGAACGATCGACCGATGAGCGACGAGGGCGCGCTTCGCGAGCAGGGAACCAGGATCGCAGCGGCGCTTCCCGGCGCGGTGCGCGCGGCCAATGTCGCCACGGGCGAGCTTTCGCTCGACATCGAGCCCGACGAGGTCGTGCGCGTCCTGAAATTTCTGCGCGACGACCCGTCCTATGAATTCCGGACCCTTATCGACATCTGCGGCGTCGACTGGCCGCAGCGGGCGCAGCGTTTCGACGTCGTCTATCACCTCCTGTCGCTGGCAAAGAACCTGAGGCTTCGCCTCAAGGTCGCCGTCGGAGAGGACCAGCCCGTGCCGTCGGCCGCCGGCGTGCACCCGGCCGCGAACTGGTTCGAGCGCGAAACCTTCGACATGTATGGCATCGCGTTCTCCGAGCATCCGGACCTTCGTCGCATTCTCACCGACTACGGCTTCACCGGCTATCCGCTGCGCAAGGACTTCCCGCTTACCGGCTATGTGGAGGTGCGCTACGACGACGAGCTCAAGCGCGTCGTCTACCAGCCCGTGCAGCTCGTCCAGGAATTCCGCGACTTCGATTTCATGAGTCCGTGGGAAGGCGCGCCGCACATCCTGCCGGGCGACGAGAAGGCGGCGATGGCGCCCGGCGTGTCTTCGGGGGATCCGGGGAAGAAGAGTTGAAAGGAACGAATAGCGAATAGCGAATAGCGAATAGTACAGGAAGAGAGAATAGTCGAAGAGCAATGGGAACGACCCTTGAGTGGCAAGGAGATCAAATCGTATCGCGACCTGCGCGTATGGCAGGAAGCCATGTCGATCGCCGAAGCCTGCTATCGGGTTACTCGCTCGTTCCCACGGGACGAAATGTTTGGCCTGACAAGTCACATTCGCCGCTCAGCGGCGTCGATCGCAGCAAATGTTGCCGAGGGTCATGGCCGCGAAAGTACCCCGACATTCATCCAGTTTCTTCGACTGGCGCAGGGATCGTTGAAGGAGCTCGAAACGCACTTGATTTTGGCGGAGCGGGTCGGCGTCTCTTCAGGCTTAGATATCGCTCCCGTCATGGAGCAATGTTACGAAGAAGGCCGGATGCTACGGTCCTTCATACGCTCATTTCAGCAGTGAAAAGGATAGAACAGTTGCCATCGTTCTATTCGCTATTCGCTACTCGCTATTCGCCGGGGAAAAGACATGGCTGATCCGGCGAAAGTCATCGGCAGCGAAGAGCCTCAGATCACGATCAATTTCGGGCCACAGCATCCCGCCGCCCATGGTGTGCTGCGTCTCGTGCTCGATCTCGACGGCGAGATCGTCACTCGCGTCGATCCGCATATTGGCCTGCTGCATCGCGGCACCGAGAAGTTGATCGAACACAAGACCTACCTCCAGGCGGTGCCGTATTTCGACCGGCTCGACTATGTCGCGCCGATGAACCAGGAGCACGCGTTCGCGCTGGCGGTGGAAAGACTGATCGGCCTGGAAGTGCCCAAGCGCGGCCAGTATATCCGCGTGCTCTATTGCGAGATCGGCCGGATCCTCAACCATCTTCTCAACGTCACGACCCAGGCTTTGGACGTGGGCGCGCTCACGCCGCCGCTCTGGGGCTTCGAGGAACGAGAGAAGCTGATGATCTTCTACGAGCGCGCCTCTGGCAGCCGCATGCACGCCGCCTATTTCCGCCCGGGCGGCGTGCACCAGGACCTGCCGCCCAAGCTGCTCGAGGACATCTACGGGTTCTGCGAGCATTTCCCCAAGGTGCTCGACGATATCGAAAGCCTCCTGAGCGAAAACCGCATCTTCAAGCAGCGCAACGTCGACATCGGCATCGTCAACCGCCACGAAGCGGAGATGTGGGGCTTCACGGGCGTCATGCTGCGTTCGACCGGCGTTGCCTGGGACCTGCGCCGCGCGCAGCCCTATGAGTGCTATTCGGAACTCGACTTCAAAATTCCGGTCGGCAAGAACGGCGACTGCTACGATCGCTACGTCATGCGCATGGAAGAGATGCGCGAAGCGAACAAGATCATGAAACAGTGCATCGAAAAAATGCCGTCCGGTCCGGTTTCGTCGACCGACAACAAGGTCGTGCCGCCCAAGCGAGCCGAGATGAAGCAGTCGATGGAAGCGCTGATCCACCACTTCAAGCTCTACACCGAGGGCTATCATGTGCCCGCGGGCGAAGTGTACGCCGCGGTCGAAGCACCGAAGGGCGAGTTCGGCGTTTACCTGATCGCCGACGGCACCAACAAGCCTTACCGCTGCAAGATCCGCGCACCGTCCTACGCGCATCTGCAGGCGATGGATTACATGTCCAGGGGGCACATGCTGGCCGACGTTTCCGCAGTTCTTGGTTCGCTCGACATCGTCTTCGGAGAGGTCGACCGGTGAGCGTCCGCCGCCTCGCAGACCACCAGCCCGCCAGCTTTGCCTTTACGCCTGAGAACGGTGCCTGGGCACTCGACCAGCTGAAGAAGTACCCGCCGGGCCGGCAGGCTTCGGCGGTGATCTCGCTTCTTTGGCGCGGGCAGGAACAGGAAGGCTGGGTCTCCAGGCCGATGATCGAGGCCGTCGCGATCCTGCTCGACATGCCGTCAATCCGCGTGCTCGAAGTCGCGACGTTCTACACGATGTTCAACCTTGAGCCGGTCGGCGACCATCTCGTGCAGGTCTGCACCACGACGCCGTGCTGGCTGCGGGGCTCCGACGAGATTGTTGCGGTCTGCAAGAAGCAGATCGCGCCCGAACAGCACAAAGTTTCGGCCGACGGGAAGTTCTCCTGGATGGAGGTCGAATGCCTCGGCGCCTGCGTCAACGCGCCGATGCTGCAGATCGGCAAGGATTTCTACGAAGACCTCGACGGCCCGGCGACCGAGAGGATTCTCGATGCCTTTCGCCGCGGCCAGACGCCCAAGCCCGGTCCGCAAAACGGCCGGCGCTCCTCCGAGCCCATGGGCGGCGCCCTCACGTTGACCGACCGCTCGCTGTATGACGGCGGCACCCGCCATCACGCGGGCCCCGCGACGACGGATGCCAACGCAAAGATGCCCAATCCGGGCGCCGAGCAGCGCGAAGCGCCCGCCCAGAAACCACCTGGCGCGGCGACATGAGCGAGCATTTTCCCGAAATCATCGGCCTGACGTTTGCGGCCGCCGTCGTCCTGATCTTCCTGTTCGCGAGCAACGGCGCGGGTCCAGCCGTGGTTCTCGCACTGCTGGGTGCCGCGTGTCTCTTCCTTGTGCGCCGCAAGCCACCGCGGAGGAAGGCCTAGGAATGCTCTCTGCGCGTGACCCCGGCTTGCGAAATTCTTCATGCATGAGAGCTGCGGCCAGTGCACGCCCTGCCGGGAGGGAACGGGTTGGCTCTACCGCGTGCTGGACCGGCTTGCGCGCGGCGACGGCACGACGCGCGACATCGATCTGCTGCTCGAAGTCTCCTCGCAGATTGGCGGCCACACGATTTGTGGGCTCGGCGATGCGGCGGCTGGGCCGATCCTGGGCCTCGTCAAGAACTTCCGGCAGGTGATCCAGGAACGCATCGACTTGCGTTCAATTCCCAAGGCGGCCTGACCTATGCTCTCCGACAAAGACCGCATCTTTACCAATCTCTACGGCTTCGAGGACCCCGGTCTCGAAGGCGCGCGCAAGCGTGGCGGCTGGGACGGTACCAAGGAGATCATCGCCCGCGGACCCGAGGCGATCGTCGACGAGATGAAAAAGTCGGGCTTGCGCGGCCGGGGCGGCGCCGGCTTCCCGACCGGCCTCAAATGGTCGTTCATGCCGAAAGAGGTGAAGGAGCGGCCGCACTATCTCGTCGTGAACGCGGACGAATCCGAACCCGGCACCTGCAAGGACCGGGACATCATGCGCAACGATCCTCACACGCTGGTTGAGGGTTGCCTGATCGCGTCCTTCGCGATGCGTGCACATGCCTGCTACATCTATGTGCGCGGCGAGTTCATTCGCGAGCGTGAAGCGCTGCAGTCCGCAGTCGACGAGGCCTATGCGGCCAAGCTCATCGGCAAGAACAACATCCATGGCTGGGATTTCGATCTCTACGTCCATCACGGCGCGGGCGCGTATATCTGTGGCGAGGAAACGGCACTCCTCGAGAGCCTCGAAGGCAAGAAGGGCCAGCCGCGGCTGAAGCCGCCGTTTCCGGCGAATGTGGGCCTCTACGGCTGCCCCACGACCGTGAACAACGTGGAGTCGATTGCGGTTGCGCCGACGATCCTGCGGCGCGGCGCGGGCTGGTTCGCGGCGATCGGCCGCCCGAACAACACCGGCACCAAGGTTTTCTGCATTTCCGGCCACGTGAACAAGCCCTGCAACGTGGAAGAGGAGATGGGAATTCCCCTGCGGGAGCTCATCGAGAAACATGCCGGCGGCGTGCGGGGCGGCTGGGACAATCTCGCGGCGATCATTCCGGGCGGCGCATCGGTGCCGCTGCTGCCGAAATCGGTCTGCGACGACGTGCTGATGGATTTCGACTCGCTGAAGAACGTCCAGTCCGGCCTCGGCACCGCCGCGGTCATCGTGATGGACAAGTCGGCGGACGTCGTGAAGGCGATCCAGCGACTTGCCTATTTCTACAAGCACGAGAGCTGCGGCCAGTGCACGCCGTGCCGCGAGGGCACCGGCTGGATGTGGCGCGTAATGACGCGGCTGCAGAAGGGCGACGCGAAGCCGGAAGAGATTGATCTGCTTTACGAAGTGACAAAGGAGGTCGAGGGCCACACGATCTGCGCGCTCGGCGACGCAGCGGCGTGGCCGATCCAAGGTCTGATCCGCCACTTCCGGCCGGAGCTCGAGCGGCGCATCGCCGATTATCGCGGCACGCGGCCGTTGGCGGCGGAGTAGGGTGATGGCTGGGACGAAAAACCTCGCAGAAATAAACATCGGCAAGCTCCTTCATCCCAAGGACGATCCGCGCATGTCGGGATTCTTCGACAATCTCGACCGCATCAATGCGGTCGCAGACCGGATGCCCGGCTTCGTCTGGCGATTGAAGGACGATAGCGGCAACGCAACAGGCCTTCGTCCCTTCGCCGATCCTGACCTGCTCGTGAACCTGTCGGTGTGGGAGAGCGTCGAAGCGCTCGAGAAATTCGTCTGGCAGACGGCTCACAGTGCAATCTATCGCAAGAAGGTCTCATGGTTCGCACCGACATCCTCGACGCACATGGCGCTGTGGTGGGTTGATGCGGGGCACATACCGACGCCGGCCGAGGGGATGGAGCGGATCGAGCACCTATCCGTCCATGGACCGAGCGAATTTGCCTTCGACTGGAAATCCACGCCGCAGGCAAAGCTGTGGCAGACGGCGCGTTGCGCGTGAGGAACGAATGCCGAAACTGATCATCGACGGCAAGGAAATCGAGGCCGATCCGAACCTCACGCTCCTGCAGGCGTGCGAGCTCGCCGGTGCCGAGATTTCCCGCTTCTGCTTTCACGAGCGGCTGTCCGTCGCGGGCAATTGCCGGATGTGCCTTGTCGAGTGGGTCGGCGCGCCCAAGCCGCAGGCGTCGTGCGCGCTGCAGGTGAAGGACATCCCGCCGAACCGCGACGGCACGCTCGCGCGCATCAACACCAATTCGCCCGTGGCGCGCAAAGCCCGCGAAGGCGTGATGGAATTCCTCCTGATCAACCACCCGCTCGATTGTCCGATCTGCGACCAGGGCGGCGAATGCGACCTGCAGGACCAGGCGATGGGCTACGGCCGCGCCGCATTCCACCGCTTCAACGAGAACAAGCGCGCGGTCGAAGACAAATACATGGGCCCGCTGATCAAGACGCGTCATGACCCGCTGCATCCAGTGCACGCGCTGCGTGCGCTTCGCGACGGAGGTGGCCGGCGTGCCCGATCTCGGAGCGACCGGGCGCGGCGAGGATATGGAGATCACGACCTATCTCGAGAAGGCGTTCGCGTCCGAGCTGTCCGGCAACGTCGTCGATCTTTGTCCGGTGGGCGCTCTGACCGCAAAGCCCTATGCCTTCAATGCGCGCCCCTGGGAGCTGCGCAAGACGGAATCCATCGACGTCATGGATGCGCAGGGCTGCAACATCCGCGTCGACGCGCGCGGTCGCGACGTCATGCGCGTGCTGCCGCGCCTCAACGAGGATGTGAATGAGGAGTGGATTTCGGACAAGGCGCGGCACGCCTGCGATGGCTTGCGCCGCCAGCGCCTCGACCGGCCCTATATCCGCATCAGCGGCAAGCTGCAGCCGGCGACGTGGGCGGACGCGTTCGCCGCCATCGCGGAGCGTGCAGCCGCGACCAAGCCGGAGCGCATGGCCGCCGTCGTCGGCGATCTCGCCGCCGCCGAGGAGATCAAGGCGCTGAAAGATCTGATGACGTCGCTTGGCGTCGCCAATCTCGATTGCCGCCAGGACGGTGCAAAGCTCGCGGCCGGCCCGCGGCCGTCCTACCTGTTCAATTCGACGATCGCGGGCGTCGACGCCGCCGATGCCTTGCTGCTGATCGGAAGCAACCCCCGCTGGGAAGCGCCGGTGCTGAACGCGCGCATCCGCAAGGCCTGGATCGCGAACAGCTTGAAGATCGCGAGCGTGGGCGCGGGTTATGACCTGACCTATCCCGTCGACAACGTCGGCGCGGGCGTCGAAGTTCTTTCAGCCATCGCCGACGGCAGCCATGAATTTGCATCCGTGCTCAAGAATGCCAAGCGTCCGATGCTGATTCTCGGTCCGGGCGCGCTCGCGCGCACGGACGGCGCCGCTGTTCTGAAGCTCGCGGTCAAGATCGCGCAGGAGACCGGTATGTTCGGTCCGGCCGGAACACCCTCCGAGGGCGGCTGGAACGGGTTCAACGTCCTGCACACCGCTGCGTCCCGTGTGGCGGCGCTCGATCTGGGCTTTGTGCCGGGCAAGGACGGCCGCGACGTGGCCGGCATCGTCGATGCGGCGCAGAAGGGCGAGATCGATTTCATCTATCTGCTTGGCGCCGACGAATTCGACGTCAGCCATCTCGGCCGAGCTTTTGTCGTTTACCAGGGCAGCCATGGCGATGCTGGCGCGCACAACGCCGATGTCGTGCTTCCCGGCGCCGCCTATACGGAAAAGGACGGGCTCTACGCCAATTTCGAGGGTCGCGTGCAGCAGGCGCAGCGCTCAGCTTTCCCGCCCGGCGAAGCGAAGGAGGATTGGGCGATCCTGCGTGCGCTTTCCGATGTTCTGCACAAGCGCCTGCCTTACGACACGATGGAGGCCTTGCGCGCGGCGATCGTGAAGGACGCACCGGCCCTTGCAGCGCTCGATTCGGCGCCGCGCCATGAAGGCGACATGTCGCTCTGGAGCGCGATCGGCCGCGAAGGTCCGCTCGATACGGCCCGGCCGCTTGCGAGTTCTATCGCCGACTTCTATCTCACCAATCCGATTGCCCGCGCGAGCGAGACGATGGCGGAATGCAGCCGCGTGTTCGTTGGCGGCTCGGCGAAGATGGCGGCGGAATAGCAGATGGTCCTTCTGTCCTCATTTCAGTCACTAGGCCTCAACTACGCCTGGGCCTGGACGCTCAGCCAGCTCATCACGATCGCCGTCTTTGAGGTCGGCCTGATGATTTCCGTGGCGATGTTCATCCTGGCCGACCGCAAGATCTGGGCGGCCGTGCAGATGCGCCGCGGCCCGAACGTCGTTGGCGCCTTCGGGCTGCTCCAGACCTTTGCCGACGCGTTCAAGTTCATGCTCAAGGAAGTCATCATTCCCTCGGGTGCGAACAAGGTCGTGTTCATCCTGGCGCCGCTCGTCACCGCGACGCTCGCCTTCGCGGGCTGGGCCGTGGTGCCGCTCGCCGACCACTGGGTGGTGGCCGACATCAATGTCGGGATTCTCTATCTCTTCGCCATGTCCTCGCTCGGCGTCTACGGAATCATCATGGCCGGTTGGGCCTCGAATTCGAAATATCCCTTCCTCTCGGCATTGCGCGCCGCCGCACAGATGGTGTCTTACGAGGTTTCCATCGGCTTCGTGATTATCACGGTGCTGCTGTTCGCGGGCTCTCTGAACCTCTCGGACATCGTGCGCGCACAGGAGCATGGCTGGTTCATCTTCTCCATCCTTTTCCCGATGTTCCCGATCTTCTTCGTCTCGGCGCTGGCCGAGACGAATCGCCCGCCGTTCGATCTGATCGAGGCGGAGTCCGAGCTTGTGGCCGGCTTCTTCGTCGAGTATTCGGCGACGCCGTTCCTGCTGTTCTTCCTCGGCGAATACATCAGCGTGATGCTGATGTGCGCGCTGTGCGCCATCCTTTTCTTCGGCGGCTGGCTGCCCCCACTCGACATCTTCCCGTTCACCGTCGTTCCCGGCGTGATCTGGATGGTCCTCAAGATCCTTTTCTTCTTCTTCCTCTTTGCGATGGTGAAGGCGATCGTGCCTCGCTACCGCTACGACCAGCTGATGCGTCTGGGCTGGAAGGTGTTCCTGCCGACGTCGATCCTGTGGGTCGTGGTTACGGCGGGCTGGGTGCTCTTCGTCCGCCCTCACTTGTGAGGCCTCATGGCAACGCTTGACCGTTCCGCGCGTCAGATCTTCTTCTGGGAATTCATCCAGAGCTTCCTGCTTGCCATGCGCTACTTCTTCGCGCCGAAGGTGACGCTTAACTATCCCTTCGAGAAGGGGCCACTATCCCCGCGCTTCCGCGGCGAGCACGCGCTGAGGCGGTATCCAAACGGCGAGGAACGCTGTATCGCCTGCAAGCTCTGCGAGGCGATCTGCCCCGCCCAGGCGATCACGATCGAGGCCGAGCCCCGGGCAGATGGCAGCCGCCGCACGACGCGCTACGACATCGACATGGTCAAATGCATCTATTGCGGCTTCTGCCAGGAGGCGTGCCCGGTCGACGCCATCGTCGAAGGGCCGAATTTCGAATTTTCGACCGAGACGCGTGAAGAGCTTTACTACGACAAGACACGGTTGCTCGCGAACGGCGACCGCTGGGAGCGCGAGATCGCGCGCAATCTGGAACTGGATGCACCGTACAGGTAGGCGGGGCGAGCAGGGGACATGCTTCAGGCACTAGCGTTTTACGTCTTTTCAGTCGTCATGATCGCGTCCGCGGTCGCGGTGATTGCTGCGCGAAATCCCGTGCATTCCGTGCTGTTCCTGATCCTCACATTCTTCAACGCGGCCGGTCTCTTCGTGCTTCTGGGCGCCGAGTTCCTCGCGATGATCCTGATCGTCGTCTATGTCGGCGCGGTCGCGGTATTGTTCCTTTTCGTCGTCATGATGCTGGACGTCGACTTCGCCGAGATGAAGCGCGGTTCGCTCCAGCTGCTGCCGCTGGGGCTCGGAGTGGGTGGCGTATTGATGGGCGAGCTTGCGCTCCTCGTGGGCATCAACTGGCACATTTCGCCGGCGACGCAGTCCTACGTCACCCATGCGACGCCGGCCGGAATCACCAACACAGCCGCGCTGGGTGCGATCCTCTACACCGACTACGTCTACTATTTTCAGATCGCGGGCCTGGTCCTGCTGGTGGCGATGATCGGCGCCATCGTGTTGACGCTGCGCCACCGGCCCGGTGTGCGCCGCCAGTCGATCTCGCAGCAGAACGCACGCACGCCGGCGATGGCCGTCGACATGCTCGATATCAAACCGGGGCAGGGAGCGTGACGTCATGACCATCGGGCTCGGAAATTATCTCGCCGTCGCCGCGATCCTGTTCACGGTCGGCGTGCTCGGGATCTTCCTCAACCGGAAGAACGTCATCATCATCCTGATGTCGATCGAGCTGATCCTGCTCGCGGTCAACATCAACTTCGTCGCCTTTTCCTCGTTTCTCGGCGATCTGGTCGGGCAGGTTTTCGCTCTGTTCGTGCTGACGGTCGCGGCGGCGGAAGCCGCCATCGGACTTGCCATTCTCGTCGTCTATTTCCGCAACCGCGGGACCATCGCGGTCGAAGACGTGAATCTGATGAAAGGTTGATTGGTGTACACCGCAATCGTTTTTCTTCCGATCATCGCGTCGGCTATCGCGGGCCTTGGCGGCCGCTTCATCGGCGCCCGCGCCGCCGAGCTCGTGACCACGGGTGCGCTGTTCATCTCGGCCGCTCTCTCGGTCTACACCTTCTATGACGTGACGTTCCTCGGTCACGGCGGGATTGTCAGGCTGGCGACCTGGATCACCTCGGGCGACCTGGAGGTCGACTGGGCGATCCGCGTGGATTCGCTCACGGCCGTGATGCTGGTCGTGGTGACGGGCGTGTCGTCGCTCGTCCATCTCTATTCGATCGGCTACATGCACGAGGATCCGAATCGTCCCGCGGTTCTTCTCTTATCTCTCGCTCTTCACCTTCGCGATGCTGATGCTGGTGACAGCGAACAATTTCCTCCAGCTGTTCTTCGGCTGGGAGGGCGTCGGCCTCGCGTCCTATCTCCTGATCGGCTTCTGGTACACGCGACCCAGCGCCAATGCCGCGGCGATCAAGGCGTTCATCGTCAATCGCGTCGGCGATTTCGGCTTCGCGCTCGGCATTTTCGGCATCTACGCCGTGTTCAAGACCCTCGATTTCGACCCGGTCTTTGCGGCCGCTCCGGCCATGGTGGGAAGGACCTTCCTGTTCGCGGGCCATCAGGTGGACGTCTTGACCACGCTCTGCCTGCTCCTGTTCATCGGTGCCATGGGCAAGTCGGCGCAGATCGGGCTGCACACATGGTTGCCGGACGCGATGGAAGGTCCGACGCCCGTTTCCGCCCTCATCCATGCGGCCACCATGGTCACGGCCGGCGTATTCCTCGTCTGCCGCTGCTCGCCGATGTTCGAGCACGCGCCCCACGCACTTGCCTTCGTAACCTTCATCGGTGCGACGACAGCCTTCTTCGCAGCGTCCGTCGGTCTCTTCCAGAACGACATCAAGCGCGTCATCGCCTATTCGACCTGCTCGCAGCTTGGCTACATGTTCGTCGCCGCCGGCGTGTCGGCTTATGGCGCGTCGATGTTTCATCTTTTCACCCACGCCTTCTTCAAGGCGCTGCTGTTCCTCGGCGCGGGCTCGGTCATTCCCGCGATGCATCACGAGCAGGACATGCGGAAGATGGGGGGGCTCTGATAAGGCTATTCCGTTCACCTGGGCCATGATGCTGATCGGCAACCTGGCGCTGACCGGCACGGGAATTCCCCTCCTGCACATCGGCACGTCCGGATTCTATTCGAAAGATCGATCATCGATGCCGCTTACGCAGTCTGGTACCGGCATTGGCACCTACGCCTTTGTGCTGACGCTCCTGGCGGCCCTGATGACCTCGTTCTACTCCTGGCGCCAGTTCCTGATGACGTTCCACGGCCGCTTTCGCGGTGAGGACCACATCCCGCTGTCCCATGCCGTGCCGGACGCGCATGTCGAACCGGGCTCAGATGACGAGCATGGGCACGGCCACACGATCCGGCTTGCCGATGTGCATGAATCGCCTCTCGTCATGTTGATCCCGTTGGCCGTTCTCGCGCTGGGCGCGCTTTTCGCGGGCGCGTATCTTCGACCCCTATTTCATAGGACCGGACTGCGAAGGATTCTGGCATGGGGCGCTCGTGCGCCATCGCCGGCAATGGCCTTCAGCCCCAGATCGAGCACTTCCCGCCTGGGTCGAGCTTGCGCCGATCGGCTTGACGATCCTCGGTTTCCTGATCGCGTACTACTACTACATCCTGCATCCCGAGCTTCCGGCGCGGCTCGCCGCCCGGAAGGGGCTGCTCTACACCTTCGTCTACAACAAATGGTATTTCGACGAGCTCTATGACGCTGTCTTCGTACGTCCTACGCAGCGCCTCGGGCGCATTCTGTGGAAGGTCGGCGATGGTCGCATCATCGACGGGCTGGGGCCCGACGGGATCGCGGCGCGTGTTCTCGACGTCACGCGCGGCGCGGTTCGCCTGCAGACGGGTTACGTCTACCACTACGCCTTCGCAATGCTGATCGGCGTCGTGGCGCTGGCGACTTGGTTCATGGTTCGCGGGTGCGCGCATATGAATCACTTTCCGATCTCTCAGCGTCACACCTTCCTGCCGCTGCTCGGCGCACTGGCGATCCTTCTTGTTCGCGGCGACGAGGCAACAACAGCGCGCAACGCGCGCTGCGATCGCGCTGATCACCACGCTCGTCGACTTCGTCGCTGTCGATCTGTGATCTGGGCGAATTTCGACGGCACGACCGCGGCGTTCCAGTTCGTCGAGCAGGCAACCTGGCTCGGCGGCGGGATCAGCTACCACATGGGTGTCGACGGCATTTCGATGCTCTTCGTCGTGCTGACGGCCGGGCTGATGCCGTTCTGCATCCTGGCAAGCTGGGAATCGATCCAGACCCGCGTCGCGGAATACATGGTCGCGTTCCTGATCCTCGAGACGCTGATGATCGGCGTGTTCTGCGCTCTCGATCTCGTCCTCTTCTATCTCTTCTTCGAGGGCGGGCTGATCCCGATGTTCATCATCATCGGCGTGTGGGGCGGAAAGCGGCGCGTCTATGCGAGCTTCAAGTTCTTTCTCTACACGCTGCTCGGCTCGGTGCTGATGCTGCTCGCGATCCTGGCGATGTATTTCTACAGCGGCACGACCGACATCGTGACGCTGCTGGCGACGGCGCATTTCCCGCTGCTCATGCAGGATTTGCTCTGGTTTGCCTTCTTTGCCTCTTTCGCCGTGAAGATGCCGATGTGGCCGGTTCACACCTGGCTGCCTGACGCGCATGTCGAGGCGCCGACGGCGGGTTCGGTTATCCTGGCAGGCATCCTCCTCAAGATGGGCGGCTACGGATTCCTGCGCTTCTCGCTGCCGATGTTCGCGAGCGCGACTGTGACCTTCACGCCTTTCATCTTCGTGCTGTCGATCGTCGCCATCATCTACACCTCGCTCGTGGCGTTGGCGCAGGAGGACATGAAGAAGCTGATCGCCTATTCGTCGGTTGCCCATATGGGCTTCGTGACCATGGGCATCTTCACGTTGACGCGTGCAGGGCGTCGAAGGTGGAATTTTCCAGATGCTGAGCCACGGCGTCGTCTCGGGCGCTTTGTTTCTCTGCGTGGGCGTCATCTACGACCGCATGCATACGCGCGAAATCTCGGCCTTTGGCGGCCTCGTGAACCGCATGCCGATGTATGCCGGCGGTCTTCATGGTGTTCACGCTCGCCAATGTCGGCCTGCCGGGAACAAGCGGCTTCGTCGGCGAATTCATGACAATGCTGGGTGCGTTCCTGGTCAACACCTGGGTGGCGATCTTTGCGGCGACAGGTGTGATCCTGTCGGCGGCCTACGCGCTCTGGCTCTATCGCCGCGTGATCTTCGGGGCGCTGGTCAAGCCGAGCCTTCAGACCATCCAGGACCTGAGTCTGCGCGAGGTTGCGATTCTGGCGCCGCTGGTGATCGTCACGATCCTGCTCGGCGTCTATCCCAAGCCCATCTTCGACGTAACCGGCGTCTCGGTGCAGAACCTGATCGAAGAGCACAAGACCGCGCTCGCGATCGACCGCGCGCCAAAGCTCGCCGCGGATGTGACCAAAGGAGCGGCGCGATGAACCTTGCCTCGGATCTCGCAGCGCTCAGGCCGGAGCTTCTGCTCGCGTTGAGCGGTCTCGCTCTTCTAATGCTGGGCGCCATCGGCGGAGACAAGCGGACGAGCCTTGTTTCCGCGCTGGCGGTTGCCGCCATGGTGGCGTCCGGTGTCCTCGTCATGATGGCGAGCCCCGCGACAGCGTTCCATGGCGCATTCGCGGTCGACGCGTTCTCGCGGTACAGCAAGGTGCTGATTCTCGCCGGCTCGGTGCTGTCGGTGCTGATGGCAGGCGACTTTTTCGCGGGCCGCAAATCGGAGCGCTTCGAGCTTCCGGTCCTCATGGTATTTGCGACGCTCGGCATGATGCTGATGGTCTCGGCATCGAGCTTCATTGCGCTCTATATGGGCCTCGAGCTGCAGAGCCTGGCGCTCTATGTGCTCGCGGCCTTCGACCGCGATTCGCCGCGGTCGAGCGAGGCGGGACTCAAATATTTCGTCCTGGGCGCCCTGTCTTCTGGAATGCTGCTCTACGGCATCTCGCTCATCTACGGCTTCACCGGGACGACGACGTTCTCGGGCGTAGCGGCCGCGATCCCGCATATGGCGCGCCAATATCGGTCTGATTTTCGGCCTCGTGTTCCTGACTGCCGGTCTCGCCTTCAAGGTTGGCGCCGTGCCGTTCCACATGTGGACGCCCGACGTCTACGAGGGTTCGCCCTCGCCGATCACCGCCTATTTCTCGACGGCGGCGAAGGTGGCGGCGCTGGCGCTCTTTGTGCGCGCGGTCATCGCGCCGTTCCCGTCCGCCGTCGCGCAGTGGCAGCAGATCATCGTCGTGATCTCGGTGCTCTCGACGATCCTGGGGTCCGTCGCTGCGATCGGCCAGACCAATATCAAAAGGCTGCTTGCCTACAGCTCTATCGGCCATGTCGGCTACGCGCTGCTTGGCCTCGCGGCGGGGACGGAGATGGGGATAAAGGGCACGCTCCTTTATCTCGCCTACTATCTCATTACCAATCTCGGCGTCTTTGCCTGCATCCTCGCGATGAAGCGCGACGGCGAGATGGTAGAGGAGATCGACCAGCTTGCGGGCCTTGCGCGCACGCAACCGCGCTTCGCCTTCGCGATCGCCGCGCTGATGTTGAGCCTCGCCGGCCTGCCGCCGCTGGCCGGCATCTTCGCAAAGATCTACGTCTTCGAAGCGGCCTTGGCGGCGCATCTCTACATCCCGGCGACGATTAACATCGTGGCCAGCGTGATCGGCGCCTTCTACTACCTGCGCTTCGTCAAGGTGATGTACTTCGACGAACCGGCTCGGCCCTTCGACCGCGACATGGGTATGAGCCTCAGCGCGATCATGACGGTGGCGACCGCGTTCTCGGTCCTCTATGTCTTCTGGCCGGCGCCGCTACTGGCGAGCGCGGATATCGCGGCGCAGGCGCTGTTCCGGTGAGAATCGGCGCCCGCGTGGCCGCAAGGCTACGCGCTGAGGCATTTCGACGTCATCGACTCCACCAATGAGGAGGCGCGCCGGCTGGCCGGCGCCGGCGAGGCAGGTCCGGTGTGGATCGTCGCGGACCAGCAAATGGCCGGGCGCGGCCGCCGCGGCCGCCCATGGGAGTCGCCGCCGGGCAATCTCGCGGCCACCTTGTTCCTGAGGCCCGGAAAGCCCGCCCAAGAGTGCGCTCAGCTTTCCTTCGTCGCGGCGCTCGCCGCGTCGGACGCGGTCGCGCGCTTTGCGCCGAGCACCGAGGTCAAGCTCAAATGGCCGAACGATGTTCTCGCGGACGGCCGCAAGATCGCGGGCATCCTGCTCGAATCCGCGAGCGCGGGCGGCGAGCAGCCCTGCTGGCTCGCCGTCGGCATCGGCGTCAACCTGGCGCACTTTCCTCCGGGTACGGAGTTTCCCGCGACCTCGCTCGCCGCACTCGCTGCTGCCACGCCGGGGCCGCGCGAGGCGCTTGTCGCCCTCGCGGCTGGGTTCGCGAAATGGTATGACACCTGGGCCGCGCAGGGCTTTGCTCCCATTCGCGACTCCTGGCTCGCGCGCGCGGCCGGGCTCGGAACGCGCATCAGGGCGCGGCTGCAAAACGAGGAGGTCTGGGGCGTGTTCGAAGGCATCGACGATACGGGTGCATTGATCCTGCGTGAAGCGCAGGACCGCACGCGCCTGATCGCTGCCGGCGAAGTGTTCTTCGCCGCCTAGGACATCGCATGCTCCTCGCCATCGACGCCGGCAACACCAACATCGTCTTCGCCGTCCATGACGGCAAGGATATCCGCTGCGAGTGGCGCGCGGTGACCGAGACCACGCGCACGGCCGACGAATACGCGGTGCTGCTCCAGCCGCTTCTGCAGCTGAACGGCCTTGCCTTCGGCGATCTCGACTTGGCGATCATCGCCTCGGTCGTGCCGGCGGCGATGTTCGATCTGCGCCTCCTGTGCCGGCGCTACCTGAAATGCGAGCCGCTGGTCGTCGGAGATCCCGATCTCGACCTCGGCATCAAGATCCTGACGGACCGACCGAGCGCCGTCGGCGCCGACCGCGTCGTCAACGCCGTCGCCGCCCATGAGAGCTACAAGGGTCCGGCGATCATCGTCGACTTCGGCACCGCGACGACGTTCGACATCGTATCGGCAAGCGGCGACTATGAAGGCGGCGTGATCGCGCCGGGTGCGAACCTGTCAGCCGAAGCGCTTCACCAGGGCGCCGCGGCACTTCCTCGCGTGGCCGTCACGCGCACGCAGAGCGTCATCGGAAAGGACACGATCCCCGCGATGCAGTCGGGGCTATATTGGGGCTATATCAGCCTCATCGAGGGTCTCGTCGCGCGCATCAAGGACGAGTACGGAAAGCCGATGACGGTTGTCGCGACCGGCGGCCTCGCCAATCTCTTCTACAAGCAGACTCCGGCGATCGACCATCTCGATCCCGATCTGACGATCCGCGGCCTCATCCTGATTCATTCGCGCAACGCCTCGCGCCGAAGACGAAGCCGCAGGGTTGATGGCCGCCCCCGACCGTGACGAATTGGTGCTTCTCCCCCTCGGCGGCGCGGGCGAGATCGGCATGAACTTCAACGCCTACGGCTTCGGGCCGCCGGACGAGCGGAAATGGATCGTCGTCGATTGCGGCGTCCTCTTCGGTCGCGAGACGACGACGCCCGGCGTCGATATCATCATGCCGGACATCCGCTACCTCGCCGAACGGCGGGCGGATGTTCTGGCCATCGTGCTCACTCACGCGCACGAGGACCACATCGGCGCGATCGGCCATCTCTGGCCGATGCTGCGCTGTCCGCTTTACGCGACGCCGTTCACGGCCAGGCTGATAGAAGGCAAGCTGGAGGAGGCGGGGCTCGGCGAGCGCGTCCGCGTGAAAGTCGTCCCGCTCGGCGGCAAACTCTCGATCGGGCCCTTCGCAATCGATTTCATCTCCATCACGCATTCGATTCCCGAACCGAATGCGCTTTCGATCAAGACCTCGCTGGGGACCGTCGTGCACACCGGCGACTGGAAGATCGATCCCGATCCGCTTCTGGGCGAGGTGACGGACCAGAACGCGCTCATGCGCCTCGGCGACGAGGGGGTCCTCGCGCTCGTCTGCGATTCCACAAACGCGCTGGTCGCGGGCGAATCCGGCTCGGAAGCAACTGTGCGCGACAGCCTGACCGATCTCATCGGCACGCTGAAGGGCCGGGTCGCGGTGACGGCGTTTGCGTCCAACGTGGCGCGGCTCGATACGGTCGCCAAGGCCGCGCGAATCCATGGCCGCGAGGTGGCTCTGGTCGGACGCGCCATGCAGAAGATGGTCGGCGCGGCCAAGGCGACCGGCTATCTCGCCGATTTTCCGGCCATACTCGACGAGGAAGAGGCGGCGAGCTTGCCGGCGCGTCATGTGCTCTATCTTTGCACCGGAAGCCAGGGCGAGCAGCGCGCGGCGCTGTCGCGCATTGCCGTCGGCGACCATCCTCATGTCAGCCTTGGGCCGGGCGACGCGGTGATCTTTTCCTCCCGAATTATCCCCGGCAATGAGCTTGGCATCTTCGAGCTGCACAACCGTCTCGCGGCGCTGGGCGTGGAAGTGCTGTCGGCCGAAGACCATTTTGTCCATGTCTCGGGTCATCCCGCACGCGACGAGCTGGCGCAGATGTATCGCTGGACGCGCCCCCAGATCGCGGTGCCCGTGCACGGAGAACTGCGCCATCTGACCGAGCATGCGCGGCTGGCGCGCTCGCTGCAGGTACCGCAGGCCGTCGTCATCGCCAACGGGCAGATGCTGCGCCTGGCACCGGGGCGGGCGGAGGTCATCGACGAGACGCCTTCGGGGCGCGTGCATCTCGACGGCCGCGTCCTGGTTGAGGAGGGCGCCGGACTCGCACGGGCGCGCCGCTCGCTCGGCTTCGCCGGCATTATCGCGGTCACGGTCGTCCTAGACGGCAAGGGACGAGTGGCGGCCGATCCGGCTGTCATCATCGAGGGAATTCCGGAGCCGGTGCACGAGGCCATCCGGGTTGCGGCGGCCGATGCGGCCCGGCGCTATAATGCGAAGCGGCGCGACGAAGCGGACCTCAAGGAAAGCGTCCGCCGCGCCGCCCGCCGCGCGGCTTCGGACGCCTGGGGCAAGAAACCCGCAACTCGTGTCGAAATCGTGCAGATTTGACGCCTTGTCCTTTGGCGGCGGCGCCTTCAGACTCCGCCCGCTCGGATATCGCACCCCGGAGAAGATGATGATCGGCCGCCTGAACCACGTCGCCATTGCGACAAACGACATCAAGAAGGCCGCCAAGGTCTACAAGGACACGCTCGGTGCAAAGGTCTCCGATCCCGTGCCGCAGCCCGATCACGGCGTGACGACGGTGTTCGTCGAGCTGCCCAACACCAAGATCGAGCTGCTGGAGCCGCTGGGCGAGAACTCCCCGATCGCGAATTTCCTCAAGAAGAACCCGAATGGCGGCATGCACCACGTCTGCTACGAGGTCGAGGACATCTACAAGGCGCGCGACCAGATGCGCGCGATGGGCGCCACGATCACCGGAACCGGAGAACCGCGCATCGGCGCGCACGGCAAGCCGGTCGTCTTCCTGCATCCCAAGGATTTCGTGGGCACGCTGGTGGAGCTCGAACAGGTATGATCCATGGCGCGGTCCTCGTCAGCGCGTTCCTGATCTTCTGGTTCCTCGCGCTGTTCATCGTCCTGCCTATCGGCTTGAGCGGCAATGTCGACGCGATCTCGGGCGCCCCGAAGATGCCGCAGCTGCGCATGAAGGTGCTGATCGTGACCGCCATCGCCGCGGTGCTGTGGCTCGGCTTCTACGCGATCGTCGTGATGCATATCATCGACGTTTGAGGAAGTGTTCGAAGAGACGCTTCCGAACGGACGCGAATATCTCGACGTCATCAAGAACACCACGCTCGACAATACCGGGATGTTTGTCGTCACGCCCGAGAGCTACTTCGTCCTTGGCGACAATCGCGATCCGACGACAGCCGAATGGATGTCGGATTTGTTTCACGTGAAGCAATTGCCGGCAAAGTCGCGTTGAAATATTGGGAAGGTCGGCGACATCTGGCGTGATTGTGCCGGTCGAGCAACGCGGTCACGTCGCGAAAGACCCTCATCGGAGCATGGCGACGGCGCGCGACTTCGGCCATGCGGGCCTATGCCCCAGAAATGCGAAAGGCCGGTTGCCCGGCCTTTCTGCCCGCAAAGGCGGAAATTCTCTCCCCGAACTTGGCCGCTCTTAGGCGACTTACTCTCTGTTTATGGGTCGCGTTCATACTCGGTTTGCAGCCGGTTGTCACGCAATTTCCAAGAACCTGTCATGCAGCTCTCGCAATTATATTTCCTGGGGCGATCAACCGGCCGGCTGGCGGGCGTCGGCCTGTTTTTGGCCCTCTGGAGCCCCGTTTTCGGGGCCGATGATAGCCGGATCACCCCGCGCGCCCAATCCGACGCCCCTGATCCGATCCTGTCAGGGCCATCCCAGGGCCCCTGCAAACCCGACCTCGACTCGCCAAACTATGTCGGCGGGACGGACGTCTACGGCCACCCGGTCGCCACGGCGGACGTACGGGGCGGCCCCAAGGCCGTGCTGGACAGCGAGACCGTCTACCCGGAGGTGGGGACCCAGGCACAACCAGTCGGCGGCACCCGGATGGCGGTGACGGTCACGGGCTTGCGCAAGGCCATGGATCCCGCCGCGGACTGCGCGAACGGCCGCAAGCGACGCTAGCGGCCAACTTGACTTGCGCCCGCATCGCCCGGACCGTGAGGGTCGGCGATTGGCGGGAAGGCATCCGATGCGTGCGGCGTATCTCGCGGCTGCGTTCGTCTGTGCGGCTATGTTCGCCCTGCCGGCTGCCGCCCATCCCTGGCGCATCGTCAAGGACCACTGGAGCGACGCCGACGAGCAGGGTTTCGGCCAGTTCGTGGCCGCGATCGGCGACACCGACTGCAGCTCGGCGCAAAGCTGTCTCAGGAATGCCGCCAATCCCTATCGCGGCACTGACCAGGATTTCCAGGACATCGATTCCGATTGCGCCAAGTGGCCTTATATCCTGCGGGCCTACTACGCCTGGAAGAACGGCCTGCCGTTCTCCTATGTCAGCGCGGTGAGCGGCGAGGGCGGCGATCTCCGCTTCACCAAGACGGCCAATCGCGCGACGTCGCGCCACGATCTCATCGACGGTGGTCGCGGCATCGACGCGCCCGACGCGATCCGCGAAATGATGGGCGCCGTCTTCTCGGGCACTTATCGCACCGACGCGGGCGAGCGCCTCGGCGTGCTGTCGGATTTCTATTCCCCCGCGCTGCAGCCGGGCTCGATCCACGCGGGCACACTCGTCTACGACGTCAACGGCCATGTCGGCATCGTTTACAAAGTCGATGCGGACGGGCGCATCTACTATATGGACGCGCATCCCGACTTCACGGTCACGCGCAGCGTCTACGGCGCGCAATTCGGCCAGAGTCCGATGCGGCTCGGCGGCGGGCTGAAGAACTGGCGGCCCTTCCGGCTCACGGGCGCCCGCCGGGACGGCGAGGGTCATTTCATTGGCGGCCATATGGTCTATGCCGAGAACGATCAGATTCCCGATTTTTCGCTCGTCCAGTACCTCGGGACCGAGCCCAATCCGTCGAAGGACGTGAAGGCCGCACGCTATGTCTACAACGGCTCCGAACTCGGCTTCTACGAGTATGTCCGCGTAGCGGTGTCGGGCGGGCGCATGTCGTTCAACCCGGTCTACGAGCTGCAGGCGACGATGAAGACGCTTTGCAACGATCTGAACGACCGCGCCCAATACGTCGACAATGCTCTTTCGGAGAACATCCAGGACCGCGACCATCCCGGCCGCCTTCCCGACAATATCTACGGCTCGAGCGATCAGGATTGGGAGAATTATTCGACACCGTCGCGCGACGCGCGGATCAAGGCGGCGGCGGTGCAGTTCTACAAGGATCTCGGCGACATGATCGACATGTGGGTCAAGCGCGACCCACGAGTCGTCTATGACGGCCAGTTCCTCCGGCAGGATCTCGAACGCGAATACAAGACGCAGTCGGACGCCTGCACGATCACCTATCTGAGTTCCGACAAGCACCCCGTCGCCATGACGTACGACGACCTCATGCATCGGCTCTTCGCCATGTCGTTCGATCCCTATAACTGCATCGAGCTGCGCTGGGGCGCGCAAGGCGACGAGCGCGCCAGCTGCCCGGATTCGCGCGACAAGCTGCGCTGGTACGAGGCCGAACAGCGCCTGCGCAACCAGACGGACCGTACCTACGATATCCAGATGGGCTTTTCGATCGGCGAGCTGAACCGGAAGGTGAGCGGCAGCGGCGTCGACGCGCCGCCGCCCGTCGACATCAAGGCTCTGATCGACCAGATGCCGGACCAGGTCAGTTTGCAGCCCATGACGCCGGTTGGGCGCTGACAGTCAGTACGCGCGCGCAATCAGGATTTCTTCCACGCCCTCTTTGCCGGTGAAGAGGCAGGTGCCGCTCCCGCGCGTTTGCCCCGAGGGCGCATTGCGGATCGTGAGCTTGAGTTGTTTGAGCCGCATCTCGATCGCTTCGAGCTCGGCGCCTGAGGGCTTGCACCACGCTGCGCGCACCCAGCCGCGGAACTCGCCACCCGCGTCCTCGTCGTCGCTGGCGGCGCCGAAATATTCGGCGAGTCCCTCGAAGCTAGTGACGTCGGTGCGGATGTTGGCATCGAGACGCTTCTTCGCTTCCGCATAAAGATTGCCCTGGATTTCGGCCAGCAGGTTCGGAACATTGCCGATGAAGGCATCGCGCGCGGCCGCAGTCGACTTCACCTTGTCGCCCGAACGCAACTCGTCGCGGCGCATGAAAGTGACCTGTCCGTTGGCGGCATCGCGCGGGCCAATCTCGGCGATGAGCGGTGCGCCGCGGCGCACCCAATTCCATCGCTTGTCGGCCGATTTCGTGGACTTGGTGTCGACCAGCACACGCACGTGTTCGCCGAAGGCGCGCTGGGCGACGAGCGCGGCGCGCAGGGTCTCGCAATATTCCAGGACCTGCGCGTCCTCAGGCTTGTCGCGCAGCATCGGCACGATAACCACCTGGCGCGGCGCAATGACGGGCGGGAGCCGGAGACCATCGTCATCGCCATGAGTCATGATCACGCCGCCGATCATGCGCGTCGAAACGCCCCAGCTCGTCGTATAGCAGTGGACGAGCTCGCCGACGTCGTTCTGGAAGCGGATGTTCTGCGCGCGGGCGAAATGCTGACCCAGGTAATGCGACGTGCCGGCTTGCAGCGCCTTGCCGTCCTGCATCATCGCTTCGATGGAATATGTGTTCTCGGCGCCTGGAAAACGTTCATTCTCCGGCTTCTCGCCGGCGATCACCGGGATGGCGAGCGCGTTTTCCGAAAAGTCCCGGTAGAGCGCGAGGATGCGCATCGTTTCGTCCATCGCATCGGCCGAAGTCGCGTGCGCGGTGTGCCCCTCCTGCCAGAGGAACTCCGTCGTGCGCAGGAACAGGCGCGGACGCATTTCCCAGCGCACGACATTGGCCCACTGGTTGATCAGCAAGGGCAAGTCGCGATGACTTTTGATCCAGCGCGAGAAGGCATCGCCGATAATCGTCTCCGAAGTTGGCCGGACGACATAGGGTTCTTCCAGCTCGGCGTCCGGATCGGGGACGAGCTTGCCGTCTACCTTCTTCAACCGGTGATGAGTGACGATCGCCATCTCCTTGGCGAAGCCCTCCACGTGCTCGGCTTCCTTGGCGATGAAGGAGAGCGGAATGAAGAGCGGGAAGTAGCAGTTCTCATGGCCGGTCTCCTTGATGCGGCGGTCGAGGCCCTTCTGGATCTCCTCCCACACGCCATAGCCCCAGGGCTTGATGACCATCGCGCCGCGCACTGGCGACGGCTCGGCCATGTCGGCCTCGCGCACCACCGCCTGGTACCAGTCGGCGAAAGTGGACTTGTTGCCCGTCATCCGGGAGACGCTGAGCGCGCGCTGCGACATTGAATTCCCTGCGAATTGCTCTGTTGGCCCAGGTTTCGTAAGAAGATGCGATGCGATTTGCAACACGTCCGAGCACGGAACGCTGATGGCCTCCGCCACCCGCCCTTTTTCCCCGTTTGAATGGACGCTGGCGTTTCGCTACCTGAGGCCCAGGCGGAAAGAGCGCTTTGTGTCGGTCATTTCCATCATCTCGCTGATCGGCATCGCGCTTGGCGTCGCTACGCTCATCATCGTCATGGCCGTGATGAACGGCTTCCGCCACGAGCTCCTCTCCCGCATTCTCGGCCTCAACGGCCACGTAATCGTGCAGGCCGCCGAGGGCTCGCTGCCGGATTTCGATGCCGTCGCCGCGCAGGTGCGGGCCGTGCCGGGCGTCACGCGCGCCGCGCCCATCGTGGACGGCCAGGTAATGGCGTCGGCCAACGGCGCCAATGCCGGTGTACTCGTGCGCGGCATGCGCAAGGACGATCTGCGGTCGCTCACGACGGTTTCGAAGTCCCTTTCAAACGGAGCGCTCGATCACTATGGCGGCGGCAATTCCGTCATCATCGGCGCGCGGCTCGCTGCTCAACTGGGGCTCGTTCCCGGCATGCCCATCACGCTGATTGCGCCGCGCGGCAACGTCACGCCGTTCGGCACCACGCCGCGCATCAAGACCTACACGGTCGCAGGCACGTTCCGCATCGGCATGAGCGAGTACGACAAGACCTATATCTTCATGCCGCTCGAGGAAGCGCAGCTCTATTTCAACATGGGCTCGAACGTCACCGGCATCGAGACGATGGTGAAGGATCCCGATCATGTCGAAGCGATGGTCGGGCCCATCGCCCAGGCTGCCGGTCCTTACGCCCGCGTCCTGACTTGGCAAGACATGGAATCGAGCCTGTTCGGCGCGCTGCAGGTCGAGAAGAACGTAATGTTCCTCATCCTGACGATGATCGTCCTGGTCGCCGCGCTCAACATCATTTCCGGCCTTGTGATGCTGGTGAAGGACAAATCGGCAGACATCGCCATACTGCGCACCATGGGGGCCACGCGCGGCGCGGTGATGCGCGTGTTCCTCATCGCCGGCGCCAGCATCGGCGTCAGCGGTACCTTGATCGGCTTCGTGATCGGCGTCGTTTTCTGCGCCAATATCGAGAGCATTCGCCAATTCCTGTCGTCGCTGACCGGCACGACGCTGTTCAATCCCGAGATCTACTTCCTCAGCCAGATGCCGGCCGAGATCGATTCAGGCGAGGTGATCGCCGTGGTCGCGATGGCGCTGACGCTCACGCTCCTGGCGACACTCTATCCCTCGTGGCGCGCCGCGCGTCTCGACCCCGTCGAGGCGCTTCGGTATGGGTGATACGCCCGCGCTGGAGCTCGCCGGTATCACGCGCACCTATGCCGAGGGTACGGGCACGCTGGAAGTGTTTCGCGGCGTCGATCTGACCCTGACGCGCGGCGAGCTGGTCGCACTGGTCGGCCCGAGCGGCGCGGGCAAATCCTCGCTCCTGCACCTGGCTGGTCTGCTCGAGGCGCCCACGAGTGGCGAGGTGTTCATCGAAGGCAATGCTGCATCGCGTCTCTCCGACGGCGAGCGCACACGAATCCGCCGTGAAACGATCGGCTTCGTCTATCAGGCCCATCACCTTTTGCCCGAGTTCACCGCGCTCGAGAATGTCGTCATGCCTCAGCGCATCGCGGGCAAGTCGCGCGCGGTCGCCGAGGCCGAGGCGACACGCCTTCTCACGCTCATGGGTCTTGAGAAACGCCTGACGCATCGCCCGGCGGAGTTGTCGGGTGGCGAACAACAACGCGTTGCCGTCGCGCGCGCTCTTGCGAACGCGCCGAAGGTCCTTTTGGCCGACGAGCCGACGGGCAATCTCGATCCGCGCACCGCGGGAGGTGTTTTCGAGGCCTTGATTGGCATCGTCCGCGCCGAAGGTCTTGCTGCACTCATCGCCACCCACAATTACGAACTGGCGCGGAAGATGGATCGCGTGCTCGTTCTCAACGAAGGACGGATTGTCGAGAGCCGTCCGGATCATCCCTATGGATAGTCGAGGTCAATCGCGCGATGGATAACGCGACGTATTCGTCCGGCAAACCGCTATACGGGGTGCGTTCGTTTGCGTGAAAGTCGAACGTGGATGGCCGCCAAGTCGTGTGTGTCAGATACTGGCGCGAGCCGTCTTCCATCACGCCGAAGAACGGAAGCTGGATGGTCTCGGCAATGGCGACCTCGTGATCGGGCGACTTGTAGCGCGTGCGTGAGAAGCCTACTCGTCCGTCCACCACCGCGCGCAGACGCTCGCTGCGCAGCTTTCGCTGTTCCCCTTCCACGAGCGTCAGAACATTGACACCGCGCATCGGCGCGCCAAACGCGAGGTCGATGAAACGACCCGACAGCCGGCATATCGCGTCGTTGGTCTCGAGCACCTGCATCAAGGCGATAGCGGGGAGCAGCTCGCGGACACGCGCAGGATTGAAAGCGTTGCGGCTCGGCGGTCGATCGCCATCCCATAGCGACAGCCAATAGGCCGCGACCGCCGCATTCGTCCCGCTCAGGCCGAACGACCCAAACGCAGCCATGGCTCTGAAACGATCCCACTGCGCCATGCAGCATGCCTCCAATACCCGCAAAATCTACGGGGAAGTGGTTGACAAATTCATGCAGCAGCTTGGAGCACGCGGCACGATCCGCGGCGCCCGAAAAGTCGCTTGTCATTAGAGCAATCTTGCGATGCGACGAATTGGCGTGCGCGACAAGCGCGGTTCGATCATCGAGGGTAGCGCCGCTTCCGTGTTGCTCGCGCGCAGGCTGCAAATCGCGAAAGGGCGCTCGCGCAATTCCCATTCAGCGCTTCGAACGGAAGGTCTTCTCGTAGATCTCGGGTTTGAAACCGACGCTCACCCTTCCGCCGGCGTCGACGACCGGACGCTTGATTATGGAGGGTTGGGCCAGCATCAATGCGATCGCTTTTCTTTCGGTGAGGCCGACCTTGTCCTTCTCCGGCAGCTTCTTGAAGGTCGTGCCGGCGCGGTTGAGCAGCACCTCCCAGCCGACCTGTTTGGCCCAGCTCTCCAGTTTGCCCTTCTCAATCCCTTCCGCCTTGTAGTCATGGAAGGCATAGGCGATGCCGTGCGCGTCCAACCAGGCGCGCGTCTTCTTGATCGCGTCGCAGTTCTTGATGCCGTAGACGATGATCGTTCTTTCCATCGCAAATCCTGAAGTCATTTCCGAACCACTTTATTCGGAGGTTATGAGGTTCGGCGTTCTCCTCCAACGATCCTGTTTTGTTCTTAACTCGCTCTGCTAGAACGATTAGAGAACAAAAGCACTCTGAGGCGGCGCATATGTGGCTCAAAGATACCTTGGCAGGCGTGGGACTGTTGGCGTTCATCGCATCGTCGTTCGTCCTAACCTCTGCCGTCCACCTGATCATATCCGCCGCTTGATCGCGCCGAAGCTGTGGATGGCCGGCTCGCTGCGCTCGCACGGGCAGGGTCGCCACGGCTACTGAATTCGCAGGTCCCTGGAAATTTGGGCCAAAGGAATCGAGGTCGCGATGGCCGAGGCACGCAAACCGGCTCAGTTCGTACATCTTCGAGTGAAGAGCGCCTATTCGCTGCTCGAGGGGGCCGTGCGCCCAAAGGAGCTCGCGGAGCTGGCTCGCAGCAACGCCATGCCCGCAGTCGCAGTGGCCGACGTCAACAACCTCTTCGGAGTCTACGAGGTGGCGGACTCGCTTGCGAAGGCGGGCGTGCAGCCGATCGTCGGAAGCCTGTTGTCGGTCATGCTGGAGAAACCCGCGGCTGCGGCGATGGGTTTGCGGAAGAAGCCGCCCCATCTCGCGCTCCTCGTCCAGAACCCGGCCGGCTACCGCAATCTTACAAAGCTCCTTAGCGCTGCCTATCTCGACGCCGAACCGGGCGACTGGCCGCAGGTGAGCGCCGAGACGTTGGCCACTCATGCCGAAGGCCTCATTGCGCTGACGGGCGGTCCGGGAGGGCCGATCAACCGGCTGATCGTAGAGGGCCAGCAGGAGGCTGCGTCGGCTCAACTCGATCTTCTCGCGCGCATGTTCGGCAATCGGCTCTATGTCGAATTGCAGCGTCACGGGATGCAGGAAGAACGCGCAGCCGAGGACGCGCTGATCGATTTCGCCTACGCGAAGAAACTGCCGCTCGTTGCCACCAATGACGTGCATTTCGGCGACGCCGACATGTACGAGGCGCACGACGCGCTGCTTTGCATCGCCGACGGTGCTTTCGTGAGCCAGGAAGACCGGCGTCGTCTCACGCGCGAGCATCGCTTCAAGTCCGCGGCCGAGATGGTGGCGCAGTTCGCCGATCTTCCCGAGGCGATCGAGAACACCGTTGTCATCGCCAAACGCTGCGCCTTCAGGCCGACGAAGCGCGATCCGATCCTTCCGAAATTCGTGCCTGAATCCGGACGAACGCCGGAAGACGAACTGCGGGCACAGGCGGCCGAAGGCCTCGAGCGCCGCCTGTTGCGCCACGGGCCCGCTGCCGACAAGAATGTCTATCTCGACCGGCTGGAATTCGAGCTGGGCGTTATCATCGGCATGCAGTTCGCGGGCTACTTCCTGATCGTCTCCGACTTCATGAAGTGGACGCGCAACGAAGGTATACCGGTCGGCATTCGCGGCTCCGGCGCCACGTCGCTCGTCGCATGGTCGCTCGACATCACCAATCTCGATCCCATTCGTTTCGGGCTGCTGTTCGAGCGCTTCCTGAATCCCGAGCGCATCTCAATGCCGGATTTCGACATCGATTTCTGCCAGGAGCGGCGCGACGAGGTCGTGCGCTACGTGCGCGAGAAATACGGTCGCGACCGTGTCGCCCATATCATCGCGCTCGGTTCGCTGCAGGCGCGCGCGGCCGTGCGCGACGTCGGCCGCGTCCTGCAAATGCCGCTCGGCCTCGTCGACCGTATCGCCAAGCTGATCCCGAACCCGCCCGGCAAGCCGGTCTCGCTTTCCGACGCCATCGCGGGCGAGCCGCGGCTTCAGAACATCGCCGAACAGGAACCGATCGCCGGACAGCTCTTCTCCATAGTCGCGAAGATCGAAGGCCTTTATCGACATGCCTCCACGCATCCGGCGGGCGTCGTGATCGGCGACCGCCCGCTCGACGAGCTGTTGCCGCTCTACCGCGATCCGCGTTCGGAGATGCCGGTCACGCAATTCGACTACGAGGACGCCGAAAAGGCGGGCCTGGTGAAGTTCGACTTCCTCGGCCTGAAGACGCTGACGGTGATCGCCAAAGCCGAAGACCTGCTCGAGCGCCGCGGCATTCACCTCGACACGCAAAACATCGACTTCGAGGACAAAGCCACATTCGAAATGCTTGCGCGCGGCGACAGTGTCGGCGTGTTCCAGCTGGAAGGCCAGGGCATGCGCGATCTCCTGCGCAAGATGAAGCCCGATCACATCAACGACCTCGTGGCGCTGGTGGCCCTCTACCGCCCGGGACCGATGGATTCGATCCCGAAATACATCGCCTGCAAGAATGGCCGCGAGGCGCCGGACTATCTCCATCCCGCGCTCGAGCCGATCCTTAAGGAGACGTTCGGCGTCATGACGTACCAGGAAGACGTCATGCGCATCGCGCGCGAGCTTGCCGGCTATTCGATGGGGCAGGCGGATCTCCTGCGCCGTGCCATGGGCAAGAAGATCCCCGCCGAGATGGCGACGCACCACGAGCTGTTTCTCAAGGGCGCTGGCGTCAAAGGCATCCTGCCGTCGGTCGCCGAACAGATCTTCGAACAGGCGGCGAAATTCGCGGGCTACGGCTTCAATAAGGGCCACGCCGCGGCCTATGCTCAGGTCGCCTATCAGACCGCCTATCTGAAAGCGAACTATCCGGTCGAATTCCTCGCCGCCTCTATGACGCTCGATATCGGTTCGACCGACCGGCTCAACGTTTTCCGCCAAGAAGCGCAGCGTCTGGGTGTCAAGGTGCTGCCGCCGGACATCAATCGTTCAGAAGCCTTCTTTGCCTGCGACGCGGAGCAGAACGTCGTTTTCTATGCGCTCGCGGCCGTCAAAGGCGTCGGCCGCCAGGCCATGGACCATGTTGTTGCCATCCGCAACAAGGGTGGCCCGTTTCAGACCCTGGCTGATTTCGCCCGCCGGGTGGATCCGAAGTTGGTAAACAAGCGCGCCTTCGAGAGTCTCGCACGCGCCGGCGCGTTTGACGCGCTCAATCCCAATCGGCGGCAGCTCGTCGAATTCGTTCTGACCGTATCCTGAGCGCCGTCGCGTTGTCGGCGCGCGAGCGCGACAGCGGCCAGAGCACGCTCTTCGCCGGCCCAGCATCGGTGCAGGACGAAGTGCGTCTGGTTTCGACGCAAGACTGGATGCCCCATGAGCGCCTGAGCGAAGAATTCGCCGCGATGGGGTTCTATCTCTCCGGACATCCGCTCAATTCCTACGCAAGCGCGCTCAAGCGGCTGGGAGCTGTGACCTATGCGGGCCTCCTGGAAGACCGGCGCCGGTCGGGTTTCACGGCGACGATCGGCGGCACGATCATCCGCAAGCATGAGCGGCGTGGCCGCAACGACCAAACTTACGCCTTCGTGACCTTCTCGGACTCCACGGGAATGTTCGAAGTGATGTTCTTTCCCGAAGCGCTGTCCGCCGCCCGCGCGCTGCTGGAAACAGGCAAGTCGGTGCTCGTGAAGGCGAGCGCCAGCTGGGAAGGCGACGAACTCAAATTGCGCGCGGCCAGCGTGTCCGATCTCGATGCCGCTGCGGCCAATGCGGGCGAGGGACTCCTGATCCAGCTCGAAAACGCGGAGTTGCTCGGGGCCATCGCGGCGCAGTTGCGCCAGCCCGGCAAGGGCATCGTCCGCCTCGTCGTTCCCGGCGGGGCGGGCGAGGAGGTGGAGATCGAGCTTCCCAAGCGCCACCAGGTCACGCTTGCGCTCAAGAACGCGATCAAGTCGCTTCCCGGCGTGGCGATGGTGGAGTCCCTGTAAGGTCGTCAGCCTTCCGCAACGGCGCGGCCGATTCGCGCCAATCCTTCGCAGAGCAGATTCGGATCCTGGGCGAAGCAGATGCGGATGAAGGACTCATTGCGCGGGTCCCTGCAGACACCGAAGGCCGAACCCGGCGCAACCCCGACCCGTGCGCGGCGCACGAGGTCCTGCGCGAAGGCGAGGCTGTCTTTCATGCCGTCTATGTGGAAGAAACCATAGAATGCGCCGTCCGGCTTCATCCAGCGGATGCGATTTTGTCCGTCAACGAAACGTTGCACGATCTCGCGTCCCTCGCGGCATCGCGTCAGCATCTGTCCGCGGAACGCGTCGCCTTCGGGAGAAAGAGCGGCCATCGCTCCGTATTGGGCGAAGGTCGTGGCGCCGGTGTTGTTGGCCACCGAGATCACGTTCATCTGCTGATCGAGCATTGCCGGATGCGTCAGCCAGCCGATTCGCCATCCCGTCATCGCCCAGGGTTTCGAAAACCCGTTGACGACGAAGACGGCGTCGTCAGGGTGCGCGATCTCGAGAAAGGACGGCGCATGCCTGGTGCCGTCGAAGACGAGCGTGCCGTAGACCTCGTCGCTGATGATCGCGATTCCGCGCCGGCGCGCGAAGTCGAGGATTGCGCGCTGCTCCTCGCGGGTGAGCATCCACCCCGTTGGATTGCCGGGCGAGGCAACGAAGATCGCCTTTGTGCGCGCGTCGCAAGCGGCAAACAGCTTGTCGAGATCGAGATGCCAGTGCCCGCCCGCGGCCTTCCAGTCGCCGTCGAGATAGACCAGGCGGATGTCGGCGCCGGCAATTTGCGCCGCCTGGAAGATGTTCGGCCAAATCGGGGCCACGATCGCGACATTATCGCCGGTCTCGACCACGCATTGCAGTGCCGTAACGACAGCGAGCATGGCCGCGCCCGGAACGGTGATCCGCTCTATCGCGATATCGGCGCCGGTGGTGCGCTTGTGGAAACCCGTGATGGCCTCGCGCAGGGCCATGATCCCACGCCCGGAGACATAGAACGTCTTGCCGCCGTCGAGCGCGGCTTTGGCGGCATCACGGATAAAGGCGGGGGTGACGAGGTCCGTCTCCCCGAACCACAAGGGGATCAGGTCCGGATCGCCGAGCGCGAGGGAGGCGACCTGGGCGATGCCGTTGGGCTCGAGGTCGAGGATCTGGCGGCGGTAGGGGCTCATGGCGGCACGATTAGCACAGGACCGGCAGCCTGAAACGGGCCACGCGCGCAGGGCTGCTGCGCCCGGCCGGGAAGCTTGCATAGCCCGGGTCCAGTCCCTATAACCCCGGCCATTCCGCACGCGAGGGTGGGTTTCGGGAGGTGTTCTCCCGTCCCCGTCCGGTGCCCGAAAGGGTGACTCCTCGCGTTTGGCTAACCGGAAAAGGAGACGTTTTCCAATGGCACTGCCAGACTTCACCATGCGCCAGCTTCTGGAAGCCGGGGCCCATTTCGGCCACCGCACCCAGCGCTGGAATCCCAAGATGGCGCCATACATCTACGGCACCAGGAACGACATCCACATTATCGACCTGACGCAGACCGTTCCGCTGCTCCATCAGGCTCTCGTCGCGCTGCGCGACGTGGCGGCCGGCGGCGGCCGTATCCTTTTCGTCGGCACCAAGCGCCAGGCGTCGGATCCCATCGCGGCTGCTGCGAAGCGCTGCGCCCAGTACTACGTCAATCATCGCTGGCTCGGCGGTACGCTGACGAACTGGCAGACGATCTCCAACTCGATCAAGCGGCTGCGCTCGCTCGAGGAGACGCTCAATTCCGCGGCGAGTTCGGGTCTCACCAAGAAAGAGCTGCTGCAGCTGATGCGCGAGCGCGACAAGCTCGAGCGCTCGCTGGGCGGCATCAAGGAGATGGGTGGCCTTCCCAACATGCTTTTCGTGATCGACACGAACAAGGAATCGATAGCCGTCGCCGAAGCCAAGAAGCTCGGCATCCCGGTCACCGCGATCCTGGACTTCGAACTGCGATCCGGACGGCATAGCTTACCCGATCCCGGGCAATGACGATGCTGCTCGCGCGCTGGTTTTCTATTGCGATCTGATCGCGCGCGCTGTCATCGACGGGTTGTCGGAAGGACAGGCCGCATCGGGCGTCGACGCGGGCGAAGCCGAGGTGCTGCAGGATCTGCGGCCCGCGCCGGGCGCTTCCGAACCCGCCGCCGCAACCGCCTGACGCGATCCACGGAGGCGAGAATGGCAAGTATCACCGCACAGATGGTGAAGGACCTGCGCGACAAGACGGGCGCGGGCATGATGGACTGCAAGTCGGCTCTAGCCGCGACCGATGGCGATGTCGAAACCGCTATCGATTGGCTGCGCAAAAAGGGCCTCTCAAAGGCTGCCAAGAAGGCCGGCCGCGTCGCGGCAGAAGGCCTGATCGGCGTCGCCGTCGGCAAGGATGCCGGCGCGCTCGTGGAGGTCAATGCCGAGACCGACTTCGTCGCGCGCAACGACCAGTTCAAGGACTTCGTGAAGCGCGCCGCCGACTTGGCTCTAGAAGAAGGGGGCGCGGTCGAGAAGCTTCTCGCGCGTCCCTACGCGGGCGGCGCGACGGTCGAGCAGACCCTCACGGAGATGGTCGCCAAGATCGGCGAGAACATGAGCGTGCGCCGTGCGGTCGCGCTTGCCGTCAATCCAGGCGTCGTCTCGTCCTACGTGCACAACGCGTCCTCGCCCGAACTCGGCAAGATCGGCGTGCTCGTCGCACTAAAGTCGACCGCCGACAAGGAAAAGCTTGCCGCGCTCGGCAAGCAGCTTGCGATGCACATCGCGGCGGCGGCGCCGCTCGCGCTTACGCCGGCGCATTTGTCCAAGGAGATCGTCGACCGCGAGCGCGCGGTTCAGTCCGATGTCGCGCGTCAGTCCGGCAAGCCGGAGAACGTCATCGAGAAGATGATGGAAGGGCGCATGCGGAAATTCTACGAGGAGACGGTGCTTCTCAATCAGGTCTTCGTCGTGGACGGCGAGACGCCGATCGCGAAAGTCCTGGAGAAAGCGTCAAGGGACCTGGGCGCGCCCGTCGAGATCTCCGGCTTCGTGCGCTTCCAGGTCGGCGAGGGCATCGCGCGCGAGGACGGCGATTTCGCCGACGAGGTCAACAAGATGGCGGGCCGCTGAGGCGCGGACGCGACAGCGAAAGGATTGCAAGATGGCGTCAGCGCCGAACTATCGCCGGGTACTTCTGAAGGTTTCCGGCGAGGCGCTGATGGGCTCGCAATCCTATGGCCTCGACATCGCCACCGTCGATCGCATCGCGGCCGACGTGAAAGAGGCGGCGAGCGCCGGCACCCAACTCTGCATGGTCATTGGCGGCGGGAACATCTTCCGCGGCCTCTCCGGCGCCGCGAAGGGCATCGACCGCGCCACCGCGGACTACATGGGAATGCTGGCGACGGTGATGAACGCGCTCGCCATGCAGGCGGCGCTGGAGCGCTCCGGGATCGGAAGCCGGGTCCAGTCGGCCATCCCGATGAGCACGGTCTGCGAGCCCTACATCCGCAGGCGGGCCATCCGCCACATGGAGAAGGGCCGCGTGGTGATCTTTGCGGCCGGGACAGGAAACCCCTTCTTCACCACAGATACCGCCGCGGCCCTCAGGGCGGCCGAAATGGGCTGTGGCGCCATGCTCAAAGGCACCCAAGTTGACGGCGTTTACAGCGCCGACCCAAAACAGGTCAAAGACGCGATCCGCTACGAATCCTTGAGCTATCATGAGGTCTTATCGCGTGACCTTCAGGTCATGGATGCGTCGGCGATCAGCTTGTCGCGGGAGAACAAGATTCCGATCATCGTTTTCTCGATTCACGATTCGGGGGCCTTGGCCGCCGTTCTACGGGGCGAGGGCCGATCCACGATTATCCATGAAGGCGCCTGATTTCGCGCTACGCTTGGGCGCCGGGCTGAGAGAGAGACATGGCTGACAAATACAGCAAAGACGAAATGCAGCGACGCATGAAGGGCGCCTTCGATACGCTGAAAAACGAATTCGCAGGATTGCGGACGGGGCGGGCAAGCCCCGCGCTGGTCGATCCCGTGCGCGTGGAGGCCTACGGCAACATGGTGCCGATCCAGCAGGTCGCACCGTCTCCACCCAGAGCCTCGAATGCTCACAATTCAGGTCTGGGACAAGCAACTTGTGAAGGCCGTCGACAAGGCGATCCGTGACGCGGGCCTCGGCCTCAACCCGCAGATGGACGGGCAGCTCCTTCGCATCCCCGTACCCGAGCTCAACGAGGAACGCCGCAAGGAGCTCGCCAAGCTCGCCTCGAAATATGCCGAGCAGGCGCGCGTGGCCGTACGCAATGTGCGCCGCGACGGCATGGAAATCCTCAAAAGGCTCGAGAAGGACCACAAAATCGGCCAAGACGAGCATCACAAGCTCGGTGACGAGCTTCAGAAACTGACTGACGGCCAGGTCAAAGAGATCGACGCAGCGCTCCATGGCAAGGAGCAGGAAATCATGCAGGTCTGAGCCTGCATTTTTGGGAACGAGGAATGGTGGCCGCAGCCCCGCAGGAACGCCTACATCCGCGCCACGTCGCGATCATCATGGATCGCAACGGAAGCTGGGCGCGCAAGCGGTTTTTGCCGCGTGAGGCAGGCCACGTCGCCGGCGTCGGCGCGGTGCGCGAAGTCGTGCGCGCCGCGACGGACATCAAGCTGGAATATTTAACGCTCTTCGCTTTCTCGTCGGAGAACTGGAAGCGGCCGAAGACCGAGGTCAATGCGTTGATGGGCCTGTTCCGGTCCTATTTCCGCAGCGACCTCGACGAGTTGCACGGCCGCGGCGTCCGCGTGCGCATCATCGGCAGCCGCGATCGCGTGGCGAACGACATCCGCGAGATGATCGAAGAGGCCGAGAACCGTACAGTCGAAAACAAAGGCCTCAATCTCACCTTCGCATTCGACTACGGGGGCCAGGAAGAGATCGCCAACGCCGCCCGCGAGCTCGCGCGGGCCGCAAAGGAAGGGCGTCTCGATCCCGAAAAGATCACGCCCGAGCTGTTCGCCTCGCGCCTGTTCACGGGCAGCCTGCCCGAGCCCGATCTCGTGGTGCGCACGGGCGGAGAGCGCCGGCTCAGCAATTTCCTTCTCTGGCAGTCCTCATACGCGGAGTTGCTGTTCGTCGACACGCTATGGCCGGATTTCGGACGCAAGGACCTGCTGAGCGCGCTCGGCGAATTCGCGCAACGCGAGCGCCGCTTCGGGGCCGTATCGGACGCGGTCGCATGAGCAAAGCGCCCAACATGGCGGCCAACGCGCCATCGCAGCTGCCGGGCCTTCGCGGCGTGAGGTTCAGTTTCGACTGGATTACGCGTCCTGTCTTCGGAATCGCGCTCGCAGCCATTGCCATTGGATCCATCGCGGCGGGGACGTACTGGTTCGCCGCGGTTACAGCGATCGCAGCCGTTGCCGCCGCGCGCGAATGGCATCGCATGGTTGGAGGCCCGCAATTCACGCGCGAACTCTTCATTGCCGCACCAGCAGTCGCACTGGCACTGTTTGCGGCCGCGGCCCTGCCTAGGTCGCCGGGCGCATGGATCATCCTCGCCGCCGCCGCCGTTGCGGTGTATGGATCGGCGCGTTTGCGTGACGCGCTCGCGCTATGGCAGGCCGGCGGTGTTCTCTACCTGGGCGTACCCGCGGTCTCCATCGTCACGCTTCACCGCGCTTGCACCACATGGTGCGTGGCTCATCGTCGGTTTCTTGGTCATTGTATGGGCTACGGATACCGGAGCCCTGATTGCGGGCAACGTCATAGGTGGTCCTCGCCTTGCACCGGTGTTGTCGCCCAACAAGACGTGGTCCGGGACGCTGGGCGGCATGGTCCTTGCGGCGCTCGCCGAAGCGATCTATGTCGGCGTGCTCGGCGGCGATGTGGCGTTGGCTGCAGTGTATGCCGTATTCGTCTCAATCTTCGCGCACGGCGGAGATCTTTTCGAAATCCTGGGTCAAGCGCTGCTTCCGGCTGAAGGACAGCGGCGGGCTCATCCCCGGACATGGCGGCGTTCTCGACCGTCTCGACTCCACGCTCTCAGCCGGCGCCTTCGTTGCGATCATGGTTTTCGTGTTCAATCTCGATCCTCTGTTCGGAGCCCATCCGTGAGACCCATAGCGGCCAATAGGAGTGAGGACGAAATTCCGGATTTGAGCCCGGTGCTCGCCCGGAGCGTCACGGTGCTCGGCTCGACGGGCTCCATCGGGGTTTCGACCGCTAGATGTCATCGCACATGCGCGCGCAACCTACGGTGCCGACGCAATGCCCATCGTGGCGTTGACGGCGCAGGCGAACGTCGCGCGCCTGGTCGAGCAGGCGAGAGCTCTTCGCCCGAAGCTCGCGGTGATCGGAGACGAAAAGCTCTATCTGCAACTGAAATCCGGCCTTCAGGGCACAAGCGTCGAATGCGGTGCCGGCCGCGATGCCGTTATCGCCGCCGCGGTCCGCCCGAGCGACGTCGTCATGGTCGCAATCATGGGTGCCGCCGCGATCGAACCCGCGCTCGCAGCCATCCGGCGCGGCGCGACGGTCGCGCTCGCGAACAAGAATTGTCGTGGCGGCCGGGGGCGTCTTTCACCTGGCGCAGACGAAATCGGGTGCCGCAGTGATTCCCATCGACTCCGAGCACAACGCCGTATTCCAGGTGCTCAACGGCGGTGACGCGGGCGAGGTCGAGCGCGTGACGCTGACCGCCTGGGGGGACCGTTCCGTGAATGGGGACTCGAGCGGATGCGCGCAGCGACGCCGGAACAGGCCGTCGCGCATCCCAACTGGTCTATGGGCGCCAAAATATCCGTCGACAGCGCCACCCTGATGAACAAGGGGTTGGAGCTGATCGAGGCGCATTTTCTCTTTGCCCTGCCGCCCGAGCGCCTGGCCGTTCTCGTGCATCCGCAATCGATCGTTCACTGCCTCGTCACCTACGAAGACGGTTCGACTCTCGCGCATATGTCGGCGCCCGACATGCGCACGCCGATCGCCTTTGCGTTGGCCTGGCCGCGCCGCATCAAATCTCCGTCACGCAAGCTCGACCTCGCAGCGATAGGAAATCTCGCGTTTCATCCACCCGCGCATGATCGCTTTCCCTGCCTCAATCTCGCGCTCGATCTCTGCGGATGGGTGGATTGGCGCCGACCATCCTGAACGCCGCCAACGAGATCGCGGTCGACGCCTTCCTGCGCAAGCGCATCGGCTTCCTGGACATTCCCCGGGTCGTCGAGGAGACGCTGGAGGCCGGGACCGGCGAGCGCCGCAACGGCGCGGCCGACGATCTCGATGCGGTTCTCGATACCGACGCGCGGGCGCGGCGAACGGCGCTGCTCATGTGCGAACGCATCGAGGCATGAACAATCGCATCGCGTACGGAAAGTCAGCATGATCGGCGCGCTTCACAATCTGGTCGAATGGGCGCCGCGCGGCCTTCCGGCCTATCTGTTTCTGATCACCGTGGTTGTGTTCTTCCACGAGCTCGGACATTTCCCGTCGCGCGAGCCTGTGGCATAAAGGTGGAGACGTTCTCGATCGGGTTCGGCCCGGCGATCTTCGGTTGGACCGACAAGCATGGCACGCGCTGGAAGGTGTCCTGGATCCCGTTCGGAGGCTACGTGAAGTTCCTGGGCGATGTGGACGCGGCCAGCACGCCCGACCGTGAAGCGGCGGCCGGCATACGGCATCGGAAAGGGCGGAGGCGTTTCCGTTCAAGCCGCTTTATCAGCGCGCAATGGTCGTGGCAGCCGGACCATTCGCAAATTTCATCTTGGCGATCGTCATCTTCGCCTTCACATTCTTGATCTTCGGCAGCGTAGTGATGCCGCCGGTCGTAGGCTCTGTCTATCCGGGTTCTGCGGCGGATCAGGCGGGGATCAGATCCGGCGACGTCGTGCGCGCGATCGACGGCCGCGCGGTCTCCGACTTTAACCAGCTTCCGGAAATCATTTCGCTGAGCGCCGGCCAAATCTCGCCATCACGCTGGAACGGGCGGGACGCGTCCTGACCGTCCATGCGACGCCCCGGCTGATTTCGGTCAAGGATCCGTTCGGCGAAATGGAGAATACGATTGCGCTCGGCATCAGCGCCGATGTGCCACCGGTCGTGGATTCGGTCGTGGCGGGCTCCCCGGCAAGCCGGGCGGGACTGCTGAAAGGCGACGTTCTTCTGTCCGTCAACAAAGAGTCCGCGAAGGGTTTCAACGAGTTCGCCGGCGTCGTCGGGAACAACCTCGGCCACAAGCTGACGATCACGGCCAGGCGAGGTAACCGGACGTTGACGATCATTGTCGCAACGAAAACTCCGCCGAAAGAATGTCGCTGCCCGCGACGGACAAGACAGAAGTTCTCGGGCTTGTGTCCCCGCCATATCCG
Organism: uncultured Alphaproteobacteria bacterium; assembly: GCA_963802815.1. Taxonomy (GTDB): domain Bacteria; phylum Pseudomonadota; class Alphaproteobacteria; order Micropepsales; family Micropepsaceae; genus Rhizomicrobium. Next base: position 54,815 of record CAWDKN010000002.1, read on the forward strand.
AAGGTTTCGGTCGTTTACTATGGTCCGCTGCAGGCCGTCGGTGCCGCTGTCGCGCGGACTTGGCTAATCATCAAAGGCACACTCGTCTACATCTGGCAGATGGTCACAGGCGCCTCGGATATGAGCCAGCTTAGAGGCCCGGTCGGCGTCGCCGGTGTCGCAGGCAAAATAGCATCCTTCGGCATCGTAGCGTTGATCGAACTCGCCGCGTTAATGTCCGTAAGCATCGGCTTGATCAACCTTTTTCCATTCCGCTCCTCGACGGGGGCCATCTTCTGTACTATGGATGCGAGGCTGTGCTGGGGAGGCCGCTCGGAGAGCGGGCCCAGGACGTCGGATTTCGGCTTGGGTTGGCGGTGGTGCTTGGTCTCATGATCTTGGCGACTTGGAACGACCTGGTCCGGCTGAATCCTTCTGCACCTTCGGCCCAAGGCAGGTTTCGCCTGCTGTTAAGCCCTTAACGAGTGCCACAGACGGCATGAGCGCCAACGCCCTGTTCGCCCAATTCACGCGTGCGGCTTCGATTTGCGCCCTTATGGCGTTCACCGGCGCGTCCGCAGACGGCCAGGGCCTGTCGGGTCCCTCCGGAACGGGTGGTGGCGGCGACAACGCGCCGGCGCCGCAGCCGGTCGGCCAGACGATCCAGCACATTGCCGTAGAGGGCACGCAGCGTATCGAGCCGGACACGGTAATTTCCTACATCTCGGTACGCCCCGGCGACATCTACAACGCGCAGGTCGCCGATACCGCGCTGAAGACACTCTTCGCAACGGGCCTCTTCGCGGACGTGAAGATGAAGTTCGACGGCGCGACGCTCACTATCCATGTCGTCGAGAACCCGATCATCAATCAGGTGGTATTCGAAGGTAACAGCAAGGTCTCCGACAAGGACCTGACCCAGGATGTGCAGCTAAAGCCGCGCACGGTGTTCACCCATGCGAAGGTGCAAGCCGACGTGCAGCGCATCATCGAACTCTATCGCCGCAATGGCAAATTCGCCGCGTCCGTCGACCCCGAGATCATCCAGCGTCCGCAGAACCGCGTCAACCTCATATTCTCCATCAGCGGGGCCCACCACAGGCGTCGCGCAAATCAATTTCATCGGCAATCACGTCTACGATGACAACACGCTACGCGGTAGATCGCGACTGAAGAAAGCAAGTGGTGGAAGTTCCTATCGTCGAACGACAACTACGATCCCGACCGCCTGACCTTCGACCGCGAACAGCTTCGCCGCTTTTACGTCGGTCACGGCTATGCCGACTTCCATGTCGTCTCGGCGGTTGCCGAGTCGACGCCCGATCGTCGCGCCTTCTACATCACGTTCATTGTAGACGAGGGCGATCTGTACCGTTTCGGCAAGGTGACATCGACTCCTCGATCAAGGAGCTTCCGGTGAAGGAGCTGCGGCCGCTGGTGCGGATCGAGTCAGGCGATATCTACGACGCCGACCTGGTGCAGAAATCCATCGACGCGCTGACCAATGCGGCCGGCACGCACGGCTA
>CAWDKN010000003.1:0-137047 GCA_963802815.1 uncultured Alphaproteobacteria bacterium
TGGCGCAAATCCACCCACCGACATTGCGTCCACGCGGGATCGAGTGTCACTGTTTTGACGCGCAAAGCATGCGCCGGTTTGTTGGATCAGTACGGAATCTCGACGTCCCGGACACCAAACGAGCCGGGCAGAGCAGGGGAATACCGGGTCAAACATACGTGTCGAGCCTGCGCGGAGCCATTCGTTCTTCGAGCAGCCGACACTCGTCGACGGCCCTTGCACGCCGATCGATATGATGGGGAGGCATAGCTGTGTTTCGAACCAGGACTCTTGGTGCGTCGCTTGGCGTCGCGTTTCTTCTGATATCCACTCAGGCCGCGCTCACGGATGACTCCACACAGGTTGAGACCGTGGTGGTGACGGCCGAGCGCACCGCGCAGAATGCCGTCGATGTCCCGATTTCTTTCACAGTCGTAAACGCCGACAAGCTTCGGTCGTCGAATTTCGCCGGCCTCACGGACCTCCAGTTTCTGACGCCCAGCGTTACCTACAACGACAATTTCGGGGGCGGCTTCGAAATTCGCGGCGTCGGCACGCAGTCCGTCAACGTCTCGGTGGAGCAGAGCGTATCGATCGTCATCGACGACGTCGTACAGGGTCTTCCCCAGATCAGCTTTGCCGGTCCGTCTTACCAAGCCCTGACCGATATCGACCGGATCGAAGTGCTGCGCGGACCGCAGGGGACGCTCTTCGGCAAGAACAGCTCTGCCGGCGTGATCCAGGTCGTAACGGCCAAACCTGTTCTCGACAGCTATTCTGCCGACGGGTCCGTGTCATATGCATCGGGAAACGAAGAGAGATTCTCGGGCAACGCGAACATTCCGATCGGCGATACGGCTGCTTTGCGCCTGTCCGCGTTCTCGTACAGCCGCGACGGGTTCGTCTATAACGCCTTCACGCACAAGGATATTAGCGGATATGACGACTATGGCGCTCGCGGAAAATTCCTCTGGCAGCCTAATGATCAATGGGAAGTCTATGTCATCGGTGCGTACACGAAGAACAACGACAATGGCAACGGCATCTGGACCTTGCGTTCATGCGGGAGCGGCTTCAAGGGCGGCCTAGGTGTCTTCAGTCCCTGTGCGGTTGCGGCAACATACGGCGTCACGCCGGGCCCGAAGAATCTCAGTGGCGACTGGGATGGGCCGAACTTCGTAAAGGAGCCGGACGCAAGCGCATCGGCTCACATCACCTACAACCTCTCTCCGGCGTTGACGCTGCAGTCCATCACGGCATGGGAAGGCATCAATCTGCGCGAAGCGGTTGAAGTGGACTCTTCGGCGCTCCCGATCCTGTCGCAGAACCTGACCCTCATGGAGGAGCGACAGTTCTCGCAGGAATTCCGCGCGTCGGGTTCGTCCGACGTCGGCGGTCTGATAGACAAAATCGACTACACGGGTGGCTTGTTCTATCTGCACTCGGGGATCGACTACTACGGCGAACAGGCCGGTACCTACAACTACCTGCCGAACAACAGCACGACCTTGCTGACAAGCGGCGTGGGCGGACAAGTTCCCTGCTGCGCGTCGCTTATACAGACCCGGACGCAGAGCTATGCCGCCTATGGACAGTTCACCGCGCATTTTCTCGACAGCTTTGCCTTCACAGGCGGCCTGCGCTGGACCAGCGACCGCAACGTCACGGGCGTTAGCGGTCAGCCCTCTGACGTGAAGAACCTCTTGCCCGGGTACACGGTATGCCAGTTCGGCTTTGCCTTCGGCGCGCCGTGCTTGCCGCAGCCGCTGCCTTCGCCGGTCGTTTCCAAGGCGATCAAGGCGAGCAACGTTTCTGGAAAGGCGACGCTGCAGTACTACATCACGCCTGCAGTCAACGTGTACGCAACCTACGCGACCGGCTACAAAGGTCCGTCGGTGTCGTACCCGCGCGGCCTTCCCTGGTCGGCGTTCTGCCCGAGACTTCGGAAGACATCGAATTCGGCCTCAAGGGCGTGTTCTTCGACGATAGCCTGATGCTGGACGCGGACATGTTCACGACCAATTACAGCAACTTCCAGGGTCAGGCGCTGTATACCGATCCCAACAATCCGGCGAACCGCGCCTATGTCACAACGAACGCCGGCGGGTTGAAGACGAAGGGCTTCGAAGCGGACGCCACGTACAAGGCGACGCCGGAGCTGACGCTCACGGGTGGCTACGCCTATACGCCGACATCGTTCACGTCATTCGCGATCCCATGTCAGGACGGCTTCACCAATCCGGCGACGGTTCCGGGACAGTGCACCTACTTCGCGCCGAACGCGGCGCCGGGTACGCCGGCCCAGTTCAACGCGAGGGGCTATCCGCTCCCCTACGCACCGAAGAACGCCTTTACGCTGGGCGCCGACTATGTGCGCGAGTGGGGAGCTGACTACGTCATCCGCGGATCGGCGAACTACCACTGGCAGAGCAGCACGTTCACCGTCGTCGCAGATCCGAACAGCGTCGTGCCGGCTTATGGCGTGCTGGGCGCGAGCGTTTCGTTCGGATCGCAGGACGGCCGCTGGGCGCTCAGCGTCTTTGCCCGCAACCTGCTCGACCAGTACTTCGTCGCAGGCATCTTCAAGACGCCGCTGGATACGGGTACGGCCCATAGCACGCCGCTTTCCACGATCGGGTATTCCAACAACCCCTCGATCGAGTCGGGGCGGACCGTCGGCGTCAGATTGGACGTGGCGTTCAAGTGAACGAGGACGCAATTCGGCCGGCCGCGAACGACATGCAGGCCTGCCCGGGTGGAAGCGTTCCAGGGCAGGGCGGGGCCAACCAATCGGCCCTTAGTCTCGCGCAGGGTTGAACGGCGCGCGACGACGGGTACCATTGCCGCATGATCAGGCGCCGGCACGGCAATCTCACGGTTTTGAAGGACCCGGTCCCCGCGGCGTCGGAGCAGCTGGAGCGTGACGGCTACGCGCAGCTGGAAGGCGTGCTGGCGCCGGACGAGGTCGCGGCGCTCGGCGCGGAAATCGCGGATGTGTTCGCGAATTCCGGCATCGATCGCGAGCGCGATGCCAACAACGAGTTCCGCTACGGGATGTTCAACCGTTCCGCGCTCGCGCAGAGGGCGATTGGATCGCGCGCCATCCTGGATGTGATCGAGCCTCTGCTGGGAAAGGACTGTCACGTCATCGCCAACACGGCATGGCGCAATGTCGAAGGTCACAAAGGTGGCCGCTGGCATATCGATGCGGGGCCGCATGTGCCGCGCGACGAGAACGTACCCTGGCCCGACGCCATTCCTTACCCGGTTTTCGCTATCGGCATGCATCTGTTCCTGAGAGATTGTCCGCGCGAAGCGGGACCGACGGCGGTCTTGCCCGGCTCGCATCGGTCGGGGCGCATGCCGCCGATGGACAGGGATTTCGACCCCGACCTGACCTTCGAAAACAAGAAGCCCGTGCTGTTGTCCGCCAATGCAGGCGACGCGATCCTGTTCGTCTCCGATGTCTGGCATCGCGGTACGCCGGCCCTGGAGGGCCATGGGCGGTTCTTTCTGCAGTGCCACTACGGGCGCCGCGATATCGCCCAGCGCATCGCGATGACCGACGCCGTCAATCACGTCTCCCCCGACGCGATTGCGCGTGCCGAGACCGAGCGCGACCGTACGCTGATCGGGCTGCACAAGGCATTCTTCTACGACGGCTAATTCCGTCTTAAGCGAGGGAAAGCTCGGCTCTCGTGTTCCGGTGCCGAACACAATCGCGACGGGCTCGAAGCCAGATTGTCCTGGGCAAGCTGGCCCTCAAGGCGACCGAAACATGTTCGCGTCGGCAGCGGCTCTACGGCGACGGCGCCTTCCGTTCTGTGTCGGTGCGACGAGACTTGGCTCGTCGGAACGCTAAGACGACTTTGAGTTCCTTCTCTTCCGGTTGGAGGCCATAAGGCTTGACCAGGTCCCACACATGCTGCGGGACCATGTTGCGCAGGCGCCGGGGATATTCGCGGCGCAGGTGGATCACGGTCTCGACGGCCTTCATTTCGACACGGGCGCGCGCGAACTCCAGGCCACGGGGGCCTATCTTGGGCATCAGCCAGCCGACGATCGTGCGCAGCACGGCGGGCATGCGGCGCAGTGGCAGCCCGCCGGCGGCGCGTTCGGTGTTGGCGAGAAAGCCCTTCACGGGTCCGCGGCGGTTGCCGGCATCGCCTGGCGCCGACACGGCCACTTCGTCGCCCAGCAAATCGAGAAGCTCTTCGCCGCGTTCGTTTCGGACCAGAAGCCACTGCTCGCCCTGACCGCCCATGTAGCCGACGGTGATGTCGGCGAGGACGTTGGTATAGTCGACGCAAGTCCGGCAGGTGAGGGGGAAGAAATCGCCAGGCAGTTGCGAGATGGGAAGCTTCAGGAACGGGATTTCCTCGATGCGACCGTCGGTGAAACGCAGCTCGACACGATAGTCGGCGCGGAATTCGAGATAGGTGATGGTATCGGGATCGCGGGCGAGCAGCGCCAGAAACCGATGAAAATGCTCGGTCGTGGTGTTGTCGGAGCACGGCGTGCCGATGACATAAAGGCGCTCGAAGCCGAACTCCCGCTCCAGCGCGCGCAAGGCATAGACCTGGCATGGGATGCCGACGATCGCGAGGCGCTTGTGGCCCGCGTTCTTCGCCGGCTCGAGAAGGGCCAGGAGCGGCGCATAGCCCATCCGCATGCCACGGCACTTCGCCATGCCGTCCGCCCGCGTCACCAGGACGGGAACGGGGCGCCAGCGGTCCTGCGGGTCCGGCGCCATAGCCAGCACCGCGTCCACCGCTCCGGTCTCAAGCAGGCGCTCGGCTATGCGCGTCGTTATTCCTGTCCATTGCGCGCCGGATGACGGACGCTTCAGCCTGGCGCGCACCATGCGCCGGAAAGGGCCGAAATGATTTTCGTCGGGCCGGCCTGGATCGCGCGCCCGGCCGTGCACACGCGTCTCCAGTGCGGCGTAGTCCGGCTTGATGAATTGACACGCCGTTCCGCAGCGCTTGGGATTGCTGCTGCGCGATACACCGCAATCGGTACACAAGGCGCGCGGTGCCGCGAGTGACAAGATCGGCGTGGCGATCGCCGCTTCCGCGTCGCCGCGCAGCGAAACGGTCACGGCGCGCCTCGCACGACATCGACGAGGCGGGCGACATTCTCCGGCGGCGTCGGCTGCATCACGCCATGTCCGAGATTGAAAATGAAAGGCCGGTCTTTCATCGCTGCCAGCGTGCGCCGTGTCTCCTGTTCCATCGCTGCGCCGCCTGTGAGCAGCAGTATCGGATCGAGGTTGCCCTGGAGCGCCATGCGCTTTGGCATCGCGGCGGCCACGGAAGGCATGTCGGTCATGTGATCGACTCCGACCGCACTCACACCGGTCGCCGCCGCGTAGCGCGCGAGATGAGATCCGGCCGCCCGCGGAAAGCCGATGATCGGCATGCCGGGGTGACGCGCCCTGACCGCCTCGACGATGCGGGCGGTTGGCGCGATGACGGCGGTCTCGAACAAGGGTCCGGGCACGGCGCCAGCCCAGCTGTCGAACAATTGAAGCGCCTCGGCTCCCGCGTCTGCCTGCGCGATCAGATAGGAGGCTGTCGCTTCGACGAGCAGATCGATGATCGCTGCGAACAGTCCTGGCTCGGTCCACATCATGCGCCTGGAAGTCTCATAATCGGTGCCGCCATGGCCCTCGATCATGTAGGTTGCGACGGTCCACGGCGCGCCGGCGAAGCCGATCAGGGCCGCCCGCGCCGGCAATGCGGCGCGGACGCCTTTGATCGTTTCCATCACGGGCGCAAGTGTTTCGCTCAGCCGCGCTTGCGACAGCTTCACCAGCGCCGCGGCGTTGCGGATCGGTTCGAGGCGTGGACCTTCGCCCTCGAGGAACTCGACTCTTTGGCCAAGCGCATGGGGCACCAAAAGGATGTCGGCAAACAGGATGGCGCCATCCATGCCGAAGCGACGTACCGGCTGCAACGTCACCTCTGTCGCCAGTTCCGGGTTGAGACAGAACGCGATGAAGTTCTTTGCTTCGGCGCGAAGCGCGCGATATTCTGGCAGATAGCGACCGGCCTGCCGCATCAGCCATATCGGCGGCGTCGGGGCTATATTACCGTGCAGAGCTGCGAGCAGGGGCTTCACGGAGCCCTCCGGCAGCGACGCAGGCCCGGGCGAATGTCTCGGTTGTCAATTTGCGCCGTTCGCGTGCAAAGTCCCGTCCCATGACGCTCACATCCACTATTGCCCTGCTGGGATTTATCGGCGTGTGTTTTCTGGCTGCCGCATCCGGCGGCGTTTTCCGCCCGGGGGAGTGGTACGAAACCCTGGCCAAGCCGCGCTGGCGTCCGCCCCGGTGGGTGTTCGCGCCGGCTTGGAGCGTGCTTTATCTCACCATTGCGATAGCGGGATGGCTGGTATGGCGTCGTGCGGGCTTCGCGGCGCGGGGACCGTTGACCGTATATCTCGTCAGTCTTGCGCTTAATGCCGCATGGTCTTTCTGCTTCTTCGGGCTGCGCCGTCCTGGTCTCGCCTTCGCTGACGTGAGTGCTCTGTGGCTGTCCATCGTCGCGACCATCGCAGTGTTCTATCCGATAGAAAGCCGCGCGGCATTCCTGCTCGTGCCCTATCTGTTGTGGGTCACGTTCGCGGCCACATTGAACTTCACGATCTGGCGGATAAATCAACGACCTGCTCCAGCATGATGGGACGCGTTACCAGCCGATCGCGCGGTCCGGTTGATAGTCTGTGCCGGCCTCACGGCGGATCTCGGCGCCGAGTTTTCGGCCGAGCGCCTCCGCATCTGCATGCGGGTCCTTGTCGAGCTTGACCGATTCCGCGCGTCGCCAGCGGTGGACTCCGTCCGGCGTCAGGACTTCCCCAAGCAGGCACAGCGTGTCGCCGTCCACTTTGGCATAGGCGCCGATCGGCGTGCGGCACGAGCCGTCGAGTGCGTCCAGAAACGCGCGTTCCGCGGTGGTCGCAATTTCGAATCCGGGAAGAGTGAGACGCGCCAGCACCTCGCGTGTTTCGAGATCGTCGATCCGGCAAGTGACGGCCAGAGCGCCTTGCCCGGCCGCGGACGGCATGAGTTTGATGGACATCAGAGAAGTCGCCTCGTCCGCCAGACCGAGGCGCGACAGGCCCGCATAGGCGAGAAACGTCGCATCGATTTCGCCCTCGGCCAGCCGCTTGAGACGAGTCTGAACACTGCCGCGCAACGTGACGACCTTCAAATCCGGCCGGATGTTCAGGGTTTGCGCCTGGCGGCGCAGGCTTGCCGTGCCGACGATAGCGCCCTGCGGCAGCGCCATCAGGTTGCCGGCTTGCATGCTGATGAAAGCGTCGCGCGTGTCTTCGCGCGATGGAACGCAAGCAATGATCTGGCCCGGCGGTAGCCGCGTGGGCAAGTCCTTCATCGAGTGCACGGCGGCGTCGATGCGACCCTCTTCGAGGGCTTCGTCCAGCTCCTTGGTGAAGAGGCCCTTGCCGCCGGCGTCCTGAAGGCGGCGATCCTGAATCCGGTCGCCGGTCGTCGTGAAGCTTTCGATGGGGAAGGTCGCGACCGGCTCGCCTGTCGCATCGGCAAGCATGTCCTGCACTAGATGGCTCTGCGCCAATGCCAAAGGTGAGCCTCGAGAGCCTAGCCTTATCCTCACGGCCAGCCCTCGCTCACGGCCAAGCCGCGGTTGGCGGCATCGACGATAGAATGCTCTCGACGTTTCCGCCCGTCTTCAAGCCGAATGTCGTTCCGCGATCGTAGAGCAGATTGAACTCGACATAGCGACTGCGCCACTTCGCCTGCTCGGCGCGCTGTGCGTCGGTCCAACCTTCGCCGATATGCGCACGCACGATGCGGGGATAGATATCGACGAAAGCCTCGCCCACGGATTGCGTGAAAGCGAAGTCGCGCTCCCAGTCGCCGGTATCGAGGTGATCGTAGAAAATACCGCCGACGCCGCGCGGTTCGCCGCGATGCGGCAGCCAGAAATAGTCGTCCGCCCATTGGGCATATTTTTCGTATGCGCCCGCGTCGAACGTGTCGCACGCTTCCTTCAGGCGCGCGTGGAATGCCCGCGCGTCCGGATGGGCGCGGTCACGCTGAACGTCGAGCACCGGATTGAGATCGGCGATGCCGCCGAACCAAGCCTGCGTCGTTACCATCATGCGCGTATTCATGTGGACGGGCGGAACGTTCGGGTTGCGAGGATGGCAGATCAGGCTGATGCCGCAGGCCCAGAAACGCGGATCCGCGCTCGCGCCCTTCACCTGCTTCGCAAAATCTGGCGCGAAAGATCCGAACACAGTCGAGGTGTGAACTCCGATCTTCTCGAAAAGCCGGCCGCGCATCATGCCCATGACGCCGCCTCCCTGGTCGGCGCCATCTTCCGCTTTGGAACGCGACCATGCCGTGCGCTCGAAGCGGCCCGGCGCGCCCGGGTACAGCGAATCCGGCGCCTCGCGCTCCATAGCCTCGAAGGTGGTCACGAATTCGATCGCGAAGCGTTTCGAACCAATGTCGGGCGCGCATTTTTTGCGCCATCGCGCTGCCAGTCGGCGGCGCGGAAACGGCGTGGGACATGATTTACTCCGTTGCCCCGCGCAAATTGCGGCCAATCATCACGATATGCCCTCCGCGGTCGTCGGCAAGCATTGCCGTTGACAACCCCATCGCTTCCGTCAGACTAACTGTCAACCGGGTGGTACGTCAATTTTATTGGACATATGGGCAATCGCACTTCTGGATGGCTGTGCCAAGGGTTACGGAGCAGCAGGGCGTTTTCCGGCCCGCTCTTCCCACGCCAAACTGGCGCGCGTCCGGGGCAGCGCCGCCCAAACCAGCGCGACGGCGAGGGGCTCGGCGGCGCGACGCCGGCACCATGCCACCATGCGTTTCCAATCCCGTTCGGGCCCGCCTTCACCCGATACGGCAACAGCGGATGGCGTGGTCGTGTCGGTCATTCTCGGGACGCGCGCAGCATGACGACGCGTGTCGACCGTCGTCAATCGCCGTTCGCGGCGCGGCTTTATCTTTCGACCTCATAAGGGAGGTTTTGGTCGCGCCATGAATTGCATATCGAATGCGTTTCCGTTTGCTGCAATCGTCGGTCAGGACGAGATGAAGCTCGCGCTTCTGCTCGCGGCTACCGATCGCAGCATCGGCGGGGTCATGGTGTTCGGAGACCGCGGAACCGGAAAGTCCACGGCCGTGCGGGCGCTGGCTTCACTTCTTCCGCCCATGCGCGTGATCGCAGGCTGCCGGTTCAATTGCGATCCGAAGGCGCCGGCGCATGGCTGTCCGGATGGCTGCGATGCGCCGAAGAAAACGCGCAACTCCGTCGCGCAAACGGTGGCGGTGCCGGTGGTCGACCTGCCGCTCGGCGCAACCGAGGATCGCGTCGTCGGTGCGCTGGACCTTGAACGGGCGCTGACGCGTGGCGAAAAGGGCTTTGAACCGGGACTTCTGGCGCGGGCGCATCGCGGTTTCCTCTACATCGACGAGGTCAATCTCCTCGAAGACCACCTGGTCGACCTGCTGCTCGATGTGGCCGCCTCCGGCGAGAATGTCGTGGAACGCGAGGGCCTGAGCGTGCGCCACCCGGCGCGCTTTGTGCTGGTCGGCAGTGGCAATCCTGAGGAGGGCGAGCTGCGTCCGCAATTGCTGGACCGCTTCGGCCTCTCCGTCGACGTGAAGACGCCGCAAAATCTGGCGGACCGGGTCGAAGTCCTGCGCCGGCGCGACGCTTACGAACGCAATCCCGCCGCGTTCCACGGGGCCTGGCACGAGAAAGCCGTGGAAACGCGCGAAAGGATCACGGTGGCGCGCAAGCGCCTCGACGCGGTGACCATCGGCGACGATATCCTCGAGACGATGTCGCGCCTGTGCATGGCGATGGGCGCAGACGGTTTGCGGGGCGAACTCACCTTGATGCGCGCGGCGCGTGCCGCAGCGGCCCTGGAAGGCGATGCGCAGGTCGGGCGCGAGCATGTCCGCCGCGTCGCGCCCATGGCGCTGCGGCATCGGTTGCGCCGCAATCCGCTCGACGAATCCGGATCGGGCGCCCGTATCGAACGCGCGGTTGGGGAAATCTTAGACGTATGACGAACACCGAACTCGTCACCCGTAGAACGCCATCACGCTGGAACGACGCGTTAACGGCGGCCCAGCTGTTCGCGATCGATCCTGCCGGATTGCACGGCGTCGTCTTGCGCGCAGGCCCGGGGCCCGTTCGCGACGCATGGGTGGAACAACTGCGCGGCCTTCTGGAGTTCGGTGCTCCGATGCGCCGCATGCCGGCCGGCATCGAGGACGGCCGACTCCTCGGCGGCGTCGATCTTGCAGCGACGCTGCAATGCGGCCGGCCGATCGTGCAGAACGGCGTCCTCGTCGAGGCCGATGGTGGCATCGTGTTGATCGCAATGGCCGAAAGGCTGAACGCCGGCGTCGCCGCGCGCATCGCGAACGTGCTCGATCGTAGCGAAGTGCAGATGGAACGTGACGGCATCGCGCGGCGCGTTGCGACGCGAATCGGGGTGGTCGCGCTGGATGAAGGCGCCGCGCCGGAAGAACAATTGCCGGCCGTGCTGGCCGAGCGCCTGGCTTTTCACATCGATCTTGGCGACATCGGCATGCGGGAGCTCTCAGCGGCATTCGCGGCTCCGGAAACAATGCAAAAAGCGCGCGCGCGCCTTGCCGCGGTGGAGGCCGCGCCCGGAGAGATCATCGAAGCGCTCGTCGCGACCGCTGCGTCGTTCGGCATCGCGTCGGTCGTGCCGCCGCTGCTGGCCCTGCATGCCGCGCGCGCCAGCGCGGCCCTGGCGGGCAGAACCCGGATCATTGCGGACGACGCTGCGCTGGCAGCTCGGCTGGTCCTTGCGCCGCGCGCGCTTTGCATTCCCGGTCCCGAGCAGACCGCAGACGTGCCCGAGGATCCGGTCGAGCCGCAGGAGGCGCCGCCGGTCCCCGACGACGAAGGACGCACCGAGCAGGACAAACCCGAAAACCTGCCGGACCTTGAAGATGTGCTTCGCGCGGCGGTACAGGCTGCGTTGCCCGCGGGTCTGCTGGTCTCTCTCGCAGCCGGGACGGCAGAGCGCAGTCCGCCAAGCCGGCGCGGTGGCGTGGGCGCGTCGCAGGAATCGCTGCTGCGCGGCCGCCCGGCCGGCGTGCGCATGGGCCGGATGCGTCCGGGCGCACGTCTCGCGCTGGTCGAAACGCTGCGCGCAGCAGCGCCATGGCAACAGGTTCGGCGCGCCGAGATGCGCGCCGAGCCTCAAGCCAAGCGGATCGAGGTGCGCCGCGAGGATTTTCGCATCAGGCGATTTGCGCAACGCCGCGAGTCCACAATCGTGTTCTGCGTCGATGCATCGGGTTCTGCGGCTTTTCATCGCCTGGCTGAGGCGAAGGGCGCCGTCGAGTTGTTGCTGGGCGAAGCTTATGTCGCGCGCACTTATGCCGGTTTGATCGCATTTCGCGGCCGGGGCGCCGAATTGCTGTTGCCGCCATCGCGATCGCTGACGCGCGCCAAGGCTCTCCTTTCGACTTTGCCGGGCGGCGGCGGAACTCCGCTTGCGGCCGGGATAGACGCTGCAGTCGCGATGGCGCTGGCCGAGCGCGCAAAAGGCCGCGATCCCTTAGTCGTGTTGCTGACCGACGGACGCGCCAATATCGCCCGCGACGGCCGGGCGGCTCGGACGCTTGCTGTCGACGAAGCCCTGGCTGCGTCGGCCCAACTGCGAGCCCAGCGCCTTGCCGCCGTCTTCATCGACACCGCGCCGCGTGCGCGTGAGGAAGGCGGCAGGCTCGCGGCCGCGATGGGTGCACGTTACGTTGCGCTGCCCCACGCCGAGGCCTCGGTCGTGCGAGATGTCGTGCGGGCGGCCGCCGCATGAAAGCGAATCCGGATTGGGACGTGGAGGGCAGCGATTGGCCTCATCGCGAGGTCAGCCGCTTCGTGCAGGCCGCCGGACTTGATTGGCATGTACAGGCGATGGGCGAGGGGCCCGTGCTGTTGCTTATCCACGGCACTGGCGCGTCCACCCATTCCTGGCGCGCGCTGATGCCATTGCTGGCCAGGCGATTCAAGGTCGTATCGTTCGATCTGCCGGGTCACGCCTTCACGCAGATGCCGTCGCGCGGTCAGTTCACGCTGCCGCAAATGGCGGCGGCCGTGGCCGCGCTGCTTTCAGAGCTCGGCATCCAGCCAAGCATCGTCGCCGCCCATTCGGCGGGCGCGGCAATCGCGATCCGCATGGCCCTCGACTGCACGATCGCGCCCAAGGCCATCTACAGCTTCAACGGCGCGCTGATGCCGTTTCCGGGAATCGCGGCGGTCGCGTTCCCGGCGCTGGCAAAGTTGCTGTTCCTCAATCCCTTCGCAGCGCCGTTTCTTGCGCGCCGTGTCAACGACAACGACTCGGTCGCGCGCCTCATCCGGGGGACGGGGTCGCATCTCGATGCCCGTGGCATCGATCTCTACGCCAGGCTTTTCCGCACCGAGCGTCACATGGCGGCAACCGTCGGCATGATGGCGAACTGGGACCTGCTGACGCTGAAGCGCGATCTTGCGAAATTGCGGTCGCCTCTGATCCTGGTCACGGCAGACCGCGATCGCACGGTCTCGCCGCAAGTGGCAAAGGACGCAAAGGCGCTTGTCCCCGATGCACGGATCGTAGCGATCCGCGGCTATGGGCATTTGGCGCATGAGGAAGCTCCGGCGCTGTTCGATGCCGCCATCCGCGATACGGTGCCCGTGCCATGCTGATGCGATCGGGCACCGGCGAACGCAAGCCGCATGCCGTGGTCATCGGCAGCGGCTTTGGCGGCCTGGCAGCGGCGATCCGCCTCGGAGCACGCGGCTACCGCGTAACCGTGCTCGAGCGGCTCGACCAGGCCGGCGGCCGCGCCTGCGTCTTCCGCCAGGACGGTTTCACGTTCGACGCCGGCCCCACGATCATCACCGCGCCATTCCTGTTCGAGGAGCTGTGGACGCTGTGCGGGCGGACGTTCTCGCAGGATGTGGACCTGCGCCCGCTGGATCACTTCTACCGCATCTTGTTCGCCGACGGCGGACACTACGATTGCCTGGCCGACGCGCAAGCGATGAAAGCCGAAGTCGCGCGCATTTCGCCGCGCGACGTCGCAGGCTATGAGCGCTTCATGCGCCATAGCGAGGCGATCTTCCGCATAGGTTTCGAACGATTGGCGCATGTGCCGTTCGACTCGATCGGCGATATGGCGCGCATCGCGCCGGACCTTGCGCGGCTGCGCGGCGACCGCAGCGTCTATGCGACGGCCGCGAAATTCGTGAAGCACCCCTACCTGCGGTTCGCGCTGAGCTTTCACCCCCTGTTCGTCGGCGGCAATCCGTTTCGCACGACGTCGATCTACTGCCTTATTTCGTTTCTCGAACGGCATTGGGGCGTGCATTTCGCGATGGGTGGCACCGGCGCGTTGGTGCGCGGCCTGGTCGGCCTGATCGAAGGGCAGGGCAATTCCGTGCGCACGAATTGCGAGGTCTCGCAGATCGCTGTCGAAGGCGGCCGGGCGACCGGGGTGCACCTGGCGTCTGGGGAAATCGTACCCGCCGACGTCGTGGTTTCAAACGCCGACGGCGCCTGGACTTATGAAAAACTGCTCTCGCGAACGCCGCGCAAGCGCTGGACGCCCGGCAGACTGGACGGCGCTCGGCATTCGATGAGTTTGTTCGTCTGGTACTTCGGCACCGGCCGGAAATATCCTGATGTGCCGCATCACACGATCCTCCTGGGGCCGCGATACCGCGAGCTGATTGCCGATATCTTCGACCGCAAGATCCTGGCAGAGGACTTCAGTCTCTACCTGCATCGCCCGACCGCGACCGATGCGTCGCTCGCGCCTGATGGCTGCGACGGGTTCTATGTCCTGTCCCCGGTACCGCATCTTGATAGCCGCGTGGACTGGACAAGGGCGGCCGAACCCTATCGCAGCGCGATCGCCAGGCGCCTGTCGGAAACAATACTGCCGGGTTTTCGCGACCACATCGTCACGTCGCGGCTATTCACGCCGCAGGATTTCCGCGACCGGCTGCTGTCGGTCAAGGGCGCCGCGTTCGGGCTGGAGCCGGTTCTCACGCAAAGCGCATGGTTTCGTCCGCACAACAGGAGTGAAGATGTCGACAGACTCTATCTCGTCGGTGCGAGCACGCACCCCGGCGCCGGCGTTCCCGGCGTCCTATCCTCCGCCCGCATACTCGACCGCGTGGTCCCCGATGCCGTCGCGTTCGGCTGAGGCGCCCTTTGCCAGCGACGCGGATCGCGCGCTCTGCCGCGCCATGATCCGTTCCGGGTCGAAGTCCTTTTCCGCCGCGGCGCTGCTTTTGCCTTTCTCGATCCGCGATCCGGCCTATGCGCTCTATGCCTTCTGCCGCCTTTCGGACGATCTGATCGATGTCGAAGGTGGCTCGCTGAACGCCATCGCCAGTCTGCGCCGCCGTCTCGCCCTGGCTTATGAAGGCTGTCCTGCCGACAGCAACATCGATCGTGCTTTCACCGATGTGGCGACGCGGTTTGCAATCCCGCGCGCGTTGCCGGAAGCGCTGATCGACGGTCTCGAGCGCGATGTCATGGGCGTAACCTGCGAAACGCTGAGCGACGTCTTCGCCTATGCGTCCTGCGTCGCTGGCGCAGTCGGCGCCATGATGGCGGTACTGATGGACAGACGGGCGCCGGAGGTCGTGGCACGGGCCTGCGATCTCGGTGTCGCCATGCAGCTCACGAATATCGCGCGCGATGTGGGAGAGGACGCCCGTGACGGCAGGCTCTATCTGCCCCGTGGCTGGCTGCGCGAAGAGGGCATTGACCCCGATGCCTGGCTGGCCGCGCCGGCTTGGACTTCGCGGATCGGTGCGGTGGTCGCACGCCTGTTGCAGGAAGCAGATGCTCTGTATGCGCGCGCCGAAATCGGAATTGCCGGCCTGCCCGCCGGTTGCCGCCCCGGCATTTTCGCGGCCCGCCATCTTTATCACGGGATCGGCGTCGAAGTGGCTCGCAACGGCTTCGACTCTGTGACGCGCCGGGCACGCGTGCCAGGCGCGCGGAAGCTTCGCCTTATGGGCCGGGCCGTTGCGGACGCGGCTCGCGCAAGATCTCCAGCCCAGTCGCAGAGCGCTTTGGCGGAGACGCAATATCTGGTCGATGCCGTCACCGCGACGAAGACCCAGCAGGCTGAGCGCGGCCGGCGCCGTGTCACGGATCGTATTCTGTGGGTGGCCGAACTGTTCGCAGCTCTGCAGGAACGCGATCGGCTTCAAAGGATGCGCGCTTAGCAAGGTGGCGCCAAGCGGAGCTCCGACATGAACAAGCTCTTCCTGCTCGAATTCCTGATTTTCGACGGCGCGGCGCTGACGTGGGGCGCCTACGAGATATGGTCGGTCCGTCGCAGCAGATGGCCGGACGATCCCAAGGAAAGGCCGGACGATGCGAAGGAAAAGATGCCGGCCCCGTCAGAAAATGCGCCGCGGCATCCGGAACGGTAGCATCGCACGGACGATCGGCGATGCAACCCGGTCGAGCGACAGGCTCTCATGAATGCATTCTGCGGGTTCGCCGAATAGCCGTGTCGCCAGTTCCGTCCGCGCATAGAAGGGCGCGTCTTCCAGCGTTCGGCGTACCACGGCGGCATGGCCTGCGTCGGCCCGGGTGACTCGAGCGACGCGCCACAAGGTCGAGGGAATTTTCACGGACGGCGGCGGCTCGACGGATTGAACGCGGCCATCAGGCTCAAATCGCAACGCCAGCGATGCGAGGCTGCCGTCCCGTCGTTGCGCGTCGTAAAACACGACGGAATCGCGCCCGAGATGGGCGCGCAACCAGGTCCATTCCCTGAAATCAGCCTCCAGCGGGCCGCTTCCATGATTGCTGTCGAGATAACCGTTTCCACTCCAGCGCAAGTCAGGTCGGTCGAACATCACGTCGATTCGCGCCTTAGGCGCGATCGGTTGCCAGACATGTCGGCCGGCCGCGTCCAGGGAGAACGATCGCTCGGTGAACCCGGACGGCGTTACCCGGATCATGCCGCGACTCCGACGGGGGACGGGCGCGCCGATCTCATCGAGATGGATTTCCAATACGTCGTTGCGCCAGTGCAGCGAACTGGGACCAGCGCGAAACACCTTTTCGCTGCGCGCAACGCTGCGCCGGCCGCGCTCGGTCATGGCCCAGCGCGCGCCGGGTCTGCCGTAGAGCGCGACATTGATGGCGCAGTGATTGAGCGGATCGCGGCGGCCGCTCCAAGCGTAGTAAGGCGAGAAAACGCTGCCGACAAAGGCGATCAACGTGACCGCGTGGCGCCCGTCGTCACTGACCCCGTCGACATACCACCAAAGATAACCGCCCGGCGGGACGTGCGCATCGAAGCGCGGTCCGAGACGAGGCGCTGCGCCGCCAGGCGCCCCGACAGCGCGGCCATCGGCACACCCGCGCCCGGATGCGTACTCCCTCCTGCCAGATACAGACCCGCGATCTTCGTTTGCGAGGAAGGTCTGCGGAAAGACGCCGTCCAGCCGTGCGAGGCACGGCCGTAGAGCGCGCCCCCCGTCGCCGGAAACAGGCGATGAAAATCCGCTGGCGTCGTGAGGTTCGCCGTCCGTGCCAGAACCGAAAGCCCGCAGCGTTCCAGGAGCCTGGAGACCTGAATTTCGCATGACGCGATTTCCTCCTGCGTGAAATTTCGGCGGTCGCCGACGGCGGGCGCGTTCACAAGCATCATCAGCCGTTCGTCGCCCGACACGTCTCCGCCGTCGCCGCGATCCTGTGCGCAGACATAGACGGTGGGTGCGCGAGGCAGGCGGCGGTGACGGAAGATGTCTTCGAACTCGGCCCGGTAGTCCTGCGAAAAGAAGACGTTGTGGCGCAGCAACGCCATGCCCCGGACTTGCGCAATCATTGCCCAGGTCACGGCCGAGAGCGACCTGTCACGGATCGAAACGGGTTTCGCCGCTCGCGCCGCAGCGTCGCCGAAGAGCCCGTCCGCCAGAGCTGCAGCATCTGCGTTCAAGACGACGGCGTCGGCATGCAAGCGTTCTCCTGAGGCCAGCAGAACACCCTTCGCCCGGCCGTCTTCCACGACGATTCGCGTGACCTCTTCGCCGAAGCGAAAGCGCACGCCTTTGGCTCGGGCAAGTCGCTCGAGTCCCTCTGCCAGGCGCTGCATGCCGCCATCTACAGTCCATACGCCGTCCTGCTCGACATGCGCGATCAGCATCAAGGTCGCGGGCGCGGCAAAGGGCGACGAGCCGTTGTAGGTGGCATAGCGCCCGAACAGCTGGCGCAAGCGCGGATCTTGGAAACTCTTCGACAGCGCCGCCCACATCGTCTCGAACGGCCGAATGCCGAACAGAGCGGCCGGCCGATGAAGCCCGATCCGCCCGGCCAGCGTCGGCGGACTGGGTCGGGGCGCACGGAGGAACGGGTCCTTCAGCGTATGGTATATCGCTCGCGCTTCCGCGCAGAACGTTGAGAACCGGCGTCCTTCGCCCGGACCCGAGAAGGCGGCCACTGCCTCCGCGGAGCGCTCCGCGTCGGCGAACAGATCGAATTGCTCGGTCTCGCTCCAGGCATGGCGTGCAAGCGTCGCCAAACGTGAGAGCGGCACCTGCGTGTCGAAAGACGCGCCGGCGCTTTCGAACAGCTCGTCGAACACCCAGCGCATGGTGAAGACAGTGGGACCGGAATTGATTCGCACGCCGCCGATTTCGGTTTCGCGCATTTTGCCGCCGCTGCGCGCCGCGCGCTCGACCACCGTCACGCCGAAACCGCGCCCTGCCAGGTCGATGGCGCTGGCCAATCCGCCAATCCCCGCGCCGATGACGAAGACCTGCTCATCCGCCATGCAAAACCTCGCAGAAAGCCAATTGACGGACCACGCGCCAGTGCTACCATGTGTAAACTGTATTGGACAGTACGTTGTGACAATTGAAAATTACATATGGGTTGATCGGAGGTGAATCTTGGACGCTGGCGAACGGATCGAGCATGCTCTCGAATTGGCCGTCGGCCGCGTCGAAGACGATGCTTGCCCACCCCTGCTAGCCGCCGCAATTCGTCATTCGGTTTTCCCGGGTGGCGCCCGGGTGAGGCCCCGCCTGGCCTTGGCAGTCGCAGAGGCCTGCGGCGGGGACGAGCCGACGCTGGCCGAGGGGGCTGCCGCTGCCATCGAGCTTCTGCATTGCGCCTCGCTGGTTCACGACGATCTCCCCTGCTTCGATGACGCGGATACACGGCGCGGGCGGCCATCGGTGCACGCGGCATTCGGCGCCCCCTTGGCAGTTTTGGCCGGCGATGCCCTGATCGTTATGGCAATTGAGACCTTGGCCCGGGTCGGCGCCGGTAGCCCTCTGCGGCTGGCGCCTTTGATGATGGCGATCGCAAAAGGCGTTGGCGCGCCGGGGGAATTGTCGCCGGCCAAGCGTGGGAAAGCGAACCCAATCCACCGCCCGAGCAATATCGCTGTGCCAAGACTGGCGCCCTGTTCGTGGCGGCGACGGTTTGTGGCGCCTTGGCCAGCGGCGGCGACCCGGGGCCGTGGCGCGCGTTGGGCTATCGGCTGGGGGAGGCCTATCAGGTCGCTGACGATCTGCTCGATGCCGTTTCCAGCGCAAGCGAATGCGACAAGCCGGTCGGCCGGGATGCGGCGCTCGGTCGCCCCAACATCGTTTCGGAGCTGGGCCTTTCCGGCGCCGTCGCGCGTCTGGAAATGCTGATCGCCGGCGCAATGGAGTTTATCCCCGCCTGTCCAGGCGAGAACGAACTGCGCGACCTTGTCCGCAGGCAAGCTCTTCGCCTTGCTCCCCAGCGGCTCATGCGCAGCGCCGCCTGAGCCGGTTGTGGACGCGTCGAATTTGTCCTTGGTCGTGACGCCGCCCGAGCAGCCGGCCTCGGTATGGCGGGAGCGCTGGCTCTCGTTCCGCAACCGCCTGCTCGCCTCATCGCGCTTTCAACGTTGGGCTGCGGCCTTCCCCCTGACTCGCCCGATCGCCCGCAAGCGTGCCGGCGCCGTGTTCGACTTGGTCGCCGGTTTCGTCTATTCGCAAATCCTGTCGGCCTGTATCCAATTGAAATTGTTTGACCTTCTTTCGAATGGGCCGCTTTCCGTCGCGGTCCTGGGGCAGCGCTTGGCCTTGTCGCCGGATGCGGCCACACGATTGCTCAGAGCCGCTGCTGCCCTGGATTTGATCGAAGGCTTGCCCGATGGCCGCTACGCGCTGGGGCAGCTTGGGGCTGCATTGCAGGGCAATCCCTCTTTGGTTGCGATGATCGGCCACCACGCGATGCTCTACGCGGATCTGGCCGATCCTGTCGCATTGCTGCGCGGCGATGTCGAAAACCCTCAGCTCAAGAGCTTCTGGGCCTATGCGAAGAACCCCGACGCGGCCGCGGCTTCGCCCGAACATGTGCGCGCCTATTCTGCATTGATGGCCGAGTTGCAGTCGCTGATTGCCGGCGACTTGCTCGACGCCTATCCGTTCGGCCGCCACTCGAAGCTGCTCGATATCGGTGGTGGGGAAGGCGTGTTCCTGTCGGCCGTGGGCGCGCGCCATCCTGGTCTTGGCCTCGTCTTGTTCGATCTGCCGGCAGTTGCTCAGCGCGCCAAAGCACGGTTTGCGAAATCCGGTTTGGCCGCGCGCGCGTCGGCGGTCGGAGGCGATTTCTTCCGCGATCCGCTGCCTCCCGGCGCCGATGTGGCGTCGTTGATTTGCGTCCTGCATGACCATGATGACGCCTTTGCGCTGGCGCTTCTGCAAAAAGCCAGATCGGCCTTGCGAACGGGCGGCAGGCTGCTGGTCGCGGAGCCGATGTCGGGCACGCCCGGCGCGCCAGCGGGCGACGCCTATTTCGGCTTTTACCTCGCTGCCATGGGCAGCGGCCGCCCGCGGACGATCGACGAAATCGGGGAATTGCTGCGCCAGGCCGGGTTTTCCAGGTCGCACGAGGTCGTTACGCGCATGCCGATGTTGGTCCGGGTCCTGGTCGCGACGGCGTGATTTCAAGCGACCCAGGCTCACAGATTGTAAAAATAGATTGACAATTGAAAGTGTCATTTTAATCTGACACATGGTGCCGCTTGTACAAGCGGGCACTGCTCCTTCGGGAGGCAGCACGGTGGATTTCGGGGCGCATGGATACGGTAGCAGTCGTCATGGAAGGACCGGAGCAGTTGTCGCTTCGCCGTCTTTCGCTGAATGATCTCGCCGCCGCCGATGTCGTCGTCGATGTCGACTGGAGTGGAATCAGCACCGGTACCGAGCGCCTGCTGTGGACCGGTCGCATGCCGGCGTTTCCCGGAATGGGATACCCGCTGGTTCCGGGATACGAATCGGTCGGTCGCGTGGTCGACGCGGGCGATGACGCGAAGGCGCGGATCGGCGATCAGGTGTTCGTTCCCGGGGCCTCCTGCTTCAAGGACGCGCGAGGATTGTTCGGGGGCGCGGCACGGCGGCTTGTCGTGCCCAGCAAACGCGCCATCTCCATCAACGCTCGCGTGCGGGAAAAGGGCGTATTGATTGCGTTGGCCGCCACCGCGCAACACGCCATCGCCGGCGGCGCGCCGCCCGAACTGATTGTCGGTCATGGTGTGCTTGGCCGGCTGCTGGCACGGCTCACCATTGCGGCCGGCCATGCGCCCCCCGTTGTCTGGGAGACCAATGCGGAGCGGCAGCCTGGCGCCCACGGCTACCGGGTTGTTCATCCCGATAAGGATGAACGCAAGGACTACCGCGCCATCTTCGACGTCAGCGGCGACTTCGGCATTCTCGATATGCTGATCGCGCGCCTTGCCAGGGGTGGGGAGATCGTCCTCGCCGGCTTCTATGAAAAGCCGCTTTCCTTCTCCTTCGCGCCGTCTTTCATGCGCGAGGCGCGCATGCGCATCGCGGCGGAATTCAAGCCCGAAGACCTGAGTGCGACCCTTGCCTATGTCGACGACGGACGGCTCTCGCTGGACGGCCTGATCACCCATCGCATGGCGGCGGCGAATGCCGATGAGGCCTACCGCACGGCATTTGGCGATGCGGCCTGCCTGAAAATGATCATCGACTGGAGAGGTTGCGCATGACCGTAGTAATCGATCAACGTCGCTTGCGCGAAGAGGCCGCTGTGGAGCCCGATGCCGTCCACTCCGGCGAGGTCACAAAGCAAACTCAGATCATCGCGATCTACGGCAAGGGCGGCAGCGGCAAGAGCTTCGCGCTCTCCAATCTCAGCTATATGATGGCTCAGCAGGGCAAGCGCGTGCTGCTGATCGGTTGCGACCCCAAGAGCGATACGACGTCGCTGCTGTTCGGCGGAAAGTCCTGCCCCACCATCATCGAGACGTCGTCCAAGAAGAAGCTCGCGGGTGAGGAGGTCCGTATCGAGGACGTTTGCTTCAAGCGCGATGGCGTCTTTGCGATGGAACTCGGCGGTCCGGAAGTCGGGCGCGGCTGCGGCGGACGCGGCATCATCCACGGCTTCGAGCTGCTCGAAAAGCTCGGCTTTCACGAGTGGGGATTCGACTATGTCCTGCTCGACTTCCTGGGCGACGTGGTCTGCGGCGGCTTCGGTCTGCCGATCGCGCGCGACATGTGCCAGAAGGTCATCGTCGTCGGATCGAACGATCTCCAATCGCTCTACGTCGCCAACAATGTCTGCTCGGCGGTGGAGTATTTCCGCAAGCTCGGCGGCAACGTCGGGGTCGCCGGCATGGTCATCAACAAGGACGACGGCACCGGCGAAGCCGCCGCCTTTGCCAGGTCGGTTGGCATCCCTGTACTGGCAGCAATTCCGGCAAACGAAGACATCCGCCGGAAATCTGCGAATTACCAGATCATCGGAATGCCCGGCAGCGAATGGGCGTCCTTGTTCGAGGAACTCGCCCTCAATGTCGCGAGCGCGCCGCCGGTTCGGCCAAAGCCCCTGACATCGGACGGGCTGCTCGGCCTGTTTTCCGCCGACATCACGGGTGCCGCGGTCAAGCTGCAGCCGGCCAGTCAGGCCGACATGCGCGGTGCCGCCTTCGTGGAAAAGAAATCCCTCGAAATCGTCTACGACCAGGTCTGAACCGCGCATGCAAACGCCCACCGACAACCCGCAGCAGCACGCCGAGATCGTCTATGACGATGCAGCGTCCGCGCCGCTGTCGAACGGTGACGTGGTAGACGCGGGGCCACCGGACGCCGCGCGGATCGATCCGAGCGCGACCGTTGACGGCATGGGCTGTCACGCCGGCGCGAAGACGATGCGTGACGCGGCGACCGCGGCCGGCAAGTCTGAAATCCTGGCGCGTTACGCCGCGGATTACCCCAAGGGCCCGCACGACCAGCCGCAAAGCATGTGCCCGGCTTTCGGCTCGCTGCGCGTCGGCCTGCGCATGCGCCGCACGGCGACGATCCTCTCCGGTTCGGCCTGCTGCGTATACGGGCTCACTTTCACCTCCCACTTCTACGGTGCGCGCCGCACTGTGGGCTATGTGCCATTCAATTCCGAAACCCTCGTCACCGGCAAGCTGTTCGAGGATATCCGCGACGCGGTGTTCAAGATGGCCGATCCTGCGCTCTACGACACGGTGATCGTCACCAATCTCTGCGTACCGACCGCATCGGGTGTGCCGCTCCAGCTCTTGCCGAAGGAAATCAACGGCGTGCGCATCATCGGCATCGATGTCCCCGGTTTCGGGGTGCCGACCCATGCGGAGGCGAAGGACGTCCTTGCCGCCGCGATGCTGAGTTACGCCCGCGCTGAAGCTGCCGCGGGACCCGTACCCGCACCCGCGACACGCAGCGACAAACCCACGATTACTTTGCTCGGCGAGATGTTCCCCGTCGATCCGGTCGGGATCGGCATGATGCTCGAGCCGCTGGGCCTCGCTGCAGGGCCCGTGGTGCCGACGCGCGAATGGCGCGAGTTGTATGCGGCGTTGGACTGCGCGGCCGTCGCCGCCATACATCCATTCTACTCCGCGTCGGTTCGGGAGTTCGAAGCGGCTGGTCGCTCCATCGTTCCGTCCGCGCCGGTGGGGCGCGACGGTACGGCCGCCTGGCTCGACGCCATCGGCCAAGCCTGTGGCATTGCGCAGACAAAGATCGATACGGCGAAGAACAAGTTTCTCGGCGCCATAGCCGGCGCGCTCGCCGCGACGCCGATCAAGGGCAGGGTCACGGTGTCGGGCTATGAAGGCTCGGAGTTGCTCGTGGCGCGATTGCTTCTCGAAAGCGGAGCGGACGTTCCCTATGTCGGCACCGCGTGCCCGCGCACCCGGTGGTCCGATCCGGACCGAGAGTGGCTCGAAGCCCGCGGGACGAAGGTACAATACCGCGCCTCATTGCAACAGGACATGGCCGCGGTCGACTCCTTCGCGCCCGATCTGGCGATCGGGACCACGCCGGTCGTGCAGTTCGCCAAGCAGAAATCCATTCCGGCGATGTACTTCACCAACCTGATTTCAGCGCGGCCCCTGATGGGGCCCGCCGGCGCCGGCTCGTTGGCGATGGTTGTGAACACGGCAATTGCCAACAAGGGCCGCTTCGAGCGCATGAGTGCGTTTTTCGAAGGCGTCGGCGGCGGTTACGCCGCCGGCATGTGGACCGAGACGCCGAAGGAGCGTCCCGAATTCAAATTGAAATATGCCAAGCAGCAGAATGCCGCCGCCAAAGCCGAGGAGGCGATCGGAGCATGACGCTGATCCTCGATCACGATCGCGCCGGCGGTTACTGGGGTGCGGTTTATACCTTCGCCGCCATCAAGGGCCTGCAGGTCATCATCGATGGCCCGGTGGGCTGTGAGAACCTCCCGGTGACCTCGGTGCTGCACTACACCGACGCGCTGCCGCCGCACGAGCTCCCCATCGTCGTCACCGGACTGGGCGAGGAAGAACTCGGCAAGACGGGCACCGAAGCTGCGATGAAACGCGCGTGGGAAACGCTCGATCCACATCTGCCGTCGGTCGTGGTCACCGGATCTATCTCCGAGATGATCGGCGGCGGCGTCACGCCCGAGGGCACCAATATCGCGAGGTTTCTGCCGCGCACGATCGACGAAGACCAGTGGCAGAGCGCCAACCGTGCCATGACGTGGCTGTGGACGCAGTTCGGCCCGAAGAAGGTTCCGAAGATGCGGGCGAGAAAGGAAGGCGCCAAGCCGCTCGTCAACATCATCGGACCGATCTACGGCACGTTCAACATGCCGTCCGATCTGGCAGAGATCCGTCGCCTGGTCGAGGGCGTCGGATGCGAGATCAACATGGTGTTCCCGCTCGGCAGCCATCTGGCCGATATGCGCAAGCTGGCGGACGCCGAAGTCAACATCTGCCTGTATCGCGAATTCGGCCGTCAGCTCTGCGAGATGCTGGAGCGGCCCTATCTGCAGGCGCCTATCGGCCTCGACTCGACCACGAAATTCCTGCGCAAGCTGGGCGAGATCACCGGACTTGATGCCGAGCCTTTCATCGAGCGCGAGAAGCACACCACGATCAAACCGCTATGGGATCTGTGGCGTTCGGTGACGCAGGACTTCTTCGGCACCGCCAGCTTTGCAATCGTTGCGACCGAAACCTATGCCCGCGGCATCCGCAACTTCCTCGAAAACGAGATGGGCCTGCCGTGTGCCTTCGCCTTCGCGCGATCTGCGGGCGTCAAACCCGACAATGCGGCTGTCCGCGATGCGATAAGGAAGACGCCGCCGCTCGTAATGTTCGGCAGCTACAACGAGCGCATGTACCTCGCCGAGTTCGGATCGCGCGCCGTGTATGTGCCGGTATCCTTTCCTGGCGCCGCCATTCGCCGGCATACCGGCACGCCGTTCATGGGCTATGCCGGCGCGACGTACCTGGTCCAGGAAGTCTGCAACGCGCTGTTCGACGCGCTGTTCAACATTATTCCGCTCGCAAGCCAGCTCGACCAGGTCGAAGCGACGCCGACCCGCTTTCACGTCGAGCTGCCTTGGGAGGCTGACGCGAAGACGGCGCTCGACGAATTCGTCGATGCCCAGCCGGTCCTGGTTCGCATATCCGCTGCGAAGCGACTGCGCGATGCGGCCGAGCGCGCCGCGCGCCAGGCCGGCGAAACGCTCGTCACTTCGGCGCGCCTTCAAAGCGCGCATCACGATTATCTGCAGGGGAAGGCCGCATGACGCGACGTTTCCCGCACCGCTTGCCCGGCCCGTCCGGATACCCAGTCGGCACATCCGCAATGGATGCGTCGGACATGCCCGGAGCAAATGCTCCGGTACAACCAAGGCCTTTTTGGAGGTGTTCAAATGGCTGACAGAGACGAACGTACTGGGACCCTGTCAGGTCTCACAGAAGCGGAAGCAAGGGAGTTCCACCGAATATTCATGACCAGCTTCGTGATCTTCACGCTGATCGCGGTTGCTGCGCATGTGCTCGTGTGGATGTGGCGCCCGTGGTTGCCAGGTGCGGATGGTTACCCGAACTCGGTGGCTTCGCCAGCGGTGCATTCGGAACTTCTGACACCGCAGCATATCGGTTAAGGGGGACCTGACATGTGGAGATTATGGACATTGTTCGACCCGCGCCGGGTACTGGTGGCGCTGTCGATTTTCTTGTTCGCATTGGCGTTGCTCATCCACTTCATTCTGTTGAGCACGAATCGGTTCAACTGGATCGAAGGACCCAGGGCGCCGGTGAAGACGTCCGCTGTGATCACGAGCAGCGAATTCGCCTAGTCCGCTCGGCCCGCAAGGGCCGGTCGGTCGTCCGCGGCAGGCGGCTCCGGCGAGAGCCGGACCGTCTTCCGCAACCACTTCAGCGGCCGGCGGCGCGATGCGCCCGTTGTCCGGGGTAAAACACATGGCACTGCTGAGCTTCGAGAGAAAATACCGTGTTCGCGGCGGCACCCTGATCGGTGGCGACTTGTTCGACTACTGGATGGGGCCGTTCTATGTCGGGTTCTTCGGCGTTACGGCCGCACTATTCGCCGCGCTGGGCGTGGCGCTGGTGGTCTACGGCGCAGCGCTGCAGCACGAATGGAACCCCTTCCTCGTCAGCATCAATCCGCCCGATCTCAGCTATGGCTTGGGCGCGGCGCCGATCAAGGCTGGCGGTCTTTGGCAGATCATAACTGTCTGCGCACTTGGCTCGTTCATATCCTGGGCTCTGCGCGAGGTGGAAATCTGCCGCAAGCTCGGCATCGGCTATCACGTGCCGATAGCCTTCAGTTTCGCGATTTTCGCCTACTTTACGCTGGTTGTGATCCGGCCGGTTCTGCTGGGCGCCTGGGCCTATGGGTTTCCCTACGGAATATTCAGTCACCTCGATTGGGTTTCCACCACCGGCTATGAGTTCGGCAACTTCCACTACAATCCCGCGCACATGATCGCGATCTCGTTCTTCTTCACGACCTGCTTCGCGCTGGCCCTGCATGGCTCGCTCATCTTGTCCGCCGCGAATCCAGGCAAGGGCCAGGCGATGAAGACGCCTGAGCACGAAGACACCTTCTTCCGCGATTTCATCGGTTATTCGGTCGGCACGATCGGCATTCACCGCCTCGGACTGTTCCTTGCGCTGGCGGCCGTGTTCTTCAGTGCCGTCTGCATCGTCATCTCGGGCCCTTATTGGTCACAGGCCTGGGACCAATGGTGGTTGCCACTCTGGCAGCTGGCCGATCCCGGCGGCGCGACGCCACCACCCTATGCCGGCCCCGGACTCTGAGGAGAGACGCTCATGGCACGCTATCAAAACATCTTTACGCAGGTGCAGGTCCGCTCCACGCCACCTGACATGGGCCTCCCGCTTCCCGCCGGGAGCTACAAGCGATCGTTGCAGCCGTTCTTCATCCACTGGCTCGGCAAGTTCGGCAACGCACAGATCGGCCCGATTTATCTGGGCAATCTCGGCGTGGCGTCGCTGTTCTTCGGCTTCCTCGCGATCGAGGTCATCGGCTTCAACATGTGGGCGTCTGTCGGCTGGGATCCGATCAAGTTCATCGTGCATCTGCCCTGGCTTTCGCTGAAGCCGCCGGGTCCGCAATATGGACTTCAGATCCTCGTGCCGCTCAGCGAAGGCGGCTGGTGGCAGATCGCCGGCTTCTGCCTTACGACGTCGATCCTGCTGTGGTGGGCACGCACCTATCGCCGGGCGCGCGAGTTGGGTTTGGGAACGCATGTCGCATGGGCCTTCGCCTCGGCGATCTGGCTCTATCTCGTGCTGGGCTTTATCCGTCCGATCATGATGGGCAGCTGGAGCGAGGCGGTGCCGTTCGGCATCTTCCCGCACCTGGACTGGACCAACAACTTCTCGCTCCTCCATGGCAATCTGTTCTACAACCCCTTCCACTGCCTCTCGATCGCGTTCCTTTATGGTTCGGCGCTGCTGTTCGCGATGCACGGGGCGACGATCCTGGCGGTGGGACGATATGGTGGCGATCGCGAGCTCGACCAGATATCGGATCGCGGCACCGCTGCTGAACGCGCCGGCCTGTTCTGGCGCTGGACCATGGGGTTCAACGCAACGATGGAGTTGATCCACCGTTGGGCATGGTGGTTTGCGGTCCTGACCCCGCTGGTCGGCGGCATTGGAATCTTGCTGACAGGTACTGTGGTCGACCAATGGCGCGAATGGGCTGTCCTGCATCATTACGCGGTGCCCGACCAGTACATAGCCCCCCCGCTTCCGGGCCAGTAAGAACCCGGAGCACGTCCGCGGGTTGGTGGCTCCGCGCTATGCGCGGAGCCACTTTTTTCTTTTCCGCTGTCGACCGATGCCGTGCCGATGCGCGGCCCATTGAGGGAACCGGCTGCATCCGCGTCCGGCTCATGTGCCGGCAACCCAGGCCAAATTGCACGGAGTTGCGACGCCTATTCGCGTCCGGCAAATCTCCTCGCAACATGGGCTTGCCAAAGGCAAAGCAGGAGAGGCACGAGAGTTCTCGTTTGCCAACGCGAACAGTGCCGGAGCGTGCGGCACGCCGATGGTGGCCAGCGCCGCCAGCCGGGCCGTGCCGCCGCACATAACTGCAAACGACAACACCCGTATGCGGCCGCCTTGCGTCTCGATTTCCGGAATCGCCGACCAGAATGCCAGTCCGATCCCAAGCAGCAGTCCGGAAAAGTATCGCACGTGGCTGTCGGCCGACACGTCTCCCAAAAGACCGAAGAAGCCAGCGCCCCGAAGAACGCCGCCCGCTCCCCCGCCGACTGCGACGCCGGCCGCAAGAAAAAGGCTGAGCTGCAACAACCTACGCTCGATGAAGTCTCGTCGGGTCACGGTGCCAACCATGGAAAACTGAGATTGGGGCAGGGGCTTCTATGCCGTCCGTCTCCGGCCGACGTGTGCCGGCTACGGCGAGATGCGCAGAGTCGCCACCATCGACTTAACGCCGTCCAACGAGGAAGCCAAGCGCAGCTTCGACAAATTCCGCAACACGCCGCCGGCATTCATTTCCCGCCGGATGCGGTATCAGACGGTTGCGTCGGCGCCTTCGCGCAGGCCCAACTCGCTCCAGCGCTTCAAATAAATGCGGAACCAGGGCGCAATATTCTGAGGCTGCGCCTCGAGCTCCGATTTCAGCTCGGCCCGCGAGGTCCAGCGGGTCTCCATGACCTCTTCTGGATTTGGCGCCAGGCGCAAGCGCGTCCTGTCGGCCGCGCCTGCGAAAACCTGCACGCGCTCGTGTTCAAAAAGCCCCTGCGTGACGGGCGTCGCATAGGTGAGCGTACCGGCCGGCGCGAGGGGCAAACGGAAACCAAGTTCCTCGAAGAGGCGGCGTTGGGCGGCTTCTTTCAATGGCTCGTCCCAATAGGGATGCGTGCAGCAGGTGTTGGCCCACTGGCCGCCGCAATGATATTTCGTTGCAGCACGGCGCTGGATCAGCATGTCGTCGCGGTCGAATACGAACACGGAAACGGCCAGATGCAGCGTGCCGGCGCGGTGCGCCTGCATTTTATCGACCGGATAAAGCGATCCGTCCGACGCGACCGCCGGAATGATGCACCGCTCGGGCGAGCGCGCGGCCGGGCTCCGGCGAAGCCGCATCAGGCGGCGACCGGGACGCGGGCCAATGCGCAATGCGACCAAATCTCCGACAAGGCCGACACCAGTCGCTCGATATCCAGTCCGAATGCAGTGGCGACGGCGTGAAGCGCAGACGCTCGGTGCCGCGCGGTACGGTCGGGTAGTTGATCGGCTGGACATAGATTCCGTGCTTGTCGAGCAGCCAGTCGCTGATCATCTTGCACTTCTTGGGGTCGCCGACCATCACCGGAATGATGTGGCTTGGATTGTCGAGCATCGGAATGCCGATGGCCTGAAGGCGCCGGCGCACTTTGGCGACACGCTCCTGATGCCGTGCGCGTTCCACTTGGCTGACCTTCAGATGAGCGACGCTGGTCATCGCGCCTGCGGCGATCGCCGGCGGCAGCGCCGAGGTGAAGATGAAGCCGGATGCAAAGCTGCGCACGAAATCGCACAGACTGGCGCTGGCCGCGATATAGCCGCCAACGACGCCGAAAGCCTTGGCCAGCGTGCCCTCGATGACGGTGAGCCGGTGCATCAAGCCTTCGCGCTCGGCGATGCCGCCGCCCCGCGGTCCATACAGGCCCACGCCATGGACTTCATCGAGATAGGTCATGGCGCCGTGGCGCTCGGCCACCTCGCAGATTTCCGCGATCGGCGCGATATCGCCGTCCATCGAATAGACCGACTCGAAAGCGACCAGCTTGGGCCGCGACGGATCGAGCTGGGACAGCCTGGCGTCGAGATCCGCCGGATCGTTATGCTTGAACAAGATGCATTCGGCACGGCTGTGTCGTATGCCTTCGATCATCGAGGCATGATTGAGCGCGTCCGACAGCACGGCGCAGTTGGGCATCTTCGACGCCAGCGTTCCGAGCGCCGCCCAGTTCGAGACGTAGCCCGACGTGAACAGCAGCGCAGCCTCCTTGCCGTGAAGGTCGGCCAGTTCGCGCTCCAGCAGCACATGGTAGTGGTTCGTCCCGGAGATGTTGCGCGTGCCGCCGGCGCCAGCGCCGCACTTGTCGAGCACCTCGTGCATGGACGCGATAACGGCCCTGTTCTGACCCATTCCCAGATAGTCGTTGGAACACCATACGGTAACGTCGTGCTGGGTGTCGCCGTCGTGCCGCGTGGCGGCCGGGAAGTTGCCGGCATGGCGTTCGAGATCGGCAAAAACCCGATACCGGCCTTCATCGCGCAGCTTGTCCAATTCGCCGGCGAAAAATGTCTCATAGTCCATTGCACTGTCTCCTCTGGTCTCCGACGATTGCGCTGCTCACGGCGCCGCCTTTTCGATTGCGTTCGGGTCGATCGGTTTTGAAGTGGGAAGGGCCCAGCGCCATAGCGCGGTTTCGGGCAGCGGCAGGACCATGAAAAGGTGCTCGAGGATAGCGAGGGACAACAGCGCGAAGAGTAACGCAAAACTCGTTGCGCTGCCATCGTCTGCAGTCAACGCCAAGCGGCCGAGCACGATCGCCAGAAGGGTCGACCCGACGATCGACACTGGGTACAGAAAATTGAAGTCGCGCTTTCGGAAATAGCTTTTCAGATAGGCGAGGCGCCGGGGCAGGAATTCGTCGGTCAGATTGGGTACGCCGAGGAAGATGTTGAGCTTGGCACTGATCCGCATCGCCATCAGTATGAGGAATGCGAAGGTGCCGGTCTGATTGGGCGCCCGCCAGGTCAGCGCGACGATCGCCACACCTGCGATCAGGATCGCGAGCTCGTGGTAGAGCAACGTTTTGGCCGCCAGGCGGAAACGCCGCCATCCTACGGCATCGACCGGGCAGGGCTCCGTACTCGGACCGGTCACAAAACCCATCAGGAAGCTCATTTCGATCCAGCCCCAGACGCCCAGAGCCGACAGAAACGCGACATAGTTGCCGGCAGCGCTCACCGACCAGGCGCTTCGGGCGAGTCCGAGGCAAGCAGCAAGCGCAAGCGCGGTAGCGCCCAGAAGGCTCCAGCCGAACGTGCGGCGGGAGAGCCCGCAAAGCATCATGATGACGCCCGTGCTGAACCACCAGGCAAAGATCGCGACCACGAAGGCGATGCCGATCTCAGCCATCCGCGTTACCAGGCCGGCGCCAGGCGGGCCGAAACCGGCAGCGTATTGGCCTGCGTGGGCATCAGATACAGGCGGGCGAAAGTCACGCCAAGGCCGGCGAGAAGCCCGATGCGCCGAAGGCGGGAGATCAAGCCGCTTTCGGCTTTCGTAGCAGCCATGGCCTCGGACAGCCTGCGCATGCGCTCCATCCCCGCGCGGAATTTGGGGTTGTCGCTATCGAGCGTCAGCGGGAATACCTGCTTGGTGATCTGAGAGCAGATGCCGAACACCTCGTAGTCATAGGCGGTAGGATCAAGGCCTAGCGCCGCATGGAACGCCGGGCGCGTATGATCGCGCACATACATAGTGGCGTAGACGGACAGCAGGAAGAACCTGATCCAGAGCTTGTTGGCGCCTCGCAGCAACGCCGGATCGGCACGCATCAGCAGGGCGAAAGCCTCGCCGTGGCGGAACTCGTCATTGCACCAGTTCTTGAACCAATTGAACAACGGGTGGAAGCGCATCTCCGGATGGCGCTCGAGCTGGCGATAGATCGCGATGTATCGCGCATAGCCGATCTTCTCCGACAGATAGACGGCATAGAAGATGAATTTCGGCTTGAAGAACGTGTATTTCTTCGTCTTCGTCAGGAAACCCAGATGGACTCCGATTCCGTAGTCCTTGAGCGTTTCGTTGATAAAGCCCGCATGTCGCAACTCATCGCGAGCGAGGAACTTGAACAGAGCCACGACATCGGGATTCTTCGCGCGCTTGGCGATTTCGGCGTAAAGCACGCAGCCTGAGAATTCCGATGTCAGCGAACTGACCAGGAAATCGATGAACTCCTTGCGGAGATCCGTGGGCAGAGATTCCAGACGGTTCTCGAACGGCTCGCTCCGTTTGAAGTGGTTGCGATTGGGGTCGCGGGCCATCTCGGCCAGAAGCGCATCCCACTCGCCGCGCACCGGGCCTACATCCACCCGGTCCAGCGCCTCGAAGTCGGTGGTATAGAAGCGTGGGCTGAGCACCGTATCGCGTAGCGCCAAAGCCATCGTATCGGGCAAATTCGGGGCGCCGTGCGGTTCGGCTCGCGTCATGGCGTTCATAGAGTTCTCCGCGGCGTGAAGCTCACTTCGTAGAGCTCGTTCATCTGGAAGCGTGCGGTGATCCTGGTCCAGACGCGGCGCAGCCATCCGGCGCGGGTCACCGTCGCCTGCCGCCTCTCGACGCGTCGTTCCCCGAATGTCGTGCGGATCGGCGCGCCGTGCACCCGAACACGGTCGCCGGCGTGGATCGCAATGTCTCCGTCCAGCGTCAGATGGGCGTGAAAGGAATCGTGTGTTTGCTCGATTTCGATCGTGCACGGCGTTTGGATCGAGCGGCCGCGCATCACAATTTCGCCTCGGTGGTATCGAAGAAGCGCAGAAAAACCGCTTTGTTGCCCGGCCCGAAATCGCCAAGGCTGATCCGGGCCCCGGTTGCGCTATCCGATATGGTGATGCGGTTATCGGACCAGCGCACAAGCTCGAAGATCGGCGGCGCGCTGACGGCTCGCTTCGTCCGTTCGTAGGTGAGGCTGTTCAGCACGGCGCGCACGAAGCCGTCGCGGTCGCGCAGTTGCGGCAGCTCGGCGCCGGTCGCCACGTCGAAGACACGCACATGGCCCCCATAAACGGCAACGCCGTCGTTCTGGTCGACAAAGCGCAGTAAGCGCGTTTGGACGGCTGTCGCGCCGGGCGCATCGCTTGCGACCGACGCTGGCGCGAAATGCTTTTGCAGCTGGATGATTCCCACGCCGGCTACGGTCGTCAGGATAAGCAGACCCGCACCGACCAGCGCGGCGGCGGGAAACGGCCTTTCATCCAATGAACTCAAGGGGCTAACTCCGTGGCGACCGCGCGACAGGCGACCGCAGGAGTGTAATGTAAACCTTACACATTTTGAGTGTCAATAAATTTGGACGTCATGAGAACAGATTTGCAGCTGGGGAGCCGACGATGAATATAAGTATCCGCACGGGACGCTTGGCGCGCTGCCACCCCGCAGCGATCCTCAAAAATTCAGCCCAGTATTCCGGCTGACGCCGTGCGGGCCATTGCAGCATTAGGCCGGGCGCTCAGACCGCCATGCCGCGTCACGACTTCGCGAACTGGCGGCGCTACCGCGGCGTCCGAAGCCGTCGCCGGCTGCGCCGCCAGAAGCGCGGCGCGCAGCAAACCGGCCACACGCTGCGCGTCCGGAAGGTCACGCAACATGGGCTCAGGCTTGTTGAGCCGCCACGGACGCGCATGCGGCCACAGCATGGCATAGGGCACGCGCGCGGCGCCGCTCAGGGAAAGCGGAATATCGCCGGCGCCGTCCGCGTGCAAACCCAGACCGGCGGCTCCGATGACGGAAAATGGAATGTTGATCGCTACGGGGAGCGCGACGCCAATTCGCAGGACGACGCGGCGATTTGTAATCGTGTAGACGCTCGTTCGGGAAGACAACTTGGCAAGAAGAGCAAGCAGGCCAAGTCCTATCATCGAGACCGGCAGCAGGGACAGCGCAGCGAGGGCGGCGGCGCCCCAGTGGCCGGCACCTTGCCCCGCGTTATGGAAATGAACGCTGCCGCGCCACAGCATCAGCAGAGCGAAATACATCGCAATGGCCCGGATGTGGAAGACACTCTTTGCCAGCGGCCACCATCCCGGCGCGCCCTGCCAGAGAATGATTTCGCCCGGCGGCGGCATCTCCGGCAGGCCGCGGATGGGCTCGACGGCATAGTCGTCATGTCCGCCGCTCACAGCAGCGGCTCCGAACGCTGCGGCGTCGCATAGAGGAAACCGCCGCCGTAGTAGGCCACCACACGCTCTTCTTCGTAGAACGTGACTTGATCCGGATTGGCCGTCCTGGGCACCTCGGAAAATTGCGCTGCCGTGATCGCGTCCACTCTGACTTGACGGCGTGATTTCTGAACCTTCGCCGTCATCATCGGCAGCAAAACGTTCTGGCCACCCTTGTCCAGCGTGACTTCGAGATAGCGGATTACCCATTCGCCGCGATCGATCCAGAGGTCGCGCACAGTGCCGGCGGCGGCACCGTCAGCACCCATCACCCGCATGCCGCGCGGATCTTCATCCTGTCGCGGCACGAAAAAGTTCGTCGCCACGCGCAGCGGCACGATCTTCGGATCGCCGTGGGCCGTCAAATCCGGGACCTTCGCGCGCTCGGCGTAGGCGGCAGGACCCACGCCGTCGACCATCGGGTTGCCGGTCGGTACCAACGGCGAGCCCGGGGCGATGCTGGAGCGACGGGCCGCGATGGTGCGCCGATCGCGATTTCTGTTGGGAACGGTGAGTTCACCGCCGCCCGCGAGTTTAAACGTCTTGGGCGTTGCCATGAACAGAAAGCCGCCCGCGGTGCGTACCCGTCCGCTTGGGTCCTCTTCCAAGGGATAGCCTTCGCGCCGGTCTTCCCGCCGCAGATAGACGATGAGACTCAGGAAAAACGCGAAGAACAAAAAAACGGAGACCAATGCGAAATCGATCCCAGAATGTGCGACGCTCATGACTTCCCTCCGCGACAAACCTTCAGGTTGAACTCAAGTGGAACTGCGGGCCAACCCGAAATCCTCGGTCGGCGCCAAACGGGCTTGTGATGCCGGGCTTTCAGCGTTCGCATGCCGCGCGAGCGGACCGATTGCGACGAGGCTTGCGAGCAACAGCACGATTTCGATGTAGTACACGGCACCATAGCCGGTCGCATAACCCGCGAGAGCCACCCCGAGGTGACCATGAAGCGCCAGGTTCGAAATCAGGTCGCGGATGATTCCGGCGGCGCCGATCGCGACGCCCGCTCCGGTGGCCTGAACTGCGCCCCATGCGCCGAGCGCCAGGCCGGTGCGGTTCGCGCTGTCCAGCCCCATGGCCGCGGTCAGAGTGCCCACCGAGAACATCCCCATGCCGAACCCGATCAGGAACGTCCCCATGCGGAATAGAAGCGGAGAGCCGAGCGGCGCGGCCATAAGCACGAAGACGAAGGCGGGCAGGCCGGTCAGCGCGCCATAGGCGGCGAGCCGGCAGGGATCCCAGCCACGCGACAGCGCTCGCGCCGCCAGCGCGAATGCAACGAGCGAGCCGACTGCCATGATGGCGGTGAGCAGGGTCGTCTGGGACACAGCAAGGTGCAAAATCTGGCCGCCATAGGGTTCCAACAGCGTGTCCTGCATCGCGAAAGCCACTGTGCCGAGGCCGACAGCGACGAGGAAGCGCCTGGCGTGGGGGATTTCCGAGAATTTCCACCATTCGCGAAGAAAGTCAGGCGCAGCCTCGCCGGGCCTGGCGGTCGTAAGCAATGTGTTTCGCGCTTCCTGTTTCCACAGGGCGACGACGTTGAGGATCATGGTGAGCAGGGCGGCGCCCTGGACCACCTGGATCAGCCGCATGGGCGTGAATTTGTTCAAAAGCAATCCGAACAGCACGCCGCTGACCACCATGCCGACCAGGAGCATCGAAAACATCAGCGCGACCACGCGGGGCCGCATCTCCACCGACGCCAGGTCGGTGGCGAGCGCCAGGCCGGCGGTCTGCGTCGTCTGCATGCCCGCTCCGATCAGAAGGAACGCGAAAGAGGCTGCGACCTGGCCCAACGCCACCGGAGCATGGTTGTCGCCGGACAGCACCAGCAACGCGAACGGCATGAAGGCCAGGCCGCCGAATTGCAACAGCGTGCCGAACCAGATGTACGGCACCCGGCGCCAGCCCAGAACAGAGCGGTGCGTGTCGGACTTGAATCCGATCAGAGCCCGGAATGGCGCGAAGATCAGCGGCAATCCGATCATCAGCGACACCAGCGTCGTGGTGACGCCGAGTTCCACAATCATCACGCGGTTGAGCGTCCCGACGGTCAGCGTGATCGCCATGCCGACGGAGACCTGGAACAGCGATAGACGCAGCAGGCGCGACAGCGGCAGCGCGGCCGTGCCGGCATCGGCGAAGGGCAGGAAATCCGTGCTGATCTTCGTCCACATTTTGCCGCGCAATGCGTTGAATGTCGTCATGCGCGGACGAGCTCCAGGGCATGGCTGAGATAGAATCCGCTGGTCACGCCGGCGCTTCGTCCGAGCCGCCAGCCGGCAAGTTTGGGTTCCGCGGCGATGCGCCGCCCAAGGTCTTCGAGGCCGACGGGAACGATGGCGGGTGCGCGGTCGCCGCGCGGGAAAATCCGGCCGACGGCATGCATCACCGTCAGGGCCGGCGTGCGCGGCGCGACAGTGAACAGGATAGACGCGGAGGTGCGTGCGGCGAATCCCGTCAGTGCGACCACGATGTCGGCGGTTTCATAGTGGATCAGCGAATCCATGGCGACGACGTGGTCGATGTTGCCGAAATCGGGGTCGAGCATGTCGCCGCTGCGGAAATCGATGCTTCCGTCGGGCACGTCGGGCGGGAGCCTCTCGCAGGCGATTTCGATCAGGCTGGCCGAGACGTCAACCGCGACGATCTCGGCTCCGCGCCGCGCCGCCTCATAGGACAGGGCGCCAGTGCCGCAGCCGGCGTCGAGCAACCGCGCGCCCGTCAGATCGGACGGCAGCCACTCCAGGAGCTTGGCCCGCATCCGGTCGCGCCCGGCGCGCACCGTCGCGCGAACCTTGCTGACCGGCGCATCGGAGGTCAGCTGCTTCCAGGCATCGAACGCCGTGTGGTCGAAATAGGTCTCCAAAGCCTGGCGTCGTTCGGAATAGGTCGTGGCGCTCATCAGTCAAACCCCAGGAAGTCGAAGATATCGCGATCCTTCATCGGCATCGCGTCGTAGGACGTTTCGCCGACCAGCAGCGACGCCGCGAGCCGCAGATATTCGTCGAGCACCTTGTCGAGCTCGGGCGATTGCTCCATCTCGAACAGCGTCGATTTCTTCAACCGCGACTTGCGGATGACGTCGAGCTGCGGGAAATGCGCAATTCGTTCGATACCGATGGCCTTGTTGAAGCGGTCTATCTCGTCGGTGTTCTCGCTGCGGTTCGCGATCACGCCACCCAGTCGGACTTGGTAATTCTTCGACTTTGCCTTGATCGCGGCAACAATGCGGTTCATCGCGAAGATCGAATCGAAGTCGTTGGCGGTGACGATCAGCGCACGCTCTGCGTGCTGCAGCGGCGCCGCAAAGCCGCCGCAGACCACGTCACCCAACACGTCGAAAATGACGACATCGGTGTCCTCGAGGAGGTGATGCTCCTTCAGCAGTTTCACGGTCTGACCGACGACATAGCCGCCGCAGCCAGTGCCTGCTGGCGGCCCGCCGGCTTCGACGCACATCACGCCGTTGTAACCCTCATAGACGTAGTCCTCGGGTCGCAGCTCCTCACTGTGGAAATTCACCTGTTCCAGAACGTCGATCACGGTTGGCACGAGTTTTTTTGTCAGGGTGAAGGTCGAATCGTGTTTGGGGTCGCACCCGATCTGCAGCACGCGCTTGCCGAGCTTGGAGAACGCCGCCGACAGGTTCGACGACGTCGTCGACTTGCCGATGCCGCCTTTGCCGTAAATCGCGAAAACCTTGGCGCCGTCGATCGTCACGCGCGGATCCAGCTTCACTTGTACGCTGCCTTCGCCGTCTTCCGTGCGATGTAGCGCGCGGGGCAGGTCGAGAACCGTCATGCTGAAATCCTTCTCATCTCACTCGGCCGCCATCATGCCGATGCCTTCAAGGCGGTCTTCCATCTCGTCGCCGGCATCGCGCAGCGCCTGCAGCGTCGCAGCGTCGGGCGTCCAGTATTTGCGTTCATGGGCTTCTAAAAGACGGTTCGCCATGCGCGCCGAGGCTTTCGGATTTAGCTCCATAAGCCGCTTGCGCATCGTCTCGTCCAAAACGAACGTCTCGCTGATCTGCTGATAAATCCACGGCGCGACCTGCTCCGTCGTCGCGGACCAGCCCATGGTGTTTGTGACTTGGGCCTCGATCTGGCGGACGCCTTCATAGCCGTGCTTCAGAAGGCCGTCGTACCAGCGCGGATTCAGCATTCGCGTGCGGGTCTCCAGGGTGACCTGTTCGGCCAGCGTGCGCACCTTGCCTTCGCCCTGCGTCTGATCGCCGACATAGACGGCGATCTGCTCGCCCTTTGCCCTTCGCACGGCGCGGCTGATGCCGCCCAGCGTGTCCACATACTGGTCGATCGTGGTGATGCCCAGTTCCATCGAGTCGAGATTTTGGTAGGCGATGTCGACTGTCTTGAGCGTGCCCGCCAGCAGCGCCGGCTGCTTGGACGGCTTGCCGGTGCGGCCATAGGCGAAACATTTGCGGTTCTGGTAGGCGTCCGCCAATTCGTTGCCGTCGGTCCAGCAGCCTGCGTCGATCAGCTGGTTGACGTTGGCGCCGTAGGCACCGTCAGCGTTGGAGAAAACACGCAGCGCTGCAGTTTCCAGATCGCATCCGAGCTCCGCTTGGTGTGCCAGGGCGTTCTTGCGGATGAAGTTCAGTTCCGGCGGTTCGTCGGCGTGCGCGGCGAGATATGCCGCCTCCGCCAGCATCTTCGTCTGCAGCGGCAGCAGATCGCGGAAGATTCCGGACAGCGTCGTCACCACGTCGATGCGGGGACGGCCCAGTTCCGCCAGCGGGACCAGCTCAGCGCCGCACAGCCGGCCATAGGAGTCAAAGCGAGGCCGCGCCCCCATCAGCGCCAGCACCTGGCCGATCTGCGCGCCCTCGCTCTTCAGATTGTCGGTGCCCCACAACACGAAGGCCACCGTTTGCGCGAGCGCCGCGCCGTCGGCGGCGTGGCGCTCGAGCAGACGCCGAGCCTGGCGCGCGCCCTCGCGCATCGCGAACGCGCTGGGGATGCGAAAGGGATCGAAGCCGTGCAGGTTGCGGCCCGTCGGCAAAATCGCCGGTGCGCGCAGGAGATCGCCCCCTGGCGCGGGCCGCACGAAACCGGCGTCGAGCGCGTGCAGCAATGCTGAGATCTCGGAGTCTTTCGCCAGATGGGAGTCGGCGCTTTCCAGCATCTCGAAAAGCGCGACGGTCTCCGGCGACTTCGCCAATCCGCTCAAGGCCATCGCCCTTGTCGTGCCTTTTCCGTCGATAAGTGCAGTTAGGGCTTCGCGCGCCGGCTTGGCGCCACAATGCGCGTCGGCCATCGCCAGCAGGAGCTCGACACGCGCCTCGGCCGATGCCGGCTCGCCGACGACGTGCAGCCCCTCGGGGATCAGAGTCTGTTCGTATTCGTAGAGCCGCGCCGAAAGCATGCCGACCACGTTGTCCAGGTCGCGCCAATCCTCGCCGTTTCCGGTCAGGGCCAATGCAGTCGCTTGCTCGCGGATCAGCGCGGCAAGGTCGCCACTCACGTCGCGCGCATCCGGCGACGTCGCGTGCCAGCGTTCCATCGACGCCTTCAAATCCGCCAAGCCCTTGTAAAGCCCGGACTGCGCCACCGGCGGCGTCAAATAGCTGATCAGCGTGGCGCCCGAACGGCGCTTGGCGATGGCCCCTTCCGACGGGTTGTTCGCCGCATAGAGATAAAAATTGGGCAGATCGCCGATCAACCGCTCGGGCCAGCATTGGGCCGACAGACCGACATGTTTGCCGGGCATGAATTCCAATGCGCCATGCGTGCCGAAATGCAGCACGGCATGCGCCCCGAACGTGTCACGGATATAGCGGTAGAAGGCGCTGAAGGCATGTGTCGGCGCAAAGCCGCCCGCAAACAGCAGCCGCATCGGGTCGCCTTCGGTGCCGGAGCCAGGCTGCAATCCGACGAAGACATTTCCGAACTGTGCCCCGAGCACGAAAATCGAGCGCCCGTCTGTGAGCGCACGGCCCGGCGCGGCCCCCCACTGACGTTCTATGGCGGCGAGATGGGGCGTGTGTCGCACATGATCGTCGGCGGAAACACGGAAGTGGACATTGGCGTCGGTGCCGAAGACGCCGCTATTGCCCTTCAGGATACGGTCGCGCAGCGCATCGATATCGGTGGGCACCTCGACGTCATAGCCTTCGCTCTTGAGGGCCTTGAGCGTGTTATGCAGCGAGGCGAAAACCGAAAGATACGCGGCCGATCCCGCCGCCCCGGAATTGGGCGGGAAATTGAACAGCACGATGGCGAGTTTGCGCCGGGCGCGTTCTTCCCTGCGCAGTGCGATCAGGCGCGATACCCGTGCGGCCAGCGCTTCCGCACGCTCGGTGCAGGGCTGCATCTGCGGAGCGCCGCCCTTGAGGTCGAACACGCAATGCCGTTCGCAACCCGCACACGCGTCGCCCGAGCCGTCGGAGCGGCCGCCATAGATCTGCGGCGCCGTCGCGCCGTCCAGCTCCGGAATTGCGACCATGATCGTCAATTCGACCGGTGTCAGGCCGCTAGCGGATGACGCCCATTGTTCCAGCGTCTGGAATTCCACCGGCTGTGCCGCGATATACGGCACGTCGAGTCGCGCCAGGATTTCCTGCGCGGCCGCCGAGTCGTTGTAAGCCGGCCCGCCAACCAGCGAGAAGCCAGTGAGGGAGACGATGGCATCGACGCTGGGCTTGCCGGCCTTTTCGAAGAATTTTGCGATGACGGGGCGAGAATCCAGTCCGCTGGCGTACGCGGGCAAGACGCGCAGGCCCTTGGCCTCCAGCGCCGCGATGACGCCGTCATAATGCGCCGTGTCGCCGGCCAGTACGTAGGAGCGCATGACCAGAACGCCCACCGTACCAGCTTCGGCCTTGACGGTCGGCAAGACGTCGGCGCGCTCGGCGATAAGGCTCTTTAGGCGCGGATGATAGACACCGACCTCCGGGTACTCGACGGGCAAGGGCGCGTCGATCCTGCCGCGCAGAGCCTTGCGAGGCCCGTCGGCATACCGGTTCGCCAGGAAGCGAACCAAGTTCGCAATATTGGCCTCCGATCCGGCCATCCAGTATTGCATGGTCAGGAAATACGCGCGCACGTCCTGCGCCTTGCCGGGGATGAGCCGTAGAATCTTCGGCAGGCGGCGCAGCATCGCCATCTGGCTGGCGCCCGAACTGGCGTTCATGCCTTTTTCGCTAGGCTTGGCGCGCAGCTTCTTGATCAGCGCCAGCGGGCCCTTCTGCGGCGCGTCAA
Organism: uncultured Alphaproteobacteria bacterium; assembly: GCA_963802815.1. Taxonomy (GTDB): domain Bacteria; phylum Pseudomonadota; class Alphaproteobacteria; order Micropepsales; family Micropepsaceae; genus Rhizomicrobium. The sequence continues at coordinate 41,044 of CAWDKN010000003.1, forward strand.
GGCGGAACGGACCGAGTTTTGTCAACTGCACCAGTTCGGCGGCCGACATGGCGACCACCATCGCGTCACAGGCTTCGCGCCGCGCTTCCAGCGCCGGCTTGATGGCGCGGATGTGGTCTTCGAGGAACAACATCGTCGCGATCACGATGTCGGCAGCGGCTATCTCGGCCTTGCAGCGCTCAAGCGCGGCCGGATTGTTTTCCCATTCGGCCGCCGCGTGCAGAGTCAGCACCAAACCGGGGAGGTCGCGCGACAGCGCGGACCTGGCCTGCGCGACCACGCGTGCCAGATGCATGTCCAGCGTGACGATGACGACCCGCAAGCGCGGGGCGTCAGCGCGCAAAGTAGGACTTGGCTTCATACAACGTCCCCAGGTCGATCACGGCCAGCCCGCGATCGTTGGCGAATTTCTCGGTGTTCCGGCGCGCCTTGCCGCGCACAAAGAACGGAATTTTTTTGAGCTCTTGTTCCGCATCGTTGGCCCAGACCATTTGCAAGGGCGCAGCGACCGCGACCGGTGTTGGTTCAGGCGGCGCGGCCGGTTGCGCATGCGTGCCAAGATGCGAGGCGCCGGCGCCGTCGTGGAATTCGAAATCGTCGCGGAACATGTGCAGCAAATGTTCCTCAAGGCCCATCACCAGGGGATGCACCCAGCTGTCGAAGATCACGTTGCCGCCCTCGAACCCCATCTGCGGCGAGTACCGCGCGGGAAAGTCCTGCACGTGCACCGGCGCCGAGATAACGGCGCAGGCGATGCCAAGGCGCTTGGCAATATGCCGCTCCATCTGCGTGCCCAGCACGAGCTCCGGCTGCAGTTCGGCGATCTTCGCTTCGATTTCGAGATAGTCCTCCGTGATCAGTGCATCGACGCCGTAGCGCTCGGCGGCAGCGCGCAAGTCGCGGGCGAACTCGCGATTGTAGCAGCCGATGCCGACGACCTTGAAGCCGAGCTCGTCGGCGGCGATGCGCGCGGCGGCGATGGCGTGCGTCGCATCGCCGAACACGAAGACCCGTTTGCCTGTGAGATAGGTCGAGTCGACTGATCGCGACCACCAAGGCAGCCGAGAGGAATCGGCTGCGAATGCTGGCGCGGAATCTACTGCCGGCGACCTTCGCCACCTCAGCGATGAAGTCGCGTGTTGCGCCATAACCGATAGGAACGGTGCGAACGCAGGGCTGCTTGAATGTCTTTTCCAGCCACTTTGCGGCGGCCTCGCCCGTCTCCGGGTAAAGCACGACGTTGAAATCCGCTTCGCCGATCCGGGAAATGTCGGCCGGAGAAGCGCCCAGCGGAGCTGTCAACGCAACGTCGACGCCCATCGTCGCCAACAGCCGGGTAATTTCGGTGACGTCGTCGCGGTGACGGAAACCCAGCGCCGTCGGGCCCAGAAGGTTGCAGCGCGGACGACGGCCCTGGCGCGGAGCTGGCTTGGCGCTGGGATCGGCGAGCTGGCGCACGATCTGGTAGAACGTTTCCGCCGCGCCCCAGTTTTCACGCTTGGAATAGGACGGCAATTCCAGGTTCACGACCGGAATGGGCAGGTTCAGCGCCCGCGACAGGCCGCCAGGATCGTCCTGGATCAGTTCGGCCGTGCAGGATGAGCCGACCAGCATCGCCTGCGGTTGAAAGCGGTCATATGCCTCGCGCGTGGCGATCTTGAACAATTCGGCGGTATCGCTGCCGAGGTCTCGCGCCTGGAACGTGGTGTAAGTGACCGGCGGGCGACGATTGCGCCGCTCGATCATCGTGAACAGCAGGTCCGCATAGGTGTCGCCTTGCGGTGCGTGCAGAACGTAGTGCACGTCTTTCATCGCGGTCGCGACGCGCATCGCGCCGACATGGGTGGGGCCTTCATAGGTCCAGACGGTCAGCCTCATGCGCTGACCTTCAGCAGTTGGCGGCGTATCAGCGGTCGCGCGAACAATTCGGCCAGATCGCCTGCCTGCTCGAAGCCATGGATCGGCGAAAACACCAGCTCGATGGACCACTTCGTCGTCAGGCCTTCAGCTTCCAGAGGATTGGCGAGGCCCAGCCCGCACACGACCAGATCTGGCCGCTGCGCGCGGCAGCGTGCCAATTGCCTGTCGACGTCCTGGCCCTCACTGATCTGCGCGTCCGGGGGCAGCAGCTCGAGTTCGGCCGCCAAATGCTGCGCATGCAGGTAAGGGGTACCGATCTCGACTGGATTCACGCCGAGCTCTGTCGCAAGGAACCGTGCCAGCGGGATCTCAAGCTGCAAATCGGGGAAGAAGAAAATTCGCTTGCCCGCGAGTTCGCTTTTGCTGCGCTCGATGGCGCGCTTGGCGCGCTCGCGGCCCGGCGCGACAACGCGGAGAAACGTCAGCTCGTCGACGCCAAAATGATCGGCCGCGGCCTTGAGCCACGCCGTCGTGCCCTCGGCGCCGAACGGAAAGGGTGCCGACAGTCGCCGGGCGCCGCGCGCTTCCAGCGCGCGAGCGGTGTCGGCCAGGAACGGCTGCGCCAGCAGCAGCGCGGTGTCACTGCCGAGCCCCGGCAATTCGGCCGATTTTCGCGCCGGCAGGAATGCGACTCGTTCGATTCCCAACTCGCCGAAAAGCCGGCGGAACTGGTCCTCCACGATATCGGGCAGCGCGCCGGCGATTAGCAGGTTTTTTCCGTGCTGCCTGTCTTGCGCCGGCATCTGCGGCACCAGCGAGGCGAGGCAGGCGTCTTCGCCCTGCGTGAACGTCGTCTCGATGCCACTGCCGGAATAACTCAGCACACGGACGTTCGGCAGATGCTTGGCCGAAAGGCGCTGGGCGGCGCGCGAAAGGTCGAGCTTTATTACTTCGGAAGGGCACGATCCGACCAGGAACAGCATCTTGATGTCGGGCCGGCGCGCGAGCAGGCGGTCGACGATCGCGTCGAGCTCGTCATTGGCATCGGCAAGGCCCGCCAGATCGCGTTCTTCCATGATCGCGGTACCGAAGCGGGGCTCTGCGAACACCATCACGCCGGCCGCCGATTGCAACAAATGGGCGCAGGTGCGCGAGCCGACCACCAGGAAGAACGCGTCCTGGATCTTGCGATGTAGCCAGACAATTCCGGTCAGGCCGCAGAACACCTCGCGCTGGCCGCGCTGTTTGAGAATCGCGCGCGGCAGAGCCGGCAAGTCGCATCCCGTCTCCGACAGAGGCGCGACAGCGGATTGCGTCATCCGGTGCCGCCTTGCGTCAATCCGGGCGGAGTTTCCAGCCGTGCCGCGCGGAGTTTCAGAATGAACTGCGCGGCATTGACGGCGTAAGTCGTGTACGCCGCCAGCGCCAAAAGCATTAGGCCGTTCGCCGATGCCCAGCCAAGCAAAAGCGCCGCTAGATAAGCGGTGTGCAGCGCGATCACCACCATGCTCACGGCGTCTTCCCAGAAGAAGGCCGGGGCAAAGAGGAATTTTCCGAAGACCCGCTTTTCCCAGATCGAGCCGGTAATCATGATTGTGTAGAGCACCAGCGTCTTGACGATCACCGATGCTGTCGCGACAGCGTAGCCGTGGCCGCTCAGCAGGTAGTTCACTACCAGGGAGAGGCTGACGAGGAAGACTGCGAACTGGATCGGGGCCAGCACGGCTTGAACTGTTGTCCAAGCCGTCGAGTTCCGCCGCCGACGCTCTTCAGAAGTGTAAAGGGGGGGGGCGTGCCGGATGGCCGGCGCCTGGAATTCCACATGTGTGCTGGCTGCGTCGAACCACGGACAGGGCGCCAGACGATCCAGTACGAAGTCTATGAAGTGACTGATCGCGCTCGGTTTTTGGCCGGTCCCGTCCGCGAAATTGTGCGTCGCGCTCGAATGGAGCCCCAATAGTCCTATTCCGCCTGCGGCCGTCAGGTCTTGTCAATTCCAAAGATTGCTGCTCATCGCGGCGCTCGCCTTGCTGGATCCATGCGATGCGCTAGCTAAGTCCCGGTTACGGTTTATGTCAATCTGATGGAACGTCAAAAAGTATTGACACAACCGTTAAACGTCGCAAACTATCGGTGGATGGTTCGCAAAATGTGTAAGGCTGGCTTTACGTCCGAATTGGATCGCAGTTAGCATTACGCTCGCGGAAAGCAGGTCGAAGCGTTCGGTAAAGCAGGCGAAAGTCAGTCCACAAATGCCCGGCGGCGCCGCAGGCGATCGCGATTGAACCGTCGGCAAAGGCCATTAATGGGGACTGGGTCCCCGCACGCTTGGGAGGGGACGGATGGCGGCATTGTCGGGTATGGCGCCTTTTGACAGCGAGCAGAGCTTGTCTCGAAACGAATTGGGTGACGCTGATTGCGGCGCCGGCATCGATTGGTCTCAGGGCGTGCCGGGGATATCGCGCTACCGCAGCCAATCCACCAAGGGTTCAGGCACGCTGCTCACAAAGGTTATTGAAGGGGAGATTATTCCCCGCCTCCTTCTGGCTCACCGTGAAGCCCGGGCTAACTCGACGGGCGCGCCGCTTGAAAGTCTCGCGGACATTGGCACCACTGAGGCCTTCGCCGAACTCGTTTTGATCAGCGAAACCACCGACATCGTGGCGAAAGTGGAGGCTCTGCGCGCCCGCGGGATATCCCTCGAGCGCATCTTTCTAGACCTTCTCGCGCCCGTTGCCCGCATCTTGGGTAGCTTTTGGGACGAAGATCGCTGCACGTTTTCGGATGTGACGATCGGGCTCTCGCGCCTGCATCAGGTCCTGCACGAGATCAGCCGCCAGAACCTCGAGGCGCAATATCTTCCGAAGATCCGCCGGCGCGCATTTTTCGCGCCCTCGCCGGGAGAACAACATACGTTCGGTCTGTCGATGCTCGAGGAGTTCTTTCTGCACGCAGGCTGGGAAACCGCGAGCGAACATTCGGCCTCGACAGCGTCGATCCTGAACACGGCGGCCGCGCAGGATCTCGATGTCATCGGGTTCTCCGTTGGTTGCAAAGAATTCCTCGCGCCCCTATCTGACTTGATCGATAAGACACGTGCAATTTCGCGCAATCGCGATGTGACTATCATGGTAGGCGGCAGGTTGTTTCTCGATTATCCGAAATTGGCGTCCGGAATCCGTTACGCTACGGTGCTGTCAGATGGCGTACATGCCGTCCAGATCGCCGAAACACTGATTTCACAAGCTCCACGCGGCGTCAGGAACTATGGGCTCATGTGAAGATAAGGCGTGCAATTGACTGAGATGCAATCGATCCAGGGCGCTTCGCAATTCAAGTGGCCGCGAGACAGTATCGGTGATCTCGACGCCGAGGCCGCCGCGCGCGTGATGGCTGCTTCCAGCGATGTGGCCATGGTGATCGACCGCGACGGGATCATTCGTGATATTGCGGTTTCCAGCTCAGACGTGCTGCTTGATGGCTTCAATGACGTCGTTTCCCGCCGCTGGGTCGACACCGTTACGCCGGAGAGCCGGCGCAAAGTCGAAGAGATGCTCCACGATGCTGCCAACAGCCGCGACTGGCGCTGGCGCGAAATCACTCAGCAAGCCGCGCGCGGAACGATCCCTTTTCGCTTCGTGGCACTGGCCGCCGGCCAGAACGGACGCATAGTCGCGCTGGGGCGCGATCTGCGCAGCGTGGCCTCGCTGCAGCAGCGGCTTTTGCAGGCTCAGCAGTCGATGGAGCGCGACTATGTCCGTCTGCGCCAGGCCGAGGCGCGCTACCGTGTTCTGTTCCAGATCGCATCCGAAGCGGTGCTCATCGTAGACCAGGCAACGAAGAAGATCGTTGAAGCCAATCCCGCCGCCGGCAAAATTCTGGGCGTCCTGCACAGTTCGCTGACCGGGCAATCCTTCGCCAAGCTTTTCCATCCCGAAGCACGCGACACGGCGATGGCACTCCTCAGCGACATGAACGCCAGTGCACAGTCAGAGCCGACGCGGGTGCGCCTTGCCGATGGACGCAACGACTTTGCGGCCACCGCATCGCTGTTCCGCCAGGATGGCGCCGCGAACGTGTTGGTGCGGCTGTCGTCGCTCAAGCCAGAGGCACCGGCCGCCGAAGACGATACCAGGCTGAAGCTGTTGCGGGTGCTGAACCGGATTCCTGACGCTTTTGTGGTGACCGACGACGCGTTGAATATCGTCGACTGCAATCTCGCCTTTTTGGAGCTGTCGCAGCTCGCTACTGTCGAAGCCGCCAAGTCGCAGCCGCTGGGGCGCTTCATCGGCCGGCCGGGAGTTGATCTCACGGTGTTGGCCGCCAACCTGCGTGAGCACGGATGGGTGCGCAATTTCGGAACAGTCGTCAATACGATCTACGGTGCGCAGGATGAGGTCGAGTTATCAGCAGTCGCCGTGCGAGAAGGTCTCGAAGCGTACAATGGCTTTGTGATACGCGCTTCCAAGCGTGACGCCGCAGCGCCGACGGAGCAGCGGCACGAGTTGCCGCGCACTGCGGAGCAACTGACGCAACTCGTCGGTCGGGTGTCGCTGCGCGAAATCGTGGGCGAAACCACCGACGTGATCGAGCGCATGTGCATTGAGGCCGCTTTGGCCTTGACGAGCAACAATCGCGCATCGGCGGCCGAGATACTCGGACTGAGCCGTCAGAGCCTCTACTCAAAGCTCAATCGCTACGGTTTGGGCGCATCGGAGTCGGAATCGTCCACCGAAAACTGAGGCCAATTCGGTTGGTGGGCGAAAGGCGGCTGGCAACACGAACTGTCCAAAGTGTTGACAGTCGATAACTGTCAATTCAAACTTACACTATGGCACACGCCCACGCCTTGGCGCCTCCCACGCTACCCACGCCCTCTGCGGTACTGGAGCTTTTCAAGCCCATTACGTGGTTCCCGCCCATGTGGGCATTCATGTGCGGTGTAGTTTCTTCCGGCGTGCCATTACAAACGCGCTGGCCGGTGTTGCTGGGAGGGATCGTCCTTGCCGGCCCGCTGATTTGCGCTACCAGCCAAGCAGTCAATGATTGGTTTGATCGCCACGTCGATGCGATCAACGAGCCGCGACGGCCGATTCCCTCCGGACGCATCCCCGGCCGCTGGGGACTTTGGATCGCGATTGTTTGGACCATTGTCTCCATCGCGTTTTCCACGTTGCTGGGGATCTGGGTTTTCTGGGCCGCCATGCTCGGCCTTCTGCTGTCGTGGGCTTATAGCGCTCCGCCGTTTCGCCTGAAGCAAAGCGGGTGGTTCGGCCCCGCCGCCGTTGCCGTTTCGTATGAGGGCATAACCTGGTTTACCGGCGCCGCCGTCATGCTCGGCACATTGCCGGATTGGCGCATCCTGTTTCTCGCGGGGTGCTACAGCATCGCCGCGCACGGGATCATGACGCTGAACGACTTCAAGGCCGTCGACGGCGATGCCCGGACCGGCGTGCGCTCGCTGCCGGTGACGCTCGGCATCGACAACGCCGCGCTGGTGGCCTGCTCCGTGATAGCCGTGCCGCAGATCGTCGTCGTGGTGCGACTTCTGGCCTGGCAGGCGACCGTTTTTCGCCGCGATCGTCGTCGCATCGGTCAACGCTGCAATTCGCCCTGATGGCCCGTCTGCTCAAAGACCCGCGCAAATATGCGCCTTGGTACAACGCCACCGGCACCTCGCTGTTCGTTTTCGGCATGCTCGCTTCGGCTATTGCCGTCCGCACCATCGTAGGAGGTTGACATGACGCGTCCATCGCTCGGCTGGCTCGGCATCGTGAGGCTGGGCTTCGTGCAGAGCGCCATAGGCGCGGTCGTGGTGCTCACGACCTCGATCCTGAATTGCGTCATGGTGGTTGAGATGGCATTGCCTGCCAGCCTGCCGGCTGCACTCGTCGCCTGGCACTACGCTGTGCAGCTGTCGCGCCCCAAATGGGGTCACGGCTCGGATGGCGGTCGTGAACGCACGCCGCTGATCGTCTACGGCATGGGCATCCTGGCGCTCGGCGCAATTCTCGCCGCCGATGCGACTGTCATGATGCAAGGCTCGCCGGCATTCGGCATCGTTCTTGGCGTTCTTGCCTATGCGATGATCGGTGCCGGCGTTGCGGCCAGTGGCACCTCGCTGCTCGCACTTATGGCGTCGCGCGTGCCGCACGACCGTCGCCCCGCCGCGGCATCGATCACCTGGGTGATGATGATCTTCGGCATCGTCCTCACGGCGGGCCTGGGCGGCGCGATGCTCGATCCTTATTCACCACAGCGTCTGGTCCTGGTCGCGTCGGCAGTTTCAGGCATCGCCTTCGGCCTCACATTGCTGGCGGTACGGGGCGTCGAGTTGCGTCTGGCGAACCTGGAATATCCGGTGGCCCAGCCGTCCGCGTCGTTTCGCGACACGCTGCGCGAGATCTGGCGTGAGAAGTTGGCGCGTGATTTTACGATCTTTGTATTCGTCTCCATGCTGGCTTACAGCGCGCAGGAACTAATTCTCGAACCCTATGCCGGTTTGGTTTTTGGCTTTTCGCTCGGCAAGTCCACGCAGCTCTCGAGCTTCCAGCATGGAGGCGTGCTGGTCGGCATGGTGCTGGTCGGGCTGCTCGGCACGCTTCTGCGCGGCGACAAGACCCTGTGGCTCAAAGGCAGCATCATCTTCGGCTGCGCCGCATCAGCGGCCGCTCTTGTCGCTCTTGCGCTTGCGGGCTTCGTTCATCCAGCATTGCCGCTGGCGCCGATCGTGTTCGGCCTGGGCTTCGCAAACGGCATCTTCGCGGTCTCGGCGATCGGCCTGATGATGTCGTTCGCGGGCGAAGGGCGGCAATCGGGCGAGGGCGTCCGGATGGGCGTATGGGGTGCCTCGCAAGCCATCGCATTCGCTATCGGCGGATTTGCGGGTGCCGCCGGGCTCGATCTGATGCGTCACATGATCGCCTCGACACCGCTCGCCTTTGCCACGGTGTTCGGCGTCGAAGGAGTTGTCTTCATTGGCGCCGCCCTGTTCGCGACGCGCTTGGCGCGCGCCAGCACGGCATCGTCTCCGTTGCCGCCGGGCCTGCATGCGGGCCGCGCGACGTGAGCGCCGCGTATGACGCCATCGTAGTTGGCGGCGGTCCGGCCGGTGCCACCGCTGCAGACGATCTGGCGCGCCGCGGTCGGAAGGTTGCGCTGCTGGATCGCGCCGGCCGCATCAAACCTTGCGGCGGTGCCATTCCGCCGCGGCTGATGCGCGATTTCCAAATACCGGACCATCTCATCGTGGCGCGCGCCAAGTCTGCACGCATCGTCGCGCCCTCGGCGCGTGAAGTGGATATGCCCATCGACGGCGGCTTCGTGGGCATGGTGGACCGCGACACATTCGACGAATGGCTGCGTTCTCGCGCGCGGGCCGCCGGCGCCGACCGTCTGACCGGCACATTCGAGACGATTGAGCGCGACGCCGACGGCACCGCGGTGATCGTGTATCGCCCGCACCGCGCCGCGGCGCACGACCAACTCGTCCGTCTGCGCACGCGTGCGGTGATCGGCGCCGACGGCGCGAACTCACCGGTGGCCCGCGTTGCCCTTCCCAAGGGCGGCAAGACGAAGAACGTCTTTGCCTATCACGAGATCATCCGCTCGCCCGCGGCCGGACGAAATGCCTTCAACGATTTCCGCTGCGATATTTACTACGAAGGAGAATTGTCGCCCGACTTCTATGCGTGGATATTTCCACATGGCGACACCGCCAGCATCGGCGTGGGCAGCGCGAAGAAGGGTTTCTCGCTGCGCGCTGCGGTGAAGACGTTGCGGGCGCGCTCCGGCCTGGCAGACTGCGAGACCATTCGCATGGAAGGTGCTCCCATTCCCCTCTACCCGCGCAAGCGCTGGGACAATGGCCGCGACGTAGTCCTCGCGGGCGACGCCGCCGGCGTCGTCGCGCCGGCCTCGGGCGAGGGAATCTATTACGCGATGTGCGGCGGCCGTCTGGCGGCCGATGCGGTGGAAGCGTATCTCGCCACCGGGAGGTCTGCGGCGCTCGCGCAAGCGCGCAAACGTTTCATGAAGGCGCACGGCATGGTGTTCCGTATTCTCGGGATCATGCAGTATTTCTGGTACAGCAGCGACAAGCGGCGGGAACGCTTCGTGAAGATGTGCGCTGATCCCGACGTGCAGCGGCTGACTTGGGAAGCTTATATGAACAAGGAGTTGGTGCGAGCGCGGCCGCTTGCGCACATCCGTATCTTCTTCAACGATCTTGGTCACTTGCTCGGTGTGGCGAAGACGTGAGCGCTGTGCGCTCAGCCCGCTGGCGCGCGATTGTCGTCGCTGGGGCCGCCGCAACCGCAGTAGCGGCCGTCGGTACGACGCTGACAGACCTTGGTCCGTGGTATCAGGCCTTGCGCGAGCCGTCGTGGAAACCGCCCGACGCAGCCTTCGGCGTGATCTGGACGGTCATCTTCGCCCTGGCCGCGATCTCCGGCGTTCTGGCCTGGCGGGCCGACCGCTCCACCACCGGCCGGCAATGGATCGTCGGGCTGTTCGCCGCCAACGGCTTCCTGAACGTTGTCTGGAGCCTTATCTTCTTCAAGCTCCACCGGCCCGATGTGTCCCTCGTCGAAGTGGCCGCGTTGTGGCTCTCGATAGCGGTGCTGATGGTGTTCCTCTTCCGTCGTTCCGTGACGGCCAGTCTGCTGCTCGTCCCCTATCTCGTCTGGGTCGGCACGGCCGCGGCACTCAACTACGAGGTTGTCGTGCTGAACGGTCCGTTCCGTTGACCAGGCGCCACGCAGTCGCGCCATGAGCGGCTTGTTCGCAACCGGACATGCCGTCGATCTGGTTTTTGCCTTTCTGGTGGTCGAAGCGGCGGCACTGATCGCGCTGCGCCAGGGTTTCAAGGGTGCTACGGCGAATGTCATCGTCGCAGTGCTTCCCGGCGCTTTCCTTCTTCTCGCTCTGCGCGCGTCGCTCACCGGCGCGGGCTGGCCGTGGATCGCGCTTTGGCTGGCATTCTCGTTGCCGGCACACCTCGCCGATCTCTGGCGTCGTCCGCCCTAAGCCACAAAAAAATGGCGGCCCTGAAAGAGCCGCCATTGAGGGCAAACCGGTTTGCGCCAGGTTTGGCGCGACGCTTACGAATTCTGCTTCAGGTAAGCGATGACGTCCGCACGGTCCTGCGCGGCTGGGAGGCCTGGGAACGTCATCTTCGTGCCGGGCACCATAGCCTGCGGATTTTTGAGGTAGTCGAAAATCTTCTGCTCCGTCCAAGTGATGCCGGAAGTCTTGTTGGCGCGTGAATAGCTGAAATTTGCCTCCGTCCCTGCCGGGCGGCCCACTACGCCATGGAGCGAGGGTCCGATATGGTTCACGCCGGCCTGTATCGTGTGGCAAACCATGCAGCGGGTGAAGATCACTTTGCCGTGGACTGGATCGCCAGACAATTTCTTCCCGCCGTCTACGATATCCAATGCCATCGGCGCTGCGACGGCGCCGGAAATCGCCGTCAGCGCCAGCGCCGCGGCGCCGATCATGAAGGCCACACCCTTGTTCATGAAAGTCTCCTTATCGAATCGCGGCCTTCAGAATTGTCGTGGTCCGCTCTTTTTTTGAATAACACGACGGACATTTTGACACAATGAATTGTCCAATCAAAATTACAGTTGAATATGGTTGGTCGTAAGACTTCAAATCTGCTGCGTCGGCGTGCTGTACGGAAGAAAACGAACGGCTTGTTCGCCCAGAAACGCCACCAGCGCCTCGGCCGCCGGCAAAAGAACCTTCTCGGGGCGGCGCACGACGAACCAATGCCGAATGATAGGCAGGCCGACGACCCGCAACGCCACCAGCCTCCCGTCCGCCAGCTCTGCGGCAACGGTGTGCGCCGAGATAAAGGCGACGCCCAATCCGGCCATCACAGCCTGCTTGATAGTTTCGTTGCTGGCGATCTCCATACCGATCCGCGGGATTACACCGGCCTCGGCGAAGACGCGCTCCATCAAGGCCCGCGTGCCGGAGCCTTGCTCCCGGATCAGGAATGTCTCCTGTCCAAGGTCCGTCACGGCAAGATCAGGCGCACCCGCCAGGCGATGGTCCGGCGGCGCGATGATAAGGTGCGGATGATCGCCGATGAAAACTGGCTCAACCGCCATCTCGGGCGGCGGGCGGCCAATAATTGCGACATCCAGCGAGAAATCGGCGAGCGCGCGAATGATCTCGCCGCGATTGCCGATGATCAGCCTGACATCGATGTCGGGATAGGCCTTGGAAAATGCGGCGATCGCGAATGGCGCGAAGTACTTGGCAGTGCTCACCACGCCGATCGAGACCCGCCCGCCGGTAAGCCCCTTCATCATGTCGAGAGTCGCTTCGCAATCGGCCATAGCGGCCTCGATGCGTTCGCTCAACTGCAGCATTGCCGTGCCCGCTTCGGTGGGCACCATGCCGTGCGGCGTACGCTGGAGCAGCACGAGCTGCGCTGCATCCTGCAAGCCTTTGATCTGAAGCGTGACGGCCGGCTGGGTCAGGTGCAATCGGACCGCGGCCGCGGTCAGATTGCCGGAGGCTGCAACGGCCGCCAGGGCACGCAACTGGCGAAGGGTAATGTTCCGGAGCGGTCTCGCCATAAGGAATAGTTTTGTTCTTTAGAAGAATTACAAATTTTCCCTAATGTATTCCATCTGTCAATCTCACTTGGCGTAAACAAATTGAGTTTCTTCGCGGGCTCGAAGCGGCTGTGGTTGAAGGCCCGGAACGCGCAGGGGAGCGATTTGAACGCAGCGACAACCGATACATTGGCGGCCCATTGCCGGCGCGCCGCGTGGGACGGCTCGCTCGTCCCTGAGGTCGGTGGCGTAGTTGAAGCCCTCGCCGGTGCCGCGGACGAACTCGCCACGCTCATCGCCCTTGGGCCATTCGCGGGAGCACTCGGTACGGCCGTCGGCCGTAACACGGATGGCGACGTTCAGAAAGAACTTGATCTGAGCAGTCACCGGATCGTCATGGCGGCTTTGCGACAAGCCGGCGTTGCAGCGGTCGCTTCGGAAGAATCCGAAGAGGTCGAGACACTCAATGCCCACGGAACGCTCGCGGTTGCGATCGATCCGCTCGACGGTTCTTCCAACATCGATACCAACATCTCGATCGGCACGATCTTTTCAATTCTCCCGGCCGATCCGGTTGGTGCGTCCCCCATCGGGCCGTTCGGCGGCGCCGGCGATCGTCAACTCGCGGCAGGCTTTTTCGTCTATGGGCCGCAGACGACGCTGGTTCTTACGCTCGGTCACGGTGTCGACATCTTCACGCTTGATCCGCGCTCGCGGGAATTCCGCCTGACCAGGGCGGCTGTGCGCCTCGGTGACGGCGCGCGCGAGTACGCCATCAACGCCTCGAACTACCGTCATTGGGAAGCGCCGGTGCGCATCTATATCGACGATTGTCTCGACGGTGAGGACGGTCTCGGCGGCGCCAATTTCAACATGCGCTGGATTGCCTCGCTTGTCGCCGAAGCGTACCGCATTCTGGCTCGTGGCGGCATCTTCCTCTATCCAGCCGACGGGCGGCCTGGTTACGAGAAGGTCGTCTCCAGGCTGCTGTACGAAGCGGCGCCGATCGCCTTCGTTATGGAACAGGCGGGGGGCATGGCATCGACGGGCGGCCCGCATTCTCGACCTGGTCGCCACCTCGCTGCATCAGCGCGTACGCTGATCTTCGGCAGCGCCGACAGGGTCCGGCGACTGACCGCCTCCACCAGGAACCCGATCTTGATGCCGAGCGCGCGCCGCTGTTCACGACGCGCGGCTTGTTTCGCACCTGAGGAACGTTGCGATGTCGGTTGCCCATCCCATCATTTCCATTACGGGCTCGTCCGGCGCCGGCACAACCTCGGTGAAGAAGACCTTCGACCAGATTTTTCGGCGCGAGAAGGTGAATGCCGCGTATATCGAAGGCGACGCCTTCCACCGCTTCAACCGGTTGGAGATGCGCGATCGAATCAAGCAAGAGACCGAACGAGGCAATCGGCACTTCAGCCATTTCAGCGCCGAAAGCAATTTGTTCGAGAAGCTCGAGGAGAGCTTCAAGAATTATTCGGAAACCGGCACCGGCCTGACCCGGCACTACATCCACGACGACGAGGAGGGGGCCTGCATGGCGCCGCATCAGGAACCTTTACCGATTGGGTGTCCTTTCCGGAAAAGACGGACCTGCTGTTCTATGAAGGCCTGCACGGCGCGGTTAAGACCGACAGGGTGAATGTCGCCAAATGGGCGGACCTCAAGATCGGCGTCGTGCCCGTCATCAATCTCGAATGGATCCAGAAGATCCACCGCGACAAGGCCACACGCGGCTATTCGACGGAGGCGGTGACTGACACGATCCTGCGCCGCATGCCGGACTACGTGCACTACATCGTGCCGCAATTCACCGAGACCGACATCAATTTCCAGCGCGTGCCGACGGTGGACACCTCCAACCCGTTCGTCGCACGCTGGATCCCGACACCCGACGAGTTCGTTCGTTGTGATCCGCTTCAGGCAGCCAGAGGGGGATCGATTTCCCTTATCTGCTGTCGATGATTCCGGGCAGCTTCATGTCGCGCGCAAACTCCATCGTGGTGCATGGCGCCAAGCTCGATCTCGCCATGCAGCTGATCCTAACGCCGCTGATCATGCAGCTCATGGACCGGCGCCGGCGCGCCTGAGGCAACCAAGGGAAGGACACATCATGGCGCGCATCACGCTTCGGCAATTGCTCGATCACGCCGCCGAGCACGGTTACGGTGTGCCCGCGTTCAACATCAACAACATGGAGCAGGCCCTCGCGATCATGGAAGCGGCCGCGGCTGTCGACGCGCCGTCATCACTCAGATCAGCCGCGGCGCGCGCGCGTACGCCCGCGATATCATGCTGGCGAAGATGATCGAGGCGCTGGAAGAGTCTTTATCCCGCCATCCCCATCTGCGTGGACCAGGACCATGGAAAACGAGGAAGCGACGTGCCTCAGCCGCCGATCCGGCCACGGCTTTACCTCCGTCATGATGGACGGCTCCGCCAGGCCATGTCAAGACGCCCGCCGAACTACGCCTACAATGTCGGCATCAGCGCCAGCGTCGTCTGTGCCAAACTGCCATGTAAGTCGGAGCTTCGGTTGAAGGCGAGCTGGGCGTGCCCCGGCTTGCTCCGAATTGGGCAGGGCGAGAAGGAAGACGGCGACGGCGCCGAAGGCGTGCTCAGCGCATGACCAGTTGCTCACCGATCCTGCGCAGGCCGTGGACTTCGTCGCCAAGACCAAGGTCGATGCGCTCGCCATAGCGATGGGCACCAGCCACGGTGCCTACAAATTCAGCCGCAAGCCGGACGGCGGCATTCTGGCGATGCAGGTGGTGGAGGAAATCCACCGGCGCTTGCCGTCCGTTCATCTGGTGATGCACGGTTCGTCGTCGGTGCCGCAGGAATTGCAGGAGCTGTTCAACGCGAGCGGTGGCGCGATGCCACAGACCTGGGGCGTTCCGGTCGATGAGATCGTGCGGGGCATCAGGCACGGCGTGCGCAAGGTCAATATCGACACCGATTGTCGCCTCGCCATGACAGCCCAGTTCGCAAAGTGGCACAAGCCAACAAGTCCGAATTCGATCCGCGCAAGTTCCTCAAACCGGCAATGGATGCGATGCGCGATCTATGCCGCGACCGTTTCGAGCAATTCGGCACGGCCGGCAGGGCGTCCGGCCTCAAGATCATCCCGCTCGCCGAAATGGCCAAGCGCTACAGAAGCGGTGCGCTCGACCCAAGTTTTGCCACCGCAGCCTGAACTTCGAAGAGGAAAAGCCGATGAACAAGAGAGAAACCGTCTCAGGCGCCGAACGCTACCGCTCCGGGGTCATGGAATACCGCAAGATGGGCTACTGGGAGCCCGACTACGCCCCAAGGATACAGACTTGATCGCAATGTTCCGCGTCACGCCGCAGGACGGGGTCGACGAGATCGAAGCCGCCGCGGCCGTAGCGGGCGAAAGCTCGACCGCCACTTGGACTGTCGTGTGGACCGACAGGCTGACCGCCTGCGAGAAATATCGCGCCAAGGCCTATCGCGTCGACGCGGTGCCAAACGCGCCCGGCCAATAGTTCGCCTATATCGCTTACGACATCGACCTGTTTGAGCCGGGCTCGATCGCCAATCTCACCGCCTCGATCATCGGCAATGTCTTCGGCTTCAAGGCGGTGAAGGCGCTGCGCCTCGAAGACATGCGCGTCCCAGTCGCCTATCTGAAGACCTTCCAGGGGCCCGCCACCGGCATCGTCGTCGAGCGCGAACGCATGGATAAATTCGGCCGTCCGCTGCTCGGCGCAACGGTCAAACCGAAACTCGGTTTGTCGGGCCGCAATTACGGCCGCGTCGTGTACGAGGCAACCAGGGGCGGTCTCGATTTCACCAAGGACGACGAGAACATCAACAGCCAGCCCTTCATGCACTGGCGGGAGCGCTACCTGTACTGCATGGAGGCGGTCAACAAGGCACAGGCCGCTACCGGTGAAATCAAGGGCCACTACCTCAACGTCACCGCCGGCACGATGGAGGAGATGTACGAGCGCGCCGAGTTCGCCAAGGAGCTGGGCTCCATCATCATCATGATCGATCTCGTCATCGGCTACACCGCGATCCAATCGATGGCGAAATGGGCGCGCCGGAACGACATGATCCTGCATCTGCACCGTGCCGGCAACTCCACCTATTCGCGCCAGAAGAACCACGGCATGAACTTCCGCGTCATCTGCAAGTGGATGCGTATGGCGGGCGTCGATCACATCCACGCCGGCACCGTGGTCGGCAAGCTGGAGGGCGATCCCAGATGATAGCCGGTTTCTACGACACGCTGCGCGAGGACAAGATCAATGCCAACCTGGAGAAGGGAATCTTCTTCGATCAGGACTGGGCCTCGCTCAACAAGGTGATGCCGGTCGCCTCGGGCGGGATCCATGCCGGGCAGATGCACCAGCTGCTTCACTACCTGGGCGAGGATGTCGTGCTGCAGTTCGGGGGCGGCACCATCGGCCATCCCATGGGCATCCAGGCCGGCGCCACCGCCAATCGTGTCGCGCTCGAAGCGATGATCCTGGCGCGAAACGAGGGGCGCGACTACCTGGCCGAAGGCGAGGACATCCTCTGCAAGGCCGCCGAGCATTGCAAGCCGCTGAAAGCGGCGCTCGAAACGTGGAAGAACGTGACCTTCAACTACGAGTCCACCGACACGCCCGATTTCGTGCCCACCGCGACCGCATCGGCGTAAGGAGAAAAATTCATGCGCATCACGCAAGGCTGTTTTTCGTTCCTGCCCGATCTGACCGACGGGCAGATCACCAAGCAGGTTCAATACTGCCTCGACAACAAGTGGGCGGTGAACCTGGAGTTCACCGACGACCCGCATCCGCGCAATACATTCTGGGAGATGTGGGGCCAGCCGATGTTCGACCTGAAAGACGCTGTCGGGGTGCTGACGGAGCTCGCGGCGTGCCGCATGGCGCATGGCGACAAATACATCCGCTTGTCGGCGTTCGATTCCAGCCATGGCTGGGAGTCGGTAAAGATCTCTTTCATCGTCAACCGGCCCAAGCACGAGGACGGTTATTTCCTGGTTCGGCAGGAGGGGCCCGGGCGCAAATCCGCTATACGACGCGCCCCTATGCGACCTATCTGCCCGAAGGCCAGCGCTACAAATGAGCGAGGGGATGATCCGGCGCGCGTGGATTTGCGCGCCGAGTTCGATGCAGCCGGCATCGCCGAGGTGTTGGACCGATTGGACCGTGAGCTCGTCGGCCTCGCGCCCGTCAAGACGCGCATCCGCGAGATCTCTTCTCTGCTGCTGGTGGAGCGCGTGCGCAAGAAGTTCGCGTTGTCCAGCGAGCCGCCGACTCTGCACATGTCGTTCACCGGCAACCCCGGCACAGGCAAGACGACGGTGGCGTTGCAGATGGCCGGCATCCTGCACAAGCTCGGCTTCGTGCGACGCGGTCATCTGGTATCCGTCACCCGCGACGACCTTGTCGGCCAATATATCGGCCACACTGCGCCCAAGACCAAGGAGATATTGAAGAAGGCGATGGGCGGCGTGCTGTTCATCGACGAGGCCTATTATCTCTATCGTCCGGAGAACGAGCGCGACTACGGCCAGGAAGCCATCGAGATACTGCTGCAGGTCATGGAGAACCAGCGCGAGGACCTCGTCGTTATCCTCGCCGGTTATGCTGATCGCATGGACACGTTTTTTGCAAGCAATCCCGGCTTCCGCTCCCGCATCGCCCATCACATCGACTTTCCCGACTATGCGGATGGGGAATTGCTCGGGATCGCTGACATCGTGCTCGCGCGGCAGAATTACCATTTGAGCGCATCTGCCCGCGACGCCCTAGCGGCCTATATTGCCGCGCGACGCAAGCAGCCGCACTTTTCCAACGCGCGCTCTCTGCGCAACGCGCTCGATCGCGCACGATTGCGCCAGGCCAACCGTATCTTCGACGCCGGAGGCACAGTGACGCTGGACGCGCTCTCCACCATCGATGCGCCAGACATACTCGCCAGCCGCGTCTTTCACGGTGCTGCCCCAGGGGGACGCTGATGTTGCGGGCGCTGATCTTCGATGTCGACGGAACACTGGCCGATACCGAGAACGTTCATCGCGTCTGCTTCAACCGCGCCTTCGCCACGGCCGGGCTCGACTGGCATTGGGACAAGGCACACTACGGTGTGCTGCTGAAGATCACCGGCGGCAAGGAACAGAATCGGTCATTTCATGGATACGGAGCGCGCCGGCGCATACACGCGCGAAGAACGCGCCGCAATGATCGCGAAACTGCACCGCTCGAAAACACTGTTCTACGAGCGTATCGTCACGCAGGGCGCGCTGGTGCTGCGACCCGGCGTTTCCGCATTGATCGAGGCTGCCCGTGCGCAGGGCGTGCGGCTGGCCGTTGCCACGACCACCAGCCCGACCAATGTCGGCACGCTACTGAAATCGGCATTCGGCACCGGAGCGCCTGACCTGTTCGAGGTGATCGCGGCCGGTGACAGCGTGGCGCGCAAGAAGCCCGCTCCGGATGTCTATTTGAGCACGTTGGACCAGCTTGATCTTCCCGCGTCCGACTGCCTGGTGATCGAGGATTCGCAGAATGGTCTACGCGCGGCATTGGCCGCCAGCCTGACGACCGTGATCACGCCCAGCTTGTACACCATTACGGAGGACTTCACGGGCGCCGCCCGCGTCGTGCGCTCGCTCGCGGAGCTTTGTGACTCCGACGCTCCATCGGGCGGGAGCGCCATCCTTAAATCGCTGCGCCTGATTCATGCGCATGCATTTTTGCGACAGGAGCATTAGAGCCTTGCCGGTAGTGGGCACTACGCCTGCAACCAACCGCTGCGTCCGTCGTTTGCACCTTGGGCGGTGAATTAAAGCAAGGAGATTGTAATGCGTCTGGCCCTTATTCTGTCGGTGATTATCGCAATGTCAGGTGCAACGCCCGGGTTGGCCGCGAGCGCCTCCCCCGACATGCGCGGTCCGTCCGGTTCGACACTGCATAAGCATTTCTACTGCGTGAAGAATGCCGAAAGCGGCGCGTGCGAGGACTGCTGGTCCAACGCCGGCTTCTCCGGCGCGCGGGGAACTTGCCGGCTTCTGAAATCGTCGACCGCCGCTCCCGAGGTGAGACACGGCAAATGCTCGGCGCCCGGTAACACCGATTTTTGCAAGAAGCACTGAGCGCCGGCCTTGATCGTCGCACGGTCCGCGATCGGCCGTTCTCCGAGACAAGATCCGATCTGATCGAATGGGATCATGCTCTGGATTCCCTGAATGTCGCGCAGGCCGGTCCGGTCCCCTGCTGGGCACGCGGATCGCTGGCAGCGCGCGAGCATATTGGCAATTCGCGCTCTAGGCGCGGGCGACAGGCGCCTCGTGGGGCGTATGGGACGACGGCTCGCTTGCATCCATTTCCCGCAGCACGCGGTCGATGCAGGCAAGGCCGATTGCCATTTCCTCGAATGTGCAACGCCCTTCTTCCCAAAATAGGGCCAGCGTCTGGGACACCGGCGTAATAAGATCGAGATATATCCTGTCGCGTCGGATGCCGCCGCTCTTGATGACCAAGAGGCGGCTCAGGATCTGCGCGGTATCGCCGCTCAGGAAAAGTTGCGCGAAATTTTCTATGTCACCGGCAAACGCGCCATCCTGCCCGTCTTGCCCGCGCAAATACCGCGGCGCGCGATGCCGGTGCGCTAGAAAGAGGCGAGGTATGATTTCGCCTTCGATGACGCGGATCAACGCCGACTGCGCACGCGGAGAAGAGCCCCCGCCTGCCTGCTGGGCAAACGCGCCGTCCTCGCTCCGCAATGCACTTTGGCGCGGGAGCGTTTGCGGCGGTTCGCTTTCGTGAGCCCTGCCTGAAATTACCCGGTCGAGTGACACGCCTATTGCACCCCCTGTGTGGATGCCAAGCTTGACCTCGCATCCTCTTCCACCCGCGAACTCACGATGCTTGGTGGCTTCCCTTTTCTCATTAAGACACCCGCCTGCACCGGCTGTCTTGCGTCAGGGTTTTGCCCGACATGAAAATGTTATTTGGCTGGACAGGCGCGTGTAAACCTTAATTTTCTTCGTCTTTGCACTTGCGTTTCTGCAATTTGGGGCCGCAGGCCAACAGGGGAAAGGTATCCCCGGGCATTGCTGCAATTGCGAAGGTGAAGCTGACGCGTACCCCCCTAGTGGAGGGTCAACTGATGCCTAATATCGGCGGAATCGCTGTTGAACAGCCGTGCTCCGAGATGAATCAGGCGTTGCCGCAGCGCATTATTTCTGGGCGGATCGGTCACGACGCTTTCGATCGCCGAGATGGCGGAAGCGGCTTTGGCGGCCCGCAAAATAAAGTCGCAATCTGCGCCGGCGAATTTGTAGTTGATGACCATGACGATCGGAATCTTGCCGCCATTCAGCGCGATATGTCGGGTCGCATTCGCCACGAGCGAAGCGCGATCCGACAAATGCACGAAGGAATAGGAAAACTTCGAAGTTTCCACGTCCTGTCGCAGTTGCCGGATCTGGGCAGCATCGTTCGAAGCAAGAATGAGTTCGATTTGCGCGCCAGATGGATCTTGGACGACCATACGGTTACTCAACGCAGCGGCACGACCGCGCCACTCCCAGCCAACAGTTCCCCTTGCAGGGTTAGGCGGCATTTTTCCGGTCGCGAAAAGGGGGGAATCCCGTTTCGTATTGTAGGTGTAAACCCCTACAAAACCTAGGACTCGGCCAGCCATCCTTTGCTGACCGCGTAGCGCATCAATTCGACCCGGGTCCGAAAACCCAGTTTTTCCATGGCCCTGGCCTTATAGGTCTCGATGGTCTTGACCGCGATACGAAGTTCCTGCGCCATCGATTTGTTGCTATGGCCGGATACCGTCAGACGCAGCACCGCGATTTCGCGGTCGCTGAGATCCGCCGCTGCGCTTGCATCGCTGCCGGCTGGACGCAAGGGGGGCACACCCACCGCCTTTCCGGCCACGGCGGGGTCGAGATAGAGGCCCCCGGACGAGATCGCCCGGATCGCCCGAACCAGATCTTCCGCTGCCGAGCGTTTCAGCATGTAGCCCGCAACGCCCAGTTCGAGGAGCTGGCGCAAATAGCCTCGATCCTCGTGCACCGTCAGCGCCAATATCTTGCAGTCAGGGCAGGCGTTACCAATCAGTTCGGCGACCTTCACGCCATTGAGGCCAGGCATGGAGATATCCAGCACCAGAATGTCGGGCTTCAACTCTGCTGCCAACCGCAGCGCGGTCTGTCCGTCGGCCGCCTCGCCCACGACCGTTAGTCCTTCATCGGCCGTCACGAGCGCCTTGACGCCAGCCAGCACCACCGGGTGGTCGTCGGCCAACAATACCCGCAGCGGAGACGATGCTGTTGTTTCGCTCGTCACAGCGGCACATGAATCAAGAGCGTTGTGCCTTTGCCATTCGTCGAACTCGATCTCCAGCGTCCCGCCCACAAGCGCCAGCCGTTCGCGAGCGCCGATCAGCCCAAATCGCGACATCGCCGCGCCGTCCATTTTCGTCCAGGAAATTCCGATTCCGTCGTCCTCGACGATCATCTGCACCTCGTGCGGCAACAATTGCAGGATCACACCGACGCGACTTGCCTTGGCGTGCCGCGCTACGTTGGTGATTGCTTCTTGCAGGACGCGATAGAGCACCGTCGCCACCGTCGGCGGCACGCCTTGCGCCGGCAGGGCAACATGCAAATCGAACGTAAGCGCCGAGCGTTTGCCCCACGCCTCGAGCAGCTGGGCACAGGCGTTGCCCAGACCGCTTCCCTCCAGCGACGGCAGTCGTAGGTCGCCGGCGATGCGGTCGACGTCGCGGTGCGCCTCGCGGGCCAGGGCTCTGAGCCTTGCCATGCGCTCGCCCAACGCGGCCGGAGGCTCGGACTGGCCGATGACGGCGCTCAATTCCATGTCCAACACCGTCAAGAACTGCCCGAAATTGTCATGCAATTCGCGCGCGATGGACAGGCGTCCGGCATCCAGCTCCTCGACGAAGCGCTGCGTCAGCTTCGAAAGTTCGGATTTGAGGCGATCGACTTCGTGCAGGAGGCGCTTCGGGTCGGTGTCGGCCGAACGAAGCTGTCGCCGCCCCGCCGCCGGGACTGGCGCGGGACCGCCGCCGTCAGCTGATTTGCCCTCAGAGCGGGACATGTATCAACAACGTCGTTCCAGACCCGGGAGAGGTCTCAATTTCCAGCGATCCACCAACCAGGGCAAGCCTTTCTCGCATGCCGATGAGACCAAGCCTGTCGGACGGCTCCGCCGTGCCGCCGGCCGGATCCCAGACGAAGCCTTTTCCGTCGTCTTCGACGATCAGACGAGCTTCGCTTTGCGAGGCCTCGAGAATGACGCCGACCTGTTTGGCCTCGGCATGTTTGACGACATTGCGGATCGCCTCCTGCAGCACGCGGTAGAGCGCAGTCTCGATCGCCGGCGGCAGACGGCGGTCGTTGAGCGCCAGATGTACATCGAAGGCCAGCGTCGAGCGCTCGCCCCACTCTTCCAAGAATTGCTGAAACGCCATCTGCAATCCCAGATCGTCGAGCGCCGTTGGACGAATATCCCAGGCCAATTGATTGACCTCTTGTCCAACGTCGGTCGTCAGTCCCTTGAGCTTCTCCACGCGCCGGCGAATTGAGGCGCTGGCTTCCGCTTCGCGGCCGATGCTGTCGAGGTCGAGCCGCATGACCGTGAGATACTGGCCCAGGCTATCGTGCAATTCACGCGCAATGCGCTGGCGCTCCGCTTCCTGCTCCAGCACCGTTCGTCGCAAGACTTGCGATAGTTCCGCCTCGACGACCGCGCGGCGGTCGCTCTCGCGCTTGAGTTCGTTCGCGACGCTCTCCCATTCTGCAATGCGGTGATCGAGCTCCGCGAGGAGGGCCTTCTGTTGAACCCGCGACTGCTCGCGCTCGCGCGAGATTTGATCGGTGTGTTGCAGGACGACTTCGAGCAGGGACATCCGAAGCGACAACGCCGTCTTCGCGTCGAGGCTGGTCCAGGGCTCGGATTGCAGCCTGACCTGCTGCTTCCATTTCGCGAAGCTTTTGCGTGGCGAGATGCGGCCGTCATCCGCCCCCGCAGCCGTCTGCTTGTTGGGATCGCCGGCCCAGGTTACGGTTTGCCGAACTTCCGGCCGAAACCAAATGACGTAGTCGCGAGGGCTGCGAGAAACCGACAGCGCCAGAATGCCGCTGGCCCTGTCCGCGAACGACAGCGCCGGTGGATAGTGTGCGGACAGCTTGTCCGTTTGGAACACGCCGTCCGTCATGGTTTCGTTCAGCCAGCGGACAAGCAGGCCGATGTCCTCGCGTTTCGGCGTCTTGCCGAACCCGCTGAAATTACCGTCCAGCCAAAGCGCCAGGCCGCTCGCGGGGATGTATTCCAGCAGATTCGGCCGGAACCGCTTCAAGCCGTCCGACAGGTCGGACGACCGCGCCAAATTGTTTAACAGCGCTTCGCTGATGGATTTCTGTTGCAATCGCGATCCCAGATCCGCGGCCTCAAGTTTCGTTTCCAGCTGAAACGAGGCCATTTGCGCGAACAATTCGAACGCGACGCGACGCCGGTAGGCCGGGAAACGCGGCCTGTTGTGATGGCAGGCGATCAGGCCCCAGAGCTTTCCATCGATGATAAGCGACAGCGACATGGACGCGACCACACCCATGTTGGCGAGATATTCCAGATGGATCGGCGACACGCTGCGCAGCGCGCTCTGGCTTAAATCGATCGGCAGGCTTGGCGGCTGCCCGGCCGGAGAAGTCAACGGCGCCGGGACATAACGTGCATCGCCTATCAGCCGCGTCCAATTGCGAAGATAAAGCGCGCGCGCCTGCTGCGGGATGTCGGAGGCGGGATAGCGCAGGCCGACATAGGGTTCGATGCTCGGATTGCGCGCTTCCGCCTCGACCGATCCGCTCCCATCGCCCAGGAAACGATACAGCATCACTCGGTCGAAACCGGAAGCCGCGCGAACCTCGTCGACGATGGACTGATAAACCCCGGAGATTGTTTCGGCGCGCTGCACACCGTGCATCATCGACTGGACCAGCGCCAGCGAATCCTCGGGCTCGCTCTCTCGTTGCGGCTCCAGTTCCAGTACAAGAAACCCACCGCTTGCGTGCAGAACGGCATCGGCACGGCCACCGTCATACGTCCTGGTGAACAGATGGTACGGTCGGGGCAGGTCGACGGTCGAGGCGGACATGACGCCCAGCTTGTTCATCTCGCTCTCGGTCAATCTTCCGACCAGCGTTTCGCCAAGGAGATCGGACGCGGTGGCGCCGAGCAGTGTTTCCAGATCGCCGCCCGCCTGCACGACGCGAAGCGACGCCGGTTCCAGCACGAGCAGCGCGCCATGTGGCTGTATGGAGCCGGGAATATGAATTTTCTCTCGGTCGCAATTGGTCAGGTCGGACGTGCCGAATTCGACCTCGCGATCAGACATGGGCTTGCCGGGCGCTGTCATCGCGCCGGATGCTTGCGGCGGAAAACCAATGATCGAATGCCGCAAAGGTTTCGACCGCGCTTTGCGAGATCGCCTCCGCTGTTCGTGGCCGCCCGCCGTGTTGTTCCAAGACCGCGAGAAATTCCTGCCACATTGCTCCGACGTCGCTGCCATAGCTTCCGAAGAACCGTCCGCCGGCATCCGGCGCGAGACCAAGCTGCGACTGAAGGTTTCGCAGGATAATTCTCCCACCCAGCGTCGCACCCTCGAGCACATAGAGTGCGCCCAATCCGGCGGCGACACCGTCGAGGCGGGGAAGGGCGTGACAGCAGGCGAGATCGCGGATCGACTCTGCAGTCTTGCCAAAATAAGTCAGGTCGGCCTCAATCCATGCCGCCTTGCGGCGCGCGCCGAAGGCGACACCGCTCTCACGCCAGTCGATGGCGCCCAAAAGCTGTTCCAGCGGGAAGTAAAATCCCCAAAACCTTTCCAGAAGTCGGCAGTAGGACTGCACAGTCCAGTCGGGTCGACCCAGATCGAGATGGCGTTCGGCGGCTGCATGCAGCCCTTGCGTGGCGAGCCGCAAGCGGTTCCGAAGGCATGGGCGCGGCATCAACGAAACCTGCTTCATCCGAACCCGCACAATAGCCCCGGCTGGCCGCCACCTCGACATGGCGCCAATATATCCGGCTTAGCAAAATTGCGCGAGCGCGTGCGCAGACCGGTCAGGTTATGCCGTCGCGCCATAGGCCGCGGCTTCGCGTTCGGGAAATTCCCGCATTGCGATCGATCAATCATCAGGGCTGTTGTTTGGCGGATAAAGGGGGATAATTCGAGGACGGTTGCCCCCTGAACCTGTGCGGCCCAAAGCGACTTCCGCAAATGGAGACTGTCATGAGCGATCCCAAGGATTGGATGTGGTCCGACGCTTTGGAACTGCTCAACGAGGCGGAGCGGCTGCACCGTCAATTTTTTCGGCCCGCTCTCGGCAGTCCTGAGCCCTGCTGGGAACCTCCGGTCGACGTGTTCGAAACGCCGCGCGAAGTTCTCATCCTGACCGCCCTTCCGGGCGTTGCTCCCGAGAACGTATCGGCCGTCATTGAGCGTGGCGTTCTGGTGATTTCGGGAGAGCGGACATTTCCACAGGAGTTGCACTCGGCCCGGATCCATCGCCTCGAACTGCCCCAGGGGCGCTTCGAACGGCGTGTCGCCCTGCCCGAGGGCCGTTACGGGCTTGCACAGCGTACGCATGTGAACGGATGTCTGATCGTCAGCTTGCGCAAGATCGGTGGGAGCACGGCTTGATGGATCAATCTGACAATCACGAAACCAAGGCTGACGAAGCCGGGTCTCCGCCGCGCGACGCGCAGATCGTCGTGCCCGTGCGCAACATGGTGTTGTTTCCCGGTCTCGTTTTTCCCATCACAGTCGGGCGTCCCGCCTCGATTGCCGCCGGCCAGCAGGCGATGCGCGATCAGCGCCAGATCGTTGTTCTTCTCCAGCGCAACGTCGAGGCGGACAACCCGGGGCCGGAAGATCTCTATCGGGTAGGGACGCTAGCCAACGTTCTGCGCTACATCACGGGGCAGGACGGCAGCAGCCACCTCGTCTGCCAGGGAGTGCAACGGTTTCGCATCGAGGAGTTTCTGCCGGGCTGGCCCTACCTGGTTGCGCGAGGCCTGCATGTGCCGGAGGCCGATCAGACTTCGCTCAGCACCGATATCGAGGCGCGGTTTCGCATTCTCAAGGAGCAGGCGCTCGAGGCGCTTGAGCTGATACCCCATGCGCCGCGGGAGTTGCGGGCCACGGTTGCCGGCGCGTGGACTCCGGCGGCCCTCGCGGATCTGGTCGCGGCGTACATAGACATTCCGCCTGCTGAGAAACAGGAAATACTCGAGGCCATCGATCTCGGCGACCGTCTTGACCGCGTCTCGCGCAAACTGGCGCGCACGATCGAGATCATGCGACTTTCGGCCGATATCGCGAAACAGACACAGTCAACGTTCGACAAACGCCAGCGCGACGCCGTGTTGCGCGAGCAGCTAGCCACGATCCAGCGCGAGCTCGGCGAAGGCGATGGCGAAAGCCGCGAGCTTGCCGAGCTGGAGACCGCGATCACTGCGGCAAAGATGCCGGAAGAGGCTGCCTCGCAGGCCCGAAAGGAACTGCGCCGGCTGCAGCGCATGTCCGAGGCCTCGTCCGAATACGGCATGGTGCGTTCATATCTCGACTGGCTGATCGAGCTGCCGTGGAACGTCGAGCCCGCTCCGCCGATCGATATCGTCGACGCGCGCAAGATACTGGACGCCGACCACTACGGGCTGGAGAAGATCAAGCTGCGGATCATCGAATATCTCGCGGTGCGGAAGCTTGCGCCAGCCGGCAAGGCTCCCATTCTCTGTCTCGTCGGACCGCCCGGCGTCGGAAAGACGTCGCTCGGCCAATCCATTGCCCGCGCGATGGGCCGCAAGTTCGTAAGGGTCAGTCTTGGCGGGCTGCACGATGAAGCCGAGATACGCGGTCATCGGCGCACCTACATCGGC
The DNA here is from genome assembly GCA_963802815.1 of uncultured Alphaproteobacteria bacterium. GTDB lineage: Bacteria > Pseudomonadota > Alphaproteobacteria > Micropepsales > Micropepsaceae > Rhizomicrobium. The sequence goes on from CAWDKN010000003.1 coordinate 68,438, forward strand.
GCGCTTCCGGGAAACATCATTCAAGCCATACGCCGGGCCGGCGCGCGCGACTGCGTGATGATGCTTGACGAAATCGACAAGATGGGTGCGGGCATTCACGGCGACCCTTCCGCGGCGCTCCTGGAAGTGCTTGACCCGGAGCAGAACAACACCTTTCGCGACAATTATCTCGGCGTCCCGTTCGACCTGAGCGCAGTGACGTTCCTGACGACGGCCAACATGCTCGAGACAATTCCCGGGCCGTTGCGCGACCGCATGGAGATCATTGCGCTCAGCGGCTACACGAGCGGCGAAAAGCTCGAGATCGCCAAGCGGTATCTTGTTCGCCGCGAGTTGGAGGCGAACGGCCTAAAAGCCGAACAGGTCGATCTCGATGAGACGGCAATTCGTGCCGTGATCGAAGGTTACACGCGCGAGGCCGGGGTACGAAATCTCGAACGCGAGATCGGTCGACTGTTTCGAAGCGCAGCAGTGAAGATCGCCGACGGCAGCGCCACGCATGTTCGTATCGGAGCTGCCGAGGTCCCGGTCATTCTCGGCGGTCCGCGGTTCGAGAACGAGGTTGCCATGCGCACCAGCGTTCCCGGAGTGGCCACGGGTCTTGCCTGGACGCCAGTCGGGGGCGACATCCTCTTCATAGAGGCGGCCCTGACGCCGGGAAGCGGAAAGCTGATCCTGACCGGACAACTCGGCGAAGTCATGCGCGAAAGCGTGCAGGCGGCGCTGAGCCTCGTCAAATCCGATGCGGCGAAACTCAAGATCCATGCCGCGGCGTTCGAAAAGAGCGACATTCACGTTCACGTGCCGGCGGGCGCGACGCCGAAGGACGGGCCGAGCGCGGGCGTGGCGATGTTCATGGCGCTGGTGTCGCTCCTTACCGCACGGACGGTGCGTAGCGACACCGCCATGACGGGCGAGATCAGCCTGCGCGGTCTCGTCCTGCCTGTCGGAGGGATCAAGGAAAAGGTGATTGCCGCGTCAACCGCCGGCTTGGCTCGAGTGATGCTGCCTGCGCGCAATAAGCGGGACTTCGACGACATCCCGGACGAGACGCGGAAAAAACTAGAATTCATCTGGCTCGAACGCGTGGAGGATGCGCTTGCGGCCGGCCTGACGACCGGGAAGCCTTGACGTACAGCCCGACCGCCATCGAACTCGCGCGCGCCCATGGGCCCGAAGTGAACCTGATGGACATCAATTTGCCGGGCACAAACCGATTTTAAGCGCTGAAGGTCCTTTACGCGGAAACCGCGCACATCCGTGTCATCGCGCACCGTGTGCCAAGCCCGATCCCCGCGGCATCGAGCGCGCGCTGGCAGCGGGCTCGCTCAATTCTCACCAGGCCGATAAAGATCGACGCGTTGGATGCCGCGCTCGCCGGTGAACGCCTGGATACCCCTGCTTGACGAAGGGGAAACCTCTGGCTGCGCTCTCTGCTGCGCGCAAGCGCGGCGACATGGCGTTGATGCAGCCTTGAAGCGACGCGTCGGTCGGGGCAGTATAATCAGACGTCGCGCATGCCACCGCTAAAACGCATAGCCTTGGGGTGGTCGCATCTCAAACGAGCAGACGCGGTACGCCTGAAAAATCGAGATTGGAGCATCGCATGTCGGAAGCACTCATCATCGACGCCTGCAGGACACCGCGTGGCATCGGAAAAGTCGGCAAGGGCGCGCTTGCGGATATCCATCCACAGCAGCTGGCCGCATCGACCCTGAAGGCGCTTGCCAAGCGCAACGATCTCAACACGGCTGAGGTCGACGACATTATCTGGGGAACCTCGTCGCAACGCGGAAAGCAGGGCGGCGATCTTGGTCGGATGGCGGCGCTGGACGCGGGTTTCGACACCAGGGCAAGCGGCATGACGCTCGACCGTTTCTGCGGTTCCGGAATAACTGCGGTCAATCTCGCCGCCGCCTCGATCATGTCGGGAATGGAAGACTGCGTCATCGCCGGCGGCACCGAGATGATGTCCTACACCGCGTCTACGGCCGATCCCAAGTCGCCGCCCTTCATGGACAGCGGCAATCTGCATCTGCGCGCGCTCCATCCTCAGTCGCACCAGGGCGTCTGCGCCGACGCGATCGCGACGTTGGAAGGTATCTCGCGCCGTGCGACGGATGAGCTTGCGCTCGTCAGCCAGCAGCGCGCCGATGCCGCCATCAAGGGTGGCCATTTCAACAAGAGCCTCGTTCCCGTCCACAGAGAAGACGGTTCGCTCGCGCTCGACAGGGAGGAATTCCCGCGCCCGCAGACAACGCTCGAAGGCCTGTCGGCGCTGAAGGCGTCGTTCGAGATGCTAGCCGAAGTGCCTCTCGACGAGAAAGGCACGACCTTTGGCGGACTTATCCGGCAAGTCTATCCCGATCTCAAGATCAAACACATCCACCACGCAGGCAATTCGTCCGGCGTCGTGGACGGTGCTGCGGCCGTGCTATTGACGTCACCGGCCTATGCGAAGAAGCACGGATTGAAGCCGCGTGCGCGGGTCGTGGCGATGGCGAACATGGGCGACTCCCCGACGCTGATGCTCAACGCGCCCGTTCCCGCCGCGCGCAAGGTTCTCGAGAAGGCAGGTCTTACCCTCGACGACATCGATTTGTTCGAGATCAACGAGGCCTTCGCCGTCGTCGCCGAGAAATTCATCCGCGACCTCAAGCTCGACCGCGACAAGGTCAACGTCAATGGCGGTGCGATGGCACTCGGCCATCCGATCGGTGCCACCGGCTCGATCCTGATCGGCACCATACTCGACGAGCTCGAACGCCGCGACCTGAGGCGCGGACTGGTCACGATGTGCGCGGCAGGCGGCATGGCACCGGCCATCATCATCGAGCGTGTGTAGGCAAATCGGCGTCGCGTCGGGACGATGACTGAAATAGAAGGCGAATTGAGCGCCTTCAGGCCGAGACCGTCTCCGCGACGATGGCGCCAAGTTCCTGGGCATCCCCTTCATCGGGCGCGGCGACGTCCTCGCGCGGCTTGATGTAGAGACAAATGACAACGAGATTTGCCTGCCCGGCCTCGTCGGAAAGAGGCGCGATGAACATCTCTCCGGCTGCGTAACCAAGCTTGGCATATCCGAAACCGGACGCGATCCTGAGCGGAATGCCGTGCGCGAGAACTGCGTCGAAGAGCATCATCCAGCGGGGCAGCAGTCCGCTGGGGACCCATTCTTCGACCATGCGGCCCGTCTGGTCGCCCAAAATGGCCGCCAGGTAGGAACCCAGATATTCGACACGGTATCGTACGGGTTCATTTGGCGCGCTCACACGCTCTACTATGGCAAGGTGCTTGAGGACGTTCTTGAGCGACTGAGCGCCGAAGTCGGCGCGCTTGGGCAGTGCAAGTCCGGCCGCGCTGTTGCGCCAGACATTGCGCAACACGATGAGCTCCGGGTGATCGAAGGCGAGCTGGGAGTCGCAGTGGAACGGCAAGCCGAATGCGCGGGCCCTTTCGTTGATGGCCTCGGCCGGGTCGAATTGCGATGCGGTGCCCATGTGACGATTATCCCGAAATTGCCTCAAGGCTTCGTAAACACGAAGACGTTCATGCCGCGATGGCATGGACGGCGCGGCCTCGGCGGCGCAACAAATCCGCCTCTTCTTCGCCGCACAGTATCGATGTCAGCTCGATGGCGAGCGCGAGCCTCTCTCTTGCCGTCTCGCGATGCGGACATACGGTGCTGCGAAGTTCCTCCACCGTCGCGTCGCTGTAGTGCCGCAGATACTCGGCGGCCTCGTCATGCGCGTCCTTCCGCGTGGCGCCGAAGGACGCCGCGGCCGCGAACGGCCTGCATCCCGCGAGGAGAGCGGCGTAACGAAGCGCCCGTTCGATGACCTCGGGATCGACGGGCCGTCCGAAGTCCGGATAGCGGATGCTCGCCGTGCTGCTCGCCTTGCGCACCGGAAGAGCGTTTGCAATTTCCTTCGGTGCGCGCTTCATGAAGGCGTCCATCACGCTTCCGACCTCGGCACGATCCTTGAGCAGAGCCTGGCCCCATTTGCCTTGGCGTCGCAAGGAAATCTCCTTGACGACGGCCGTCGAGAGCTCTGCGAAGTTCGCGACGTTCGCAAGAAGTTCGTCGCCATCGAAATTGGGATGCCGCGCCGCGCGGATCGCGTGCGACAGGGCGTCGAGGTCTCCGAACAGAATTTCGCCCACAAGCCCCATGTCTGTCGAAGCGATCAGCGTCTCCCGCGCGTCGCGCGAGAAGAGAAGCGGCAGGCGAAGCGCCTCCCACGGGCGCGCAAGCCGGTTCATCGTGATGACGGCGACGTAGGGGGCTGCGTCCGGCCGGACCTCGACCAGGCGAACGCAGGCATCGCGCGCCAGGCTGACCAGATCTTCGGTAAAGGAGGGCACAGGCCTGGGCAGCTTTTCCTGCAGGTCGAGTATCTCGCCGCCCACGTCGAGGAGTAGCGCCATCTCGTCGGCGTCGGCGACGGCAAGGGATCCGTTCAATGCGCTGCGCGCCAGCTTGCGGCCTTGTTCCGTCGCGAGGGCTTCGCGCATTGCGGCGGCGGCCTCGTTCCAGAACGCAATTGCCCGCGTCTTGGCCTCGTCGACTTTGCGGGCGACGACTAGCGACCGGATCTCGTTCGAATAGGCATGCGCGCCCCTGGGGATCAGCGTCGTGCTGACCCAGTTCCAGACGGGGTTGATGCTGCTGCGTGCAATGCGCCCCTTTCGCTTTGCGGTGCGGGGGCTCGAGGTGAGGATGTCTTCGAACGGGCAGCAGAACAGGCGCAGCGGCGTCGGCGTCCGCTCGAGCACCTCGCCTCGGCGCAGGACCGGCCGCAATCCTTCAAGGATGACGTCGTGAGGCAACGTCGCGCCTTCGGACAGCCGGTCGACTTCGACCGCTTTGGTCAGGCGCGACGCGAGGTGCTCGGGAAGACTGCCGAGGAACGCCTGTAACAGCCCAGTTTTCTGGGACGAAAGCATGTCATCTCCGGTCCGTGAATGCCGGTTTCGCGATCCGTCCATTTTTAGGTACCTATCGTTAACGGGGCGTTGCGCCGCTTGCTGCTTTTTCACACGAATCGGAACGAACGCGAACACGGTCAACGCTCTTCTAAGACATTGGCTCGAATTGACCGTGATGCCGCCCACGGCGCATCTGCCCGGGCAGCGAGTACACGTCCGGACGCGTTACGCGCGAACAGGCCCGCTGGCCGGATTGACTGCCTCGGTCCCGACATTCGTGTCGGCGAGCCAGGCATGAATTGCGGCCACGACCTGCGCTCCTTCGCCGACCGATGCAGCCACGCGCTTGATCGAACCTGCGCGCACGTCGCCGATTGCGAAAATGCCGGGCCGGTTGGTCTGAAGCGGGTATCGACCGGCGCCGGAAACCGTATCGGCCTTCACGAAGCCCTTGGCATCGAGTGCAATTCCCGCCCGCGCGAGCCAGTTGGTGTTCGGCGCGGCGCCGATCATGAGGAATACGTGGCGAATGGGATGCGCCGTCTCTTCCGCTGTTACCCTGTTGCGCCAGCGCACGCGATCGAGCGCGCCGTCTTCTCCGTCCAGCGCGACGACTTCCGTGTCGGTCAATACGTCGATATTAGGCTGCGCAGCGATGCGGTCGCACAGATAGCGCGACATTGTCGCTTCGAGACTCTTCCCGCGCACGATCATCCAGACCTTGCGCACATGGGCGGCCAGATAAACGGCGGCCTGTCCCGCAGAGTTGCCGGCGCCGACGAGCGCCACCTCCTGGTCCGCGCAGAGCCTGGCTTCCAGCGGCGAGGCCCAATAGTGCACATGCGCGCCTTCGAACTGGGCGAGATTTGAGACCTCGAGCCGGCGATACTCCGCGCCGCTGGCGACGACGACCGTGCGCGCGCGGACGCTTTGTCCGCTCTTCAGGCGCAGGACATGGGCGCAGATCGTGTCCGGCACGGTGTCCTCGAGGGTTTCGACCTCGTCCGGTATCACCATTTCCGCGCCGAATTTCTGCGCCTGGTTGAAGGCGCGCGCCATAAGGGCGACGCCGGTGATGCCGGTGGGAAAGCCCAGATAGTTCTCGATCCGCGCCGAAGCGCCAGCCTGCCCGCCGAAGGCGCGGCAATCGAAGACGATCACCGACAGACCTTCCGACGCGGCATAAACGGCGGCGGCGAGCCCGGCAGGTCCCGAGCCGACAATGGCGACGTCGTAGAGCTTATCCGGATCCAGCGTATGCGTGAGACCAATGCAACGCGCGAGCTGGCTCTCCGTCGGATTGCGCAGCATCTCTCCATTGCCGCACAACACGATCGGCAGGTCCGCCGGGGACACGTGAAAGCGCTCAAGAAGGGACTTGGCGTTGTCGTCCGTCTCGGGATCGAGGCGTTGATGCGGATGGCCGTTGCGAGCGAGGAAGTTCTCGAGCCTCAGCACATCGCGATTGTCGGCACGGCCGACGATCACCGGGCCGCCGACATTCCGTTCCAGAATGCCCACGCGCCGCAGGATCAGCGCGCGCATGATGAGTTCGCCGGCTTCCGCTTCCGCGACCATCAATTCGCGCAGGCGCGGCGGCTCGATCAGGATGGCATCGACGTCGGTAAGCGAAACGGCATCGACGAAGGCCGGTCGGCCGGAGAGCTGCGCCAGCTCGCCCAGGAAATTGCCCGCGTGATAAGTCACGATGGTATCGTCGGGCCGCTCATGCGGCGCGACATGGACTTCGCCCGACAGGATGACCAGCAGCCCCGGCGCGACCGCGCCAGCGCGTACAATGACATCGCCCTTTGCGAAGTGACGAAACGAGCCGAAACGGCGGAGCCGCTCGATCGTCGGCGGGCTGAGTGTCGGAAACGTCTGCTCGCGGCGTGCGTCCCAGGGAGATGAGGCGGCGTCGGACATCGGCTCCTTCGGCGTTGCGGCGGAAACAATAAAGCGCGTCCTGGCGGGCAATTATAGCAAAATCGTCGCCCGTATACCGTGGCCGCGCAAATTCACACCACGCGTCCTTTCAGCGATTTCAGCCACGGGATCAACATCGCATTCACTTCCTTGGGCCTTTCCTGCTGGGTCCAGTGGCCGCAGCCGTCGAGGACATGTGCGCCTTCGAGATTGACGACCGCCTTGCGCATGCTGGCGATGGGGTCTTTCGCCAGGCCGAAGGCGTTGAAGGCGCCGTCACGCGTGCCGGCGACGAAGAAGGCCGGCTGTTCGATCTTGCGCCCTTTGTAAGGCTGCAGAAACTCCCAGTCGCGCGTATGGTTGCGGTAGCGGCTGATCGGACCGAAGAAGCCCGAGCGCTTGAACTCGTTCGTGTAGTAGTCGAGGTCCGTTTCCGTGAACCAGGCGGGCAGCGTTTGGGGATTTGGAAGACCTTGGAGCAGCGTCGCATCCGACGTCTTGCTGGTCGGCCAGGCGCCGCGCGGTGCGTCCCCCGATATCGCATAGTAGAAGCGGCGCAGGAAATCGCGCGGGTTGGCTTCGAACACGGCCTCGGCTTTTCCGACGGGACGAAAATAGGACTGGTAGAAAAAGATATTCTTGTCGTCGAAATTCTCCTTGATGATGGCATCGAAGGAGCGCTCAGGCACGCCAGAGAAGATCACCGACATCGCAGCCACCGCCGCAATACGGCCGGGATATGTCAACGCGGTGTTCCAAACCATTGGTGCGCCCCAGTCGTGTCCGATAAGGATGAACTTCTCGTTGGGATTCAATGCCTGGCCCGTGCCGAGGATGTCGGCGATCATGCGCTCCATCGCATAGTCGGCGACTTCAGGAAATTTCTGTGAACCGCCATAGCCGCGCACGTCGATGGCGCAGGCGGTGAATCCGGCTTCGGCGATCGGATCGATCTGATGACGCCACGAATACCAGCTTTCCGGAAAGCCATGGATCATGACGACCAGGGGCCCCGAGCCTTTGACGACGGCGCGTAACGCCGCCGAGCCAGCATCAATCGTCCTGAAATCCGTCATGAGCATTTCCCTTGTCTGCTGCGGCAAAAATATCGGCCGGGCGCTCTTTGCTTTACAAGGGAGCCGGCTCAGAAATTTATAGCATCGTACCAAGGCCGGCCAACCGCAGTCGCCGCGAGGATACGAAGGATGATCGGCGCCGCCGCCGCATCGTCGAGGCTGCGCGCGATCATTTCGCGAGACGGCGACGCGGGACTGACGATGCGCGCCATCACGGCCCGCGTTTCGGTAATCCTTGCAATGCCATACAATCTCTACGGCTCCAGGCGTGCCATCGCTGTTGCGGTTCTGGACGACGTACGCGTTTTGCCAGGATGTGATGGAACCGACGACACTGCGAAAATTCGTGACACCTGCACGCGACGAGACCATCGAGCAGCTCGCCGCGCGCGGCGCGCTGCTGACATGGTGGTCTTCGATCCGGCCAGGATCGTGCGCGCGACGAACGCGCCGTGTTCGACATGCCGGGCGAGGGCATGCGCTACTCGCGCGCCAGCATCGGTTTTGATACGGTGGTCATGAACGGTGCGGTCGCTCGCGCCAAGGCCGAATACGCGAAGGCCGGCGCGTCCTGCACCTAGACGGGGAGAACGGTGAAGTAGGCCATGCCAAAGCTCTATCACTGCAAGGGCGCGCGCTCGGTCCGTCCACTATGGACGCTGGAGGAAATGGGCATCCCGTTCGAGCTGGAGTCGATGCCGTTCCCGCCGCGGGCGCTGCGTGAGGGCTATCTCGACGTCAATCCCCTTGGAACCGTTCCGACGTTCGTCGACGACGATCTGACGATGACAGAGTCCGCGGGCATCTGCCAATACCTCGTCGACCGCTACGGTCCGACGGACCTCGCGCTTATGCCGAGGGATAAGGACTACGGGCTCTACCTGAACTGGCTGCATCGTAGCGACGCGACCCTGACCTTCCCCCAGACGATCGTGCTGCGCTACACGCGCCTCGAGCCTGAGGAGCGCCGGCTGGAGCAGGCTGTCGAGGACTACACGAAGTGGTTCTTCGCCCGTCTGCGCGTGCGTCGAGCAGGCTACGGCCGATCGCGATTATCTCTGCGCCGGCCGCTTTACCATCGCCGACATTTGTATTGGCTACGCTCTCTATCTGGCCGAGACGCTGGGCCTGCGGGAAGGCTTCAGGCCCAATACCGAGGCCTATTATCAGCGCATGACGGCGCGCCCAGCGTTCCAAAGGGCAATAGCGCGCTAACCGGGCGGAATGACCGGCTGCTATTCGCGAATGTGCAGCTTGGCGGGAACCGGCGCATTGAGAGCGGGGCAGCGCATCGGCATACTGCGCCGTCGCGCAACGAACCGAGAATAGTCATGGACAGGACCGCGTATCTTGCCGCGCTGGAGCGCAAGGTACTTTGGCTTGCGAGCTGGACGATCCACAATGCCAATCACTTGCGCGACAGCGCCGACGGGATGAAGGTCGGTGGGCATCAGGCGTCGTCGGCCTCGCTCGCGACCATCATGACGGCGCTGTATTTCGGCGTCCTCAAGCCGGAGGACCGCGTCGCGGTGAAGCCGCATGCGAGCCCGATCTTTCACGCGATTCAGTATCTCTTCGGCCGGCAGACCATCGAGAAGCTGGAAAACTTCCGGGGCTATGGCGGCGCTCAGTCCTACCCGTCGAGAACCAAGGACATCGACGACGTCGATTTCTCGACCGGTTCGGTCGGCCTCGGCGTCGCGATGACGTCCTTCGCCAGCATGGTGCAGGATTACGTGCACGCTCATGGCTGGGCTGGCGGGCGTCCGAAAGGACGCATGATCGCGCTCGTCGGCGATGCCGAGCTCGACGAAGGCAACATCTACGAGGCCCTGCTCGAAGGCTGGAAGTTCGGGCTGAAGAACACCTGGTGGATCATCGACTACAACCGCCAGAGCCTCGACGCCGTCGTGCGCGAAGACCTGCACACGCGTTTCGAGAAACTGTTCCAGGCGATGGGCTGGGACCTCGTCGTGCTCAAATACGGCAAGCTGCAGCAGGCGGCCTTTGCCGAGCCCGGCGGCGACAGGCTCCGCCAATGGATCGACAGCGCGCCCAACCAGCTCTATTCGGCGCTGACGTTCCAGGGCGGGGCGGCCTGGCGTAGACGCCTGATGGACGATCTCGGCGATCAGGGCGACGTGACGAAGCTGATCGAGCGGCGCAGCGACGTCGCGCTTTCGGCGCTGATGAACAATCTCGGCGGCCACGACGTCGCCAACATCCTCGAGGCGTTCGAGGCGATCGATCACGACCGCCCGGTGTGTTTCCTCTGCTACACGGTGAAGGGCTTCGGTTTGCCGCTCGCAGGCCACAAGGACAATCACGCGGGCCTCATGAACGAGGCGCAGATGGCCGAGTTCCGCGCCGCGATGAACATGCGCGACGGCCGGGAATGGGACAAGTTCGAAGGCCTTGGCATCGATGAGACGTCGCTGCAAGAATTCATCGACAGCGTGCCCTTCGCGCAGAATGTCGAGCGCCGCCACCTCGCGCCGCGCATCGAGGTCCCTGAAAGCCTCGCGCTTCCGCAGCAGAAGACGATTTCGACGCAGGCTGCGTTCGGCAATCTTCTGAACGAGATCGGCCGCGCGCGGTCCGATCTCGCGAGTCACATCGTCACGACATCGCCGGACGTAACCGTCTCGACCAATCTGGGCGCCTGGGTCAATCGCCGAGGCCTTTTCGGGATCAACAATCTCGGAGATACGTTCCGCGAGCACAAATTCCATCGGCGCAACGCTGGGAGCTGAGCCCGAACGGACAGCATATGGAACTCGGCATCGCCGAGATGAACCTCTTCCTGCTGCTGGCGGCGCTCGGTCTTTCGCAGAGCCTTTTCGGCGCGCGCCTTCTACCGGTCGGCACGCTCTACGACCCCTTCATCGCCCGCGGTCTCGATGCGCTGAATTACGCCTGCTACCAGGACGCGCGATTTATCCTCGTCGCCACGCCGAGCGGCATGGCTCTCGCGCCGGAAGGCGGGGCGCATCAGTCCATCGGCACGCCGCTGATCGGCATGGCGCAGGCGGGACTGCACATCCTACGAGCCGGCCTATGCCGACGAGCTCGCCGTCATCCTGCGCTGGGCCTTCGAGCACATCCAGGACGAGGACGGCGGCTCGGTCTATCTGCGCCTGTCGACGCGCGCGCTGGACCAGCTCAGCCGGACCATGACCCCGGAGCTGTCGCGTGACGTCGTCGCTGGCGGCTACTGGCTGTCGCAGCCAAGCGCCAGCACGCGCGTCGTGCTCGCCTATCAGGGCACGGTGAGCGCCGAGGCTATTACCGCCGCCGGATTGATGGCCGAAGACCGCTTCGGTGTCGGCGTGCTCGCGCTGACTTCGGCGGATCGCCTCTATTCCGAGTGGCGGCGCGGACAAAGGCACCGTCATCGCGGTCGCCTGGCGCCGCCGTCGCATGTCGAGAATCTTCTGGCCCGCATTCCGCGCGATGCGGCGATCGTCACCATCATCGACGGGCACCCGGCAACTCTGTCATGGCTCGGCGGCGTCATGGGCCACCGCGTCGAGAGCCTCGGCGTCGACGCCTTCGGACAGACCGGCACCGTTGCCGATCTCTATCGCCATTTCGGCCTCGATGCCGAAAACATCATGCGTGCCGTCGAAGCCGCGGCACCGGGACGGCCGATAAGGTTCCGGGCGGGTTAACGACTACCTTCCCCGTGTGAGGAGGTGGCCTACAACTTCACCGCCTCCAGCATGCGCGCGCCGAACATGTTGGACCATTCCTGCGGCGAGAGCTTGGCGCGGCGTTGCTTATACTTGTCCGGGATCTCGTGCTCGGCCGTCATCCCGCGGACGACCGCGGGGCGCTTCTGGATCGCGTCGACCCAGCGATGCGTATTCGGGAATTGCGCGATGTCGATATTCATGATGCCGGCGGCCGCCCGGCCCGGGAAGATGGCTATGTCGGCGATGCTGTATTCATCGCCCGCGAGATACTCGACTTCACCCAGGCGTCGCTCGAGTACGGTCAGAAGCCTCGCGCTTTCCCTGGTGTAGCGTTCGATCGCGTAGGGAATCTGCTCCGGCGCATAGCGCACGAAATGCGCCGCCTGTCCGCCCATCGGGCCCAGCCCCGCCATCTGCCAGGTGAGCCACTGAATCGCGACGCTGCGCTTGCGCGGATCCCTGGGAAGCAGCTTGCCGGTCTTCTCGGCCAGATATTGCAAGACCGCGCCGGATTCGAACACCGCATGCGGGCCGCCGCCGAAGGACGGATCGTTGTCCACGATTGCCGGCAATTTGTGGTTGGGATTGATGCGCCCGAATTCCGCCGTCAGGTGATCACCTTCGAAGATGTCGTATTTGATCAGGCGGTAGGGCAGCTCGAGCTCCTCGAGCGCGATGGAAACTTTCTGCCCGTTCGGCGTGGCGACGAAATGCAGATCGATCATCAGGTCCTCGCGGGCGATATGCGGTCCCGCGTTGTCCCCGATATTGTATACAAAGGTCAATCGGACTTTGCGCCGGGCGCGCCTAACCGAAGACAATTCCCTGCGCGAGCGGGAGGGCATCCGAATAGTTGATGGTCGCGGTCTGGCGCCGCATATAGGCCTTCCACGAATCCAATCCGGACTCGCGCCCGCCGCCTGTTTCCTTTTCGCCTCCGAACGCGCCGCCGATCTCGGCTCCGGACGGGCCGATATTCACATTGGCGATGCCGCAATCGGAGCCTGCCGCAGCAACGAAGCGCTCGGCCTCCTGCATGTCCTGCGTGAAGATGCAGGACGACAAGCCCTGCGGCACGGCGTTGTGACGGGCCAGCGCATCGGCGAAAGCGCGATAGCGCATCACGTATAGGATCGGGGCGAACGTCTCGTGGCGAACCGTCTCGCTTTGCTCCGGCATCTCCACCAGGGCGGGCTTGACGTAGTAGGCGTCGCAATATTTGTCGGCAAGAACGCGTTCGCCGCCGGTGACGCGGCCGCCTTCGTCGCGCGCATTCGCCAGTGCGCGCTGCATGGTCTCGAAGGCCCGAAAGTCGATCAGCGGGCCGACCAGCGTGCCGGCCGCGAGCGGATCGCCGACGGGCAGGCGCGCATAGGTCGCCTTCAGCGCCGGCACGAGCGTGTCGTAGATCGCCTCATGCACGAACAGGCGCCGGAGCGAGGTGCAACGCTGGCCGGCCGTGCCGACCGCGGAGAAGATGATCGCCCGCTGCGCGAGATCGAGCTTTGCCGACGGGCACACGATCATCGCGTTGTTGCCGCCGAGCTCGAGGATCGACCTGCCGAAACGCTGCGCCACGGCCGGCGCCAGCGCGCCGCCCATGGCCGTCGACCCGGTGGCGCTGACGACGGGGATGCGCGCGTCGTTTGCAAGCATCTCGCCGGCCTCGCGGGCGCCCAACACAAGCTGCGACAGATGGGCCGGTGTGTCGCCAAATTTTGCCGCGGCGCGTTCGAACAGGGCCTGCGTCGCGAGGGCGGTAAGCGGCGTCTTCTCCGACGGTTTCCAGATCACGGAATCGCCGCAGACAAGCGCCAGCGCCGCATTCCAGGCCCAGACCGCGACAGGGAAATTGAACGCCGAGATGATCGCGACCGGACCAGCCGGATGCCATTGCTCCATCATGCGGTGGCCCGGTCGCTCCGACGCGATGGTCAGGCCGTAGAGCTGGCGCGAAAGACCGACGGCAAAATCGCAGATGTCGATCATCTCCTGCACCTCGCCGAGGCCTTCCGGCAAAATCTTTCCCGCCTCGAGCGTCACCAGGCGGCCGAGGGCGTCCTTGTTCGCGCGCAGCTCTTCGCCGAACAGGCGCACGAGCTCGCCGCGGCGCGGCGCCGGCACGTCGCGCCATTTGCAGAACGCCTCGACGGCGTCGGCGATCTTGGCGTCGATGGACGCGGGCGTATCGAAGGACACGCGGCCGATCTCTTTGCCGTCGATGGGCGACTGGATGCCATGGCTGCCCGTGCCGGACGTGATTCCGAAGCTGGTGAGAAGTTCGCATGTCTGCATGGCGTGCTCCTAGTGCTTCGCCTGGCGAAGCTTGGACAAGGTGGTGGTCGGCGAGATGGCCTCGGGATCGACTTTGATATGGATCACGGCTGGGCGCCCGGCCGTGCGGGCCTGCTCAAACGCGCCGGCGAACTCTGCCGTCTTGTTCACGCGCAGGCCGAGCGCGCTATAGGATTCTGCAAGCGACGCGAAATCCGGATTGCGCAGGTCCGTGCCCGAGACGCGGCCGGGAAATTCGCGTTCCTGGTGCATGCGGATCGTGCCGTACATGGCGTTGTCGAAGACGAGGACGATGATGGCCGCATTGTATTGCACGGCCGTCGCAAGCTCCTGTCCGTTCATCAGGAAGCAGCCGTCACCGGCGCAGGCGACGACCGTCCGCGCCGGATGAAGGATCTTTGCGGCGACGGCCGCCGGCACGCCGTATCCCATCGCCCCGCTCGTGGGACCGAGCAGGGTCGGGAAACCGCGATAAAGATAGAAGCGGTGCAGCCAAGCCGCGTAATTGCCGGCGCCGTTTGTGAGAATGGCATCCGCGGGAAGGTTGTCCGTGAGCCAGTGGAAGATGTCCGATGGGTTCGTGTCGCCCGGCGCTGCGACCGGCGCCTTCCACGCTTCATATGCAGCCCGTGTAGCGGACCGCCAGTTCGCCCAGCGTGGTGTAATCTTCAGCGTGGCGAGGGCGTGGACGAACGGGCCGACACCGGAGAGGATCGGCAACGAGGCCTGATAGACTCGATTGAGCTCGTCGGCACCCGGATGCACATGGACGAGAGGCTGTTTCGGCACGGGCACCGTGATGCGCGAATAGCCGTTCGTCGTCATCTCGCCGAGTCGCGCGCCGATGACGAGGAGGAGATCGCTTTGCGCTATGCGCTCCGCGAGCGCCGGGTCGGCGCCGATTCCGAGATCGCCGCAATAATTCGGATGGGTGTTGTCGAGCCGATCCTTGGCGCGGAACGACGTGCAGACAGGAAGGTCGAGCATCTCGGCGGCGAGGCGTAACGCTTTGATGGAAGCAGCGTCCCATCCGGGTCCGCCCACGATTGCGAATGGACGTTCCGCCTTTTCTAGCAGTCCCTGCAGCAGCGCCATTGCATCGGCTGAAGGCGATGGTTCCACCTTTGCATAGCGCCCTGCCGCTGGGGCATCGGTCGTCCCCGACAGGACATCTTCCGGCAGGGACAGCACGACGGGCCCCGGCCGTCCGCTCGTCGCTATCTGGAACGCGCGCGCGACATATTCGGGGATCCGTCGCGTGTCGCGGATCTCCGCCGACCATTTCGCGAGCGGCGCGAACATGGCGCGGAAATCGACCTCCTGGAACGCCTCGCGGTCGAGCATCGCCTGTTCGGCCTGTCCGATGAACAGGATCATCGGGGTGGAATCCTGGAACGCGGTGTGCACGGCGATCGAGGCGTTGGTGGCGCCAGGTCCGCGGGTGACGAAGCAGAGACCTGGAGTCCCGGTGAGCTTGCCGAAGGCTTCGGCCATATTGCCCGCGCCGCCTTCCTGGCGGCAGGTGATCAGGCGGATGCGGTCGCGCACGTCGTAGAGGGCATCGAGGATCGGCAGATAGCTCTCGCCGGGCACGCAGAAGACGTGCGTCGCGCCCTGAACGATCAGGGAATCGACCAGAAGCTGCCCGCCGTTCCGCGCCATGACGCCCTCGCCGTTATTTGCCGCTTTCGTAATAGCGTCCGAAGCGGTTGGCGAGGAAATCCGGCAGATTTGCATCTTCCTGGCGCACGAAGCCCTTCTGCGGCAGCTTGCCTTCAACGAGGAGATCGCACATGGCGCAGATGCCGGCCGCGGTGGTGACCTGGATGGCGCTCATCAGCCGGCCGTTGACCGTCTGGCTGTAGATCTTCCGCGCGGCGCTTTCCTGCGTCAGCAGACCCTCGCGCCAGCCCGACACGGTGACGAAGATCAGGACCACGTCCTGGTAGGTGATCGGGATCGCCTTTTCCAGAACGTCCTTCAGGATGTCGCGGCGCATGCCGAGGCGGAGGTCGCGCACCAGCATCTTGACGATGTCGCGATGGCCAGGATAGCGCACGGTCTTGTAATTCAGGTTCTCGACCTTGCCGTCGAGCGTGTCGCATAGCGTGCCGAGACCGCCCGAGGTGTTGAATGCCTCATACTCCGTGCCGTCGAGCGAGAAATGCTCGATCTCTTCGAGCGCCGGCACTTCCGAGCGCAACCCGTCGCGGATCGCTTCGCAGGGATTGCAGTATTCGTTGATGAGGCCGTCGGTCGACCAGGTCAGATTGTATTTGAGCGCGTTGGTCGGAAACACCGGCAGCGCGCCGACGCGCATCTGCACTTCGCGCAGTTTCTCGAAACTCTTGGTAAGGTGATGCGCCGCGATGGAGATGAAGCCGGGCGCGAGACCGCATTGGGGAATGAAGGCAGTGTCGGCGCCGTCGGCGAGCTTGCGGATGGTGCGCGTCGATTCCACATCCTCGGTCAGGTCGAGATAGTGCGCGCGGGCGCGCTTCGCAGCCGCCGCGACGGTCGCCGTCAGCGAGTAGGGTGTCGCGGAAAGGACGATATCATGCCCTTCGATCTCATGGGCGAAACTCGTCGCGTCGGCGATCTCGACGCGCCGGCGCTCGACATTGCGCGAGGGAAGGCGCTCCAGGCTGGCGGGATCCTTGTCAGCCACGGTCACGGCGTAGTCGTTCGTGCCGCCCAGGAGTTCCGCGATGGCGAGCCCGATTTTTCCGCCACCAACGACCATCACGCGCTTCATGCGATCACCTGCGATTTGCTGCCAGCCCAAGGTGGGCCGCCGCGCCGACGGAAGGCAGGCGGCGATAGGGCGGTGCTTGCGAATTGTTCCGGCGAAACGCAGGATAGTCCGGCGAATTGTCGGGCGCGCGCCATGCGAGACAAAGACCGCCAGCTGATCGACCTGTTGCGGGCCAACGCCCGCGAGCCGGCGGCATCGCTTGCCCGCAAGCTCGGCCTCGCACGTTCGACCGTGCAGGAACGCATCACCCGGCTGGAGAAGGACGGTGTCATCAGGGGCTACACCCTGCGACTCTCCGACGAAGCGACCACAAACCGGATCCGCGCCATCGTCATGATTGCAACCGACTCGAAGCGGGCCGACCGCACGACCATCGAGCTGAAGAAGATCCCCGAGGTGCGGATGCTCTCGGCGGTGTCCGGAACCTACGACCTGGTCGCAACGGTCGAGGCCGAAACGCCCGCGCGCATGGACGCGGTGCTCGACCGCATCGGCAATAGCCATGGAGTTGACCGCACCGTTACCTCGATCGTGCTGTCCGAGAAATTCTCGCGCTAGGCGCCTTCGACGACGCGCGTTGCGTCAAAAAGAGCGACGGGGTGGGCGGTTTACGTGAAAACCGCGGGATTGCGGTATGACGGCACTAACGAGTGCCGCTATCGAAGGCCGGATTATGAGTTGCCTGATATGAACGCCCACGCCTGTTCGGCGCGCTTGTCGGTTTCGTTCACTCCCGGCCGGTCCGTGCTCGCGATGCCGTCCTTGATGCGCTTGAAGACGCCCTGCGAGATCGAGGCGAGGCGGAACAGCGAGAAGGCGAGATAGAAATTCCAGTGCGGAATCTCGGCGCGGCCCATGCGCCTGCAATAGGCCGCGCGATACTCGGACTCGCCCGGAATGCCGCTGGTCTTGAAATCGACTCCGTCGAGGTTGCCCCAGACTTCGTTGAGCGAATGCCAGAGAAGACAGTTGTAGGCGATATCGGCGATCGGATGGCCGATCGTCGACAATTCCCAGTCGAGCACGGCGATGAGCTTCGGCTCGGTCGGATGGAACATGACGTTCTCGAGCCGGTAGTCGCCATGTGCAATTGAGACGGAATTGTCCGGCGGAATGTGCTTGGGCAAGTATTCGATCAGCTTTTCCATCGCCGGAATGTGCTCGGACTCCGCGCCGCGATACTGCTTCGTCCAACGCGCGATCTGGCGCTCGAAATAATTTCCCGGCCGGCCGAAATCGGCGAGGCCGACCTTTGCGTAATCGACCTTGTGCAGCTTCGTCAGCGTCTCGTTCAGCGCGTCGTAGATGGCGGCACGTTCCGCCGGCGCCATGCCCGGCAGCTTGGCATCGCGGAAGATGCGGCCTTCGAGATAGTCCATCACATAGAACGAGGTGCCGATGACCTCGGGTTCGTTGCATAGCACGCGCATGTGAGGAACGGGAACATCCGTCGCGCGCAACGCGTCCATGATCCTGTATTCGCGATCCACCTGATGTGCGCTTGCCAGCAATTGGCCGGGCGGCTTCTTGCGCAGGACAAACAAGCGTCCGCCGGAACCGCGCTCGATCAGGAAGAATGTCGGATTCGACGCACCGCCTTTGAACTGGCGCACCTCCTCGAGTCCGGCAAATCCCTTTATGCGACTAGACAAATAGGATTCAAGCGCAGGGACGTCGAAACGCTGCGCCGGTGATATTTCGCGCGTTTCGGGCAGTGGACGCATCGGAACTCCTCCCTGGGTCGTGCCGGTTCATACGAAGATGCCGCTCGGATGGCCAGTGCAACCCGCGCGTTGTCTTGACGCCTTACGCTACGGTCCTAAAGACTGGATGCAGAGAAAAAGCCGCTAGCGGTGCGGCATAGAGAGGAAGCGCGTCGTCATGGGTATCGAAGCACTATTCCGTCCGTTTTCGTGCAAATCGCTCCATCTCAAGAACCGCATCGTATTGGCACCGGCTGCGCGCTGGTCGTCGCCGGGCGGAAACCCCTCGGCGCTCGGACCCTATTACGCGAGACGGGCCGAGGGCGGCGCGGGCCTTGTGATGACCGAAGGCGCCGCGATCGGCAGACCGGCCGCCTATAACGACTCGAGCAGCGCTCGCATCTTCGGCCCGGCGATGGAAGGCTGGAAGCAGGTCGTCGCGTCCGTGCACGCGGCCGGCGCCAAGATCATTCCGCAGCTCTGGCATTGTGGCGCCGTCGGAAAGAAGAACAGCGACTGGAAGCCGGATGCCGAGCCGGAGAGTCCGTCGGGATTGGTCTCCGCTGCCCAGCCACGCGGACGGGCGCTGTCGGAAGCCGATATCGAAGACCTCCTGAAGGCCTATGCCCGCGCCGTAGAAGACTCGAAAGTGGCGGGCTTCGATGGTGTCGAGGTCCATGCCGGTCACGGCTACCTGCTCGACCAGTTCATGTGGCACGAAACCAACCGCCGCACCGACGAATGGGGCGGCAAGACGCTGCCCGAGCGCTCGCGCTTTCCGCTGGAAGTGATGAAAGTTGCGCGCAAGGCGCTGGGGCCGGACGTGCCGCTGATCGCGCGCATCTCCGACTGGAAGTCGGCGGCGCTGGACGCGCGCATGGTCGAGACGCCGGCTGAGCTCGAAGCATGGCTTGTTCCCTTCGTGAATGCGGGTGTCGATATCCTGAGTGTATCGTCGCTGCGCTATGACGAACCGGATCCCTACTTCGCAAACTCGACGCTGACGTTCGCGGGCTGGGTGAAGAAGGTGACAGGCGTTCCGGTCATCGTCGCCGGCGGCATCGGCATGAGCGGCGACATCCTCGCGACGTTCGCCGGTGAGACGGGCAAGCCGATTCCGCTCGACGACGTCGCTCGCCGCATGGAGGCAGGCGAGTTCGATCTCATAGGCGTCGGCCGTGCCCTGGTCGCCGATCCGCAATGGACGCGGAAGATCGAACAGCGCCGCACGGCCGACCTGAAGCAATGCCCGGTTGAGGCGCTGGCGCCGTCTGTCGCGAATTAGCGCGTTTTCAACGCCCACTCGAGCGCGCTGCCCCAGTCGCGGCGAAAGGCTTTCGTGAGCTGCGCGTCGACGACAAGGTCGAAGGCGTGGAATGCGCCCGGATAGATGTGCATTTCCGTCGGCACGCCGGCGCGCAGCAACCCCTTGGCGTAGTCGAGATCTTCCTCGAGAAACAGGTCGAGCGATCCGGTCGCGATGAAGGTGGGCGGCAAGCCCACCAGGTTTTCGCAACGCGCCGGCGCTGCGTGAGCCGGGACGCCCGGGCTTCCCGGCTCGAGGCCGAGATAGGCGCGCCAGCCGATTGCGTTATTGGCGTTCGTCCAGACGAATTCGCCGACATGCGGATTGGCGTTGGCGACACAAGTGCGGTCGTCGAGCATGGGATAGGTCAGCATTTGGAAGGCGACCGGGTATTTGCCGCGATCCCGCGCGAGAATGGCGAGCGCCGCGGTCAGGCCGCCGCCGGCGCTCTCGCCGCCGATGACGATGCGCGCCGGGTCGATGCCGAGCGATGGCGCACTCTCGTGCAGCCATTTCAGGACCGCATAGCAATCCTCGACCGCGGCGGGGAACGGCGCCTCCGGCGCGAGCCGGTAGTCGACGGACGCGACCATGCAAGTGAAATTGCGCGCGAGATTGACCGACCCGGCATGGCGCATTTCGGGCGTGCCGACGATAAGGCCGCCGCCGTGGACATGTAGATAGGCGGGCAAGGGGCCTTTGACTTTCGCAGGCCGGTAGACGACGACGCGCACGTCGGGCGCGCCCGACTGGCCCGGCACGTTCGTCTCGAAGAATTCGAGTCCGTCGAGCGGCGTCTGTTCGATCTGCTGGCGCGCCAGCTCACGCAGCATGGTCCGCATCGTCGGCACCAGGTCGAGCGTGAGCTCGGTGAAGGGCGGAAACGCGGGCAGGCCTGCCGCCAGTTCGGGATCGACGAGATGATGCGAGCTCAAGGCGCACTCCCTGCGTGTTGTCTGTCCCGCACTGGAGAGGTGATCGGGTGAAAGATCAAGCGCGCGGTCAGATGGGCCGCGCGGCGCCGTTTCCGTTTGCAACCGCCTTGGCCGCCGCTGCTTCCGAATTGTTGCGCAGAAGGATGTGCCGCGCGGCGAGCACGTGACTTCTCATGGTGCTGCGCGCCCAATCGGCATCGCGGTCGCGGAACGCGAGGATCAGCTCGACGTGCTGCGTCTGGCTGCGCCGCATCTCGTCGGCCCGGTAGCCTCGGAACGTGTTGAGGATCTGCGGAACCTCGATGATCACCGAGAAGGCAGACTTCAGCCACGAATTGTCGGCCGCGGTGACGATCAGGCGGTGGAACTGCCCGTTGTCCTCCGCAATTTTTGCCGCTGCCTCGGGCGAACCTTTCGCTTCGAGAATCGCGAGCTGCTCTTCCATCCGGTTGCTCAGCATTTCGAGTTCTGCGAGCTGCGATGGCGTGACGTTCGTCGCGGCGGCTTCCGCGGCGTAAGTCTCGAGGAGAACCGCCAGGTCGTAGATCTTGTGGATTTCCGGCTCGTCGAGATGGCGGACAAAGGCGCCGCGATGCGGGATAAATTTGATCAGCCCCTCGGCATGAAGCCGGCGCATTGCTTCGCGCACAGGTGTCCGGCTGAGGCCGGTTGCCGACGCGAGTTCCTGCGCCGTGAGATGGGCGCCCGGCGCATAGGAGCCGCTGACGATCCCCTCCCGGATTGCGTCGTAAGCTTTCTCGACGGCTGCCGCCATGGTCCCCGTTTCTTTCGCCCGGAATCGTGCGCGGGCGTCCCTTTTGTCTAGCAGGCGGCGCCGGCGGGTAAAGCCAGTGAACGAAATAGAAGCATCTATTTTGTTAAGTGAGTTCATTTGCATGCAAACGGTGGAACTTCTGGGTTCCCAGCGCACACGTTGCGCAGAGATCGTGACTGTGTTTCGCCCGTTAACCTGGGAATATCGGCGAGATTGGCCATACGGAACGGTTTTTCGATTGCATGCAGTTTTAGGACACTGTATTCAGGTGGAGAGACTAGGACCGCGCGCGGTTTTTTGCGCCGATCACGACAATTGCAGACCGATGGCACCCGAAAGGACCGCCAGGATCTGCGGAAGAGGGAGAGATGCACATCGGGAAATGGAGCGCCGCTACCGGACGATCCGCGAGTGACCGGCTGTTTCGTGCTGTGCCGGACATTATACGTCTCCTGAACATCAACGGCATCAATGCCCGGCGCGGGATCGGGCGTTCCTTTGCCGCCGCACGCAGTCGGATCGCTTAACACAAGGATTCTGTCGGCCATGGCCGGATGGGAAGAACGCAAGATCGAAGTTGGTGATGCAACGATCACGTTGCGCGAAGCGGGACAGGGCGAGCCGCTGCTGATCCTCCATGACGAGATGGGCCCCGCTGACTGGCAGGAGTGGCACACCGAGCTCGCGAAGACGCACAGGCTGATCATGCCTGTCGCTCCCGGCTTCCGCTCCGAGCGGCTCAAATGGATGCGCAACGTCACCGACCTGTCGCGACTGTACGGCCGCATGCTGCGCGAGCAGAAGCTGGCGCCGATCGACGTCGTCGGATTTTCCTTCGGCGGTTGGGTCGCGGCCGAAATGGCGGCGAACAACCCGGCGCAGTTCAAGCATCTCGCGCTCGTCGCGCCCTTTGGCATCAAGCCGTCCGAAGGCGTCATCGCGGACATGTACATCGTGACGACGGCGGAATACCTCAGAAGCTCGGTCGCCAATCCCGATGAGACGCCGGAATTTGCGACACTCTTCAACGCGGCTAACCCGCAGACGATCGAGGCCTGGGAAGATGCGCGCATCGAAACCGCGCAACTCGGGTGGGAGCCGTACATGCACAACCCGACCCTCGGGCATCATATGAAGGGCCTCGGCGGACTGCCGGCACTTGTCGTGTGGGGCGACAAGGACACCATCCTGCCAGTCAGTGGCGCACGCGCCTACGCCGACGCCATCCCAGGTGCGAAGCTTGAGGTCTTTGCCGGTTGCGGCCATCGTCCCGAAATCGAGCGCCGCGACGCCTTCGTCAGAACGCTCGGTCGCTTCGTCGGCTGATTGAACACTTTCAGGAGCCTGCCATGCAGATCGGATATTTCGTCGAACAGCTTTATGCCGGCATTCCCGAGGAAGAGATCATCCGCAACGGCGGTTTCTTCGGCGTGCACAACAAGTTCTTCGACCCCAAGGTCGGCGGCCAGCTCTATCACCGCTATCTAAGCGAACACATCGAAGCCGAGCGCGTAGGCTACGACATGCTGGTGCTGAATGAGCACCATGCGAACCCGGCCTGCATGAGCCACGTCATCACCATCGAAGCCTCGATTCTCGCCTACGCCACCAAGCGCGCGCGCATCGCCACGCTCGGCGTGCCGCTGCCGATCACGAAGAACCCGCTGCGCGTGGCCGAAGAGCTCGCGATGATCGACATGATCTCCGGCGGCCGTCTCGTCCCTGGCATCATCCGGGGCGCCTCCTTCGAGCAGGTCGCTTCAAACACCAACCCGACGCACAACCGCGAGATATTCGACGAAGCCTATGAGTTCATGATCAAGGCGTGGACCACGCCGGGACCTTGGCGCTACGAGGGCAAGCATTTCCATTATCGCTACGTGAATCCATGGGCCCGGCCGATCCAGGCAAAGCCGCTGGTGCTCGTGCCGGGCGTGATCAGCCCGGAAACGGTGGTGTGGGCGGCGAAGCACAAGCTTCCCTATGTTGCGCTCGCGACCGAGGTGAACGCGACCAAGAAGATGTGGGATCTCTACGGCGAGACGGCCGCACAGATGGGATATCAGATCGGCCCGGAGAACTTCGGCTACCTGCAGAAGATCGTGGTCGCGGACAGCGACGAAGAAGCCTACGAGCTCGGCAAGGGGCACATGTATGGCGGCTCGCACGCGACGCCGAAATATTCCGCGCTGCCCGGCTACAATTCCAAACTTGCGCTCAAGGAGTATGTGAACAAGTTCTACGCGCTGATGAACCCGCGCGCGGCCAACTATACGGACGTCGAGCAGCAGCGCAAGGCGCTGATGGACAACTATCCGAAGCTCGTCGACGCGGGTCACATTCTGGTCGGCACGCCGAAAACCATCATTCCGAAGCTCCGCACCATGCTGGAGACGCTGCGGCCAGGCTTCTTCATCGTCTGGGGCCCGGAGGGTCCGGTTCCACACGAAAAGACGATGCGGATGATGCAGCTCATGGGCGACGAAGTGATCCCGGCCATGCGCGACATGGGCAAGGAGCTCGGACTGGAAGACGCGTTCGAGCGTGAACTGGGCTCCCGTCCGCTGCCGGCGAACGGAAAATGGGAATTGCTTGCGAAGGTTTCGAACGACGCCATGGCCGCCTGACCGCGCGGGCCGGGCACGATAACAGCAGGGAGAATACCGATGCCGCGCCTTCGCCTTGTCGGCAGGAACGAGTCTAATGATCCGCTCGTGCAGTTCATGTACGACCGCAAGTTCGGCAAGCGTGATCCGCTTAAGGATCCCGGGACGACGGCGTCCGGCGCACCCGGCAACTATGAAGCGGTGTTCGCCCATTCGCCGGACATTCTCGAACACGCGGTGCAGGGCTTCTACATAAAGCAGACGAAGAAGCGGAAGCTGCCGCTGATCTACATGGAGCTTGCCATCACGCGCATCGGCTGGGCCTGCAGCTGCCGCTGGATGTTCTCCGAGCACTCCAAGATCCTCCGCGGACTTGAGATCGGCGAGAAGTCGCTCGCTGCCATTCCGTCGTGGCAGACCTTCGATGGCTTCACGCCGGAGCAGCGCGCGGTCCTCGCCTATGCCGACTGCGCCGTCTACGACCACGGCCGCACGCCCGACGCCCTGTTCGACGCGCTGAAATCGTTCTTCACGGAAGAGCAGATCGTCGAGCTGACCTACATCATCGGCATGTTCATGATGAATGCGCACATGATCAAGGCGCTGAAGCTCGAATGGGACGACCGCGACGAGCCGGTCGTCGAAATGCCGTCGCCGCCCGAATACAAATTCGTCGACCGCGAACCGACGCCACTACCGAAACGCTCTTAGCAAAGGCGCGCTGCGATGACCGTATCGCCGGTTGCCGTGGTTACGGGTGGCGGTGCCGGCATCGGCCGCGAGGTTTGCCTGGCCCTTTCCGAAGCCGGGTTTTCCGTTCTCTGCGCCGATATAGACGGCGATCGCGCGGAAGCTGTCGCGGACGAAATCAGAAGATCGGGACGCGCGGCGTCGGCGATTGCCGGCGATGTTTCACGTGAAGCAATCTGGCCGTCCATCGTCGAGGCCGCATCCGCACTTGGCCGTCTCGAAGTTCTCGTCAGCAATGCGGCGATCTTTCCCCGCATCGCCTTCGAAAACACGCGCGCCGAGGATTTCGATCGTGTGATGGCGGTCAATCTGCGTGCCGCGTTCCTTGGCGCGGCGGCTTGCGCACCACTGATGCGCAAGAGTGGAGGCGGCGCCTTCGTTTTCGTGACGTCAGGCGGAGGCCAGATGAGCGCCGTCGCCAACCCCATGCAGCTCGGGTTCTCGCTTTACGGCGCTTCGAAAGCGGCGCTCGACCGCTGGGCGATGGGCATCGCGCCGGAACTTGCGCCGCTGGGGATCGCGGTCAATCTCATCTGTCCCGGCGCCGCGGTGCTGACGGAGGGTTTCAACCGGCTTTCGCTCGGCGCGGAAGCGCCGGCCGAATTCGATCTCGGCGCGCCGCATGGCGGAAGCCATCGCTTTCCTCGCACAGCGGCGTCCGCAGGACGGACCGCCGGCGCGCTATGTCGCCACCGAATTCGGCTCGATCTGGGGTCAGCGCTGAGCCTGTTTGGCCAGCCACCCCTGCTCGAAGGTGTAGAGCGGATCGTCCGGCAACTTCTCGCCGCGTGACGGTCCGGCCACGTAGCGGCCGTTCTTCCAGTCGCTGGTCGCCGGCGCCGTCTTGTAGTAGTCGACCACGACCTTGCGATGGATGATCCGCCACTCTTTGCCGCGCTTCTCGAACACATCGAGATAGCGCGCCCCGATGACCATCTCCTGCATGCCGAAGAAGGCGTCCGCCTCGTGATAGGCATGGACGTAGCTCTCGCAGACGGCGCGGTGCGGCCCGCGCATCTCGATCAGGATATTGCCGAGCATGTGCTGGGTGCGCATCTTCGATACGGCGGCGAAGGTGAAGTCGATTACCCCCTGGACGCCGCCGACATACTTGACGTGATCGTCGGTTGCATCGGGCCAATATGCCGCCTCGAACTCTGCGCGGTCCTTGCGGTCCACGCCGCGGCAATAGCGCATCAGCGCTTCCGTGATGGCCTGCTTGTCGATCACAGTCTGTATGTCGCTCATCGTCGATGCCTCGCTCAATGGATGATCAGTCCGCCGTCGACCACGAGTTCGCTGCCCGTGACGTAACGCGAATCGTCGCTTGCCAGATAGAGGACGGCGGCCGCGATGTCGCTGGGCTGGCCCATATGTCCCAAAGGGACCATGTTCCGCGCCATCTGGTGCGGGTCGCTCGTCTGGCCGGCGCGGCCCAGTGTCTGGAAGATCGGCGTGTCGATGATTCCGGGATGGATGGAATTCACCCGCACGCCATCCTTCAGCGCCGCGCATTGCCGCGCCACGGATTTCGTGAGCGAGCGCACGCCACCCTTCGCCGCCGCGTAGGAGACGAACGTCCCGGAGCCGACGATCGCGGTCACCGAAGACATGTTGATGATCGATCCGCCGCCATTCGCACGCATGAGGGGGAGCGCGTGCTTGATGCCGAGAAAGGTGCCGTCGAGATTGATCGCCTGCTGGCGCCGCCAATCGGCAAGGCTCAGCTGGGTGATGTCGCCGCCTATGCCGATGCCGGCGTTGTTGACGAGAATGTCGAGGCGCCCGAATCGCCCCTGGATTGCGCGAATCGCATCGATCCAATCGTCCTCTTCGCTCACGTCCAGATGAAGCGCCATGGCGGCGCTACCTGAGCGCGTGATTTCAGCAGCACAGTCCGCCGCCCCGCTGTCGGCTATGTCTCCGATGGCAATGCGAGCTCCACCTTCCGCGAGCGCCAGCGCCGACGCGCGGCCGATCCCGCTTGCACCGCCTGTTACCAGAGCCACCTTTTCCGCGACTTTTCCCATTGCGAGTTTCCTCTGCACGGCCTGCTGGAGCGCGTACCATCTTTGGATGCAATAATGAGGGGCCTCCCATGGCTCAACGCCCCGTCCCTCGCCCAGCATGAGGACTACGGATGCATAAATACCATGGGGGTGACAGAAAAATATCCACGGCACGCCAAAATGCCGGGCGTCTGGCGTTATTTGTTGCGGATTGAATGCAATTCTGCAAACCTCCGGCTCAAGCGAGTTGCGCTTTGCGCACCGCGATTTCGGGCGGCGCCGGGCCCGGGCAGGGTTCCGGACCAAGATAGAATAATTTGGATGCACTTCGGAGCGAGTGCCCAAAGAGGGGAGAAAACGATGACAAGAAGAAATCCGCGTGCGGCCGTGTGCTCGCGCATCCTTTTGCAGTCGCTATTGATGTCCGTCGGCGCCTCGACGCTGGCTTTCGCGCAGCAGAACAGCGGGACGATCGAAACGGTTACGGTCACCGCCGAAAAACGAACGGAAGATGTGCAGAAGGTGCCGGTGTCGATCCAGGTCTTGTCCGGCCACACGATCGAGCAATTCCATCAGACCGACTTGCACTCGGTTATGAACCTGATCCCGAACCTGTTCGTGCTGCAGTCCGGCGTCGACGATGTCGTGTCGATCCGCGGCTTCGGCTCGGGCCCTAACAACATCGCCTTCGACCAGGAAGTCTCGATCTACAACGACGGCATCTATGGCGGCCGCTCGGCGCAGTTCATGGAGCCGATGTTCGACATCGATCACATGGAAGTCCTGCGCGGTCCGCAGGGTGCCCTGTTCGGCAAGAACACGGCAGCCGGCGCCATCAGCATCGTGACCGCCAATCCCACGCCGACATTCGAGGCTGCTGCGACGGCATCCTACGACTTCGACATGTCGGGCCCGCAGGTGTACGGCTACGTTTCCGGACCGATCGCCGACGATCTCGGCGCGCGTCTCGCAGTGAAGTTCGTCGACCAGGACGGCTACATCAAGAATCTCGCAACCGGCAAAGACGACCCGCATACAAAGATGGGTCTGGGACGTCTTACGTTGAAGTGGGAACCCACCGAAGATTTCGACGTGACCGGCAAGCTCGAGATCGGTGACGAGCGTATCACCGGCGGCGACAACGTCTCTGTGCCACTCACGACGTATGTCGAGCCGCCGAGCACGCGCTATGCCGTCAACCCCTATATCAACGGCCTGCCCGAAGAGAACGAGGTGGGTTCGACCAACGGCTCGATCACGGCCAATTACCGGTTCGACGATCTGACGCTCACCTCCGTCAGCGGCTACTCGTCCTTCCATACTTCGCGCCTTTCGGCCTATGACCAGACGATACCGAACAGCGGCGGTGCCGTGACGACGCCGGCCTTTGCGAACGGCTTCCCGGAGAACTTCCGGCAATGGTCGGAGGAACTCCGACTGCTGTCGCCGACCGGTCAGCCGCTGGAATGGATCGTTGGCGCCTATTACGATGGCGCGGACTACAAGCTGCATCAGTTCCGCGACTACAACGGCCTGTTCGGTGTCTTCACCGGCAGCGACTTCACGAACTTCTATCAGCACTCCGAGACGGTGTCGGTATTCGGCCAGGCGACCTATCACGTCACGGACGACTTCCGCCTCGTCGGCAGCGCGCGCTATTCGAACACCGCGAAGAATGCGCGGTTCGACGAAGGAATCGCCTCTGGTGTCGGTCTTGGCGGACCGCCGGCTGCCTATACGCCGGCCAGCGGAGAGACGAGCGAAGGCAGCTTCGATCCCTCGCTCAGCGCGCAGTTCGACGTGCGGCCCGATATCATGCTCTATGCCACCTGGGCTCGCGGCTCCAAGTCGGGGGGCTTCGTCAGCAATACATACAACCAGACCGATGCGAACTTCACTTTCAAGCCTGAGCGTTCGACGAACTACGAAGTCGGCATGAAAAGCGAGCTGTGGGACGACAAGGTGCAGTTCAACGTGTCGCTCTTCGACATGACGTTCAAGAACCTGCAGGAATCGGCCTTCGATCCCGTGACGCAGACCTTCCTCACGCGCAATGCGGCTGCTGCCACGTCGCGTGGCATGGAGTCTTCGCTGACCTGGATTCCGATCGAACCGCTTGAGCTGACGGCAAACGTCGCCTATCTCGACGCGAAATACGACAACTTCCCCGGGGCAGCGTGTCTTGCGACTGATCCGATCAGCGTCTGCAATCCGAACAGCCCGGCGAGTGTCGCCGCGCACAACATCGCGGGCCTGCCGCTGCTCTACGCGTCGAAATGGACCGGAAATTTCCAGGTCCATCACAACCTGCCGATCGGGCATGACCTGCAGATCGATACGACGCTCATCGCGGCGCTTCGCACGAGCTACTATTCCTCGGACGATTATGATCCGTTCTACGGCCTCCAGCCCACCTACTGGAAGTTCGATGCACGCGTGCAGCTCAGCGACGTCGGCGGAAACTGGGACGTCGCCTTCGTCGGCAAGAACCTCACGAACAAGCTGACGGTCGGCGATGCGCTCGACTTCCCGCTGGGGGTTTCGCGCGGAATGCAGTGGATCGACGAGGGACGGTCGCTCTCCATCGAAGCCACGTACCACTTCCACTAACCTGCCGAGCCCGTGACGAATACGATGAGATTCAAGGATCGAGTCGCAATCGTCACGGGTGCCGGCCGCCCCCGGGGGATAGGCGAAGCCATCGCGCTTCGCCTTGCCTCCGAGGGCGCGAATGTCGCGGTCGTTGATCTCTGCCGCGAACGCCCGGACATTCCGCGCGAGCAATTCGGGCAGTGGGAAGAACTGAAGGCTGTTGCCGACGGTGCCTCGAAATTCGGGACGCGCGTCCTTCCATTCAAGGCCGATCTGACGGACGAAGACGAGGTGGCCGAGATGGTCCGCCAGGTCGCGTCCGCGTTCGGCCGCATCGACATCCTGTGCAACAACGCCGGCGGCGGCACCGGGGCAGGGCCTGTCGACCGCACCAATATCGTCGATCTTTCACGCAAGGATTGGGACTACACGGTCGGCGTGAGCCTCACGGCAACGTTCCTCGCCTCCAAGCATGCCGCGCGCGTGATGATCGCGGGCAAGCGCGGCGGGCGCATCATCAACACCGTTTCCGTTTCCGCCCATAAGGCCTTTCCCGGCGGCTCCGCCTACGGCGCGGCAAAATTCGCGCTCATCAATTTCACGCAGACACTTGCGCTCGAGCTCGCGCCGCACGCCATCACCGTGAACGCGTTCTCGCCCGGCATGACGTTGACGCAATATGTACAGCAGCGCATGGCCAAGGTGGCGGAGGGCATGCCCGGCAAGACCGCAGACCAGGTCCAGTCGGAGTGGGTGAAGAACATTCCCCTTCAGCGTGCGGCCGAGCCGTCGGAGATGGCCTCGGTTGCTGCATTCCTCGCGTCCGACGATGCCAGCTATATGACGGGACAGACGCTGCTGGTGGACGGCGGCATGACGGTCCGCTAACGCTGGATCGCCGAGACAGACAGGAAGAATACCGTGCCTGACGCCCAACAACGAAGCTGGCCTGCCGTCAGCATCGCAGAGGCCTATCGCATTCTCACCGCGCCGGGCATGCCCTTCGAGATGGAGGCGCGCGATATCAACGGCCGCCACGTGCGCGCCTACAAGCATGCTTATCCGAGCCTGCGCGCGATATTCGAACAGAGCCTGCGCTGGGGCGCGCGCGAGTACCTCGTCTTCGAGGACGACAGGCTGACCTACGATGCGCATTATCGCGCCGCCGCGACGCTGGCACGGGCGCTCGCGGACACGTACAGCATCCGCAAGGGCGACCGCGTCGCCATCGCGATGCGAAATTTCCCAGAATGGTCGATCGCGTTCTGGGCCGCCGCGGCGGCCGGCGCCGTCGTCACGCCTCTCAATGCCTGGGGCATGGCCGATGAGCTGCTGTACGGGATAACGAATTCCGGCAGCAAGGTCGCCTTCGTCGACGGCGAGCGCCTGGAGCGCCTGGCGCCATTGCGCGGCGAGCTCGGCGGCGCATCGCTGATCGCGGTGCGCACGCCGCGTTCCCAGTTGAATGGCGTGCCGTTGCTCGAGGATATCATCGGGCCCGCGACTGCTTACGCGATGCTGAGCGATCTTTCTCTTCCCGATGTAACGATTGCGCCGGAGGACGACGCGACGATCTTCTACACCTCGGGCACGACGGGCAGGCCAAAAGGCGCGCTCGGCA
This sequence comes from uncultured Alphaproteobacteria bacterium, assembly GCA_963802815.1. Classification (GTDB taxonomy): domain Bacteria; phylum Pseudomonadota; class Alphaproteobacteria; order Micropepsales; family Micropepsaceae; genus Rhizomicrobium. Next base: position 99,411 of record CAWDKN010000003.1, read on the forward strand.
CGCAGCGCAACATCGTCACCAATATTCTCAATATCGACTTCCAGGCGGCTCTCGCCCTGGTCCGGCGCGGCCTGCCGCCTCCCGCCGACGATCCGAACGCGCCGCAGAAGATCGGCCTGCTGCCGGCGCCGTTCTTCCATGTGACGGGCTGCCATTCGAACCTCGTGCCGGCGATGGCGAAGGGGCGAAAGATCGTCCTGATGTACAAATGGAATGCCGAACGCGCACTGGAGCTAATTGAACGCGAGCGTATCAACACCACCTCCGGCGTGCCGTCCATGGCATGGCAGCTCATGGAGTCGCCCGATTTCGCGCGCCGCGATCTGTCCTCCATCGAGGGCGTCTCCTATGGCGGCGCTGCCGCAGCGCCCGAGCTGACGCTGCGCGTAGCCAAGGCCTATCCGAACGTGTTGCCCCGCCAGGCGTACGGCGCGACGGAAACGTCGTCCGTGTCGACATCGATCAGCGGCGAGGATTATCAAAACAGGCCGAACAGCGTGGGAACGCCGTCGCCCGTCTGCGACATCCGCATCGTCCGCGACGACGGAACCGAAGCCTCCGCCGGCGAAAGCGGCGAGATCTGGATCTCCGGCCCCAATGTCGTGAAGGGCTACTGGCACAATCCCGAGGCGACTCGCGCGGCGTTCGTCAATGGCTGGTATCGCACGGGCGACATCGGCAAGGTCGACGAAGAGGGCTTCGTGTACGTTCTCGACCGCATCAAGGACATGCTGATCCGCGGCGGCGAGAACATCTATTGCGTCGAAATCGAATCCGCGCTGTTCACGCATCCCTCCGTGCTCGACACCGCCGTCATCGGTCTGCCGCACCGCGTCCTGGGCGAGGAGGTCGGGGCCGTCGTTCAACTGAAGCCGGGCCACACGGCCGACGCAGACGATTTCCGCCGGCATGTCGCAAGCCAGCTCGCAAGTCATAAGGTGCCGGTCGCGGTCGATGTGCGCACGACCGAGCTTCCGAAAAACGCCAGTGGCAAGACGCTCAAGCGCGTCCTGCGCGACGAGCTGGTGAGTTCAGGCAAAATAACGGGTGGAACATGAAGGTCGAAGGAAGCGGATTCATCGTGACGGGCGGCCAATCGGGCCTGGGTCTGGCGACCGCCAAGCTGATGCGGGCCTCCGGCGCACGCGTCGGCGTGATCGACCTCACGGAAAGCGGCGGATGGGACGGCCCTTTTGCCAAGGCGGATGTCAGCGACGAAGAAGCGGTGAAGGCCGCGCTCGCGGCGCTGAAACCGCAAACCGGTCAACTTCGCGGCATGCTGAACGCGGCCGGCGGTGGCGGCTCGGGGTTGTTCCTGGGCGAGGGCGCCCGTCTCGATGTCGCCCGTTTTCGCCGCGCGCTCGAGGTTAACACGCTTGGAAGCTTCATCCTCAGCAAATATGTCGGCGAGGCGATGCTTGCGGCCGAGCCCGATGCGAATGGCGAGCGCGGCGTGCTGATCAACGTCTCCTCCATCGTCGCGATGGAAGGCCAGATGGGAACGGCGGGCTATGCGGCGGCCAAGGGCGGAATTGCCGCGATGACGCTTCCGATCGCACGCGAGCTCGCGCGGTTCGGCATTCGGGCGATGACCATCGCGCCAGGCATCTTCGAGACGCCGATGCTCAACGCGGGCGGCCATGCGCGTGGGCCGATGCGGACAGGTCTGCGCGCCGCCGTTCAATTCCCGGCGCGTCCCGGCGATCCGTCGGAGTTCGCGGCGATGGTCAAGCACGTCGTCGAGAATCCCATGCTGAACGGCATGACGATACGCCTGGACGGCGCATACCGCGTTCCGCCCGGCGAGCCGTCCTGGTGGACGGGCTGAGCCGTTCGCTCCAGCGGTCGATAAAACAAAAAATCGTCATCCCCGCTACAGCGGGGACCCAGCAAGCAAGCGTCCGCGAGTGCGAAAGAGCCCTTCAGCACGCGGACGCGCGCTGCGCTGGGTCCCCTTAACCTCGCGGCGCGCTACGCGCGCCATTCGCCGGGGATGACGACGTAGGTTGATGTCGGCAGTGAGTTTGGACCTCACGCGCCTTCCGTAATGAAGACGCGATAGTCGCAGCCTTTGAAGCGGTCGAGGCGCGCGGCGCTGTATTCGGGACCGTTGTACCACGCCTTCGCCGCGTCCATGGACGGGAATTCGAGGATCACCGCGCCGTCGATCGGCGCGCCCTCGAGGGTTTCGTGCTTGCCATAGGCGGCATGCCGTTTGACCTCGTGTCCGGCGAGCGTCGCGCGAGCCTTGCCCGCGTAGACGTCGTACGATGCCTTGTCGCGCATTCTCTCACGCGTGAAGACGATATAGGCGGCCATGACGAGGGTTCTCCCTGGGGGTTCGGATGAAAAGATTGTATACAACTGGACCACACATCCCGGCATGCCTCAACAGCGGCGCGAAAGATTGCGAACCATTCTGCCGTATCGGAAGCAACGGCATCATGTGGCGGCGAACCGCGCGCGCAACTCCCGGCGCAGGACTTTTCCTGCCGCGTTTCGCGGCAGCTCCGGCACAAACTCGATCCGCTTCGGAGTTTTGAAGCCGGCGATGCGCATTCGCGCAAAGGTTATGATGTCGGCGGCGTCGGGCGCGGTGCCTGGCTTCGCGATGATTACCGCCGTAACGGCTTCGCCCCATTTTTCGTCAGGCAAGCCGATCACCGCGACGTCCTCGACGTTCGGGTGACCGTAGATCGCGTTTTCCACTTCGGCGGGGTAGACGTTCTCGCCGCCGGTGATGATCATGTCCTTCACGCGGTCGCGGATGGTGATGTAGCCCTCTTCATCCATGACGCCTGCATCGCCGGTGCGCAGCCAGCCTTCGTCATCGATCGCGACGGCCGTCGCTTCCGGCAAGTTCCAGTAGCCCGCCATGTTCGCGACGGAACGGATCGCGATCTCGCCGATCTCGCCCGGCGCGAGAGGCCTGCCGGCTGCATCCAGGATTGCCGCCTCGACGCCCGGTAGGGCCCTGCCAGCCGACGTCATCTTCGCCGTCGCGGAATGCGAGTGATCCTCGGGCGGAAGCGCGACGACCGCTCCGCCGGTTTCCGTCATTCCGTAAACCTGCACGAAGCCGCAGCCGATCACTTCCATGCCTTCGCGCAGCAGCTCGGCCGGCATGGGAGCCGCGCCGTAGAGGAGATGGTTCAGACAAGAGAAATCCGTGGACTTCGCGCGCGAGTCGCGGATCAGGAACTGGATCGCGGAAGGAACGAGCGCGAGTTTCGAGACGCGCTCCGTCTCAATGTAGTCGAGGATGCGCGCGACATCGAACTCGCGCGCCACGACCGCCTTTGCGCCGTGATAAAATGTCGTGATGCCCCAGCCCGAGCCGCCGATGTGGCCGACCGGCGTTGCGACAAGGCTCACGTCCTCTGGCGTCCACCGGTTCCATTCGACGCCTGGGGCATCCCTGATCGCGTCAAGCATGTCTAGAAGGTTGCGATGACGGATCATCGCGCCCTTCGGTCGTCCCGTCGTACCGGAGGTGTAGAGCTGTATGGCAATGTCGTCCGCGTGAACTTTAATGGCCGGCGGTGAGCCGGAGTGGCGGTCGCGCCATCGCGTGAAGGTCTTCCACGGTGGCGTATCGCTTTCCATCGCGACAATCTCGCGGATGCAGGGAATCGTTCTTGCAAGCTCCGCCGCTGCACCGGTGAATTCGGGCCCGACGAACAGGATCGGCGCGTCGCAATCTGCAACGATGTAGGCAATTTCCGGCAACGCGAGCCGCCAGTTGATCGGTGTCATGATCGCGCCGGCCTTTGCCGCGCCGAGGAAAAGCTCGAAGTACAGGTCGGAATTTTTGCCGAGATAGACGAGGTGGCGTGCCGCCTCAACTCCAAGTCCAGAAAGCCCGTTCGCCACCTGGTTCGAACGGCGCTCGAGCTCTTCGTAGGTCGTCAACCGGCCTTCAAACGACAGGGCAACGCGCTGAGGGCGCACTGCCGCGTTGTGCTCCGTCATATCACCGAGCGTCGCAAAACGGCCCACGTCTAGATCCCGCGCGGGCGGAACACGAAGTCGTCGGGATTTGGCGCGCGTGTCGCGTTCCAATAGTCGACGAGGGGGAAGGGCCAGTTCTGCGTAACGCGGCCTTGCGCATTCTTGTACCAGTTGGTTACGCCTTCGACGCCCCAGGCCATTTTCGCATTGGCCTCGTCGACGCGCGCATTGTATGCGTCATGGACATCGCGCCTGGGTTCCATGGTCTCGCCGCGCACGGCGAGAAGCTCGAGGCTGGCGAGTATGTAGTCCATGCTGCATTCGGAGAAGAATACGATGCTGCCGTTGACGACGAGGTTCGTGTTCGGCCCGTAGATACAGAAGAAGTTCGGAAAGCCCGGAACGGTCATGCCGAGATAGGCGCGCGCGTCGCCGTCCCACATCTTCGTCAGCTCGACGCCGTCGCGGCCGACGATCTTCATCGGTTCGAGAAAGCGGCTGGCGTGAAAGCCGGTGCCGTAAATGATGACATCGGCCGGATGCTCGACGCCGTCCTTCGTCACCAGTGCGTGCTCCGTGACGCGCACGACCGGCTCGGTGACGAGCGAGACGTTGTCTTGCTTGAGCATCGGGATCCACTGGCCGGAATCGCGCAAGGTGCGTTTGCCGCCGAACGGGTAGGAGGGTACGACCTTGTCCACGAGATCTGCACGCTCGCCGGCCTGCGCCGTCATGCGGGCGACGAGCACGTCGCGGATCGCACGGTTGGCCGCGCTGATCGAGGCGCCCGCGCCATCCCAGGCTGGATCGACTTTCACGGCCTCGTAGACGCCGTCGGTGATCGTCCAGAACAGCCAGAACCGATACCAGCTCGCATAGCCCGGAAGATTGTGAAGCAGCCATTTCTGGCCTTCGCCGACGGCGAAATGATAGTCCGGCGACGGCGCCATCCATGGCGCCGAGCGCTGGAAGATCGTGAGCTGTTTGGCTCCTTTCGCAACGGCCGGCGCGAACTGGTAGGCGCTTGCGCCGGTCCCGACGATGGCGACGCGCTTTCCCTTTAGATCGATGTCGTGGCGCCAGCGCGCGGAATGGAATTGCGGGCCCGTGAAGCGCTCGCGGCCTTCATAGTCCGGAATCTTCGGCTTGTTGAGCTGGCCGACTGCAGTGATGAGCGCGTCGGCTGTGAGGGCCTCGGTCTCGCCGTTATCGGTCTTCAGCTGAATGCGCCAGGTTCCGGCCTTCTCGTCGAAGACGGCGTCCTCGACGCTGGTGCGAAGCCGCAGGTGCTCGCGCAGGCCGAATTTGTCGACGCAATCCTTGAAGTATCGGAAAAGAATGTCCTGCGTCGAGAAGTGTTGCGGCCAGTCGTAATTCGGCGCGATGGAGTAGGAATAGATGTGGTTCTGGGAGTCGACGCGGCAGCCGGGATAGGTGTTCTCGAACCAGGTTCCGCCGACGTCCGCGTTGCGCTCAATGAGCGTGAACGGAATGCCTTCCTGTTTCAGCCGGATCGCGGCCAGGATCCCGGACATCCCGGCGCCGACGACGACGACGCGGAGGTTTGCTTTTGCCGCGTGGGGCGCCACGCCCGTCTTGCCGTCTTTGTCCAGCCCGAGCTCGTCGCGAAGCAGCGGCAGGTAGCGCGCCGGCACCTGCGTGCCGGCGACAAAGCTCATCAGCTTCTGCAGCGTCGCTTCCGAGATGTCGGGAAGCTTCCGCTTTGCGCCGGATCCGATCCCGAGCTGGCGCATGATGTCCCGCGCGGTCTTGCGAAGGTCCGCCTGTGCCTCCGCCGACAACCCGCCCGCACGGTTGTCCATGTAGGGCGCATATCTCGGGCGCCAGGCCTCCTTCAGCAATGTCTCGTCCGCGCTCAGATGGGCAAGGGTGACGAGCAGGGCGGGCAAGTGAGCGTCCACGAGCGAGCGCTCGATTATTTCGGCCAGATTGTCTGCAATCCGCGTCTCCACCCAAGCTCCTATGGCTATTTTGGATGCAAATATGGCCCAAGGCGGTGCGGTCGCCAAGCGGCTTATTGATCAAGAGAGTCTCATTTTTGTTAAGTTATCCGGTAACTGGCGTGCTCGCAGTCCTACCGAGTGAGAACGATATTGAATACAAATTAGGTGTGAAATGATCCCGCTGCGTCTCGCACACGACAGTACCCGGTCTCGCTAAGCGAGTTATGTGACGGGCCGGACGCTCTGCGTCGAGGGCCGCCTCATGACCCGTTGACGTCTGCACCATTTGCGTGGGTCTGGACGTTGCCCAGCAGCGTGTGCAGCGCCGACAAAATGTGGCTTGTCATGACGCTGCGTGCCCAATCCGCATCATGCGCGGCCAGCGCCAAGACAAGCTCCGCGTGCTGGTTGGTGCTGCGCTTAAGCTCCGCGAGGTCGTAGTGCCGGAATGTCCTGAGAACGAGGGGCATTTCCACGATCGAGGACAGCGCCGATTGAAGTCGCGAATTGTTCGAAGCGGCCACGATGAGCTTATGGAAACGGTTGTTGAGCTCGGACAATACCTCCACCAGGGACGGCGTATCGGCCTCCACCAGTTCGCACATCTCCTGCGCCAGTGCTTCGAGCGCGGCAAGCTGGTTTGGCGTCACGCGCCGTGCCGCCGCCGCCGCCGCATAGCCTTCGAGCACGACGCGCAGGTCATAAATGTTGGTGATCTCGCTTTCATCCATGCGAGTTACGAAGGCGCCGCGATGGGGAATGAGCTCGACGAGCCCCTCGGCATGCAGCCGGCGCATCGCTTCACGAACAGGCGTTCGGCTGAGGCCGCTCGCGGCCGCGAGATCCTGTGCGGTTATGTGTTTTCCGGGCGCGAGGTCTCCGCGAATGATCCCCTGCCGGATCGCGAGATAGGCCTTGTCGACGGCTTCAGCCATGGTTTTTTGGAAAATCCAATCTGAGAACACCTGCTTTTATCATGGCGCGATGCGCTGACCTAGTATCAGTGGATGCAAAGTTTTAATTGGTCGCCGCGCACTCCTTGAAAAATTACATAATTTCAATATGTTAATTAGAATGAGATCGCGAAGAGCGACGCTGTGCATTTCTATTGCATACACAACTGATCTTCGGTATCCATCGTGCCAAAGCTGCGGACAGGGTGCGAAATCCGGTCTGCATTCGGCGGCCGGTGAAAGGGCGTCGGGGGAGGAAAAATGAGTGCGGGCTCTGAAGAAGAGTCTCTCGCCGCGGCGGAACAGCTCTTCAGTGCCGTCGAAAATGGGAATGTCGACGCTCTGCGCGAGATTTTCGCCGACGATGCCTGGATCTGGCACAACACCGACAACCAAGCGATCGGTGTAGAAGAATTGATCAAAAGCATCCGCGCGATCCAGAAGGGCGCGCTCGAGTACCGCTACACCGAAATCAAGCGCCTGCCGACGCCCGACGGGTTCGTTCAGCAGCATGTTCTGCTCATCAAATTGAAGACTGGCCGCGACGTCATCGATCGCGCGTGCTGTGTCTGCAGCGTCAGGAACGGCCGCATCGGCCACATGGACGCCTATCACAACTCGGCGGCCTTCAAGGTCGACGGTTTCGCCGCGCGCAGTTGAAGGCGCCGGTCTCAGGCATCGGGAGTGTGGTTCGCCATGTGGAAAGAGCGGAAAGTCCGGATCGCCGGCGATGAACTCGTGGTGCGCGAGGCAGGCGAAGGCCATCCGCTGTTCATTCTTCACGACGAACTCGGACCGACTTCCTGGCTCGGCTGGCACGAGGCGCTGGCGAAACACCGCAAGCTCGTGATGCCCGTCCAGCCCGGCATGCGCGCCGATCGCATTTCCTGGATCCGCAATGTTCGCGATCTCGCTTTCCTCTATGGGCATTTCCTGCGCACGTTGGGCCCGCATGCTGTCGATGTGGTGGGCTTCTCCTTCGGCGGATGGGTCGCGGCCGAGATGGCGGTCGCCAATCCCGCACAGTTCACCAAGATGGCACTCGTCTCGCCCTTCGGCATCAAGCCGGCGGAAGGCTTCATCATGGACATGTTTCCCATGACGGCGGCCGACTATGTCAAAGCCTCGGTGCTCGACCCCGACGGCACTGCCGAACTTCCGATCCTTTATGGTCCGGCCGGTCCCGAGCAGTTCGAGGCCTGGGAGGATGCGCGCACCGAAGTCGCGCGCCTTGCCTGGGAGCCCTACATGCACAATTCAAGTCTTGAGCCCTTGCTGGCGGGCCTCGACAGGCTACCGACGATCGTCTTCTGCGGCGACGCGGACGAGATCCTGCCGGGCACGGCGCCACAAGCCTACCAACGCGCGATCCCCGGATGCCAGCTCAAGACCTTCGTCGCCTGCGGCCATCGTCCCGAGATCGAAAAGCGGGACGAGTTGGTCAAAGCGCTTGTGCGTTTCCTCGACTAGCGGGAGCACCCCATGAAGATCGGATATTTTGTCGAACAGCAATACGCGCCGCTCCCCGAGGAAGCCGTGTACAGGAACGGCGGAGTTCTTCGGCCTGCCTAACGAATATTTCGATCCGGAGGTCGGCGCGAAACTCTATCACCGCTATATCACCGAATATCTCGAAGCCGAGCGCGTCGGCTTCGACGCGATGGTGTTGAACGAGCACCATGCCAATCCCGCCTGCATGAGCAACGTCATGGGCGTGGAAGCTTCGATCCTGGCCTACGCCAGCAAGCGCGCGCGCATCGTGCTCCTCGGCAGCCCGCTCCCGATCATGAAGAACCCCCTTCGGGCCGCCGAAGAGCTCGCCATGATCGACATGATCTCGGGCGGACGTCTCGTGCCTGGCATTATTCGCGGCGCGGCATGGGAACAGGTCGCCTCCAACACCAATCCGGCCTTCAACCGCGAGCTGTTCGACGAAGCGCACGACTTCCTCGTGCAGGCCTGGACGAGGCCCGGGCCGTGGCGATACGAGGGCAAACATTTCCACTATCGCTTCGTCAATCCCTGGGCCAAGCCGCTGCAGAAGAAGCCGCAAATCTGGATACCGGGCGTCATCAGCCCGGAGACTGTCGGTGTGGGCCGCCGAGCATCGCTATCCCTACATCGCGCTCGCGACCGAGATATCGGCAACGGCGCATATGTGGAATCTCTACGGCGAGACCGCCGCGCGGATGGGATACCAGATCGGACCGGAGAATTTCGGTTATTTCCAGAAGCTGATCGTCGCCGACAGCGATGAAGAGGCTTACGAGCTGGGCAAGGGTCACGTCTTCGGCGGCTCATTCACGCCGACACGCTTCGGCAGCCTGCCGGGCTACAATTCCAAGAACGCCGTTAAGAACTACGCGACGCAATTCTATGCGCGCGTCTCGCCGAAAATGACGTCACAAGGAAGATCCGGAAACGCAGCGCAAGGCTCTCCTCGAGCATTACGATCGTCTGCACGCGAGCGGCCATATCATCAGCGGCACGCCCAAGACCGTCATTCCCAAGCTGCGCCATGTGCTCAAGACATTGCGCCCGGGCTTCCTGACCGTCTGGGGCCCGGAAGGCCCGGTGCCGCATGCCAAGACCATGCGCATGATGGAATTGATGGGCAAGGAGGTCTTGCCGGTGCTGCGAGAGTTCGGCAAGGAATTCGACCTCGAGGACGCATTCGAGCGCGAGCCCGGGTCGCGCCGTCTTGGCGCCGGCGGAAGCTGGACGCCGCTTGTGAACACTCAGGCCGCCGCCTGAAGACCATAATTGAAGGAGGACATCCCAATGCCAAGGCTGCGCCAAGTTCCCCGTTCCGAGGCGACCGCACCGGTCGTCATCGAATTGTACGATCGTTTGTTCAAGGGCCGCGATCCGGTTTCGCAGCCGGGCACGCATACCGGGACGCCCGGCAATTGGTGGACCGTTTTCGCCCTCGTGCCCGACGTGCTCGAGCATGCGCTGAAAGGCTTCCAGCTCTATCTCAATCCCAAGCGCAAGCTCAGCCCGCTGCTGCGCGAGCTCGGCCAGACACGCGCCGGCTGGCTGGACGGCAGTCAGTTCGTCTACTCGCAGCATTGCAAGTCGTGCCGCGGCCTCGGCATGCCTGATGCCAAGATCGACGCAATCAAGGAATGGCAGGTCGCCGACTGCTTCGACGAAAAGGAGCGCACGCTTCTGGCCTACACCGACTATCTCGTGAGCCAGCGCGGCCGCGTGCCGGATGCCGTCTTCGCGAAGCTAAAGACATTTCTTTCCGACGAAGAAATCCTCGAATTCACCTACACGACCACGATGTACGACATGCATGCCGTGATCAGCCGTGCCCTGCGCCTCGAATATGACGACCGCGCCGATCCGATCGTGGAGATCGCGGCGCCGGCAGATTACAAGGGTTCGAACTTCCTGAACTCCGGCAATAGCTGAGCGGCGCCGGCGCGCCTTGCACGCCGGATTTTGGGCTCACGCTCTTCTACGATCTGGTCCGGAAGGCGGATGTCGTCGTCAGCAATTTCGGCGCGGCGTGACCGAGCGGCTCAAGATCGACTATCCGCGCCTTTCGGACGCCCATCCGCGGATCCTGCGTCCCGGCTCCTTGCCCGACGTCAGATAAATCGTCGCCATGTAGTTTGGCAGCGACAGATGGCAATCGCACAAGGAGTTGTCGACGTTCTGGGCGCTGCGTCGGCTCTTTTTCCACGCTGACCGCGGAGCGTCTAGAAACATTCCATCTGCATCCAACTATTAAAATGTGAACACCTCATCGGCTCAACCCAAGCCGCATGCGCCCGCGAAGTGATGCAGAAATGTCGATAAATTCTGATAATTGTCGAATTGCGGCGGTACGAGCTCATGGAACGCTGAAAAGACCCACGTCAAAGTCTGGGCAATATTGCATGCATATTTTTCGAACTGTATACAGAATTTGGGCCGGAGCGGTCCGGTCTGGCCGTGTTTCGGAGCCCGGAAGGGGTGCTGGTCGCGGGAACGAACATAAGCGGTCAACACGCGCCGCAATACAGATTTCAAGCCTCGAATGAGGCTAGGGGAGGACCAGTTGATCAGACATTCGCGCCTTGGCGCGTTGCTTCTCGGCATGCATCCTAGCGCCGGCAGCCCATGCCCAATCGACTGCGGCGGCGGCGCCCAACCACGACGCTTCGGTCGGGCAGATCGAATCCGTCGTCGTCACGGCCGAGCGCCGCGAGGAAAAGCTGCAGGACGTTCCCGTAGCGGTCTCTGTCGTCTCCAGCGAGCAGCTGAAGACGACCAACTACAGCGGCCTGACAAATCTGCAGTTTCTCGTTCCAGCGTCCAATACAACGCCTATACCGGCGGCGGTTTCCAGATCCGCGGTGTCGGCACGCAGAGCGTCAATCTCAGCACCGAGCAGGACGTCGGTATCGTGATCGACGACGTGGTGCAGGGCATTCCCGAAACGAATTTCGCGGCGCCGTCGTATGAGTTGCTGACCGACATCGATCGCATCGAAGTGCTGAAAGGTCCGCAAGGCACGCTGTTCGGCAAGAACAGCTCTGTCGGCGTGCTTCAGATCGTGACCAAGAAGCCACAGCTCGGCGTCTACGAAGCCGACGGCAGCGTGTCTGTCGCCGACGGCGGCGAGTACAAGGCGCAGGCCGGCGTCAATCTTCCGATCGACGACACCATGGCGGTGCGTCTTTCGGGATGGGAATACCATCACTCCGGCTACATTGATAACGTCACCAAGAACGAAGAGATCAGTGGTTATGACCAATACGGCGTGCGCGGAAAGTTCCTGTGGGAGCCGAGCGACGACCTCTCGATCTATTTGATCGGCGAGCGCTCGCACACGGGTGACACGGGCAACGGCGCGCTGACTCTCCGCAGCTGCGGCAGCGGCTTTGCCACCTATTCTCCCTGTGCCACCGACGCACCGCTGGGCGTCGTCGCCGGCCCGACGAACAACAAGGTTGCCGACGAAGGCGACACCGATGCCAATACCGATACAACGAGCGGCTCGCTGCATGTCGACTATCAGTTTGGCGGCGACACGCTGACCTCCGTCACGTCGTATATCGAGAAGGAAGAGAGCGAGGGTGTGGACGTCGACTCGACACCGCGTCCAATCCTGAGCGTCGACCAGACGCAGGTGGGCAATCACCAGTTCACGCAGGAAGTCCGCGTGGCCTCGCCATCGGATCAGTTCATCGAATATACGATCGGCGGCTTCTACTACGACGTCGGCTCGCTTGAGAAGAACGTGCTCGCCGGTACGTTCGACTTCGAGCCCGACAATTCTGTGAATCTGCTTTCCAACGGATTTGCGAGCCCGGTTACCGGTGGCCAGACGATCATCCAGAGTGATACGCGAAGCCTCGCGGCGTTCGGCCAGGCGACCGTGCACGTCACCGACCAGCTCAGCCTGATCGGGGGTCTGCGTTACACGCATGACGACGTAAAGGCCGGCGTGCATATCGGCCCTTTCCCGAATATCTGCGAATTCAACTACGCCTTCGGAGCGCCGTGCCACACAACGACACTGCCTTCGCCTGTTGTCGCGACGACGGCACATGCCTCCAACCTGTCTGGCAAAGGCACGATCAAGTACGATTTCACCGACGACGTGAACGCCTATTTCACCTACGCGACGGGCTACAAAGGCCCGGCCGTCTCTTATCCGGCCGGGCTGCCGCAATTCGTCATCAAGCCGGAAACGTCTCAAGACTTTGAGATCGGCGTCAAATCGCAGTTCTTCGACCGCAGGCTGGTTCTGAACGCCGACGTCTTCGATGAGAAATACACGAACTTCCAGGGCCAGACATACGTCTATGACGCGGCCAATCCCGGCGCATCCAACTTCGTGACGTCGAATGCGGGAGGCCTCGAGTTCGAAGGGATTCGAGGCCGACGCCTCGTTCGCCGCAACGGAAGATCTTACGTTGACCGGCAACTTTGCCTACACGCCGACGAAATACACTGCGTTCGCGATCCAGTGCCAGGATCAGTTCACGAACCCGGCGACGATCCCGGGGCAGTGCACCTACGTCCCGCCCGGGTCCCCGGCCGGCACGCCGGCGCAGTTCAATGCGGCGGGCTTCCCGCTGCCACAGGCGCCGAAAACCTCCTATGCGATCGCGGCGAACTATTATCACGTCTTCGGCGACAGCTATGCGATCAACGCCAACGTGAACTGGTCATGGCACAGCAGCACCTACACGATCGTCGCCAACCCGAACACGATCCAGGGAGGCTTCGGTCTTCTGGGCCTGAACATCGGCTACGGTCCGGATCAGGGAAGCTGGAGGCTGTCCGCGTTCGCGCGCAATTTGCTCGACCAGCATTTCGTTTCAGCGATCTTCCCGACCTATCTCGACAACGGCGCCGCAACCGGCATCGCGCTGCCCACCCAGGGCTACGCGAATGTGCCGAACCTCGAAGCACGGCGCACGGTCGGTGTAAGGCTCGACTTCAAGTTGGGCGGCTAGCTTGGCGCAGCAGAGTCGCGCAACGTGAAGCGTCCGGGGGCGGTGCGTTCGCCTCCGGCAACTGGTCATCGGGCCGACATCGGCGGCAGCTTGATCTGGGTCCGAAGAACTTGCGTATACACTGTCACTGCAGGGGACAGTGCCGCATGTTCGACGGTTTTGCTCATGTCTGGACGCCGGTCGCGCTCGCAAGCGACCTGAAGCGCACGCCCCTTGGCGTGACGATAGGCGGGGAGAATATCGTCCTGTTTCCCGGCGCGGGGGGCGGCGTCGGCGCTTTGATCGATCGTTGCCCGCATCGCGGCGCGGCGCTGTCCCTAGGCCGACTCATCGAGGACGAGTGTATCGAGTGTCCGTTTCACGGCTGGCGCTTCGACGCGGACGGCACTAACCGCCGCGTTCCGTTCAATCCTGAAGCCAGGCGTGAAAATCTCGGCGCGATCCCGTTACCCGCGCGCCGCGTCGGCGATGTGATCTGGCTCTATACCGCGCCCGGCCTGACGGCGCCGTCCGAACCCGTTGCGCCGGTCGGACTGACCGATCCGCGTTACTCCCGGGTCTACCTTTCGCGCGAGTGGCGGTGCCACTGGACACGCGCGATGGAGAACATGCTGGACTCTCCCCATCTTCCCTTCGTCCACCGCCGGACGATCGGACGGAGCTATCACAAGCGCATGACGGCGGAGTCGCGCATGGAGGTCATTTGGGAGGATACGCCGTCCGGTGGGCGCACACGGGCGATCCTCGACGGGGAGGACAATCATTCCTATGTGGAGTTCTTTCGCCCCAATGTGATGGCGCTGCACATTCCGATCCCGGGGCGGCATCTGGCGGTCTACGCCCTGGTCGTGCCGATCGACAAGGAGCGAACGCGCGTGATCGTCGCGAGCTCGCGCGACTTCAGCACCTCGTCGCTCCTTGATCCCTTCTACCGCTGGATGAACCGCCGTATAGCAGACGAGGACAAGGCCGTTGTGGAATTGTCGAAGCCGTCCGAGGTGCCGGCGCCGGGCGACGAACGTTCGGTTGCGACCGATCGCGCGACGCTGCAATTCCGGAAGTATTACCTCGAGCACCTGAAGCCCTCGTCTGCATCTCCGCGTCCCGTTCAAGTGGTGCCGCTCCGTCTCTGAATCCTCATATTCCGGGCGGCCAAGGGCCGGCGAAGGCGCATAGCGCCGACCAGATCGCTCTCGGGACGCGCATGAGCTAGATGCTTCCAAACAAGAGGCGGGCACTCACCACCGTGCGCCAGCCGATGGCGTGCCTGGCGGTGCAGCCTTTATTGGAGCAAATTCGCCGTAAACGCGCTGCTGCTCGACAGCAAATCGTGAACACAAACAGCTGGAGTTCATGGAGTTCACGCTGGTTTTGTGCGAATCCACCGCCCATCTCCGACAAGCGCCAAAGCGAAAAGCCCAAGCCCGCCGATCTTGACAGAAGGGCCTGCAGCGGTGTTGTGGTAGCGCAACCAACTTGGTCCGCCAGCGTCCGGAACCTACCCATGAACCGTCGACCCGCGGGTCCCTCTCATGTTTGATGTCCTGCCGCTCGATTGGCGTGACGCGACCCTGGTGGGCCGCCTGGATCGAGGCGACGGTCCGACGCCGATTGTCGTGAGCGCGGGGCGGGTCATCGATGTGTCGTCGGCGGCACCGACGGTCTCGTCCCTGCTCGAGAGCTGGCGGGGAGCGCCGTCCGGGCGCGACCTCGGCGACATCTCCGAACTCGGACTCAAGCCGGCGTGGGTCGGTGCGGATCTCCCGCGTCTCCTGGCGCCGATCGATTTGCAATGCGTGAAGGCCGCCGGCGTAACCTTCGCGGTATCGGCAGTCGAGCGCGTCATTGAGGAGCGTGCACGCGGCGACTATGCGAGGGCGCAGGCGATCCGCGACACGTTGAAAGATCGCGTCGGTTCGGATATCCGCGCGGCCAAACCCGGTTCTCCCCAGGCCGCTCGCCTCAAAGCGGCACTGATCGCGGACGGGCTGTGGTCGCAATATCTCGAAGTCGCGATCGGGCCCGACGCGGAGATATTCACCAAGAGCCCGATCTTGTCTTCGGTCGGCTGGGGCGACTTTATCGGTATCCGCTCGGATTCGGACTGGAACAACCCCGAGCCGGAAGTCGTCATCGTCTGCGACTCGGACGGCCGTGCGCGCGGCGCCGCGCTCGGTAACGACGTCAACCTGCGCGACTTCGAAGGCCGCAGCGCGCTGTTGCTCGGCAAGGCCAAGGACAACAATGCGTCATGCAGCATCGGCCCATTGATCCGCATGTTCGACGATGGCTTCACGATGGACGACATCCGCAAGGCCGTTCTCGAGCTCGACGTCGTCGGCCGCGACAATTACCGGCTGGAGGGGCGCAGCTCGATGGCGGAAATCAGCCGCGATCCGCTCGAGCTCGTGCGCCAGGCGATGAGCGAGCACCAGTATCCCGACGGCTTCGTGCTGTTTCTCGGAACGCTCTTCGCGCCGATCCAGGATCGCGACACGGCCGGACGCGGCTTCACGCACAAGGAAGGCGATGTCGTCCGGGTGTCGACGCCCAGGCTGGGCGTGCTCGAAAACAGGGTGACGACGTCGCTGTCGGCGCCGCCCTGGACGTTCGGAGTGGGCTCCCTGATGCAGAACCTCGCCGCGCGTGGCCTTCTTCCCGTTCGCAACGCACCGGATGGAGCGACCATGACCGAGACCTGGTGATGGTCAATCTGCCGGCAGCGGCGTCGACTATCATGGCCCGTTCGGCGCAACACGGAGGTCGAGCAACGTCGCGCGCGAGCAGGGTTTTGCTGCGTTTTATACACAGACGAAGGCAGCCTGCATCTTGTCTTGAGGGGAACATGTCGTCAGCCGTCTATCCGAGTTTGATGGGGAAGCGCGTCGTCGTGACGGGCGGCGCAAGCGGCATCGGAGCCGCTATCGTGGCCGCCTTCTCCAGGCAGGGTTCCGAGGTGACCTTCCTCGACATTCTGGATGAGGAAAGCAGCTTCCTGATCGCCGATCTCAAAGATGCAACGCGCGTGCCGACCTATCAACGCTGCGATCTCCGGGATATCGACGCCGTCGAGGCGTTCTTCGCCAAGACAGGTGGGATCGACGTGCTCGTGAACAATGCCGGCAATGACGATCGCCACACCCTCGCGGACGTGACGCCCGCCTATTGGGATGACCGCATCGCTGTCAATCTTCGCCACATGCTCTTCTGCGCCAAGGCGGCGGCTCCCGGAATGAAGAAGAGGGGGGAGGCGCCATCGTCAATTTCGGTTCGATCTCCTGGCATCTGGGCCTGCCCGACCTGGTGCTTTACGAGACGGCGAAAGCCGGCATCGAAGGCATGACGCGGGCCCTCGCGCGCGGGCTGGGCGACGACGGCATCCGCGTGACCGCCGTCGTTCCCGGCAATGTTCGCACCCCCAGACAGATGCGCTGGTACACGTCCGAAGGCGAAGCCGAAATCGTGCAGAACCAGTGCCTTAAACTTCGCATCGAGCCTGACCATGTCGCCTCCCTTGTGCTATTCCTCGCTTCCGACGACGGACGCATATGCACGGGGCACGAATATTGGATCGACGCAGGCTGGAGGTGAGTTCGGCAATGGAGCCCGAATGTGTTTGGGACGTCGGGAGCGAACTTGGCGAGGGGCCGATCTGGTCTCCGGCAGACAACGCCGTCTGGTTCGTCGATATCAAGCAGAAGCAGATCTATCGCTTTGACACCGTGGCGCGGACGGGGCATAGCGTACAGGCTCCCGACCAGCCCGGCTTCATCGCGCCTTTGGCAAAGGGCGGATTCATCGTCGGTCTCAGAACAGGCCTTCACAACTTTGATCCGTCGACGGGCGCCTTTCGGCCTCTCCACGCGGTCGAACCCGGCCTGGCCGGCAATCGTCTCAATGACGGTGCCGTCAATTCTCGGGGCCGGCTCTGGTTCGGATCGATGGACGACGGGGAAACCGAATCCACGGGCTGTCTCTACCGCCTCGACCATGACGGCCCGCGTGCGATGGACACAGACTATGTAATTACCAACGGGCCGGCCTTCAGTCCCGATTGCCGAACGCTCTATCACACCGACACGCTCAAGCGGGTGATCTTCGCCTTCGATCTCGCCGAGACAGGCGCGCTGTCGAACAAGCGCGTGTTCGCGCAGTTCGCGGAGAGCGACGGCTATCCCGACGGGCCGACCGTCGATGCCGAAGGTTGTGTCTGGACCGCGTTCTTTGCCGGCTGGTGCGCTCGGCGTTATTCGCCCAAGGGCGAACTCCTGGCGACCGTGCGCTTTCCCTGCGCTAACATCACGAAAATAGCCTTCGGAGGACCCGACTTGCGCGACGCTTACGCGACTACGGCGTGGAAGGGCGTGGACGCCAAGGCGCGCGGGGCCCAGCCGCTTGCGGGCGGGCTGTTCCATTTCAGGGTTGACGTTCCAGGCCTGCCGCAACACGAGATCGGGCATGGCTGAGCGCAAGCCCGCGCGGCGCTTCCGCTCTCGCGACTGGTTCGATGCGCCGGGCCGCGCCGACATGGCTGCACTGTATCTCGAGCGCTACATGAATTATGGGCTGACGGCGAACGAGTTGCGTTCGGGCCGGCCGATCATCGGCATCGCGCAGACGGGCAGCGATCTTTCGCCCTGCAATTACATCCATCTCGAGCTGGCGCAACGCGTGCGCGAGGGTATTCGCGACGCCGGCGGCATCGCGATGGAATTCCCGGTCCATCCGATCTTCGAGAATTGTCGGCGGCCCACCGCCGCGCTCGACCGCAATCTCGCCTATATGGGCCTGGTCGAGATCCTGCACGGCTATCCGATCGACGCGGTGGTGCTGACCACGGGGTGCGACAAGACCACGCCCGCGGGGATCATGGCGGCATCGACAGTCGACATTCCAGCCATCGTCCTTTCCGGCGGTCCGATGCTGGATGGCTGGCATGAAGGCGAACTCGTCGGCTCGGGCACCGTAATCTGGCGAAGTCGTCGCAAGCTCGCCGCGGGTAAGATCACCGAGGACGAGTTCCTGCAAGCCGCTTGCGATTCCGCGCCGTCTGCCGGCCATTGCAACACGATGGGAACGGCTTCGACGATGAACGCCGTGGCCGAAGCACTCGGTCTTTCCCTGCCGGGCTGCGCGGCCATCCCGGCGCCCTATCGCGAGCGCGGCCAGATCGCGTTCGAGACGGGCCGGCGTATCGTCGACATGGCCTATGAAGACCTGCTGCCGTCGAAGATCCTGACGCGTCAGGCCTTCCTGAATGCGATCGTCACTGTTGCCGCAATCGGCGGCTCGACCAATGCACAGCCTCATATCGCCGCCATGGCGCGTCACGCAGGGGTCGAACTGACCGTTGCCGACTGGAACGCAGCCTATGACATCCCGCTTCTCCTCAACATGCAGCCGGCTGGCAAGTATCTGAGTGAGCGCTTCCACCGCGCAGGCGGCGTGCCCGCCATCCTCTGCGAACTGGCGAAAGTCGGACGTATCGGCGCGGGCGCTGTAACCTGCACCGGCAAGACCCTCGCCGAGAACATCGAAGGCCGCGAGACGCACGATCGCGAGATGATCCGCAGCTACGACAAGCCGCTGATGGAACGCGCGGGCTTCCTTGTTCTCAAGGGCAATCTATTCGACTTCGCGATCATGAAGACGAGCGTGATCTCGGAAGACTTCCGAGCCCGTTATCTGTCGAAGCCCGGGGAGGAAGGCGTGTTCGAGGGGCGAGCCGTCGTGTTCGACGGCTCCGACGACTATCACCGCCGCATCAACGACCCCAGGCTCGGGATCGATGTGAATTCGATCCTCGTTATCCGCGGCGCGGGCCCGGTCGGCTGGCCGGGTTCGGCCGAGGTCGTGAACATGCAGCCTCCGGATGCGCTGGTGAAGCAGGGCATCATGAGCCTGCCCACCATTGGCGACGGACGCCAGTCCGGCACGTCCGACAGCCCCTCGATTCTGAATGCATCCCCTGAAAGCGCAGTCGGCGGCGGTCTTGCGTGGCTGCGGACAGGCGACGTCATTCGCGTCGACCTGAACGCGGGCCGTTGCGACATGGTCGTGCCGGACGACGAGATCTCGCGGCGCAAATTGGATGCGCTTCCCCCGGTTCCGGAAAGCGCAACGCCCTGGCAGGAACTCTATCGCGCCACAGTGGGGCAACTCGAGACAGGGAACACGCAGACCTGATAATCGCCTTCGACAATGCGCTCGAGCAACGCAGTGGCGACAGTCGATTTGCCCCCGCCCGAAGAGCCGCAGATGAGCACCGAACCCCCATGCGGTCGAATGACGATCGGGCGGCCATCGGCGTCGACGCCGACTTCAACGCTGTTATGGCTCTCGCTCGAGTGGAACGCGTCGACGTCGTCTTTGATCACCGCCTCGATCAGTTTCCGCGACGCCCGCGCCCCGCGCTGCTTTGGTGATCAGGTCGGCTTCATCCTTGATCGTGGGCAAAGCATTGGCGACCGCGACGGCGTATCCACTCGCTTGCAAGAATGCATGGTCGTTTTCGGCGTCGCCGACCGACACGACGTTGTGCGCGGAGAGGCCTAGGTCGTCGATGCGCCGCTTTTAAGCCGCTGGCTTTGTTGACGCCGGGAGGCAGCCCCATGACCGCGCCCTTGTTGAAGACGATTTGAAGCTCAAGCCCGTGTTCGCGGATGGCCTCCAGAACTAGCTTTTCGTTTGGCTCCCAGGTCGCGACAATGGATCGTCCGACGGAAAGCGGATTAGACCCCTTCTTGCGTAAGTCTCCACAAGTTCGGGCAAGGGTTCAGGACCGAGCGGCAATTCTTTCTTGGTCGCTGGCTCGAAGAGCAACGCTCCGTTCTCGGCGACCACGCGGTCGAAAAGATCATCCGGGAAAGACGCAAGAGATCCGGGAACTCACGCCCAGTGACAGAAGAAGCCTCCTGCCGGATCGCCTGAAGGCGACGAGCGCATCCGCGGTCGCTCTCGACGACGCCGTCGTGCGCGAGCGTCCCATCATAGTCGGTCGCTAGACAACTTATATACATAGGACCCCGCCCTCTTCCAAGGAATCGCGACCGAACGCCCCAAAGGCCGTCACAGTTCCGATTTAGTGCCATCGGGGCCGAGACCGCTCTCGAGAGGGGAACAACGCGCGTTCCTCTCGTATTTATCCAACCCGTGGGTCTGGGCCGGCCTGGTTCAGGGGCGAGCGGAAAACATCAATGGCGGAGTATCGGAGGATTTGGCCGCTTTTGGTCTATGGGGGCTTGGCCGCCATAGCTGCCGCGCGCCGCAACGACACGGACCGCAAATCCGAGAAGAGACGACTAAGCGGTCCGCAAGCCTTACCGGACAATCGATCCTCAGCCCGTCGATCCGGTGTCCGATGAACTCCGCGCAACGCGGGGCAAATCTGCGCCAGTGGCGTCGGCCGATCCCGATAAGAGGCCACAGGAGCAGGTGGAGAACGACCAGCCGATTTCCGCGCAGCTCAGCCGCGCCAAGGAGCAGGGCAGGGGACGACACGCCGTCGTGCCGTGGCACATTCCCTGGGCGGGTGGAAGGATATCTTCTGGCGCGTCTATGCGAGCTTCAATGACAACCGGTTGCTCGCCGTCGCGGGCGGGGTCGTCTTCTTTTCGCTGCTGGCGATCTTTCCCGCGATCGCCGCGTTCGTCTCGCTTTACGGATTGATCGCGGACGCCTCGACGATCGACTCCCATCTTTCGTTGGCGGCCGGCGTTCTTCCCGCCGGCGCGGTCGAGATCCTTCACGAACAGATCACCCGGCTGACGGCGAAAAGCGATGCGAAGCTCGGGCTTGGGTTCATAACGGGGCTCGCCATCGCGCTCTGGAGCGCCAACGCCGGCATGAAGGCGATCATCGACGCGCTCAACGTCGTCTATGACGAAAAGGAGAAGCGAAGCTTCATCAAGCTCAACCTTCTTTCCCTCCTGTTTACCCTCATCGCGATCGTCTCGCTCATGGTCGCGCTTGCTGCGGTGGTCATCATGCCGATGGTGTTTTCCGCCATCGGTCTTCGTCTCTGCCAAGCCTCGCCATCACGGTTCTGCGGTGGCCTCTGTTGCTGGCGCTCGTGACGGTCGCCTTAGCCGCCATCTATCGCTATGGGCCGAGCCGCGCTGAACCGCGCTGGCAATGGCTCTCCGTTGGAAGCGCGGCCGCGGCCATCGGATGGCTGATCCCTCGGTGCTCTTCTCCTGGTACATCGCCCATTTCGGCGCCTACAACGCGACCTATGGATCGCTCGGAGCCGCGGTCGGCATGATGATGTGGATGTGGATATCCGCCATCGTGATCCTGCTCGGCGGGGAGTTGAACGCCGAGATCGAGCATCAGACCGCCAAGGATTCGACCGGTGGGCTCGGAAAAGCCGATCGGCGAGCGCGGCGCGGTGATGGCCGATACGATCGGGGCGGCGCGTTAGCCGACCTCGAACACCGAAAGGGCGACCCGGTCCGGATGCCGGGCGACCGGAGGCGATGAACAAGGGCCTCGTCAACCATTGGTAGGCCGGTTCGGCAATCTCGAAACGCGGCGTGCTGCGGAAATAAACTTGCGTCGGGTCGACCAACTCCCCGCGGCCGATGCGCGCCATCACCCCTGGAGGGCCGAAGCGAACGCCGGAGTTCTCCACATAGAGCATGGCCCCGTCGACGAGCCGGACGACATAGCGAGCCTCGAGCCGGGTGAAGCCGTCCGGGCCAATCATTTGAAAATCGGCGCCGGCGTTGAGGATCGTCCCCTCCAGTCTCGCGCCCGAATGGTTCCGCCGATGATCGGCACTATGCGCCTCAAGCCTTGCGCGGTCTCTCCGATGGCTATCGGCTGTCCAACTTCGACAAGAAATCGGCGACGTGAGTGAGGGTTGGGATCATGGGATGAGCCTCCAAATCAGATGCTATGCGGCGTGTTCGTCGCTTTCGTCACCTTTCGCCGTTGAACGCGTTTGGTTTGCAACGAAAATGCGCCCCCTTCGAAGAGCGGCTATGTCGGCCGATCCCGAGCCGCGCGAGTAGGAGACCAAAATGGAAGCCCCGCCCCTCGAGCGAAAGCTCGTCGCCATCCTTGCCGCCGACGTCGCGAGCTATAGCCGGCTCATGGAAATCGACGAGGAAGGCACCCTGGCGACGTTGTCGGCCTTCCGCCTGGTGACCGATCGCCTCATCTCGCAGCACGAGGGAAGAATCTGCGGGACCGCCGGCGACAGCATCCTTGCCGCGTTTGGCAGCGCGCTCGCGGCGGTCCAGTGCGCGGTCGAGATCCAGAACGAACTGGCGCACGCGAACAACGACCTTGAAAAAGATCGCCGCATGCAGTTTCGCATCGGCATCAATGTCGGCGACGTCATGCTGAAGGACGGGGATATTTTCGGCGACGGCGTGAACATCGCCGCGCGCCTGGAAGGCTTGGCGGATCCCGGCGGCATCTGCATATCGCGCGGCATTCACGATCACGTGATGAAAAAGTTGCCGTTCGAGTTCGAAGATCTCGGCGAACAGAGCGTCAAGAATATCGCGCAGCCCGTCCGCGTCTTACCGACTGCTCCTCGACGAGCGAGCGTCAGAGTCCCGATCGAACCAAGCTGCGCCGACGCCGGATGTCGAGGCTGATATTCCCTCGCTTCTCCGAAGCCGAGCCGATCATGCCGCTTCCGATCCGCAGGCGGTGGAAATCGAGTTCTGGGACTCGATCAAAGAACAGCATTCTCGCCAGCGAGTACGAAGCCTATCTCGAGCAATATCCTGAAGGCAGCTTCGTCGCACTCGCCCGCGTTCGCCTCGAGGCGATTAAGCAAGATGCCGTCAGCATGCGCGATCCGCAGGACCGGGAAATCGAATTGTCGTTCTGGGAGTCTGTGCGCGCGAGCGACAATCCCGCGCTGATCGAGGCCTATCTCGAAAAATATCCGAACGGCGAGTTCAGCGCGCTGGCGCAAATCCGCGTCGACGAACTGACTGACGGCGGACGGCCATAGAGCGTGACCGGAGGCGGCGCAAGGTCTCGCGTCATGCCTGGAACTTTCGACAAAGTCATTCCGGATGCCCCTTCCGCTGGGCGATGAAGGTAGACGTCTAGGTCGAATGCGGTCCGCCTTTAGATCCCCGCGTACCATTCGTAGCCGCGGTCCTCCCAGAAGCCGCCGCGGCCACGTGAGATCTTGGCGAAATCGTCGATCGCCTCGATGCGCATGATATACTTGGCCATCTTATAGCCAAGCTGGCGCTCGACCCTCATTCGCAAGGGGGCCCCGTGCTCGACCGTGAGCGGCGCGTAGTTCATCTCGTAAGCGAGGATCGTCTGCGGATGAAACGCGTCGATCGAGATCGATCGTCTCGTAATAGCGGCCCGGTGCTGTCGAGCGTCTGCTCGAGCGTGTCGGCGCAGAAGAAGGCGATGTAGCGCGCCTGCGGCTTCAGCCCCGCGGCGTTGAGACCGGCGACAACTGCGCGCCCTTCCACTGGCCGATGCAGCTCCAGCCCTCGACGCAATCGTGGCGGGTGATCTGCGTGCGCGAGGGCAGGGCGCGAAGATCGTCGAGCGAGAGCTTCATCGGCCGCTCGACAAGGCCGCCGACCTCCAAACTCCAGTCCTTGAAGCCGCCGTCGCGCAGCGCGACATAAGCGGGATCCTCGGGATCGGTCGAGCCATTGGGCTTGAAATAGGCTGAGATTCGCGCCGGGCGGAATTCCGGCGCCAGCGCGGTCGCGCGGCCCGAGCAGGGCGCGCTGCGCGGCCTTGGTCAGCGCCTCGGCCTTGTCCAGAATGTTGAGCGCCGCGGGCGAGCCGGTGTCGCAGGCCGAGAGCGGCGCGGCCGCCGCGACGGCGCCTAGGCCCATGAGAAGCTTGCGGCGGTTGAGCCGCAGCGGCGCAGGGCGGATCAGACGCTCGCCGATCATCGCGGTCTCCTTGATGCGATAGCGGCCCGTGATCATGGAGCGCATGTTGTTGATCGGTCCGGAGAGCACCACCATGATGAGATGCACGATCAAGAACAGAACGAGATAGGCCGCGAGCAGGAAATGCAGCGGCGCGCGCCGCCTGCCGCCCGTGGAACAGGGTGAGGAGCCACGGGAAAGCCGCGTTGACCGCCGGCGACATCGTCAGTCCCGCGAGGATAAGGATCGGAAAGGCGATGACGACGCTCAAGTAGGCGAGCTTCTGCAGCACATTGTAGCGCAGCGCCTCGTCGCCCTGTGGGAAATCTCAGCCGAATGTGTTCAACGACCGCATGCGGGATCGCCCTCAAGTCGGCGCGCGCTCGGCCAGAGGTCGCGGATGTGGCGGCGCACGAATAAGGTTCGCGAAATAGAGGAGCCCATTGAGCACCAGAATCCAGGCGAAGAAGAAATGCCAACGTCGGCCCATCGCCAGATCCTGATATGAGGGCAGCGTCGCCCAGGCGGGAAAGCCGCGTTCCTCCAGATGCCCATCGTCGCCGCGCGAGGCGCCAAGCACGCCGGTCGTATTGAAGGCATGGCCGAAGATCGTCGTCACGCCCCCGGTCGCGTCGCCATCGTCGTCCTGACGCGCCGACAGCGAGAAGAAGGGCCTGTCGAAATTGGTCGTCTGCCCCCAAGTCAAGAGCGGGCTCGCGTTGAAGATCTGCATCCCGCTCATCAGCAGCACGACAAAGCAGATCGCATTGACCCAGTGACAGACGCGCACCAGGGCGGAATGTCTGAAGACAAGCCGGCCCTCCGGCGCGGCGCGCGCAGGCAGGGCGGAAGAAAGTGACGTCAATCCGAGTCTCCAATACGCGGCTTAAGGCCGCGATCGCTCAATACGTCCGCATTATGCGCCCGGCGTTTCGCGCCTCGATACGCGATTTTTGTTCGGCGCTTTTTTTCTAACGCACTCCGAAACCTCGGCTGGCGCGCTCCGTACACCCTCACGCGCCCTCGAAGGCGGAACGAGACAACGATCGGTTGGAACGGTCAACGGAGACAAAGATGAACGCCAAGCTTTTGTGTTGCGCCACGGCGCTCGCCGCCGGAATCGGCCTCGCCACACCCTCTTACGTCGATGCCGGCCTTCGCTGAAATGACCAAGATGGTCGGCGGCGCGCCGATGTATCCGTCGAAGAACATCATCGAAAACGCGGTCAACTCGAAGGATCACACGACGCTCGTCGCCGCGGTCAAGGCTGCCGGCCTCGTCGATACGCTCGAAGGCGCCGGGCCGTTCACGGTATTCGCGCCGACCAACGAGGCGTTCGCCCGTCTGCCGGCTGGCACGGTCGAGACCCTATTCAAGCCCGAAAACAAACAAATGCTGACCACGGTCCTGACCTACCATGTCGTTCCCGGCCGGCTCACCGAAGCCGACATCGACGCAATGATCAAGACGGCGGCGGCAAAGCGATGATGAAGACTGTCCAGGGCGAGGACCTCACGTTCTCGCGCGGCCGCCGGCCATCTTTGGGTCACCGACGCCAAGGGCGACAAGGCCGAAGTCACGATCCCCAACGTGATGCAGTCGAACGGCGTCATCCAGGTGATCAACAAAGTTCTGCTCCCCAGCTGAGCCTCCTCCTACGGTTCGACGGGGGAAGCAGCGGGCGGGCGCCATTAGCGCCCGCCCCTTTTCGCGTGCGGCGCAGGCGCACGACCGGTTTGCTGCTGGCGCCGGTCTGCTACTCTAGGATGCCCGAATGACGATCCGGGGGAGGACGCCAGGCGAGCGAGCGTCGGCTGCGGCCGGAGACGATCTGACCGATCTCATGATCCGCATCGCGGCGCGCGACGCGGCGGCTTTTGCAGCGCTCTACAAGACAAACAAGCGCGAAACTCTATGGGGTTGTCGCCCGTATCCTTCCCCGAGGCGACTCTCGCCGCTGACGCGCTTCAGGAGGCCTATGTGCGCATCTGGGAGAAGGCCGGCGAATTCGATCCCGTCAAGGGTTCGCCGCTCGCCTGGATGGCGACGATCGCCCGCAATCGCGCACTCGACGAGGTGCGGCGTGTGCGTCCATCCTCGCTGGAGGATCAGCCGGACGGGCTTCGACCCGCCGCGGAGGACATCGACCCGCTCGCGGCGCGGGAGCGGTCCGAGGGGCTCGCAGCGCTGGTCGAATGTCTTCAGGCGCTGGACGAGGAGAAGCGCGCGATCGTTTTGCTGGCCTATTATCGAGGGTTGAGTCGCGATGCGCTCGCCAAGCGCTTCGGGCGGCCCGTGCCGACGATCAAGACCTGGCTTCATCGCAGCCTTGCGCAGCTCAGGGACTGCTGGCGTCATGACGATATCGCCCGATGACGATTTCGCCGCGGCCGAATATGCGCTCGGCACGCTCGATGCGAGCGAGCGAGCGACGCTGGCGGCGCGGCGGTTGCGCGAGCCCGACTCGACGAGGCGATCCGAGCCTGGGAGGAGCGGCTGGCGCCGCTCGCCGGGCGGCCGCGCCGGAGATCGAACCGCCGCGCGACCTTCTGCCGGCGATCGAAGCGCGCATTCGGGGCGCGCCACCCGAAGCGCCCAGAAGTGCGACGATTGTCACGCTTGAGCGCAGGGTCACCCGCTGGCGCACGGTGGCGATCGCTGCTTCGCTGCTCGCCGGCATCCTGGCGATCGGGTTCGTGGCGCGCGAAGCGACCAGGCAGTCAGCCCCACGCGAATATGTAGCCATCCTGCAAAAGGACGCCGCCTCGCCAGCCATCGAGGTGACGGTCAACCTCGACAGGCAGGAGTTCACGGTTCGCCCCGTCGCGGCGCAAGCCCCGCCGGGCAAAGCATACGAGCTCTGGATCATCGACGCGAAAATCGGCGCGCCGCGCTCGCTTGGCGTGATCGGCGATACGCCGCGCGGCGCGAGCCTGTCTGCATACGATCCTGCAATTGTCGCGGGCGCGACCTATGCAGTGACCGTTGAGCCGCCGGGCGGGTCGCCGACCGGACTGCCTTCTGGGACGCCGGTGTTCGTCGGCAAGCTGATTCCCGTCGGGCCGTAAGCCTCGGCGACCGCGCCCAAACTCGTCGAAAAATTTCGACGATCGTTTTGCTGCCGGTACTCAAGTATATTTGATTCTGGGCTTCCAGATAAATTTTATGTGATAGAATTCGTAAGGTGGCTTCACGTATTCGTGAGGGCCATCACCAACCTGTGAACGCCTGCTGTCTTTCTCGCTCAAATTGTCGCCGCAAAACTATGCGAGAAGCCAAAGTCTAGCACCGCGCGGTCGAACGTCCTGGCTCAGATTGATAAGGCCGAATTCTTTCGATCGACGCTGAAAAACACGATGAGTTCAATCGTTGTTGTGCTAAATATGAATAGGAGACATGATTATGAGACACGCACTTACGGGACTTTTGTTGGCAGGCGCGACGTCTGCTTTCGTGCTTGCGACCCCAGCCCTGGCGCAGGTGGCGGGCAATCCCGGTGATCTGCATACCCCGACCCCCTACACCAGCGAGATCCATTCTAAGGCTTACGCGCGCCGACCCCCGGCTACGGCGGACGATTAGGCCCTCTCAATGTTCTCACAGCTCCGTTGTCGAGCGCCGTATCGATGACATCGGGCGTGCCGAGCGGCGGCTCGTGCGGGGTCAATCAAGACTTCAACGGTCGGCTGACGGCCCTCTGCGGCTTGTAACCCCAGTAGTCTTTGCGTGTGGCGCCGCCCGTTGGGCGGCGCCGACTTTTTACCTATCGCTTGTCATTGCGTCGAGGCGTGGCCGATATTGGCATGCTTGGGGAGTGGACCTGGGCTTGCAGGTAATTCGTGTCGCAGCAAGCTGCGCTGCGTCTGTCCTCGCTATCGCGATAATTGCCGCCATACCACCCCAACCGACTGAGAATTTGCTGAAGAGTTGGCCTCCTTCACCGGGGAGCTTCGTCACGGAACTATTCACCTCCGCGAGCGTTTTAAGCGCAGTCTTGACTTGGCGCACGGCGCTAGTTTTGGCGCCGATGACGTGGCGCGGCGACGATAGGAGGACGTTATGAATAATGCGTTCCTGGCTGCAGCGGCTGCAGGATTAGCAAGTCTCAGCGGTACGGGATTAGTGCTCAAACCTCTCCAATCCAAACCGCACAAGTTGTGACTTCGACGCCTGACTACGGTCAAGCGGGGGGCGTCTTCTCTCAATGGCTGAATTGCAGGCCGCCTTGGTGCGTCGCGGTCTTCAAGATCGTTTCGGTGGCGCATATGACCAAGCTCACGCCTCAGCAGTTCCAGTTCGTCCGAGCGCTGTACATCGCCATCCCTCCGATTTCGGAGCTTCCGCCTGGGGACAGCGCGGTCATCGCGACTGCGGACGGCCGATCGATGATCGCCCTCGTCTCAGGGGCAGAGGCTTGCGCGCGTTTCCTTGCGCCGGATTTCGTCTTGTCGATGCTGACCCAAGTCGGGAAAGGCGAGACGGAGGCTGCGGGAGATCCTATCGACCTAGGTGTTCGCCATCCGCCCCCTTATCGCCAGCCTATCATGGATCAGAAGCGGTAACCCGATCCTGACCCCGACCTGCCCCACAACCACGATCGTGAGGAGACGCAGCCTTATTTCGACGGAGGTCGAGGAGTATAGGCATGGCGTCGCGCACTCGCCCAAGAAGCACGGCGAGCGGGAGCTCAAGCCCGAGACGACCGCGAAGCAGTCTCGGAAGTAACGCGCGAAGCCGCACGCGGACTTGGGAAGCCCGGCTGTGGTTGGAGATTTAAGGCGCAGGCATTTCCGGCGGGAAGGACTCTCGCTATTGCGGGCCGCTTTGTTCCCTTCTAAGCAATTGATGGCGATTGAGTCGGGACTCTTGCGCGCGGCAGGAGACTACGAAAGCGCCTATGGGGCGGGGCATGGAAAAGCATTTCTGGGCGCTTATTCTTGCCGGGGCCCTCGGCGGGACAGCCAACGCTGCGGACCTGCCAACGAAAAAGCCCGCACCGGAGGAGATCGTCGCCCGGCAGTGCCATCGAGTTGGCATTACGAAATCACCGGCTATGGCTGGGGGTCTAGCATCGCGGGAAGCACCGGTTTTGGCTCTCTGACGCTGCCCTATTACGCGAGCTTCGGCAAAGTGCTCGAACACTTTCAAGGCTCGTTCATGGGGAGCGTGGTTGCCCGCAACGACACGTTCATCGGCGAAATCGATTTCGTGTGGGCGCGGATCGGGGGGTCCGAGTCTTCAGAAAGCCGGACAGCCCGCTCTTTGGCGGAAAGACGAGCCTCACGCTCAACGAGGGGTTCATTACCGCCTTCGGCGGCGTTCGCGTGCCGCTCGGCATACCGAACCTTTCTCTCTACGGCACGGTGGGCGCCCGCAACATGTACAGCGGGACCAAGCTCTCCGTCAGCGGTCCGTTCGGATTGTTCAATGGGACCGAAACCGTGAACAAGGATTGGATCAATCCGGTCGCTGGCTTCGCGGCGCAATATCGCTACGACGATCGCTGGTTCATGAACATGCTGGCCGATCTTGGCGGCTGGTCTGACAGCGCAACTGGACAGGCGCTCACCTCGGTCGGCTACAACTGGACGCCGAACTTCGCCACGACCGTCGGCTATCGCGTGATGTACAACTACACCCACCAGGACACTGGCACCGACGCCATCACGCTCGAGCCCAGGAGCTTCCGTTACCAGCAGTGGATGTACGGGCCCTTCGCCGGGGCCAAGTATAGCTTTTAGCCCGACACCCTCACCAGCTTTCGAAAGCGCGCGTGACGCGTTTGAAGAACGCCGTCCGTCTGGCCGCGGTAGTAAAGTTCATGTCGTAGTGATCAAGATATTCAAAGCGACCCTTCGGATCGATCAGCGCGCCGATGTTGTAATGGACGAAGCGGCGCGCGGGATTGTTCTTCGCGGCGACGTCGCTGCGCTTCTCGCCATAGGTCAGACCACCGCCATCCGCCTGAGGTGCCTCAGGTTTGGGTAAAGAGTCCCTGATCGTCGATGCGCAACGCGACGCCTGGCAGGAATACCCGCTGGAAATAGCCCTGCATCATCGCGGGCAGGCCGTCGAACAAACTGGAAACACCAAAACCAGCGCCTGGGCGGCCCGGAGGCGCGAAAACGTAAAATTCAACTCCCCGGGTGTTCACTCTGGTGTCGACGTAGTGGGCGAATTGCTCGCGTGACATGACCGGATCGAACCGCTCGGCGTAGAGATCGCAATCGTCGACAACGTGTCCACGGATCCGCAGGATCTCGACGACGCGCGCGTGCAGCGCGGAAACGAAACTCGTTTCCACGGGATGAGCGTAGACGACGAGAATGCGCAAGCTACGCCCGGCCGGTTCGGCTCGCCGCTGCCGCGCCTCATCGCTGCGTTCGGCGGATATGAGAAACTCGATGCGCGGGGGCGCGATCAGCATCTCCCGGATTCCATCCTCAAGCACCCGATCGGCGTTCGTGACCCGTTCGCGCAGGTGCATGAGCTCCAGCCAGCAACTCGATAAGGTAAGCTTCCTCATAGCGCCCGAGATCGCCGGCGTCCTCGAAGATTCCCCACGCGAACGCGCTGTCGCGGCTCTTTCGACCCGAGTTCGTCCAGAGCGCGCACAAATGCAACGCTATCCTTGGGGTCGATCCGGTACTCGATCTTGACCAGGACAGGCCCACGATCGTTGTCGATCTCCTCACGGGTCTCCGGCAGGCTCCAATGCTGGGAGGGCGAGAGGTCCAGCGCGGCTCCCTGCTGCAACTTCCATCGCAAGGTGAGGGGGATCCACAGGATCGCCCCTCCGGCGGCGATAAGGAGCGCGACCGCGAGCCCGGCTGCGGCGGCGATTTCGCCCCATGCCGCGCTGCTCAAAGTCATTGTCCCGTAGATGACTGTCAGAAACACCGCGAGGCCACGACGGCGCACCCAATCGGGCAAGACAGTCTGGGCCGATGTGTACAGGCATGTCAGGTTGTTGACCCAGGCCATGCCGGCCAACAGGCAGGCGACGAGCGAAATCGTGAGATCTTGCGCGACGGAGAACAGAACCAATGCGAACGCGGTCAGGATCGTCCCGCAGCGAGCACTGGTCGGGGCCGAACCGACGGCGTAATTTTCATGCCCGAGTGATCCAATGATCGCCCCGATGCTGATCGCGCTGAGCAGAACTCCGTAGTGCTCCGCGCCTTGTCCTGTTCGGCGGGCGATCAGCGGCAAGAGACCCCAGTACGCTGCGGTGAATAGGTAGATCGCAATCGTGCGAGCGAGTGTCGCCCATAGCAGGCGGTTGTTCGCTGTATGCCTGAGGCCGGTGCGAAGGGCGCTGCTCAGTCTTTCGGCTGGAAGGGACGCCCTTTGCTTGCTCGGCGCGCGCCACCAGGTGAGCGCGGCGATCACCCCCAAATTACCGCCGACAAAAATCCATAGCGGAGTGGCCGCTCCCGTACTTGGCGATGATGAAGCCCCCCAGCGCGGGACCGGAGTCGTGCGGCTGAGGTTATAGCCAACGCTGTGTGCGGCGATTGCTTCCGGGATAACCACCTTCGGCACGAGTTGCGGCACGATTGACAACCATGCCGGGGTATTGAGCGACCAGGCCGCGCTCAGACGGAATGTCGTGAGTGGCCAGACACGATAGGCGAGGCGAAATCGAGCGCCACGAACGGCAGCGGAAGATCGCCGATCATTGCCGCGATCGCGTAAGAGACCGCGATGATCATCCGACGCGGATCCACGGATGTCGGCGACCGCGCCGGCTGGCAAAGTGAACATGAAAATCGGCAGCGTCGTCGCCGTGTGCAGCAAGGAAACGTCAAACGGATTGAGGTCGAACGTCGTCATCAGCCAGCCTGACGTGGTGTCGTACATCGCGATGCCGATCAACGCGCACGTGCTCGCCGTCCACACAATCGCGAACGCGGGATGCGCGGAAAGGCCCCCAGCATTGAGGACGAGTTGCGGCGGAGCTGCTCATGAGTGAAGGGTAAATTCAGTTCTTCAATTCGCTCCTCGGCGCCGTGGACGGCGGCTAGTGCTAACTCGGCGCGAGGAGCGAAGTTGAAGAGATGAATTTACCCTTCACGCATGAGCAGCCCCACCCCGCCGCGTCGCCAATGCTGGGGGCTTTCGGGGGTCCGGCGTTCGCGATCGTGTGGACGGCGAGCACGTGCGCGCGTCGGACGCGATGTACGACACCGCGTCGGGTTGGCTGATGACGACCTTCGACTCAATCCGTTTGACGTTTATTTGCTCCATACGGCAACGACGCTGCCGATTTTCCTGTTCACGTTGCCAGCCGGCGCCGTCGCCGACATCGTCGATCCGCGACGGATGATCGTCGCGGTCTCTTACGCGATCGCGGCAATGATGACGATCTTCGCTGCCGTCGTGGCGCTCGATTTCGCCTCGCCATCGTGCTCCTACTCACGACATTCGTCTCAGCGCGGCTTAGTCGCTCGATACCCCGGCATGGTTGTCAATCGTGCCGCAGCTCGTGCCGAAGGCCGTTATCCCGGGGCGATCGCCGCACACAGCGTTGGCTATAACCTCAGCCGCACAATAGGTCCTGCGCTGGGTGGCTTCATCATCGCGAAGTACGGGAGCAGCCACTCCGCTATGGATTTTTGTCGGCGGTCATCTGGGGGTGATCGCCGCGCTCGCCTGGTGGCGCGCGCCGAGCAAGCGAAGGGCGTCCCTTCCAGCCGAAAGACTGACCAGTGCCTTTCGCACCGGGCTCAGACATACGGCGAACAATCGCCTGCTCTGGGCGACACTCGTTCGCACGATTGCGATCTACTATTAGCCGCAGCGTACTGGGGCTCTTGCCGCTGATCGCCCGCCGAACCGGACAAGGCGCGGAGCACTACGGGATTCTGTTCAGCGCGATCAGCATCGGGGCGATCATCGGATCACTCGGGCATGAAAAATTGCGTCGTCGGTTCGGCCCCGACCGAGTGCTCGCTGTCGGACGATCCTGATGCGTTCGCATTGGTTCTGTTCTCCGTCGCGCAAGATCTCACGGTTTCGCTCATCGCCTGCCTTTTGGCCGGCATGGCCTGGGTCAACAACCTGACGTGCCTCTACACGTCGGCCCAGACTGTCTTGCCCGATTGGGTGCGCGGTCGAGGCCTCGCGGTGTTTTTGACAGTCATCTACGGGACGATGACTTTGAGCAGCGCGGCATGGGGGGAAATCGCCGCCGCAACCGGGCTCGCGGTCGCGCTGCTTATCGCCGCCGGAGGGGCGATCGTGGCGATCCCCCTCACCTGGCGATGGAAGCTGCAGCAGGGAGTCGCGCTGGACCTTCGCCCTCCCAGCATTGGAGCCTGCCGGAGACCCGTGAGGAGATCGATAACGATCGTGGCCTTGTCCTCGTAAAGATCGAATACCGGATCGACCCCAAGGATAGCGTTGCATTTGTGCGCGCTCTCGACGAACTCGGGTTCGAGCGGCGCGCGAAGGCACGTTCGCATGGGGGATGTTCGAGGACGCCGGCGATCTCGGGCGCTATGAGGAAGCTTACCTGATCGAGTCGTGGCTCGAGCTCATGCACTTGCGCGAACGGGTCGCCAACGCCGATCGGGTGCTTGAGGAGGGAATCCGGGAGATGCTGATCGCGGCCCGCGCATCGAGTTGCTGATTTCCGCCGAACGCAGCGATGAGACCCGGGAGCGGCGCGCCGAAGGGGCCGAGTCGTAGGTTGCGAGTTCTTGTCGTCTTCGCGCATCCCGTGGAAACGAGTTTCGTTTCCGCTCTGCACGCGCGCGTCGTCGAGATCCTGCGGACCCGCGGACACGAGGTCGACGATTGCGATCTCTACGCCGAGCGATAAGATCCGGTCATGTATCACGCGAAGAATTCGCCCACTACGTCGACACCAAAGCCAACACCCGAGAAGTCGAAATTACGATTTTCGCGGCTCCGGGCCGCCCAGGCACTGGCTCTGGTGTTTCCGGTATGATTCGACGGCCTGCCCGCGATCATGCAGGGCTATTTCCAGCGGGTATTCCTTCCAGGCGTCGCGTTGCGCATCGACGCTGCAGGGACTCTTTCACCCGAACCTGCAGCGCATCTCAGGCGCGATGGGGGCCGTCTGCGCCTATGGCGAGAGCCGCAGCGCCTTCGCCGCGAAGAACAATCCCGCGCACCGCTTCGTCCATTAGAACATCGGCGCGCTGATCGATCCGAAGGGGCCCTTCGAATATCTTGATCATTACGACAGTGAACTTCCTCGCGGCCAGACGGACGGCGTTCTTCAAACGCGTCACGCGCGTTTTCGAAAGCTGGTGAGGGGTGAGCAGACTTCAAGAAGCTATACTTCGGCCCCAGCGAAGGGCCCGTACATCCACTGCTGGTAACGGAAGCTCCTGGGCTCGAAGCGTGATGCTCATCAGCTCCGTGTCCTGATGGGTGTATTTGTACATGACGCGATAGCCGATGGTCGTTGCGAAGTTCGGCGTCCAGTTATAGCCGACCGAGGTGAGCGCTTGTCCTGTTGCGCTGTCGGACCAGCCGCCAAGGTCGGCAAGGACGTTCGTGAACCAGCGATCGGCGGAGCGATATTGCGCCGCGAAGCCAGCGACCGGCATGATCCAATCCTTGTTCACGGTTTCGGTCCCATTGAACAATCCGAACGGACCGCTGACGCAGACCTTGGTCCCGCTGTACAAATTGCGGGCGCCCACCGCGCCATAGAGAGAAAGGTTCGGAATGCCGAGCGGCACGCGAACGCCGCCAAAGGCAGTGATAAACCCCTCGTTAGCGTGAGGCTCATCTTGCCGCCAAAGAGCGCGCTCTCCGGGTTTTGTAAAACTCCGAGCCCCCGATCCGCGCCCACACGAAATCAATTCCGCCGATGAACGTGTCGTTGCGGCAACCAGCGCTCCCCATGAACGAGCCTTGAAAGTGTTCGAGCACTTTGCCGAAGCTGCGTAATAGGGTGAGGCAGAGAGCCAAAACCGGTGCTTCCCGCGATGCTAGACCCCCAGCCATAGCCGGTGATTTCGTAATGCCAACTCGATGGCACTGCCGGGCGACGATCTCCTCCGGTGCGGGCTTTTTCGTTGGCAGGTCCGCAGCGTTGGCTGTCCCACCGAGGGCCCCGGCAAGAATAAGCGCCCAGAAATGCTTTTCCATGCCCGCCCATCAGGCGCTTTCGTAGTCTCCTGCCCGCGAGAGAAGTTCCAAACTAGATCGCCATCGGGAGATTAGAAGGGAACAAAGCGGCCCGCAATAGCGAAAGTCCTTCCCGCCGGAAATACCTGCGCCTTAAATCTCCAACCACAGCCGGGCTTCCCAAGTCCGCGCTGCAGGCTTCGCGCGTTACTTCCAGACTGCTTCGCGGTCGTCTCGGGCTTGAGACAAGTTCGACGTGTTCTTGGGGACAAGCGCGACGCCATGCCTATACTCCTCGACCTCCGTCGAAATAAGGCTGCGTCTCCTCACATCAGTAGATCTAGGGCAGGTCAGGGTCAGGATCGGGTTACCGCTTCTGATCCATGATAGGCTGGCGATGGGGGGGGAGATGGCGAACCACCTAGGCAGATAGGATCTCCCGCAGCCTCCACTCTCGCCTTTTTCCGACTTGGGTCGGCGTTCGAGCAAGACGAAATCCAGCACAAGGAAACGCGCGCAAGCCTACCCTGAGAGCGAGAGAGGCAATAATCAATCAGCCATCCGCCAGTCGCGATCACCGCGCTGTCCCCAGGCGGAACTTGTCTCGAAATCGGAGGGATGGCGATGTACAGCGCTCAGACAACTTGGAACTCCTAAGGCGTGAGCTTGGTCATATGCGCCACCGAAACGATTCTTGGAGACCGCGACGCACCGAGGCGCCTGCGGATTCAGCCATTGAGGAGGCGGGGCCCGCTTGATTGCAGTGCAAGCATCCGAAATGCACAACTTGTACAGTTTGGATTGGAGAGGTTTAAGACACTGATCCAGATTATCCGCGTTTGCAAGCTCGCCGCTGCAGCCAGGAACGCATTATTCATAACGTCCTCCTATCGTCGCCGCGCCACGTCATAGGCGCCGAACAAAAGCCGTGCGCCGAGTCAAGACTGCGCTTGAAGCGCGAGCCGCGGAGGTGAATAGTTCCGTGACGAAGCTTCCGGTGAAGGAGGCCGAACTCTTCCAGCAAATTCTCAGTGGGTTGGGTGGGGTGTCGGCGGCGGGGAAAGCGATAGCGACAGAGACGCACGCAGCTTGCTGCGACACGAATTACCTGCGAGCCCAGGTCGCTGCCCAAGCATCCCAATATCGCCACGCCTCAACGCAATAACAACAATCCATAAAATTCGGCGCCACCCAATCACACGGCACACGAAACCTGGGTTACAAGCCGGAGAGGGCCATGCAGCCGACCATTTGAAGTCAAGATTGACCCCGCACGAGCCGCCGCTCGGCACGCCCGATATCATCGATACGGCGCTCGACAACGAGCTGTCAGACGTTGAGAGGGCCTAATGGTCCGGCGTAGCCGGGGGTCAGCACACCGTAAGCCTTCAAGTCGATCTCGCTGACTGTAGGGGGTCAGGGTATGCAGAATCACCAGGATACCACCACCTGCGCCAAACAAGGGGTCGCAAGCACGAAAGCAGACGTCACACCTCAACAAAAGTACCCATAATACCGTGTACTTCCATAATCATGTCTACTATTCATATTTAGCACGACGACGATTGAACTCATCGTGTTTTTCAGCGTCGAGATCGAAGGATTCGGCCTTATAGATCTGAGCCAGGACGTTGGCGCGGTGTAGACTTTGGCTTCTCGCATAGTTTTGCGGCGGGTTTTGACGAGAAAGACAGCAGGCGTTCACAGGTTGGTGATGGATTACACGGGGTCTTGAAGCCACCTTTACGAATTCTATCAGCATAAAATTTATCTGGAAGCCCAAAATCAAAATTATTTGAGTACCAGGCAGCGAAACGATCGTCGAAATTTTCCGACAAAGTCTCCAGCGGTCGCCGAGGCTTACGCCCCGACGGGAATCAGCTTGAAGACGAACACCGGCGTCCCAAAAGGCGGTCCGGTCGGCGAATTTCCCGCCGGGCGGTTCGACGGTTACTGCATAGGTCGCGCCCGCGACAACTGCAGGATCGAATGCGGACAGGCTCGCGCCGCGCGGCGTATCGCCTATTCGGCAAAAAGCGAGCACGGCGCGCCGAGCTTCGCGTCAATAATTCCAGAGCTCCGTATGCTTTGACGGCGGGGCTGCGCTGCGACGGGGCGAACCGTGAACTCCTCCCTATAAAGGCTAACCGTCACCTCGATGGCCGGCGAGGCGGCTTCGCTGCTTGCAGGATAGCGACATATTCGCGTAAGGCGGGTTGTCCTTGGGTCGCTTCGCGCGCCACGAACCCGATCGCCAGGATGCCGGCGAGCAGCGAAGCAGCGATCGCCACCGTGCGCCACGGTGACCCTGCGCTCAAAAGCGC
>CAWDKN010000004.1:0-6659 GCA_963802815.1 uncultured Alphaproteobacteria bacterium
GCTGGTATTGACCTGGACGAACAATTTCAGCGTCTTCCCGGCGCGCTCCATTTCGCTCTTGAGGTTCTGCGCCAGCTTCGGCCGGTCCACCGTATGGATGACATCGAACAACGCAACCGCATCGCGCGCCTTGTTGGTCTGTAGCGGCCCGATCAGGTGCAGCGCGATGTCGGGATAGTCGCGCTTGAGCTCCGGCCATTTGGCCTGCGCCTCCTGCACACGATTCTCGCCGAAGATGCGATGGCCGGCTTCGAGCGCGGGCCGGATCAGCTCGGCGCCATGCGTCTTGGTCACCGCGACGAGAACCGTCGCTGGCGCCGGCGCGACCGCGGCCTTCCGCGCGGCATCGATCCGCGCCAGGATGGATGCAAGATTTTCGGCGACGGACGATGGAATCGGACGAGATCCTTGCAGACCGACAAAGACAGCGGCGCAAGCTAGCAAGAGCGGCGGCGCGCCTCAATGTCGCGAGCGGCATGGAAGGCCGCCTGCCTCCGCTCGCGCTCATGACCGACGACGAGCGTCTGCGCGATCCCGTGGCGGCGGCGCGCGCGTTGCCGCGCGGAAGTCTGGTCATCGTGCGTGCACGCGAGACGCGAACGCGCACGTCGCTTGCGCTGGCCATGACGTCCGTCGCGCGGTCCCGCGATCTGATCGTTCTCGTTGCAGGCGATGCGGATCTTGCTGCGCGCTGCGGCGCGGATGGAATTCACTTGCCGCAGGCCCACATGGCAGAAGCCGCGCATTGGCGCGTACGATCGGCGCGCTGGCTGATAACGGCAGCCGCGCACTCCCTTCGCGCCGTCATGAAAGCGGGCCAAAGCGGCGTCGACGCCGTGTTCCTGTCGCCGGTGTTCCCGACACAAAGCCATCCGGACCGCGCCGCGCTTACGCCGGTCCGCGCCAACGCGATTGCCCAAGCCGCGCGCTTGCCCGTCTATGCCCTCGGCGGCGTCACCGACGAGAACGCCGCGCTGCTCAGCGCCCCCTTCGTCGGCATCGCCGCGATCGGCGCGTTCGCCGCGTGAACGCTTTACGCCCCAACTGTCATGGCCCGCCTTCTCGCGCCATGACACCGAGCCGGATTCAAACGTGGAAATCGAGGTGCAGATATTCCGCGTTCATCTTGATGACGGGCAGGCCGTCGTAGAACGCGCCCGTGGTGCGGGCGTAGCGAAGCTGCTGCCAGCCGGCAGTCAGCTGCAGGTTGGTGTTGATCACGTAGGCGACGGACGCGCCATACCCGTGCACGCCCATTGCCGGCGCGCCCAGCGAACCGTCGGCATTGCCATTGGTCAGTTCCGCGCCGGCGATCCAGGAATCGTAAGTCACCGTCGCGCTCGCATGCAGCGCGCGCGTCGTGCCGCCTGCGAGCACGGAATTGACGCCGAACGCATAGGCGTTGGATTGCCGGTACGCGCCGCCGAGCGCGAGCTTGATGTCGTCATTGACGTCGTAATCGGCTTCCGTTCCGAGCGCCCAGTCGGTAAGGCCCTCGTGGCCGACGGTCTTGGCCGCGTCGTGGCCCATCGAAAGCCCGGCATAGGCGCCGAGCGACAGTGCGCCGAAATAGTCCGAATAGTTTGCCGCCAGCTCCCAGATGTTTCTTTGCCGGTCGGGCACATGGGGTCCGCCTGAGGCGAAGGGCACCACGTCGCGCCCCTCCGACGGCGTGAAGGAGCCCCCGAGCTGCACGCCGAAGAGCCGCGGCGAGTAATAGGAGAGCTTGGCGTCGTTCAGCGAGCCGCCGACTTCCGTCGCCACGGTGAAAATACGGTCGAACGCGCGGCCCGTGACCGGGTCGCGGAAAAACGTCATCTCCGGATCGTCCAGCGAGACCTTTTCGTCCACCTTGGGTCCGGCGACGGCCAGGCGGTAGGCGGCGCCGTCCGTATCGCCGAGCTCGACGGTGCCCAGGCCCGTCTGCAGCGTGCCGAAGGTCTTCTCGAACACCTGGCCGCCATAACGGTCGGTCGACAGCGAATTCGTGAGCGGCGAGGATCGAGGCGTGCAGCCCGATGGTGAGCCCGCTATCATAGCTGCGCTCGAGCTTGGGGAAGAACCGGAGCGCACCGGCCTCTCCATCCGTGCGCAGGCCCGGGAACGCCGGCTGATCGCTGGCGAAGACGGCCCCATTGGCATCGCCGCCAAGGCTGAACTCGGCCTCGCCCACATCGGTCACGAGGGGTGTCACGCTCCAGTCGGTCAGGCTTGCATGGGCGGGCGCGAAGCCAGACAGCAACAGCGTGGCGCCGCCGAGAAGGGCGGGTGGGACTATCCTTTTCATCCGGGGCCTGGCGCGCTGGGTTGTTCTTAACCCCTTATAACACAAGCCAATTGGCGGCCAACACGCGGCCCCTGGTGGCGTTGCGAAGCGCGTGTCTCCCAAGTATAAGCCCAAGCACAGCCGGGTCGGGGGGAGCGCGAAACGGCCCTGCGCCTCGCGCCCCAAACGACAGGACTGACCACCCGATGCGAATTCTTTCCGTTATCTTCTGTGCCCTGGTGCTGGCCGCCTGCGGCTCTGACGCCCCGAAAGAGATCGACTCGGGCTCGACCATCACGAGCACCAGCGGCCGCATGACGCTCGGCGTCAACCAGTACCTCTGGCACGCC
The DNA here is from genome assembly GCA_963802815.1 of uncultured Alphaproteobacteria bacterium. Lineage (GTDB taxonomy): Bacteria > Pseudomonadota > Alphaproteobacteria > Micropepsales > Micropepsaceae > Rhizomicrobium. Next base: position 2,617 of record CAWDKN010000004.1, read on the forward strand.
TCGCTCGACACGCTGTCCTTCATGCCGCTCCAGTCGGCCGATCCGTTCGGCGGCGTCATCATCACAGACTGGTATTCGGCGCCCGAGGACCCCAATGAGCGCCTGAAGGTCACCGTCTACATCCTCGACCGCAACCTGCGCGCCGACGGGCTTAAGATCGCCGTGTTCCGGCAGACCCATTCCGCGGACGGCTGGACCGACGCCCAGGTGAACACCGACACGTCCACGAAGCTCGAAGACGCAATCCTGACGCGCGCCCGCGAGTTGCGACTTGCGACGCAGAAGCCCGCTGGGTAACCCTCTCGTGCTGTAAGCCGTATTTCGTTCGGGCTTGCGGTGCCCGGATGAAAGGTCGAGGCCAATATGGCGCGCTATAACGCCAAGGAGTCGGAAGCGAAGTGGCAGGCCGCGTGGAATGCGCGCGGCGCCTTCGTCACGCCCAACGATTCCGCCAAGCCGAAATGCTACGTGCTCGAGATGTTTCCCTATCCGTCGGGCAACATCCACATGGGCCACGCCCGCAACTACACGATGGGTGACGTGATCGCGCGGTTCCGCCGCGCCCAGGGCTTCAACGTGCTGCACCCGATGGGCTGGGACGCCTTCGGCCTGCCGGCCGAGAACGCGGCCCGCGACAGGGGCATCGATCCGCGCGCATGGACCTATCAGAACATCGCCTTCATGTCGGATCAGCTAAAGCTGATGGGTCTCGCCATCGACTGGACGCGCGAATTCGCGACCTGCGATCCGGCCTATTACCGCCATCAGCAAAAGCTGTTTCTGGATTTCTACAGGGGCGGCCTCGTCTATCGCGCCGAGGCCGATGTGAACTGGGATCCCGTTGACCAGACCGTGCTTGCCAACGAGCAGGTGATCGAGGGCCGCGGCTGGCGCTCGGGCGCCTTAGTCGAGCGCAAGAAGCTCTCGCAATGGTTCTTCCGGATCACGGCCTATGCCGACGAGCTTCTCGCCGGCCTCGACACGCTTACGCGCTGGCCGGAGAAGGTCCGGCTGATGCAGAAGAACTGGATCGGGCGCTCCGAAGGTCTGCGATTCCATTTCGACCTGTCGAACGGTGAAAAGCTGGACGTGTTCTCGACGCGGCCCGACACGCTGTTCGGCGCCAGCTTCGTCGCGCTCTCGCCCGATCATCCGCTGGCCGAACGCCTCGCCGCCTCCGACCCGAAGCTCGAGGCCTTCATTGCCGAATGCCACCACACGGGCACGGCCGAGGAGGCGATCGAGAAAGCCGAGAAGCTCGGTTACGACACGGGTCTCACCGCTGCGCATCCCTTCGATGCGAGTTGGAAGCTGCCGGTGGTGGTCGCGAATTTCGTGCTGATGGGCTACGGCACAGGCGCGATCTTCGGTTGTCCCGCGCATGACCAACGCGACCTCGATTTCGCGCGCAAGTATAAATTGCCGGTGCTGCCGGTTGTCGTGCCCGAAGGCATCGATCCGAAAGCCTTCATCGTCGGCGACGAGGCCTATACCGGTCCCGGCCGTCTCGCCAATTCGCGCTTTCTGGACGGACTTTCGGTCGACGAGGCGAAGGCCGAGGTGGCCCGGCGCATCGAGGTGGAAGGCCGCGGCACGCGCACGGTGAATTACCGTCTGCGCGATTGGCTGGCCTCGCGCCAGCGCGCCTGGGGTTGCCCGATCCCAATGATCCATTGCGGAAAATGCGGCGTCGTGCCGGCGCCGGAATCCGATCTGCCGGTCGCGCTGCCGGACGATCTGTCTTTCCAGGTGCATGGCAGTCCGCTCGCCGCCCATCCGACGTGGAAGTACACCAGCTGCCCGTCCTGCGGCGGCGAGGCGGAGCGCGACACCGACACGCTCGACACCTTTGTCGACTCGTCCTGGTATTTCATGCGCTTCACCGATCCGGCGGCGCCGGCGCCGGTGACGCCGGCGGTGAATTACTGGATGCCGGTCGATCAGTATATCGGCGGCATCGAGCACGCGATTCTGCACCTGCTCTATGCGCGGTTCTTCACGCGCGCGATGAAAACGCTGGGAATGGTGGATGTCGACGAACCCTTCGCCGGCCTCTTCACGCAAGGCATGGTCTGCCACGAGACCTACAAGGATCAGAGCGGCGAGTGGCTGGAACCTGCCGAGATCGAGAAGCGCGACGGCGGTTTCTTCGTGAAGGGCACGAACAAGCCCGTCACGGTTGGGCCGTCCGAGAAGATGTCGAAGTCGAAGAGGAACGTGGTGACCCCTTCCGTCATCATCGACCAGTTCGGCGCCGACACGATCCGCTGGTTCATGCTCTCCGACACGCCGCCCGAGCGCGACATCGAATGGACCGACCAGGGCGCCGAGGGCTGCTGGCGCTTCCTCCAGCGTATTCACCGCCTCGTCACCGAGACGACAAACCTGCCGCCGCCGGGAACGAAGATCGGCAAGACGGAAGGTGCGAGCCCTCGAACTGCGCCGCGCCACCCATCGCGCCATCGCCGCGGTGACGGACGATCTCGCGGCCTTGCGCTTCAACCGTGCGGTGGCACAGATCTACACGCTCGCCAACGTCATCAGCGGCACCGATGCGTCCGTCGACGGCGCGGTGCGGCGCGAGGCGCTGGAGGCGCTGGTCCTGCTCTCCAGTCCGATGATGCCGCACCTGGCCGAGACCTGCTGGCAGGCGCTTGGACATGCGCAAATGGTGGTCGAGACGCCATGGCCGGGATTCGACCCCGAGCTCACGCGCTCCGACACGGTCGTCATCGCGGTGCAGGTCAACGGCAAGCGCCGCGGCGAAATCGAGGTCCTGCGCGGCGCCAACGACGATGCAGTGCGGAGGCGGCGCTTGCGCTCGACGGGGTGACGCGCGCCCTCGACGGCAAGGCGCCCAAGCGCGTGATCGTCGTGCCCGAGCGCATCGTGAACATCGTCGTATGAAGACGCCCCACATCCTCGCCGCCCTGACCCTCGCCGCGCTTGCCGGCGGCTGCGGATTCCATCCGTTTTACGGCAGCGACTCCGCGATCGCGCGATGGGCCGCACCTTCTCGTCGATCTATGTCGAGCCGGTTTCCGACTTCAGCGTCGAGAATACCGGCTACGAGCTGCGCAATTCGATGATCCAGAACCTGACGCAAACGAGGACGCGGCGGCCTATCATCTGCATCTGTCGTTGGCCGTGACGACACAGGGCATCGCGCTCGAAGGACAAAGCCTCGATCACGCGCTACAACGACACGCTCACCGTGGACTACCGAGTTGACCGATGCCGCGACGGCACGGTGGTGAAGAAGGGTGTCGAGACCGGCCTTTCCGCCTACGACGTCGTCGCTTCGCCCTACGCGACGCTCGCTGCCCAGCAGGGATGCGGACAAGCGGGTCGCCCAGGACATCGCCGCCCGCATCCGCATCGGATCTCGGGATCTATTTCAACCAAGCGCGGCATGGCGGTCGGATGATCGTCAAGACGTCGGAGGCCGATCGCTTCGTCGCCAATCCGCCGCGCAATTTGGCCGCGGCCCTCATTTTCGGCCGGATCAGGGGATCGTGCGCCGCGCGCAGAACGCCTCCTGAGACCGTCGTTGCCGATCTGAACGATCTTTGCCGTGCTCGCCGATTTCGACGATCAGGACTTGTCGGGCGACGGCGCGCGCTGTTCGACAGGCCGCCGCGATCTCGATGTCGGCGGCCGCCGCGTGATGCGTGCGCGCGCCGGTGACGGCCTTGCGAACTCTTCGAATCCTTCCTCGCCGATCATGCCGGTGACGCATTGGTCGTTGTGGAAGGAGGCGACCTCGCCGATAGGGACCGGCCTGCGCCGCGTCTTCGAGGAGGACGACAGCGCCGCCGCCATCGCCTGCTACGCCGATTCGGCGCGCGATCTTTCCGACGTGGTGCGCGATGCTCTGAAGAGGAGAGCTTCGCCATCGCGCCGGATGCGGTGGCCGAGGCGGTCTTCGCGACTCGGCGCCGATCGCGGCGTCACACGTGGCAGGATTGGAAGGCTGGCGCTCTACTGCCATGGCCGTGACCGGGTGACGATCGCGGATGTGCGCCACCACGTTGGCGACGAGG
>CAWDKN010000005.1:0-193091 GCA_963802815.1 uncultured Alphaproteobacteria bacterium
TCGAGGCAGCCGCTTCCCGAAACCTCGCCATATTCGAGCGCCGCAAAATCCTGCCGGATCCAAAGCAGCGGCTTGCGCGCGCCCGTGCATGCCGCCAGCGCGAGCGAGAAGCCGATCGCCGCCATGCCGTGCCCGTCTTCGGCAAAGACCTCATGCAACGCGCCGCGCGAGAGACCGCCTCGCAGGCAGGCGTCCGCCTCGCGATGCCCGAGTGCCGCGCGCCCATGCCCCCGTGTCTCCTCGAAAGAGAGAAGTGCGTGACGCAGACGGGCGACGGCATGGCTGGCTTCGGGCATCGGATTGTTCTCGTTATGTTCCAGTATGGGAACGGCCCGAGAGGCCGTCAAGCGGAGGTCTTAAGCCTCTGATTCCAGGACGGATTCCTGCTCGGGCCACATCCGCGTCTCCTTCAGGTTCGGCAGGAACGCCGTCAACAGCCCCATGGCCGGAAGGAAGGAGCAGACGCGATAGACGAATTCGATGCTGGTGCGGTCGGCCAGCGCGCCGAGCACCGCCGCGCCCAAACCGCCCATTCCGAACGCGAAGCCGAAGAACAGGCCCGAGACCATGCCGACCTTCCCCGGCAGCAGCTCCTGCGCATAGACGATGATCGCCGAGAAGGCCGAGGAAAGAATGAGTCCGACGGCGAAGCTCAGCACGCCCGTCCAGAACAGATCGGCGTAAGGCAGCATCAGTGTGAACGGCAGCGCGCCCAGAATCGAGAACCAGATCACGATCTTTCGCCCGACCCTGTCGCCCATCGGCCCGCCGATCATGGTGCCGAACGCGACGGAAATGAGAAATGCGAACAGATGAAGCTGCGCCGACTGCACCGACACGTGAAAGCGATGAATGAGGAAAAACGTGTAGTAGCTCGTGAGTCCGGCGAGATAGAAATATTTCGAGAAGATCAGCGACAGCAGGATCGCGATCGATATCGCGACGCGGCTGCGCGTCAGGTCGATGCGCATGAGCGCGGCGTGCGCGGCCTTGATGCGGAGGAGACCGTGGGTTTTGTACCAGACGCCGACATTCCACAGGACGAAGATCGCCAGCAGCGCCACGAGCGAATACCAGGCGATGCTGCTCTGGCCGAGCTCCAGCACGATGAACGCCGCCGTCAGCGGCCCGAGCGCGGAGCCGATATTGCCGCCGACCTGGAACATCGATTGCGCCAGGCCGTAACGGCCGCCCGACGCCAGGCGCGCGACGCGCGACGCTTCCGGATGAAACACCGAAGAGCCGACGCCGATCAGCGCCGCCGACACCAGGATCACCACATAGCTCCGCGCCAGCGACAGCACGACGAGCCCGGCCAGCGTGGACACCATGCCGACCGGCAGCGAGAACGGCATCGGCCTTCGATCCGAATATAGCCCGACCGCCGGTTGCAGAAGTGACGCCGTAAGCTGAAACGTCAGCGTAATAAGTCCTACCTGCGCGAAGCTCAGACGATATGCCGTCTTCAAAATCGGAAAGATGGCCGGCAAGAGCGCCTGCATCAGATCGTTCAAAAGATGCACGCCGCTGACGGCGAAAAGGACTGCGAAGACCGTGGATTCGGTCGCGCTCGGGCGGGTGGCCGTGGTGCTGTCGGTCATGAGGAATCGGTGCGGGAACTCGACGGCTGGCATCCTAAGAATCGGAGTACCGAGGCGCCATGGCTCCGAACGCATAGCCGCGCTCGCCTTTTCGCGCTACACAGGTCCCATATTAGGACGCGCTTAACAGCTTTGCGGCAGTTTTGACGCATGTCACGTTTGGGGGAAATCGCTCGAAAGCTCGGCCGGCGGATTCCGCTTGCGCTGACGCGTCCGTTCGTGCGGCCCTCCGCGCTTCTGTTTCATGGCGTGGAGCGCAAGACCGACGACGCACGTGTGCAGACCAACCACCACGAAGCCGACCTGTTCTACGAGATCGTCAAGTCGCTGAAGGCCGATTACGAGCTCCTCCCGCTGGGCGCGATCGGCCATGCGCTGCGCGAGCCCAAGGATTATGCGCGCGCGGTGTTTCTGATGTCGGACGACGGCTACGCCAACACGCTGACCGTCGCCGCCGACATCCTGCAATCGCTGACGGCGCCCTGGGCGCTGTTCGTGAGCACGCGCCACATAGAGACGCGCGAGCGCAACCCGATGTTCCTGGCGCGGCTCTTCCTCGCCTTCGCGCCCAACGGCCGCTATGCAATTCCGCATTTCGGCAAGCCCATCAGGCTGCGCCGCCAGCGCCAGGCGGTGACCGGCGACACGCTCGACCGGCTGAAGGCTCTCCCGGCCGACCAGGCGCACGCGGCGCTCGGCGCCATGCTCGATGTGGTGGCCCACGATGCCGGCAGCCTCATCGACCGCTTCCGCTCGGAATCGTTCCTGAGCTGGGACGACGTCAAAGCGCTGAAGTCGCGCAATGTCGAGATCGGCGCCCACGCCCATGTCCATTGGGCCATGCACAAGCGCCAAAGCCGGACCTATCTGCGCGAGCAAGCCGAGATGCCGCGCAGGCTGATCGAGGCCAATGTCGGGTTGTGCCGCTTCTTCGCCTATCCGTTCGGAAACGTGAACGATGTGTCCCCGGCCGCGGTGCAGGCCGTGCGCACCGCCGGCTACGAATACGCCTTCACCACGCTGAGCGGCTCCATCGAGAGCGACATGAATCCGCTCCTGCTGCCCCGCTACACGATCGGATCGAGCGAGAGGCGGCTTTCCTCGGTGGTGCCGCTGCTACGCGCGGGGAACCGGCGCGTGCGCAAATGGCAACGCGCGCTCGGCGGTTAACCGTCGGCCGTTTCGTTTCCGGAACGCGCGGACACAGTCTAACTCCCTCAGTCTCAATAGTGCACCGTTGCGGGACGGTCTTGTCCTGAACTGACACGCAATCCGGCGCCAATTCTGGCGCGAGCGATGCAGCCCCTGGTCTCAACACGAGATCACGAGGCCCCGGCGTGAGCGTCCTTGAAGTCCCTGTCGATTCTGCCGATATCGCGCCATTGCGCGAGAGCAGGGCTTCTGCCGTTTACCCGACGCTCAAGCGTGCGCTCGATCTCGCGGTCGCGATCCCCGCGCTGCTCTTCATTGCGCCGCTCTTCGCGGTGCTGGCCCTCCTCATCAAGCTCGAACTCCCAGGGCCCGGTCTTCTTCCGCCAGACGCGCATCGGCTTTCGGGGCCAGGCCTTCGCCATCTTCAAGTTCCGCTCGATGGGCGTGCTCGAGAACGGCAGCGCGGTCGCGCAGGCGACGAAGAACGATCCGCGCGTCACTCGCATGGGCCGCTTCCTGCGCGCCTCCAGCCTCGACGAGCTCCCGCAACTTTTGAACATCGTGAAGGGCGAGATGTCGCTCGTCGGCCCGCGCCCGCATGCGCGCGCCCATGACGAATATTACACGCCGCTGATCGCGAGCTATGTCCGCCGTCAGGCGGTGAAGCCGGGACTGACCGGCTGGGCTCAGGTCAACGGCGCGCGCGGCGAGACGGCGACGGTCGAAGCCATGCGCGTCCGCGCCGAATACGACGCCTGGTACGCGCAACACGCCAGCCTCGCGCTCGACCTGAAGATCCTCCTGCGCACGCCGCGCGAAATCCTCCTCTCGCGGAACGCCTATTGATGCGCGCCTCTCTCTCCAGGGCGCGGGCCGCCACGCGAGCGCCGGAGACGCCGGCCGCGCGTCCCGCGAACGATCCCTATCGCGAGGTCGTCGTCGGCGGCCTCAAGGCCGTGTGTCTCGGCCGCGCGCAGCTCGCGGCGCTGATGGTCAGGGACAGCTTCGCCGCGCGCCTCGATCTGGGCGCGTCACCCAAGACCGTGTTCGCCGCCAACGGCCACGCCATCGCCATGGCCGCGACCGACGCAAAATTCCGCCGCATGTTCGACGAGGCCGACATCGTCCATGCCGACGGCCAGGCGATCATCTTCGCCTCGCGCCTGTTCACCGCGACGCCCATCGCCGAGCGCAGTGCCACGACGGACTTCATCCACGACGCCGCGCGGGCCGCGGTCGAGAACGGATTGAGCTTCTATCTCTTCGGCGCCACCGAGGAAGTGAACCGCCGCGCCGCGGAAACGCTGCTCGAGCTCTATCCCGATCTCAAGATCGCCGGCCGCCGCCACGGCTATTTCTCCGCCGACGAAGAAGAGGAGATCTGCGAGGAGATCAACCGCTCCGGAGCCGACGTGATCTGGGCAGGCCTCGGCGTTCCGCTGGAATACGAATTCGCAGCCCGCAACAAGCACCGCCTGCATGCGGGATGGATCGTGACATGCGGGGGCTGCATGAACTTCGTCTGCGGCGACTATGTCCGCGCGCCGGCGTGGATGCAGGCCTGCGGCTTCGAGTGGCTGCACCGGTTGCTGCGCGATCCCAGGCGCCTGTTCCGCCGCTACGCGATCACCAACCCGATCGCGGCCTTCATGCTGATCGCGCGCACGGCCGAAGCCGGTCAGGGCGCGCCGGCGCCTCAGCGCGAGCCGCAGACCGCGCCGCGGCTGGGACGGCAGACGCGGCTGGCGCGGTGAGCACTTGGTACCCGAAAAGGGTGAGAATGGAATTGTGGTTGCGCACCTCACAAACCTCGCTGTCATCCCCGGCCGAGCAGCCGTCAGGCTGCGAGGGGAAGGTGACCCAGGAGACGAAGCAACGCGGCTGTATGTCGTCGGTGATCGCAATTGCGCACCAGTTTTGGAACCGGCGAGTTGCGTCGGCTCCGGGTCCCCTTCGTTTCCTTCGCTCGGCGGGGATGACAGCGAATTTGGTCTGGAATTGAAATGAATGCGGTGACCGAAACCAAAGCAGCCCCCGCGCCCTCGCGTGCGCGCGATGTTGCTTGGCGGTACGGGATGTCGGCGTTTGGGCCGGCGTCTATTGCCGCCGCGCATTTCGTTGCGTCGCTGATGTTCCTGCGAATCTCGTCGCCCGCGGATTTCGGTCTGTTCTCTTTCGTGCTCGTCGTCGTGCCCTTGTGCATGAGCATGTCGAGCGCGCTCTTGGGTGCGCCTGTCGCGGTGGCACTCAACAAGCCATCGGCCGTCGACGCGGCGGAGATGGGGACGTATCTCAAATCCAACCTGCTGTTCTCGGGCGCTGCCATCGCGGGCGTGTTCCTGCTGCTGCTGGCGAGCCGCGCGGCGCCGCTTGCGGCCGCATTGCTCGGCCTCTATGGCGGGACGATGACGTTGCGCTGGTTCGCGCGCTCGCTCTCTTATGCACAGCACCGCCAGATGCCGGCGATCGCCTCGGATGCGGTTTATAGCGGCTTGCTGCTGGCGAGCCTCACCGCCTTGCTGCTCCTTCACAAGCTGACGATGTTGACCGCTTCGGTGGCACTGCTGACGGCGGCGCTGGTCAGCCTCGCCGTCTTCGGGCGCTCCTACCTGATGCGCCAGTTCCGGCCCGGGGCGGCCGGCACGCTCAGGGCCTATTGGCCCGTCTGGCGGGAGCTGGCGCGCTGGTCGCTGGCGGGCGTGGTGCTGAGTGAGATGACCGGCAACGCCCATGCCTATTTCGTCACCTTTATATGTGGGCCAAAGGTGTTCGCCCTCCTGGCCGTCGGTGCCCTGATGATGCGGCCGCTGTCCCTGGTTTTGTCGGCCCTTCCGGACATGGAACGCCCGGTGATGGCGCGCAAGATCGCGCAAGGAGACATCGCCGGCGCGCTGCGGTGCGTTAACGAATTCCGAACGGCGGCCGGTGCAGTTTTGCTGGCAACCATCGTGCTTGCGGCGGCCATCTTGACCTGGTTCCCCCATCTTCTGATCAAGCCCGGCTACGACTTCGCGAAAGTCGTCGAGGTGGTGATCTTCTGGATCGCGATTTCCGCGGTGCGCGCGCTGCGCACGCCTGAAGCCGTGTTTCTGCAGGCGGCGCGCGCGTTCGGGCCGCTGGCGACCGCGAGCGCCCGTTCGAGCGTGGTTTCGCTCATCGCCACGCCCTTGCTTCTTCTTCTCGCCGGGCCCGTCGCCTCGCTGGGCGGCATCCTGCTGGGCGACATGGTGATGACGGCGAACATCTTCGCGCTCACGCGGCGCTGGAAGCATGCCTGACATCCTCGTCGCGATCCCGACCTTCCGGCGGCCCAAGAGCCTTGCCCGGCTGCTCGATGCGATCGCAAAGCTCGACACCAAGCTCTCCGTCTGTGTGCTCGTCGCCGACAATGACGCAGACGGGCACGAGGGCTTCGATCTCTGCCGGCGCCTGCGCGTGAGCTACCGCTTTCCGCTGGATACGATCGTCGTGCCGGAGCGCGGCATCGCCCAGGTGCGCAATGCCCTGGTCGAGCGCGCGCTCGATCGCTACAGCGCACCCTTCATCGCCATGATCGACGACGACGAGTGGCCGTCGCCCGACTGGCTCGACCAGTTCCTGCGCGTGCAGAAACAAACCGGTGCCGACGCGCTTCAGGGCTCTGTCCTGTTTGCGCGCGCAGGCAAAGTCGCATGGACCGCGCATCGCGAAGGCGTCCGCGACATCCGCCGCGCCAGCGGGCCAACCGACATGCTGCAGGGTGCCGGCAATCTCCTCATCAGTCGCGCGTGCCTCGCCAAGCTCAAGCGGCCCTGTTTCGATCCGGACTTCGCGCTCTCCGGCGGCGAGGATCGCGATTTCTTCGTGCGCCTGGCGCGCGAGGGTTTCCGCTTCGCCTGGGCCGACGAGGCCATCGCCCATGGCGACGTCCCCGACGTGCGCCTCGGCGTGCGCTGGGCGCTGGCGCGCGCCTATGCCGTCGGCAACACCGACATGCGCGTGGTGCTGAAGCATTGGCCGGGCCTCCCGGCACTCCTGCGCGAATGGGCCAAGATCGTCGGCGCCTTCGTGTTGTCGCCGCTGCTGTTCGTCCTTCTCGCTCTCTATCCGAACCGCCGCGTGGACGCGCTCGCGCTGTTGTTCCGGGCCGCGGGAAAGGCTGCGGCGATGTTCGGCCTTCACGCGACTCCTTACTCCGTGACCCATGGCGAGTGACGACTCCGTGCTCGGCTTCCGTGCGATCCCCTTGCGCCTGGCGCCATGGGCGACCGAAGCGGCGTTCATAGGATTGCTGCTGCTTTCCTTCGTCGGTCTCACTCCATTCTCGCCGCCGCCCGCCGCAGCGGAGTTCGGCGGCGCGGCGATGGGCGGCGCCGGCGATGCGCTGCGCCAGCTCTGCTATCTCGCCGTCTTCGCCATTCTTCTCGCGAGCGCGTTGCAGAAGCGCGGCCTCGCCGCAGTGTCCGCGATTCCGATCCTGCTCCTGCTGCTTCTCGCCTGGTGCGCGGCAAGCGCGCTGTGGGCAGCAGAGCCCGCGGTCGCCTTCCGCCGCGCCGGGCTCGAGGCAGTGCTCGTGCTCTCCATCATGCTCGGCGTCGATGCGATCGGCGCCGAGCGGAGCCTGGTGCTGTGGCGCTGGATCCTCGCCGGCGTGCTCGCGGTCAACTGGCTTTCGATCCCGCTGATCCATACCGCGGTCCACAATCCGGGCGAGGCCGATCCGGGACTGGTCGGCGACTGGCGCGGGCTCTACGGCCACAAGAACATCGCGGGCGCGGTCGCGGTGGTCACCATCCTGCTGTTCACATGGTCTGCGTTCCAGACCCGCAGGGTTCTCGACATCGCGGTGATTCTTTTCGCCTTCGGCTTCCTTGTGATGACGCGCTCGAAATCCTCGCTTGGGCTTCTGCCGTTCGCGCTGGCGGCCGGTGCGCTCTACCGTTTCGGCTGGCGGCGCGGCATCGACAGGACCATCGTCTGCATAGCGGGTGCGGTCGTCCTCGGCGCGCTCACCGTCTTCCTCGTGCTCGATGCGAGCGCGATTGCCCGCCTGCTCACCGATCCCAACGAGTTTACCGGCCGCGCCGCGATCTGGCAGGCCGAGCTCGCCTATGTCCGCGACCATCCTCTCCTGGGCTCGGGCTTCGGCACATTCTCCGATACGGGCGGGCTCTCGCCCCTTCGCAACTATGTTGGCAGCGGCGACTGGGTGAACGCGGTCAGCCACGGCCATAACGGCTATCTGCAACTGTTCGTGACGGTTGGCGGCATTGGCGCGGCGCTGGCATTGCTCGCGTTGATTGCCGCACCGCTGGCTTCGTTCTGGAAGATCGATCCCGCGCGCCTGCCGCTCAAATCGCTCCTGTTCGCGATCTACGCCTTCCTCGTGCTGCACAATGTGATGGAGTCCGACTTTCTCGAAGGCGACGGCACCACCTGGGTCGCGTTCCTGCTGATGCTGGCGATGCTGGGTGCGTCCGACCGCGATGCCAGGCGGGCATTGCGTGAGGATCCTGCCGGGGTGCCGGCGTCATGAAACAAGGTTGGACCACAAAGACACAAAGAGCGCGAAGTAAAAGGAATGGCTCGCGGTTGGCAAGCCGCTATTCATCTTTGTGTCCTTTGTGTCTTTGTGCTGCCAATCTTTCGTTCAGGACGGTCACCCCATGACGCCGTTCTTCTCCGTCGTGATCCCTGTCTACAACCGTGCCCGTGTGATCGCCGGCGCCGTGCGTTCGGTGCTGGCGCAGAGCGACCAGGATTTCGAGATCGTCGTCGTCGACGATGCGTCGGAAGATGATCCCAAAGCCGCGCTTGATGCGATCGACGATCCGCGCATCCGTTACGTCCGCCAGGAGACGCAGGGCGGCGGCGGCGTGGCGCGCAACCGCGGCATCGACCTGGCGCGGGGACAGTTCATCGCCTTCCTCGATTCCGACGACGTGTTCCTGCCGCATCACCTGATGACGATGCGAAGCCTGCTTGCGGGCAGCGAAGATGTGGTCGGCTATGCCCGCATGGTCGTGGATCGCGGCGAGGGCCGCACCATCCTCAAGCCGCCGCGCGCGATTGCACCGGGCGAGCACATGGCGACCTATCTCCTGAGCGAGCGCGGCTTCGTGCCGACGATCACGACCGTCGCCCCGGCGGCGTGGGCGAAGAAGATCCGCTATCACCCAGCACTGCCGGCGGCGCAGGACACCGATTTCGCCATAAGGCTGTTTATCGGCGGCTGCCGTTTTGTGATGGCGCAGGCGCCGGGCGCGGTGTGGAACGATCGTCACGATCCCCACCGCATCTCGGCCGGCCGCAAGGGCGCCGAGCTCGAGCGCTGGATCGACGGCCTGCGTTCGCAAATCCCGGCGCGCGCCTATTACGGCTGCCTCGGCTGGGCCTATGCCAAGCATGTCGCGATCGCGGACAAACGCCGCGCGCTCGCGCTTTACGTGCGCGCGCTGCTGCATGGCGCGTACCGGCCGCAGCTCGCGGGCATCATCTTCCTCCAGATATTCCTTTCCGACCGGCTCTATCGCGCGGTGGCCGACGGCGCCATCGCCTGGCTGAAGGCGGGCATGCAGACGAAAACCGCGCCGGCGACGGATGCGCGCCTGCCGGACTCCTCGGCGGCCACCGTCACGCTCAAGCGCGTGTGATGCGCAGGCGGAGCTTTCTTGCCATGGCCGGAGCGACGGGCCTCGCCGCGCTCACCGCGCGCGCGGCACTGACGCAAAATCTCCGCACCAGCATTGCCGAGCCGGAGGGTCCGGGTCTTGCCGCCCGCGCCGGCAAGCGCGGGGTACTCTATGGCGCGGCGACCGCGAATTACGAACTGGCGCAGCCCGCTTTCGCCGCCGCCTTCGTGCGCGAGGCCGACATCCTCGTCGCCGAATACGAGATGAAACGCGACGCGATGGAGCCCGTGCGCGGGCGCTACGATTTCTCAGCCGCGGACAGGCTCGCAGAGTTCGCCGCGCGGCATGGGATGAAGATGCGCGGGCATACGCTGTGCTGGTACACGTCCAATCCGCCCTGGCTCGCCGACGCGCTGGCCGCGCGTGACGAGACGCTGCTCACGGGCTACGTCGCAGGCGTAGCCGGGCACTACAAGGGCCGGATCCATTCCTGGGATGTCGTCAATGAGGCGCTGTTGCCGGACGGCGGTCGCCCCGACGGCTTGCGGCCGTCGCCCTGGCTCACCGCGTTCGGTCCCGGCTACATCGACATTGCCTATCGCGCGGCGCGTGCCGCCGATCCGCACGCGCTGCTCGTCTACAACGATTGGGGCTTCGAGGCGGGCGCGCCCGAGAACGACCGTTTCCGCCGCGCGACGCTGGATTTCCTCGAAGGCGCGCTCAAGCGCGGCGTGCCGATCGATGCGCTCGGGATGCAGGGGCATCTGAGCGCGTTCGGGGCGCCGGTGGATCAGAAGAAGTTGCGCGATTTCCTCGACCATGTGAAAGCGATGGGCCTGCGAATCCTCGTGACCGAGCACGACGTCGACGACAGCGGCGGCCCGTCGGACATCGAAACGCGCGATCGCGCGGTGGCCGATGCGAGCCGGCAGTTCCTCGACGTGGTGCTGGCGAACGACGCTGTCGATGCAGTGCTGACCTGGGGCTTGTCGGACCGGTTCCTACGGACGGACGGGTTGCGCGCAGAGCTCACGGGACGGCGGCCGCGGAGGCTGCCGCTGGATGACGATCTTGCGCGCACGCCGATGTGGAGTGCGATGGCGGGGGCGTTTGGCGGGTAGCGCGGGTGCTTCAGTGCCGATCAGAGCCTCCCGATGAGCGTGACTGTCAAGAAATGGGCAATAGCCCCTCCATAAGAATTCCTGCGGCCATCATGGACGCGGCGAAGGTTCGGCTCGATCAGACAGTCGATGTGCGCGAGGAGCGGGGCGCATCATCATCGAGCCCGTGCGCGCGCCCGTGTTCGATCTCGACAAACTCGTCGCCGGAATTACCAAGGAAAATCGTCACGACGAGGTCGATTTCGGCAAGGTTTCGGAAACGCGGAAATCTAGTGGCCTATGTTCCCAACGCAGGCGACATCGTCTGGATTCATTTCGACCCGCAGGCCGGTCACGAGCAGGCGAAACATCGTCCCGCGATCGTGCTAAGTCCGGCGAGTTACAACGCCAAGGCCGGATTGCTGCTCTGTTGTCCGACGACAACCAAGATCAAGGGTTACCCATTCGAAGTGACGCTCTCAGGCCGACAGCCCAACGTCGCGCTTTCGGATCTGGTAAAGAGCTTCGATTGGTGGGCGCGCAAAGCGCAAAAGAAGGGCAAAGCATCGACGTCAGAGCGGAAATCAGGGCGAAATTGCATGTGCTGATTGGTTAGGCTCGCGGCTGGAAACCGGCCAGCACCCATGAACGTTGTCAAGAACAAAATGCGAACTTTCGGATGTTTTATGGCGGTAATCCCCGGACCGGCTTTTCGGGGTCCGCCCCCCGCCAGGGCAAAAAAAGTTGGCCGGCGCCAATTAGGGGCAAAATTGAATATGGGTCGAACATCGACCCCGCCCAATTGACCTCGCAGTGTCACGATCTCCGGCCTCGCGGCGGAGCCTGCCTGATGTACAAGGACGTTCGCTCCGCCGCGATGGAATCCAAACGGCTTTCGCTATCCAGGCAGGGATGCTGGAGTGCTCTCCGCAGCGGCGGTGCTCGCGGCCGGGTTGAATTTTTTTTCTAGCAAGAAGCAATCGCGTCGAGAAGATTGGAACAATCGGGATACAACGATGACAACGCATTCGACGCCGCCGGCCGTGCGCAGCTTTACGGCGCTTGCGCTCGCCGTCGTGCCTGTCGCCGTCACGCTGGTGGCAGGCCAGTTCGCCACTTTCCCGAACCTTCCCTGGTATGCGGGCCTCGCCAAACCCGCGTTCAATCCGCCGAGCTGGTTGTTTGGGCCGGTGTGGGGCGTGCTCTATGCGCTGATGGCGTTCGCCGCCTGGCGTGTGTGGCGGGCGCCGCTAGGTTCGCCGTCGCGCGGCGCCGCACTCATCGGGTTCTACGTTCAGCTCGTGCTCAACGCCGCGTGGGCGTGGATGTTCTTCGCCGCGCACAGCCCGGTGCTGGGACTGGTCGACATCGGGCCGCAATGGCTGGCGGTGCTGGGCGCCCTCGTCCTGTTCTTCCGCGTCGACAGGCTCGCCGGCTGGTGCCTCGTGCCGCTTGCAGTGTGGGTGGGATTCGCGGGCGCGTTGAATGTCGCGATCTGGTGGTTGAACGGATGAGGCGCGGCGCTCAGGCGCCCGCTTTTCGCGAGGCCGGTGAGATTTTCGCCTTGCGGAATACGCCGGCATATTGAAGCGACGGCAACACGAAGGTTTGCAGCAAGGCGCGCTGCTCCTCGTCCTTCATATCCTGGCGCCACTCGAGCATCTGGTGGATGCTCATGAGCCAATCAGCCAGCTGGTGGTCGGTCAGCGGCTTAGGGATCTTTCCTTCCTTGCGGCCGCGCTCGAAGACCGGAGCCCAGGTGCTCAGGAAAAGCGGCTCGATCTGTTTTTCGGCCCGATATTCGGGATCGTTCAGGATCAATGTGCGATCGTCCTCGAAGATGGCCAGATACACATCGTCCTTGTTCGCAATCTTGATCGTCTCGATCGAGCCGGTGACGACGCAGTCGTCGAAGCTCTGGCACTTGCGCATCATCTCCTGGATCTGAAGCGCGATCTTCTCCAGCCGGTGAAAGATCACGCCGCGCATGACCGCGCGCCTTGTCGGGTAGAGCCGATAGAGCGTCCGCCGGCTTATGCCGGCCTCCACAGCGATGTCTTCGACGGAGACCTTGCGAATGCCCAGGCGGCGGACGCAGCGCGCGGCCGCTTCCAGGATGGCGAGGCGTCGCTCCAAATCCGGATCGTCCCCGCCCTCTCGCCTTTTGCTCATTTTTCCGCGCACTGAACCGAAATCAACCATCAAGGGCCTGCTGCCCAACACCTGCCATATCTGCGCCGCGACCGCGAGAGCGCGCGGCGCGCTTGACAAGTGGATCGGTCCGGACGAGATTTGGCACAAGGCACGATATATGTGCCACGTGCCAGATTAGCGCCCGGGGAGAGCCGCCAATGGATCGTTTCGACCTGATCCTTGCCAATGGGACGATCATCGACGGCACGGGATTTCCCGGTTCAAGGCCGATCTGGGTATCCGCCACGGGCGGGTCGCGCGCA
This sequence comes from uncultured Alphaproteobacteria bacterium, assembly GCA_963802815.1. GTDB lineage: Bacteria > Pseudomonadota > Alphaproteobacteria > Micropepsales > Micropepsaceae > Rhizomicrobium. The sequence continues at coordinate 12,921 of CAWDKN010000005.1, forward strand.
TCGGCAAGCTTGCGGGCGCCCATGCCGAAAGGCGGATCGACGCCGAGGGCCTGGTCGTCGCCCCCGGGTTCATCGACACGCACACGCACTATGACGGCCAGCTGTTCTGGGATCCCGCCTGTTCGAACGCGGGGGAGAACGGCATCACGACGGTCGCGATGGGCAATTGCGGATTCGGATTTGCGCCGTGCAAACCCGCAGATCGCGAGCGCGCCATGCAGATGATGCAGACCACGGAGCAGATCCCGGCTGCACAGCTGCGAAACGCCTTGCCCTGGGACTGGGAAACCTTTCCGGAATTCCTGCAATCGCTGTGGCGCACGCCAAAAGCGGTCAACGTGATGATGTTCCTGCCGCTCAATCCGCTCATGATCTACGTCATGGGCATGGACGCGGCAAAGTCGCGGCGTCCCATGAGTTCCGAAATCGCACACATGCAAGCACTCATTGCGGAGGCCATGGATGCCGGCGCCTGCGGACTTTCCATTTCCGCCATGGGCACCGTGAACAACCACGTCGACATGGACGGCACGCCGATGCCCACCGACGTCATGCACATCGACGACCTCTGCGCCCTCGTCAGGGTCTTCCGCGACCGGGACGATGGAATCATCCAGGTGATTTCCCAGATCGGGCCGGTGGGTGACAGCGAGATCAGCATCCGGCTCGGCGAAGCATCCGGGCGCCCCATCCTACACAACGTGTTCTCGACCAGCGACTACACGCCCGGCTTGCACAAGCAGAGCATGGACTGGCTTTCCGGTGTCAACGAGCGCGGCATCCTTATGTACGCGGCGGCCATCGTGAACCGCAGCTGGAACGAGGTCGACTTCTGGAATTCGCCGGGCTCGGCCATGGATGCGCTGGCAGCGCATCGCGAACTGACGATCGCCCCTACGCGCGAGGCCAAGCGCGCGCTTCTCCAATCCGAAGATTATCGTGCGCGGTTCAGCGCCACATACGACCCCGTCATGTTCGAAGCCACGGGCGGTGGCCTCGAACGCTATATCGTGGTCGACATGGGCGATGCGTCTTCCGAACTTCCTCGTCGGCCGGACGCTCGCCGATATCGCCGGCGCCGCCGGCACGAGCGTTGTCGATGCGTATCTCGACCTGGCGCTGCAGTCCGATTTCGCGCTCGTCCTGAAGACCCCGCCGATCGCGGCCGCCGATCCCGCCAAGGTCGCCGAGCTCATCACCCATAGCCACGTGCTGGCCGGCGCGTCCGATGGCGGCGCGCATACCAAGATATGGAGCGGCGGCTGCTGGACGACAGATCTCCTCATCTGGCTTGCGCGCGAGAACCGTCTGCTCGACCTCGAGACGATGCATTACTGCCTCGCCTATCAGCCTGCGCGCGTCCTGGGCCTCAAGAACCGCGGCGCGCTGCTCGAAGGGATGGCGGCCGACATCGTGGTCTACGACCTGGACGAGCTCTATTTCGATCGTTCGGTCTACGAGGTCGTCCACGACATGCCAAACGACGATTGGCGCCGGCGGGCCCGTGCCGGAGGCTATCGCTGGGTCATCGTCAACGGCGAAATCACCTTTGCGGGCGATGCGCGTTCGAACGCGACGCCCGGCCGCTATCTTGCCGCTTCATCGCGGGAGCACGTCGCGGCGTAAGCGCAAACCGGCATCCAAAAGAATTGCGGCGCAGGCGCCGCGCAAACGGGGGGAAGAGATGAGAAATTCGCATTTGGTCGTTCAGACCGTAGTCGCGGTCGCGCTCGCCACACCGGCGGCGGCACAGCAACAGGCGGCCGGCGGCACGATCGAGACCGTCACGGTCACGGCCGAGCGCAGGGAAGAGAACCTGCAGAAGGCACCGCTGTCGATCCAGGTCGTGTCGCGGAAGAACCTCCAGGACTCGCACATCAGCGATCTCGCCGAGCTGCAGAAGATCACGCCGTCCCTGGTCGTGCAGAATGCCGCCAGCAACGTCAATCCGTATATCCGCGGCGTCGGCGCGACGACGCAGGGTTCCGGCTATTACGCCAGCGTCGCGACCTATGTCGACGGCGTCTATGTCACGCGGCTTTCCAGCGGCATGTTCGATCTGGACGATGTCGACAGCATCCAGGTCCTGAAGGGGCCGCAGGGCACGCTCTATGGCCGCAACGCCACTGGCGGCGCCATCGTCATCACCACGCACACCGCCGAGCCGGGCGACCCGATCGAAGCCCACCTTTCGGCCACCTATGGCAACTATGACGAGCACGCTTTCGTCGGGCGCGTGTCGGGCGGACTGGACGACGAGTTCGCATTCTCGCTCGGCGCCTCGGAGCGTTATCACGCGGGCTTCGTCGAGAATCTCGACCCGCCCGGCACCGGCGTTCAGCACCAGGACCTGAACAACCGCGACTACTATGCGACCGACGGCGAACTGACGTTCCAGCCGAACGAACGCCTGCGCTTCGTGCTGCGCGGATCGTACTATTTCCAGAACGACCGCTCGGCGATGGGCCTCCAGCCCGTCGGGCTCAACGACTTCGTCGACAACGCGACGCTCGCCTCGCTGGGGCTGCCTGGCAATCCAGCCGTGCCGTTGAACGGAACGCAGGCCTATTACGCCGGCTTGCTGCAGGCGTTCGGCGTGCCCGGAACCGGCGCGGAAGCGCTCGCGGCCGGCCTGCAATTCTCCAACCGTTTTTCGACGACGTACGACAACGAGGCGAACGGCTTTGCGGCCGGCGCCGTGCACGCGACCGGCAAGCAGGGCGACTTCAACGCCCTGCAAATCGCGACCGGCGTGCTCAAGACCACCTACGATCTGGGCTTCGCCGATTTCACCTCCAACACCTCCTACACCGCCAGCTCGAGCAAATCGGCCACGGAAATCGTCGGGGCGAACCCGGCGTCCTATCCGGCGCCGTTCGCCGGCGGCAGCATCGGGTTCTCCGGCAATTTTCCCGCGCACAACGTCCAGGAGGATCTGCAGCTCTCCTCGAAGGACAATCCGATCCAGTGGATCGTCGGCGCCAATTTCCTGCAGGAAGCCGGCATGACCGACCTGACCGGAGACCTGTTCGGATTCAACATCCGAAGCGAGCTCAACCACTGGAATGTGCAGTCGCTGGCGGCATTCGCGCAGGCCACGGTGCCGCTGGACATGCTCGCCGACGGCTTGAGCTTCACCGGCGGCGGCCGCTACACGAGTGATTCCTACTCGCTCGCCGACTATGCGAGCTTCGGATCGTTCCACAACAAGATCGCGAGCGCGGCCTGGACCTACACGGCACGCGCCAACTATCAGCTCCCGGGCCTGCTGCTCTATGGCGGCGTGTCGACGGGGTTCAAGGCTGGAACGCTTAATGCCACCAACGAGGCCAGCCCGGGTGTGAAGCCCGAGAAGATCATCTCGTACGAGGCGGGCGCCAAGTGGGACATCGACGACAGGTTCCGGCTCAACGCCGCGGCGTTCCACTATCTCTACACCAACATCCACCTGCAGGTGACGTCGTCGCCGCTGGCCGCGAGCTTTCTCGTCAACGGAACCGGCGCGGACGTAAATGGCGTCGATTTCGAGGGCTCCGCGGTGCTCACCGACTGGGCCTCGCTCAACGTCAACGGCCTGATCCTCGGCTCGCACTACAAGACCAATGTCGTGACGGCGTCCTACGGAACGCTGTTCACGGCCGGAAAGCGTCTTGCAGGCGCGCCCAACTGGTCGTTTACGGCCGGACCGGACATCCGCTTTCCATTCGTGACGCAGGGTGTTCTGGATCTTAGCGTCATGGCCGGCATCAACAGCGGCTACTACTTCGACGCCGAAGACAAAGTGGGCACCGGCGGCGCGTTCAACGCGAAATCCTTCACCACGGTCGACTTCAATCTCGGCTACACGACGCCGGACGGCCAATGGCGGCTGTCGGCATGGGGCAGCAACATCTTCAATGACAAATATTTTGCGGGCGGTCTCGTCGCCGGCGAGATCGACAAGCTCGCCCTTGCTGCGCCGCCGGCACAATACGGTGTGACCCTGGACTTTTATGTCAACTGACGTCGCGCGCGGCCGCAATTGGGGTGCCGCATGACCGCGCGCGATCGCGCCGCCGACGACGCTATGGCCGCCATGCGCGAGGTTACGGGCCGCGCGCGGCCGGCGGCCGCCGATTTTTCCGGAGCGATCGCCGGCTTCCTGGCAAAGCAGACGGACATCGGTGGTCGCTTGCTCGGCGTGACGCTCGACCAGACGCCACGATCGTCCGGCGCGTCGAGCGGCACGGTTCTCCTGGACGCAAGCGTCGCGACGCCGAAGGGGGTGGTCGTGCTGCCCCTGGTATTTCGTTACGATCTCGGCGGGACGTTCTTCTTCCAGTACGACCTGCCGGCGCAGTTTGCGGTCATGCGGGCGCTGGAGCCGACCGGTTTTCCCGCGCCCCGCGCAGTGTGGCTGGACAGTGCCGGCGAGATCGCGGGCAGGCCGGGCCTCTTCATGCGGCGCGTCGATGCGCCTGCGCCGGGCGGCCAGCCCTTTGCGCAAGGGCCACTTGCTCAGGCGTCGGCGGCGGACCGGCACGCCATGATCGCGAACGCGATCCGATGCTTCGCGCGCTTGCACAAGCTCGATGCCGACGCGCTGCCGCTGTCCGTCCTGCAGACGCGGGGAAAGGGCGACCATTACATTGCCCGGGCTGTCGATTGGGACTTCGCGGAACTGATGCACGCCGTGCCGCCCGGGTTCGGCGGCGAACGCCGCTCCTACTACGACTTCGTGCGCGCTGATCTGCTGCGCGTGCACGATCGTCTCCTCGCCTCGGCGCCGCAGGACCGCGTCGCGGAATTGGTTCACGGCGATCCGAACCTGAGCAACGTCATGTATCGCGGCACGAACGTCGCAGCACTGCTCGACTGGGAATTGTGTCATCTGGGCCTCGGCGAAGCCGACCTCGCTTACTGCATGGCCGGGATGGCGCATTTTCTGCTGACGCTCGCGCCGGTGCCGGGCGTGCCGTCGGAGCAGGAGTTGCTCTCCCTTTACGAGCACGCCCGCGGCCCGGTTCGCGACTGGGAGTTCTGCCGGCTGTGGGGCGAATGGCGCCTCGGCGTCTACCAGGTCATGGCATTCAGCCGCTTGCCCCCGGGCATGCGCGACGTCGAGGAGATGTACTGGAATAACACCAGGCAGCGGCTGTCGCGATTGCTGCCCCTTTAGCGGACAAGGATCCTCCAATGGAAATTATCGAGCTTCCCGTCGAGGACGAGTGGCCGCACAAGCCCGGCCCCGAGCCGCTCTGGCAGGAGAGCATCGTGCTGACCTGGCAGGATATCGACCAGTCCATCGGCGGCGTCATTCGCCTCGGCCAGAATCCCAACCGCGGTGTCGGCATCTGCACCTTCGGCATCGTGGAAAACGGCGGCCAGTGCTTCAATCGTACCGCCGCCGATGTCGTGCTCAAAGCGGATGACCGTTTCGAGAACGGCTTTTCCATCGACAATTTCCTGCGCGCCGAGTTCGCTCAGGAGAGCAGCCGCTGGACCGCGCACGACAGGGACTGCGACTTCGATCTCACGGTCACGAACAGCCACCCGCTCTACGACACCTGGGCCCTGTCGGGCCTGCACAATCGCTTCCGGGAGAAGTTCGCATCCAGCCACACAGAAGTCGCGGGGCTGGTCGAGGGGCGGGTGCGGTTGGGCGACAGACACTGGACGATCAAAGGATTCGGTTATCGCGACCATTCCTGGGGGGTGCGCGATCACAACGATCCTTCGGCTCAGCTCGTCAACCTGTTCTGGCTGGTCGGATCTTTCGGACGGGATTTCGTGATCTGCGCCTGCGAGACGATATCGGCGAGCGCGTCTCGCTTCAGCACCGGATTTGTCATCTGCAACGGCGAGGCCGACCGTCCCGTCGTCCGCGACATCGCTTTTGTCGTGGACGCCGACGGCATCTCGACGCGTGGCGCCCATTGCACCATCGCGACGAAGAAATTCGGCGAGTTCGACCTGGATATCGACGGGTTCGGCACGGTCATTATCGGCATGCAGGGCAACGCGATGCAGGCGCACGCTTATCTCGAATGCGGGGCGCCCGGAATCATGCGCAGCGGCGGATTGAGAGGCGGCGTCCACCTCAGCACGATGTTCAACGCCCGCAACGCGACTGCAGCGCCGGCCCTCCTTTTCGGGGCCGCAGCCGAGCAGGGTCTATACAAGGCGCGAAGCTGGACACCGTCGGGACGCTTCGCCACGTAGATTGGCGCTTGCGGGAAGCGCACAAACGCGCCCCCGCTTGTGCGCTTCCGCAAACGCCCGCACACTCGCGCGCGCCATGGCCATCGACCGCGACAATCTCGCGCACTGGAACGAAGTGACGCCGCATCACGTGACGTCGCCCTCTTACCGGACGGAGGATTTCCGCCGCGGCGAGATCGTGCTTGATCCCGCCGTGCGCGACGCCATCGGCGATGTCGCGGGAAAGCGGCTGCTGCATCTGCAATGCCATTTCGGTCTCGACACGCTGTCGCTGGCGCGGATGGGCGCGCGCGTTACCGGGCTCGATTTCTCGCCGCCGGCGCTCGAACAGGCGCGCGCGTTGGCGAAGGAAGCGGGCATCGCGGCGGAGTTCATCTGCTGCGACGTGCTGGATCCGCCGGACGGACTCGCCGACGGCTTCGACATCGTGTTCGCCTCGTGGGGCGCGATCTTTTGGATCGGCGACATCGAGGCGTGGATGCGCGTGGCGAGCCGCGCGCTGAAGACGGGCGGGCGGCTGTTCCTCTGCGAGGGCCACCCCGCAATGCTGATGCTCGACGAGGATGCGCCGCAAGGCGCGCCGCCGGCCGTGCGCTGGCCTTACAATTCGGCGGAGCCGTATGTCGACGAAGGCGGCCGCGAGTACACCGGCGCGACGGTGAGCGCGAAGCGTACGACCGGATACCTGCATGGGCTCGGGCGCATCCTGAACGCCGCGATGCGCGCCGGCCTGACGATCCGCGGCTTTAGCGAAGGCGACCGCGTGCCGTGGCAGGCGCTCGGGCAGCTGGTGAAGATCGATCGCGATTATTGGGGATGGCCGGAGAATGTGCCGTTCGTGCCGTTGAATTTTGTGCTGGAGGCGGTGAAGGAGGGGTAGGGGGGTCTGCATCCGGTGGATGACTGGGAACACTTTCTTGTCTCGCGCGTTCGCGCGCCGCTCGCTACGGCGAGGGCGGCGGCGCGTGGCCTTCGACGATCCAGCTCCAGGACGCCATCAGGAATTTGAGCTCGCGGTCTTTTTCCTCCGGCAGCAGCATGCGGTCGGTCACGGCCTTATCGATCGCGGCCTCGGCGCGCCGTTGGAATTCCGCCTTGGGATCGGTGGGGCCGTAGAGTTCTTCGATGGAGGTGCGCCCGTCGTTCTTGTTGAGGCGGTCGACGCGCGTCCGTTCGAACGGAATGAAGCCGCCCTGCAGCCCGGAGAGATAGCCGAAGCTCTTCAACGCGGCGGGCGGCGGATACCAGGCGGTGTAGGTCCCCAGCGGCACACTTGCGATCGGGCCTTTCCAGCCCCCTTGCTCGTTGCCGTAGGCGTCTACGCTCGGCACGAGCAGCGGATAGGCGTTGCCGACCACGGGCGGCTCGTTGGTGATGATGCCGTTGATGGCGTAGGCCGCACCGAAATCCAGTTGCCAGACCGGTGGCGGCGCCTGCGGCACCTTCACATCCAGGCCCCGCAGGAACAGAGTCTTCGCCGCGACGAGGCCGTCGTTCAGCGTCGGATAGGCCGAGGGCGGCGGCGCCACATCGTCATGCGCCCAGCGGAAGAGATCGTCCATGAGCGCGTTGAGCGAATGCTGCATGTCGCCGCTGTAGTTCAGGCGGAACGGCGTGTTGGCGATCGTCGACCCGGCCGTATCCTTCAGCGTGCTCGGTTCGTGCACGGAGCCGGGAAAATAGTAGAGCCTGCTGTTGTCGTTGAGGGGCAGGTTGCGGCTCAGATCCGGGCTGGTGGTGAGCAGCGAGCCGACGCGCGCCCAGTATTCGCTGGAGCTGAAGGTGTTCATGATCCTGGGAATCGTCGCGGGATCGAGCGCGGTGAGCAGTCCCGCCTGCCCGGTCGCGCCGCCGGCAAGATCGGATTCGGCGGTTTCGCTGAACGGAAAGATGTCGACCGGCTTGTTGCCGGTCATGACCGAATTGCCGGCGTTGCCCGGCATGGCGTAGCGGTGATCGAAGCTGCCGCGGCCGGCGCCGGCCGAGGCGATGAGCATGCCGTCGAAGACGCGCCGCCCCTCTGCGTCGGCGTTAAAGCCGCGATAGAGAAAGTCGCGCAGCAGCCGCGCGGTCTGCGAATAGCCGAAGGCCAGGACCGTGCGGTGAACGCCGACATTGCTGAAGCCGTTGAGGATGGTCGGCGGGCCGCGGCCTTTCATGTTGTCGGCGAAGTCGCGGATCGCGGCCTCGCCCAGGCCCATCACCTTTGCGGGCTCGCCGCGATAGATGAGCTCGAACATCTCTCCGGCCTTCGTCCCTTGCGGGATCCACACATGGCAGCGGTCGGGCTCCAGCCTGCCATTGGCGAAGGCGCGGGCGAATGCGAAGCTGCCCGGCGGAAGATAGCCGCCGGTCTGGTCGAAGTGCGTGATGAAGCGGAGCTTCGCGCCGGCCGTTTCGGTGCCGGCCGCGCAGTATCCGCCGCCGCTCAGCACGAAGTCCTGCACCGTCTTGTCCGAGTTGTTGCGGATCTGCGCACGCACCATGGATTGGCCGCTGCCGGTCGGGACGGACAGATGCATTTGTCCGACGGGAGATCGCCCTGCCATCCCACCCACGCGATCTGATAGCCGTGGGCGAGAAGACCGGGCCAGGTGACATCCGCATTACCGGGATCGGGTAGCGTGAAATCCCTGGCGTCGAAGAACGCGCCCCCAAAGGCGCGGCCGCCACGGTTGGGGATTTCGATGATGACCCCGCCATTGTCAGACGTTGCGGGGACGCAGGAGGACAAAATTGCCGCTGAATTCGACGTTGCCGCGCGCGTTGCGCGGCGCTAGTTCGATGTCGGTGATGCCTCTAGCCGACGGCGTGCCCGGCTTGATGCCGTAGGTCACCGTGCCCGTGATGAGATCGAAGCCCGGGTTCGAGACGTAGCCCCAATTGGGCTGTATGGCGTAGGTCACTCGCTCGACTTCGGCGCTCGCCGGACAGGCTGCGAAGATGGCGATGGCCAGACTGAAGAGCCCGCAAAGGCTGCGTCGCGCCATAACTCCGATCCCCCCAAGCGGCCGCGCGAAATGTTTCACAGGGAAATTTGGCTGACAAGCAGGGCGGGCGGGACGCGAACCTCCTGCGTCACGTGTATAGGGTGAGGAAATCCCGTGCGCGGGCGTCATCGCCCGGCCGGCGGATAGCCGGTCCGGGCGACCCAATTTGCTGCCGAGCAAGGGAAATGGGTCACCTGGACGCGCTGTGCGCACGCCCGGTGATGACGAGCGTTGATACCGTTCAGCCGTAAGCGACGCCCGGCTTGCTCTGGCCGACTTCTATGATGTAGCCGTCAGGATCGCGGATGTAGCAGCGCGTCTCGCCGTACTTGTCCTTCGGCTCGGTGATGAACGTTGCGCCGCGGCTGCGCCAGAGCTCGTAGCACGCCTGGATATCGGCGACGCGGATGTTCAGGAAGCTGCTGACGAAATCCGGATCGGCGGGGACGCTGAGCGTGACCGTCGGCTTGTCGGGCGTCGGACCGCCGCCGACATTGACGATGAGCCACGTGTTCGCGATCTGAATGTAGCCCGGCGCGCCCTTGCTGTCGCCTCTGCTCAAGATGCGGCTGCCGAAGACTTTTTCGTAAAACCGAAGCGATCGCTCGACGTCTGCGACGGTGATGAAATGTGCGACCGAGATTCCGTCCTTCGGCGGCATCTCATAGGTTTTCTGATCGAGTTGTACCTGCGTCATGACCGGGCTCCCGTGGGATGTGGTGGCGCTCCGTGGCAAGCATACACTCAGGTCATGACGCGGCGATACCGCGCCATGCGTCGATCGAATATTTTCCGGCGGCCGTCATGTACAAGAGCAGGAAGCCTCCCATGATGCTGAGATTTCTTGAAAAATCCGTCCATGTTGTCGACGAAAGAAGGGCCCTTTATCGTCCAGAAGCGATGCCCTATCAGCGCCGTTCCGAGCGTGTAGAAAAACATGAGCAGGGCCGCGACCCGCGTGAACGCGCCGACGGCGACCGCGAACGAAACCGGAAGCTCCATGAAGATCGACACGGCGGCCGCCAGTGGCGGCACCGGCCCGCCGAGCTGCTCGATCTGACGGACCGTGCCCGGATAGTCCCTGAGCTTTCTCCAGCCGAAAACCAGGAACAGCGTCGCGAGCAGAAGTCGGGCCGTCAGAATGAGCGCGTCGTGGATGGTGTTTGTCATGACCTACCCTCGCTCCATGCTTTTTTTTCTTCCGCTGCGCGGGTGAATTCGTGTTCCGAGTTGACCTCATTCAAACACACGTGTCCTGGCCCGCAAATGCGGGCCAAGAAAACGCGGTGTGGACGGGACGCGACATCACGCAGCGGGCTTGTTGATGAGACCGAGGATCAGGGCGTCGAGGCTGTACGGCCCGGCGCCGGCCGAGATGACCAGGATCAGCATGAAGGCGTAGAGTGTCTCCGGCAGATACAGGAAATCGTCGAGGCGATCGGCTTCATCGATCGGCTTGATTGCTCTCATGCGCTGGTGCCCGGACGTGGCGATGGCGACGATGATGATGACGAGCAGGCCGAGAGCGGCGAGCGGCGCCAGGAGGCCGATGAGGACGGCGCCGCCGGCGCTGAACTCGACCAGCGGCACCCACCATTGATTGAAGCCTAAGCGCGGGACGCCGAGCGCCTTTAGCTCGTCGACGATCGATTGGTGGCGCTCGGCGTTGAACAGCTTGTGAAAGCCCGACAGCATGAAGAAGGCGCCGACCGCGATCCGGTTCAGCGTCATCGCGATGTCGGTCCAGCCGACGCCGGCGAACAGCAGATCGATCATGGTCCGCATGAGAGGTCTCCTTCCACGACCCACGATATCGCCACCGCCCCGCGCCCCCAACCCCGCCCGCGATGGGCGGGGGACTGCCGGTGGATCAATGGTGATGCTGCCCGCTCGCATTCATCGGCATGTCGTATTCCGCGAGCGTTCCGTCCGACCACGTTCTCACGGGAATGAAGAAGAGCGTGAACTGGCCGAAGCTCGAGTCGCCCAGCACCGGCGAGGCCTTCAGGTTTGCGCCCCAGGCGGCGGGATCCGTGTAAGGCGTGAAGAACATCACATGCGGATGCCAGTGGCCGCCGTCGTCGGACAGGTATTGCTGCTTTGACATCATGTATGACATGGCGCCGGGCGCAGGCGGCGTGGCGGCTGTCGTCGACGTCGCCGAGCGCGCGCGCATCTCGTCGCGCGAAAGCCCTGCGAGCGCCCATTGCGCGCGTTCGATGTAGACCGGCAACACGCTGCGCGCGGCGGCTTCGTTCATGCAGATCGGCGCGCGCATTTTCGGATTCCAGAATTCCGGGTCGTCGAAGGCCTTGTCCCAGGCGCGTTCGACGAGGCAGGTGAAGGCGTTCGTGCCCTTGACCGCCGTCTCGAAACCGTGCGCGCCCAGGATCATGATGCCGGCATTGTCCGAGATCGATGGCGGCGCCGCGCTGCGCGCCAGCCCGATTTCCTGAGCGCGGTCGGCGATCAGGTAAAGGTCGCGCGGAGCCATGTTCGAATAGGGCGCGGCTTGTGCGGAGATGATGAGGAGCAGCAGGGACGTGATGGCAGCGATCTTGCGCGTGGTCATGAATGGTTCCCCTCTGAATACTTCACTTGTTGGTAAAGTATTGGGGCTGGGCGCGGTACTGTCAACGTGTCGTGGCGCGCGGCCAGGACGTGCAAGCGTCTCCCCGCCCCCAACCCCGCCCGCGGGGCGGGGGGCTTCTCGCGGCGTCCTACGCCTGCAACTTCGCCAGCACGTCGGCCGTCGTCGCTGTCTCGCCGATTCTCGGGAACACGTTCTCCACGGCGTGGCGGTGGTTGTCGGCGTCCACGTCGGTCATGGCGTCGGTGACGAAGACGACGTTGTAGCCGTGGTCGTAGGCGGCGCGTGCGGTGGCTTCGACGCCGGCGGTGGTGGAGACGCCGCTGAGCACGACCTGCGTGGCGCCGCGGCGGCGCAGAATGCGTTCGAGCGCGGTGCCGTAGAAGGCGCCGACATTCATCTTGGTGACGAGATCGTCGCTCGGCTGCTGCTGCAGCTCGGGAATGAGCTCGGCCCAGCCGGGCGGCGGCGCGAAGGCCATCGGGGTCTCGGTGCGGCCTGGGGCGCGGCCCATCACGTTGACCAGCACGACAGGAAGGCCGCGCTTGCGGAAGGCCTGGGCCAGCGCCGCGGTGTTGGCGATGATGCCGGCGATTGCGTGGGCCGCCGGACGCGCGACAATGCCCTTTTGCATGTCGATGACGACGAGGGCGGAGACGGGATCGATCTGCGAGAGTGGCATCTGCGTGGCTCCTTGGTTCTGCAGTGACGATGGCGGCCAGGGCGGACGCGCGAGGAGACATTATAACCGGTCGCCTTGCTGCAGGGTCGAGTTGGACGTTCGCGCGTTATGTCATGAGACAAGAGGATTGAGCCCATGACCCTGGTGCTGCTTATCGTCGTACTCGTGCTGCTGTTCGGCGGCGGCGGATATTACGGTTACAACCGCTGGCGCTGAGCGGTATCCTTCGGCAACCAGTTGGGCTGGTGGGATGCGGTCCACGTGGAAACACGCGGAGGACGCGAAGTCTCGCTTCCGCCGCTCCGCTGCGCGCGATCGGTCTCCTTCCCCCGATGCTGACGCACGGGGCACGCGCCAAACTCGGTTTTGGCGGTCGAATGACCCGGCATAATAAGCCGGAAACGTTGGAATAACCCGCAGAAGACGACGACGCGCCGCCGGCCACCGCGCGAGACCTTGGCTGCCGATCATGATCGCGATGATCGTGGCGGCGGCGTTACTGGTGGAGCAGCTCGAACTCCACCATCATCACCACCGCTGTTCCTGCAATGTCGCCCAGCCTGCGCGTCCCCTTCCCTCAAGGACCCTCAGGGGGAGAGCGCCTATGGCGCAAATATCGTGCGGCGTGACAGAGTTGGGAACGGCAGCGCAAAGGAGGCGGGCGATGTTCGAACGGAAGATCTGGTGGGTGACGGGTGCGTCTTCGGGGATCGGGGCGGCGCTTGCGGATGCGCTCTCGGACGCGGGCGCGCGGCTGATCCTGTCGGGGCGCAATACCGCGGCGCTAGAGGCGGTCGCGAAGCGGATGCGCGGCAGCGCGCTCATCCTTCCGTTCGAGGCGACGGATTTCGATAGCGTCCCTTTGCTCGTGGACGATGCGTGGCGATGGGCGAAAGAGCAGGGCGCCGGGATCGAGGGCCTCGTCAACAATGCCGGCATCTCGCAGCGTTCGCTCGCGGTAGACACCGCGTTCGCGGTGTACCGGCGCATCGTCGATGTCGACCTGCTGGCGCCGATCGCGCTGACGCAGGCGCTGCTGCCGCGCATGGTTGCCGCGGGCGGCGGGCACATCGTGGGGATCTCAAGCGTCGCCGGCATCGTGGGTTCGCCGCTGCGCAGCGCCTACAGCGCGGCGAAGTTCGGGCTCATCGGGTATCACGACAGTCTGCGGGCCGAGACCGCACATCTGGGGATGAAGGTACTTGTGGTGGCGCCGGGCTCGGTGCGCACCGAAGTGTCGAAGAATGCGCTCGACGCGAGCGCCAAGCCGCGCGGGTTCAGCGATGCCGCGATCGACAACGGCATGGCGCCGGAAGATGCGGCGCGCCGGATCCTGGGCGCGCTGCGCGAGGGAGTGCGCGAGCTCATCCTCGCCGAAGGCATGGAAGCGGAGATCGCGCGGCTGCGGCGCGCGGACCCGAACGCGTTGTTCGATAGGATGGCGGGATTGGTGGCGGCGGGGTATGCGCGGCAGCTGGGCGCGGGGACGAAAGGCGAGGCGGAGTAAGGCGCGCGGAGGCGCGGCTTGCATCGCCGGCGTCCCCCCTTCCGTCGCGACGCATCGCGTCGTGCCAGCCCCATGTCTGCGGCTAACAAATTCACAAATCCCTCGTTCATGGGCAGCACCCCGATCCGCGCGAGTGCGCGGTCGGAGTGCAGGCTCTTGCGTCGGCCACGCTAAGGTTTCGACGCCGCACCGTGGCGGGGCGAGCCCCGGCCATTTCACAAACTGAGGTCATGGATGGCCGGGACGAGCCCGGCCATGACGACCCGTTGGGCCATGACGACCCGTTGGGATGTGTGAATGTCGTAGTATGTGCGGGGGAAGGTGGGCGACGTTGGATTTGCGTGATTGAACCGCCATTTCCTCGCGCCGGATATGACGTTAGTTTGGTCGAACAGTTTTCCGGATCTGCAATTTCCATTGCGCGAAAAACCGACATGCAAAGCATAAGAGCGATGCGCATAGCCTGGAGCTTTCTGGTGGGCGTGACCGCCATCGAAGGCGCCGCTCTTTTCTGGATGATCGAACCGGCGCTCGGCCATCCGCAAAGGCTCGAACACTATTTTCTCTTGCCGCAATCCAACGCGGCCGCATGGGGCGCCAGTTTCCTGACGGCTGCGCTTTACACCGCATACGCCGCCCGCCGGAGTCCGCTCATCGGCGCGCTGATCTTTTCTCCTTCAAGATGGCCGCCCTATTTCGCTCTCAGGCTCGTCGCGCTGGCCGAGTCTTTGGTGACCGGAATCTTCGAGGAAGTGTTTTTCCGCCGATTTGTCATGGACTGGGCGTTGCACCAGGGGTGGGGCGCATTCGTGCAGATCGCGCTCAGCGCAATCGTGTTCGGGCTGGCGCACGGCTTTTGGGGCTTCTTCACCGGAAATCTTCGCGCGGGCGCCGGCGCAAGCCTTGCCACGGGCGTGCTGGGCGCAGCGCTCGGCATCGTTTACATCGTCGGCGGGCGAAGCCTGTTGCCGTGCATGGCCGCCCACGTCGCGATCAATCTATTTCTGGAGCCGTGGCTCATTCTGGCCGCGGCATCGGGAAGCTGGGGGCGTGGCCGCACGGCGACCTGACCAAAGGACCCGATCAGGCGCCTTGCGCGTGGTCTGCTGCAACGGGCACGGCGCGGGTCGATGGATGCGCTCTTGCCGATGCATCCGCCGTGGCGGCGGCGAGCGGGAATTCGAGCGTCCATGCCGTGCCGTGCGCCGAGGCGACTCGAACGGTGCCGTCGATCTGTTCCATGAGACGGCGCACGAGGCCGAGGCCGTGGCGCTTGCTGGTGCGCGGCTCGACGAAGCCGATGCCGTCGTCGGCGATGGTCAGAACGGCAGCCGCCGCGTTTCGCGCCAGCGCCACGCGAATGGTGCCGGCGCGACCCGGGAAGGCGTGGACATAGGCATTCGAGATGATCTCGGCGACGACGAGGCCGAGCGCGGTCACCGAATCCAGGTCGAGCAGCAACGGCGCCGCCTCGCCTTCGAGAACCAGCGTCACCGGAAATTCCTGGGCGCCCTGGAAGTCGCGCAGGCTCTCGCACAGCGCCCGCAGATAGCGGTCGAAATCAATGGTGCGGCTGAGTCCGTTGCCGAGGAGGTGGTCGTAGACCTTCGCCAGGCTCATCACGCGCCGCGCGATGGCGCGCAGCCCGTCCTTACCGGTGCCCTCGTTCGCTTCGATCTGCCGGCTCAGCATGCCGAAGATCAGCTGGAGATTGTTGCGCACGCGATGCTGCAGCTCTTCCGCCAGCACCTCCTTCTCGACGATCAGCGCTTCCATCTGCTTGATGACCGCGCGCAAGGCGCCTGTGCGCTCCGCCGTGCCCACGGCCTCGGCAACGACGTTGGCGAAGCCGGTGAGGAAGTCAATGTCGTGCTGGTCGAAGGCGCGCGCGACCGGGCTGTCGATCTCGAGCACGCCCCACGGTTCGCCCTTGCCTTTGATCGGAACGTCGGCCGTCGCCACGATCCCGTGCTCGGCATAGAAGGGCGGCAGCGCGAAGCTTCCGTTCTTAGAGAGGTCTTCGACGATGACGGGCTTTCCGGTGACGAAGGCGCGACCCTGGGTCGAGCTCTCGTTCGCCATCGACACGACCTTGCCAACGACGCCGTCGTGCCAGCCGCAGCCCGCTTCGACGAGCAGATCGTTCTCGGCCGCGCGATAGCGGCAAATCTTCGCGAACGGCGCGTCCAGGCTCTCGGCGCAGATCCGCGCTGCTTCCGCCAGCACCTTCAGAAGCTCGGGCTCGCGAAAGGCGAAGCTGCCGAAATTCGCCAGCGCCGCCTGCTGGCGCAGCAGCCTGTCGATGGTGCGGATCTCGCTCATGCAGCCGATACCCGGGCTATGCCGCCCGACGGTTCGCGCAGCAGCCGGAAGCCGGGCGGGAACGGCGTCGTCACCGCCCCGCCGACCGCGATCTCGCGGATGATCGCCAGGGCGCGCACGACGTCTTCGGTCGCATAGGGCTTGGCGATGACCGCGTCGCCGTCATCGCGCGTCAGCGTGCTGTGCCGCGCATCGTCGCCGGTCGCGAAGAGGATGCCGAGCTTCGGCAGATGCGAGAGCCGCCGGGCGATCTCCGGGCCGCGGCCGCCGCGCGCCAGCCGCACGTCGAGAACGGCGAGATCGGGACGGTGCAGATCGCCGAGCGTCACCGCCTCACCGACGGTGCGGGCGATGCCGCAGACGGCGTAGCCCCGCGCGACGAGCGTGTCCTCGAGCAGATCGGCGATCAGGAGCTCGTCTTCCGCTATGAGAACCTTGAGCATGGTTTCGCTTTCGGAGATGCCGACTGTGTAGCCTGTTTCACGGACGCCCGCTCTCTTGCGCCCATGATAGGCGTTCGGGACTTGCAGCGCCATGCGGGCGGTGGCGTTGCTTCATCTCGAGACAACGTGCTTAAAACCGTTGAACAACGGGCGCTATCGGCAAGCGCGCGTCTCGCGCACCAGAGTCCCGGCCGAAGAAAAGTTGAGCAATTTTGACCACGTGGCGAGCGCGTGACCTGTTTTCGGCGTTTCGGCGATGGTTGCTCGCGCGGAGAGGATTTGCGCGTTCGGCTTTATGGCACGCTCGGCCGGGAATGACGGAGACGGTTTCACCCGAGCCTTCACACGATCCCTCATGCAACAAGGAGACCCACCATGAGCAAGGCATTCGGCGCGCAATCGACAACGGACGAGGTGCTGGAAGGCGTCGATCTTTCGGGCAAGCGCATCCTGGTTACGGGCGTGTCGGCGGGGCTCGGGGTGGAGACGGCGCGAACGCTGGCCGCGCATGGCGCGAGCGTGGTGGGCGCGGCGCGCAATCTCGGCAAGGCGCGCGATGCGACCAAGGCGGTGCGCGAGCCGGCGGCGAAGGGCGGAAGCCTCGAGCTGATCGAGCTCGATCTCGCCGCGCTCAAGAGCGTGCGCGCGGCGGCGGACAAGCTGGTCGCGTCGGGCAAGACCTTCGACGCGATCATCGCCAACGCCGGCGTGATGGCGACGCCGAAAGGAAAGACCGCCGACGGGTTCGAGACGCAGTTCGGCACCAACCATCTCGGCCATTTCGTGTTCGTGAACCGGATCGCGTCGCTGATGGCACCGGGCTCGCGGCTGGTCAACCTGTCGTCGGCGGGCCATCGCTTCTCCGACGTCGATCTCGACGATCCGAATTTCGAGCGCACCCCCTATTCGGAGCTCGGCGCCTATGGACGTTCGAAAACAGCGAATGTCCTCTTCGCCGTCGAGTTCGACCGGCGGCACAAGGCGAAAGGCATCCGCGCCACCGCGGTGCATCCGGGCGGCATCCAGACGGAGCTCGGGCGGCACATGACCCCCGAGGTCACGCAGCAGCTGATCGCCTCGATCAACGCGGCACAGCAGGCGGCGAACGCGCCTGCCTTCGGCTGGAAGACGATTTCGCAAGGCGCGGCGACATCGGTGTGGGCGGGATTCGTGGGCGCGGCCGACGCGGTCGGCGGACATTATTGCGAGGACTGCCATGTCGCCGAGATTGTCGCGGATCCGGCGATCCGACGCGGCGTGAAACCGTATGCGCTCGATCCCGAACGCGCCAAAGCGCTGTGGGCGAAGAGCGAAGAGATGGTGGGCGAAAAGTTCCCTTGAGATCGGCGAAGGCAGTGCGTTGGATGAAATGATTTACCGCGGAGGTCGCAGAGGTTGCCGGGGTCGCAGGGTAGAAGGATTGCGCACCAAAGGCGCGCGACAAAAAACATCCGCGACCTCAGCGTGTTCCTCCGCGGCCACCGCGTTCAAATTCTCAGACAAGGCTGCAGTGCTTGCTTGCCTGACTCCGCTTCCGGCCGCGATCACCGGCGCGCGTGACAGGCGCAGATATTTGGGGGGACGCCGGCGAGCGCAGGTTTTTCCGCGCATGCTTCGATGCGAGGGGACCAACCGGTGTCCTACCCCAAACGGGGTAGACGTTTGGCCTTGCTGGACGGGCGCCGGTTTTGGACTGTCGACACGCAAATCGTGTGTGGAGGTGGTCATGACTTATCGCTTCGTTTTGCAAAGCCGGCCGATGGTTTCGGCGCGGATGCGGATCCGGCGCTTTCGCCGTGCCGCTCTGCTGCTGGGGGTCGTGGCGCTGACAGGCGCCGCGGCTCCGGCGGCGGCGCAGACGGTGCTGGTCAACAGCATCATCGACAGTACCAAGACCGACAATCCACAACGCTTCTGCTGGAACCGGCAGTATGTGAACGACAGGGGCGAGTGGACCGACGGCGGGGCGATGAACCTCGACAATTTTCGCGGTGGCCATCTCGATTTCGGACCGAATTTCGACGAAACGAACATCGTCGTCGATCACTGGGGCGTGGCGCGCCGCGCCATCCGATTGCAGCGCATTCCCTGTCCACCGCCGGTGCCGGAGCATGGCATGATGCCGGGCGGGACGGGTCTCGACGGCCAGATGCTCGCGGTGCGCCTGGAAGCGCTGATCCAAGATCCCGATACGCGCGGACAGCTCGAAGCGCTCGACAAGCATCGCAGTCACGGCGGGCTGTTTGACAATGTGTCGTTCGGGATCGGCGTCGGCGCGGGCGGCGGCGATGGCGGGCATGACGATCATCCCGCGCACGATTCCTCGCCGCACGACTGAAGCGGAGCGCGCCGCGAACGCTCACGCCTTCTTCAATTCCACCCGCCGGTTCTTCGCCTTGTCTGCGTCATTGTCGTTGGGGGCGACGGGTTTGGTGTCGCCATAGCCTCTGGCGACGAGGCGCTTGGGGTCGATGTGGTAGCGGCCGACGAGCGCTGCGACGACGGCCTGGGCGCGGTCCAGCGACAGCTTCATGTTGTGATCCCCGGCGCCGGTGTTGTCGGTATGGCCGGAGACTTCCAGCTTCAGCGCGCGGTCGATGCGCAAGAGGCTGGCGACCTCGTCGAGCGTGGCCGCGCTCTCCGGCTTGATGTCGGCCTTGTCGGTGTCGAAATAGATGCCATAGAGGTCGACCACGCCTTTGGTCGCCAGGGCGTCCGCCATGTCAGCGGCTTTCACCACAACCATGTGCGTCTGCAGCGATTTTGCGGAGACGATATCGACCATCACCAGCGTCTCGCCCGGCGCGAACAGGATCGGCGTGGGCATGGTGAGCTGGCGATTTTGCCGGTCGGGATCGGCTTCTTCCACGATGGCGACGGTCAAGCCGACGTCCTGGCCGTCCGCCTTGCCGCGCGCGGTCAGCGCGCAATAGGCGCCGACGGAACTTGCGAAGACGAACGAGCCCGTGCGCGTCACGAACGGATCGGCGGTGACGGCCGGGTCCTGCATCGCGTTGTAGAGCCGGTCAGGAAAGGTGCGCGAGCTCTGGATGGCGCAGGGCGTGAGCTCATAGGCGATGGCGAGGCCCGAATCGCGCACGGCTTGCTCGTAGTTGCGCAGCAGCTCCAGCGCGGTGTGTCCCGCGGGCACGCGATAGAACAGGCGCGTGACGGCGCCTTCATGGGGTTCAGACTTCGTCGCGCCGGGCTTGGCGGGATCGGGAACGACCAGCGCATAGTCGTCAAAACTGCGCGTGCGGGAATAGACAATCTCCGAGCCTTCGAAGCGCTTGAGGAAGGCGGGATCCCGGGACCCGGCGACGTCCCCGGCCTGCACGGCCGCCGGCGCGAGCAGAAGAGACACCGCACAAACCGCGGCGCAGATTCGAATGGCCATGGCAGTCCCCAACGACGTTGCGAGCGGAACGCTATCGACCATGGCCCCTGCGCGACCAGCGCAAACGCCTACCCCAAATGGGGTAGGAGATCGTGTCACGATCCCTTGCGAACGACGCCGGCCACGCCGGCCAATTCAGCCTGGCGCGAGGTGCCGGTCTTGGCGAAGACGGCTTTCAAGTGGGTGCGCACGGTCTGCGGCGAGACTTTATGGACTCGTGCATAATCCGCGACCGTGCCGCCCTCGGCGACAAACACGGCGATGCGCGCCTGCGTCGGCGTCAGGCCGTAGCGGCGCGCCAGCAACGACTCGCCGCCGTCGATCATCCGCTCCACCGCGCGGCGCAAGAGGGCGGATTTTTCGCGCAGGGCCGGATCGTCGGACGCCAGCACCGCCCTTATGCGCGGCATCAGGTCGGGATAAAGTCTCGTGTAGCGGTCGAACGACGCCGCGGTGCGGGCGATGACGGCTTCCAGCGCGTCGGGGCGCTTCGATTTGGAAGGGCGTCGCATCGGGGGGATCATGGCAAACGTCGAGGGATACGGCCAGTGGGCACCCCCGGGAATCAACGTGCTCCCGGCGGAAGAGGGATTTGGCGCCCCATTCGTGCGTTGGACACGGCGGCGGATCTTCCATCTGACGCAGATCGTCGTGACGCAGGCGGTGCATCGCTGGGCGGACGCCTTTGAAGCCAATCCGCACGACGCGAAGACGCTTGCCGATGTGCGCGCGTGGCATGCGCGCCACGACAGCAGCGCGATGACGTCGCTCGAGGAAGGGGCGGTGAAGGTCGCGGCGCCCGCTTCGCGCGCGCCGTCCGACGCCTCGCCGGTTCCAGCCGACTGGTTCGCGCCGAAGGCCAAGAGCGAACGCGGTGTCGTCTTCTATGTGCATGGCGGCTCGTTCGTCGTCGAGCGCAGCCCGCGCATCACGGCGCTGGTCGGCCGTTTCGCCGCGGCGGCAGGCGCAAAGGTCTACGCACCGAATTATCGGCTCGCGCCCGAGCATCCCTGCCCCGCGGCGGTCGACGACATCGTGGCGGCTTGGCGCTGGCATCGCCGGCTGTGGCCCGACGAACGCGTCGTGGCGCTCGCCGAATCCTCAGGTGGTGCGATCCTGCTCGCGGCGCTGCTCAAGATCCGCGACTCGGACGAGCCATTGCCTTGCGGCATCGTGCTGTTGTCGCCCTGGGTCGATCTCGCGCTGCAGAGCTGGTCAGTGGTGGCGGCGAGCGTCGCGCATTCCACGCCTTACACGATGGAGTTGCTGGCGCTGATGGTGCATCTCTATCTGCAGGGAGGCATACCGGCCGCCGATCCGGCGGCGTCGCCCGTATACGGCGACTTCACGGGCTTCCCGCCGATGCTGATCCACGCCTGCAAGGACGACATCCTGTATGACGACGCGATCCGGCTGGCCGAACGCGTGCGCGCCGCCAACGGCCACCTGACAGTCCGAGCCTGGACCGACGAAACCCATGTGTGGGAGCGCATGCACAGCGCGAAGGCTCGGCATTCGATCGAATTCGCGGCAAAGTTCATCCGCCAGCGACTGGACGCGGCGAAGGCGATGTAGGTTCCAAACGTCGCGCCGTCGGCAACAATTTCGCGCGCGGGGCGTTCTTTTTGCTCGAGTCCAACAAGAGGAAGGTCCGCGTGTCGGAGAAACTTGCGTTTTCGCGGCGGCATGTTGTCGGCGGGGCAGGCGCAGGCCTGGTCGCGACCGCCGTCGCGTCCGATCGCAGCGCGGCCGCGGAGTTTGTCGCCATGCCATTGCAGAACCCCACGCAGAAATATCCGCGCCCGCCTTTCGAGCAGCAGTCGCAGCCCTGGCCGGGCCTTGCCGGCAAGATGCAACCCGTCCCCGATCACGGCGAGAAGAGCTATCGCGGGAGCGGTCGCCTTGCGGGCCGCAAGGCGCTGATCACCGGCGGTGATTCCGGCATGGGCCGCGCCGCGGCGATCGCCTATGCGCGCGAAGGTGCCGACGTCGCCATCAACTATCTGCCGGCCGAGGAGCCCGATGCGCGCGAGGTGATCGCGCTGATCCGCGACGCGGGCCGCACGGGTATCCCCATTCCGGGCGACATCCGAGACGAAGCCTTCTGCAAGAGCCTCGTCGCCAAGGCGGTGGACCAGCTCGGCGGACTCGACATCGTGGTAAGCAACGCGGGACGCCAGCAGGCCCACGACTCGATCCTCGACATCACGACGGAGGATTTCGACGCGACGATGAAGACGAACATCTACGCGCCGTTCTGGATCATCAAGGCGGCGCTGCCGCATTTGAAGCCGGGATCGGTCATCATCGGCACGACCTCGGAGCAGGCTTACGATCCTACGCCCGATCTCTACGACTATGCGCAGACCAAGGCCGCAACGATGAACTACGTCAAGTCGCTGGCGAAGCAGCTTGGTCCGAAAGGCATCCGGGTCAACGGCGTGGCGCCGGGTCCGATCTGGACTCCGCTGCAGGTCAGCGGCGGCGCCTCGATGGAGAAGCTGGAGAAGTTCGGAGGGCAGACGCCGCTCGGCCGTCCCGGCCAGCCCGCCGAGCTCGCGTCCATCTATGTGCAGCTCGCCGCCGACGACGCCAGCTACGCGAATGGCCAGGTCTATGGCTCGGCCGGCGGCAGCGGACAGCCGTAGACGGCGAAGACGTTTCGGGACGGCGCAGGTTCAACGTCCAAGCATCATCGCGAACCTGGCGGCGAGCAGCCGGGCGATAAAGCGGAAGGGATACCCCGGATAGCTCGGGATGTCGCTCGGGAGCGCGGTTGTGTCCGGCTTGAACTTCGTGCAGATCCGCATCTGCGCCGGCGCGGCGTCGCCATGAAACCGGGCGCGGTACACCGAGACCCAGTGCTTGAAGTCGTCAAAGTTCAGCATCATGGCTGCGTTGCAGCAGGCGGCGGTGAGGCGGTTGGTCGGCGAGGTCTCGCTCAGCTTGTGCTTGACGAGCAGCGCAGTCCCTTTCGTGCAGCGGACACGGTCCTTACGGTAGGCGATGAACGCGGTGCCGCCATAGGTATCGAGTAGCGGCGGCGCCTTGGGCAGGGTCGCAATCCGGCGCGCGGCCTCCTGGCAATCGTCACAATAGCAGACGACGCTTGCGATCGGCGTGCCGGCGGCCTCGTAAGCGACCTGCCCGCAGGCGCAGGTTGCCGTCAAAACGTTCATGGGTGCGGGCATCGGGACCTCCGGGCTAAAAGTGTCCGTTCTGGCGGCCCGTGTCGCCCGCGTTCGGCACTGGCTATGGATTTGTTTGCGTGTCTGTCGCGACTGTCAACAGATTGTCACGGCTGCGCCCGCCTTGTGCGAAGCGGAACGTCCCGGCGGCACAAAACGTTTACGTGGCATCCCCAATTCCGTCATAAGGAACCGGTTCGCTATTCGCGCCAACCGGTGTTGCCCTCCATGCCGCCTTCCCTCGAGCAGACCATGTCCGCGCGCGGACGCCTCGCGGTCCTCTGGGACAGGCTGAAAGAACACCCGCTGGCGCGCGTGGGACCGGGGCTGATCACGGGCGTTGCCGACGACGACCCGAGCGGCATCGCCACCTATTCGCAGGCGGGCGCCCAGTTCGGACTCGACATGCTGTGGACGATGCCGCTGGCGTTTCCGCTCATGTCCGCGGTCCAGTCCATGTGCGGGCGCATCGGCCGCGTCACCGGCAAGGGCCTCGCCGCCAACATCAAGACCGCGTTTCCGCCGGGGGTTCTTCTGGCCGTTGTGCTGCTCCTCCTGATCGCCAACACGCTCAACATCGCCGCCGACGTGGCGGCCATGGGCGACGTCGCCGAGCTGGTGACCGGCATCGACCGGCACCTTATGACGGGCGTTTTCGTGTTCGCGACGCTGGCGCTGCAGATTTTCATTCCCTATCACCGCTACGTCTTTTTCCTGAAATGGCTGACGCTTTCGCTTCTCGCCTACGCCGGCGTGCTGTTCACGGTGCATGTGCCGTGGGGTCAGGTGGCGCTTCATACTGTTCTGCCGCACGTTCAATTCAACGCTGTCTCCGCGGCCGTCGTCGTGGGCGTGTTCGGAACGACGATCAGCCCGTATCTTTTCTTCTGGCAGGCGTCGGAGGAGGTGGAGGACATGCAGAAGAACCGCGGCTTGGCGCTCAAGGGCGACGCGGTTGCGGCGCCGCCGGAACTGCGCCGGATCAAGTGGGACACGTGGAGCGGCATGTTCTATTCGGATGTTACGGCTTTTTTCATCATGCTTGCCACGGCGGTGACGCTGCACGTGGCGGGTGTTACCGACATCAATACGGCGGCGCAGGCGGCGAGCGCGCTGAAGCCGCTCGCGGGCGAGTTCGCCTATCTGCTGTTTGCGCTCGGGATCCTCGGCGTCGGCATGATCGGCGTGCCGGTGCTGGCGGGCTCGGGCGCTTATGCCTTGTCCGAGGCGCTGGGCTGGAAGGAGGGCCTCGAGCGCAAGGCCAAGGATGCGCGCGGGTTCTACGGCGTCATCGCCGTCAGCGTGCTGGCCGGCCTCGTCATCCAGTATTCGCCGATCAGTCCGATGAAGGCGCTGTTCTGGAGCGCGGTCATCAACGGCGTCGTCGCGGTGCCGCTGTTGGTCGTAATCATCTTGCTGGCGTCGAAGAAATCGGTGATGGGCGACTATACGGCGAGCCGCACGCTGGTCGTGCTGGGCTGGATCGCCACCGCCGTGATGGGTGTTGCGGCGGTGTGCATGCTGATCCCAGGGTAGCCCCCGCCTCCCAGCCATCGCCCGCGAAAGGCGGGGGGGTGAAGGTGGGGCTGATATTGCTATAGTCGGCCCAGTCTCGCCGGAATCGCACTGTGCCGCACGACGCCCAACTGATTTCGACCATCGCCGTCGGCCTCGCCTATGCGCTGATCGGCGGATACATCGCGGTGCGCTTAGGGCTTTCACCCATCGTCGGCTATCTGCTGGCCGGCATCGCGGTCGGGCCGTTCACGCCGGGGTTCGTCGCCGACACCCATCTGGCCGAGCAGCTGGCCGAGATCGGCGTGGTGCTGCTGATGTTCGGCGTGGGCCTGCATTTCTCCTTTGCCGAGCTTCTGGCGGTGCGGCGCATCGCGATCCCCGGCGCCATCGTGCAGATCGTCGCAGCAACTGCGCTCGGCGCCGCGCTGGCGCATTTCTGGGGATGGCCGCCGGGTGCGGGACTTGTGTTCGGCCTGGCGCTGTCTGTGGCCAGCACGGTGGTCGTGCTGCGCGCGCTCGAGAAGTCTCGGCGTGCTCGCCTCGTCCGAAGGGCATATCGCCATCGGCTGGCTTGTCGTCGAAGATCTCCTCACCGTACTCGTGCTCGTCGTCCTGCCGGCGATCGCCGTCCCGCTCGGGGGCGTAGCGGAACCGGGGATGGCGTCCACCCAGCCGCTCGCGATCGAGCTCGCCATCACCTTCGCCAAGGTCGCGGCCTTCGTCGCCGTCATGCTGGTCGCCGGCGCGCGCGTGCTGCCTTGGATTCTCGATCTCGTCGCGCGCACGGGCTCGCGCGAATTGTTCACCCTGGCCGTGGTCGTGGTGTCGCTGGGCACAGCCTTCGGCGCGGCGGAGTTGTTCGGCGTGTCCTATGCGCTGGGCGCCTTCTTCTCGGGCGTTCTTGTCAACGCGTCCGATCACAGCCGCCGCGCCAGCGCCGACGCGCAACCGCTGCAGGATGCGTTCGGCGTGCTGTTCTTCGTGTCCGTGGGCATGCTGTTCGATCCGGCGATACTGGTGCGCGAGCCCGTGCGCGTGGCGGCGGCGTTGGCGATCATCCTCTTCGGAAAGTCGCTCGCGGCGTTCCTGATCGTGCGCGTGTTCCGCTATCCGATGCACACCGCACTCGTCATCGCCGCGAGCCTCGCCCAGATCGGCGAGTTCTCCTTCGTTCTGGCGGCGTTGGGCGCAAGGCTGCACCTGATCTCGGCCGACGCGGTCCATCTGATCGTCGCCGGCGCGCTGCTTTCCATCACCGTCAACCCGCTGATCTTCCGTGCGATCGGCAGCGGCGCGCCCCGACTGGAGAAGAAGGCGCCATGAAGGTGGTCGCCGTGACGGGTGGGGGGCAGGGCATCGGGCGCGCCATCGCGTGGCATTTCGCGAAGAACGGCTATGCGGTGTCGATCAGCGATTCGGACAGGATAGCCGGCGCGGAATTGCTCGTCGCGATGAAGGATATGGGCGCCGAAGCGCTGTTCACGGCGGGAGACATCTCCAAGCCGGACGATGTCCGCCGCTGGCTGAATCGAACGCTCAAGGCGTTCGGCTGTCCCGATGTCCTCGTCAACAATGCCGGCATCATGATCCGCAAGGATGTGCTCAAACTCACGCCTTCGGAGTTCGACCGCGTCATCGCCGTCAATCTGCGCGGAACGTTCCTGAGCGCCCAGGCGGCCGCGCGGGCAATGGCGAAACGCGGCCATGGCGGCGCCATCGTCAACATTGCTTCGACGCGCGCCTTCATGTCGGAGCCGAACACCGAGGGCTATACGGCGTCCAAGGGCGGCATCGCCGCGCTGACGCACGGCTTGGCGATCAGCCTTGCGCCTTACCGCATCCGCGTGAACTCGATCAGTCCGGGCTGGATCGAAGTCGGCGATTGGAAGAAGGCAACGAAGGCCGAGAAACCGCATCACTCCAGGGCGGACGACGAGCAGCATCCGGCGGGCCGTGTCGGCCGCCCCGAAGACATTGCGGAGGCTTGCGAATTCCTCGCCGAGCGCGCGGGCTTCATGACCGGACAGAACATCGTCATCGACGGCGGCATGACCGTGAAGATGATCTACGCGGAGTAGCTACGCCGCGCGTTTCTCCTTGCCGGCGCGTTGCGGCGCGAACTCGCCGCTGATGTTCGCCGCACGCGTCATGCGCGCGCCCATCAGCTTCCGCTTCAGGTGCTGCGCGAGCCGCGGCGCGGCGAATTCCGCGCCGTACATGAATCGCATCAGCGGACCGAAGGCGTTGGCCGCCGCCGGTCCGGTGACGTAGAGCCCGCTCGCCGTGGTCTCGAAATTGTCCGACAGGATCGGCGTGTTCTGAACCTGCGCGATGGTGGCGCGCAGCACGGGCGACAGGAACGGAAGCCGGCTCAGGTCGGGCTTGTAGCCGGTCGCGGCGATGACGTGATCGCTCATCAGCAGCTTGCGCGTTCCCGCGGCGTCGATGATGTCGAGCGTCACCTGGTCGCCCTGGGCCTTCGCGTCGGCGATATCGTGTCCGAGAATTGTCGGCACGATGCCGTCGATGCGCTCGCGCATGAACCAGCCGGGCGCAGGGCCGAGATGACTTTTCGTCGCCCGCAGGCGCAGGTTCTCGGGCATGCGGTGGAACAGAAGCGGGGTATTCACGCAGAAGAAGGAACGCCAGCCGGGACCAATCCCTGTGGGGGGGCGGTGCAGCTTGCGCAGGAACGAATCCTCTCCCGCATCGGGCATGGAGTGGAACGCGATCTTGCGCGCGCGCGCGAGGATCTGCACGTTGGCGCCCGCGTCGGCGAGCGCCGCGGCGAGATCGATGGCCGAGGCGCCGGCGCCGAGCACGGTGACGTCGCGGCCCCGGAAACCCGATACGTCGTGATGAGCGTAGCTATGCGAGGCGAGATGGCCTGGCAAATGCGCGAGGGAAGCCGGCATGTCGGCGAACCAGGTGATGCCGACAGCCAGCACGACGTGGCGGGCGGTCACGCGTTCTCCGTCCTCGAGCACGAGCGTGTAGCGGTCGCCGACGCGATCAAGCGCGGTCACGGTCTGCTGCTCGAGCATGGGAACGTGGCGCAGGCGAAACCAGTCGGCATAGGCGTTGAAGGTCTCGAGCGCGACGGGTACGCGCCTGTCGGCATAGTCGAAGCCGCGCGCCGCGCAATAGGCCATGAGCGAGGACTGGGAATCGGGCGCGGCAAGGTTCGATGCGAAGCCTTCCGATTTCAGATGCATGCCCCCGGGCATGTGATGGCGCCAGGTGTCGAGCGGCTTGCCGAAGATGCGGAATGAAATTCCGGCTGCGCGCAGATGGGCGGCAAGGGAAAGTCCGTAGGGGCCGGCTCCGACAATGGCGACATCGACCGGCTGAGAAACGAAGTGGGGCATGTTCCGTTTGCCGCCAGTCTCGAATTGGGACAAATCCCGAAACGAAACGGATTGGCACTCCTTTGCGCGTGTCTGAACGGGCGTGCTCCACGAACCGTGCCAGAGCACGTTCCCGCTCCAGTCTCCGCCGCGCAGCGGCCGGAGACTGGAGGCGCAAAGGGCAAGCGCGAAGACGAGCCGGTGACGGGGCCGCTCGGCCACGACCTGGCAAGCCGCCTCATTTCGCGGCGCTCATGGGACACATTCCCCGCAAGCGGGGGAGGATTGCCGACGGGGGAGATTCACTCTT
Organism: uncultured Alphaproteobacteria bacterium; assembly: GCA_963802815.1. Taxonomy (GTDB): domain Bacteria; phylum Pseudomonadota; class Alphaproteobacteria; order Micropepsales; family Micropepsaceae; genus Rhizomicrobium. The sequence continues at coordinate 41,416 of CAWDKN010000005.1, forward strand.
TTAAAGTCGTAACGCCCTAGGCTTCCGCCCATGCCGTTCAAGGTCCTGTTGACGACGACCGTGACGTGGCCGTTCGCGGCCAGGCTCGCCGCGTCTTTCGCCGAGCTTGGGGCTTTGGTCGACGCGTTTGTGCCGCGCGGCCATGCGCTGGCGAAGAGCCGTCATCTTGCGGCGTCGTATGTCTATCATCCGCTGTCGGCGCAGCCCGCGCTGCGCGCGGCGATTGCGGCCTCGAAGCCAGACTTTGTCGTGCCCTGCGACGATCGCGCGCTCGCCCAGATCGTCGTCGCCTGGAGAGGCGGCGACAGGAGTGTCGCCACGCTGATCGCGCGCTCGCTCGGCAACCCGGCCTCCTACAAGCACCTGACGCGGCGCGACGTGTTCATCGCGGAGGCCGCGGCGCTTGGATTGCCCGTGCCGAAGACCGAGCGTATCGCCACGGCACGCGAGCTCGACGACCGCGCTCCCGCCTACGGGTTCCCCCTGGTGCTGAAGCGTGACGGAAGCTGGGGCGGCGACGGCGTGTCCGTCGCCAACACGCCGGACGAGATGCATGCGGCGTGGAACAAGCTCTCGCGCACGCCGTCGCTGGCGCGCGGCGTTTATCGCTCCATCGACCGCAAGGACATTCACCAGATTCTCGCTGCATTCGAGCGCCGCGCCGCCGTTTCGATACAGGCCTTCGTTCCCGGCCGCCCGGCGACGACGTCGTTCGCCTGCCGGAACGGCCGCGTGCTCGCGGCGTTGCATTTCGACGTGGTCGTCACCAGCTACGCGCGCGGTCCGGCGACGGTCCTGCGCCGCGTGGACGACGCAACGATGGACGAGGCAGCGCGGCAAATCGCGGGCCATTTCGGATTGTCGGGATTGCACGGGCTCGACTTCATGCGCGACGCGGGCGGCGTGCCGCGCCTCATCGAATGCAATCCGCGGGCGACGCCCACGGCCCATCTTTCATTCGGCGAAGGCCACGATCCCGTCGCGGCGCTTGCCGCCGCTGCGTTTGACTATCCCGTCGGCGCCCGGGCGCGTTCCGGCGCCGGGGAAACGGTCGCCCTGTTTCCGCAGGAATGGCGGCGCGACCCGGCGAGCGCCTATCTCTGCGATGCCTATCATGACGTGCCGTGGGACGATCCGGCGCTGTTGAAAGCTCTGATCGGCGACGAGCCTGCGCAAGCGCTGCTGGCGCGATGGCGCATGCCTGCCGCGGTGGTCAATTCCGTGTCGATGCTCGAGGACGCGTCGCGCGCACACCTGTGGCAGGAGCCCATCGACGCGTCTGCAGCAAACTTAACAGGCGATTAACCACGTTGGGCCAGCATCCGGCTCATGCGCGCGCCCGGAACTCGTCCTTGCGGTATTTGCGGCCGTCTTTGCCGCAGCGCCCGCCCGCGCCGATGGCGCAGGTCCGTCCGCGAGAGACGATTCGGTGATGAATCGACAGCGTCCGGACTACGACGCGCCCGGCATTCCGGTCGGGGGCTTCGTCCTTAAGCCGGCGCTCGATGTCGGCGTCTCCGCCGACAGCAACGTGTACCGCTCGCCCGCGCCCGTCGACGGCGACATCTTCTATCTGCTGCGCGGCGCCTTTGACATGCGCTCGAACTGGGGCCGGCACGAGCTCGATCTCTCAGGCGCCATCAGCCGCGATCAATACACTTCGCACCAGGAAGAGAACGAGACCGACTGGAATCTCGGCGCCAGCGGACGGCTCGATGTCCTGCGCGGGATGGAAGCGGACGGCGCGGTGTCCTATGCAGTGTTGCATGAGCCGCGCACTTCGCCGGACCAGCCTGGGGGCGCCCTCACGCCAACGGAATATGCCCAGCTCCACGGCGAGGCCAACGTCGTCCACACGGTCGGCGTGATCGGCGTTTCCGAGGGCGGCACCTTCGATCGCTACGTCTACGATCCCACGCCGCTCATCGGCGGCGGAAAATTCAATAACGCCGACCGCAATCACGACCAATATGCGGGGACGATGAAGGTCTCATACGATCCATCGCCGGGTTACACCCTCTTCCTGCGCGGCTCCTATGGCGGTCAGACCTACGACCAGAAGGTCGACGCCGACGGTTTCGACCGCGAGACGCGCACGTTTCACGCCGACGCAGGGACCGATCTTGGGGTTACCGACCTCGTCTCGGGCAGCCTGTTCGTCGGATATGTGAACGAGCGCTTCCATGCGCCGCTGCAGAGCATCGCCGCGGTCGAATATGGCGCGTCGCTCGACTGGTATGCGACGCCGCTGCTGACGGCGCATTTCACCGCCGCGCGCCTTTTCGACGACACGACGCTTTCGGGCGCCTCCGTCTCGGACGACCAGTCGCTCGGCATAGGCCTCGACTACGAATTCCTGCGCAACCTGATCATCCAGACGCATTTCAATTTCCTGGACAGCCGGTTCGTCGGCATCGCCCGCAACGACGAAATCTGGGAGGCTGATATCGGGGCGAAATATCTTATCGACCGCAACATCAGCGCCTCGGCCGGCTACACCTTCTCTGAGCGGCTGTCCTCGGCGCCGGGACAGGGATTTAACGACAACCTGCTGTCCGGCGGGCTGCATTTCCAGCTTTGACAAGGCTTTTCGCCCCGGTGGACTAACCACCGTTAACCGTTCGTCAGTCCCCGCAAGGTTAAAAAGACCCAAACGCGTCGGAAGGGACTGCCCCATCCGGGCGCGGGGCTGCGGTGTTTCTTTTGGCAATATCGGACACAAGACAGATCGATCCAGGCGCGGTTCAGCAGCCCGGCGACGCCTTCACGGTCGGCGATCTTCTGCGCGTCGCCGCGGCGCGCAAGACGCTGATCCTGCGTGTGGCGCTCGCCGTCATGGCCGCAACGGCGATCGTGCTCCTGACGCTCCCGACGCGTTATTCCACGTCCGCCGAGGTGACGATCGACACGCGCAAGAACAATGTCGCGGACCAGTCGGCAGTGCTCTCGGCGTTGCCGACAGACCCGGCCTCGCTGCAAAACCAGATCCAGATCCTGAGCTCGCGCGATCTCGCGATGGAGGTGATCGGAAAGCTTGCGCTTTACGACGATGCCGAATTCAACGCGCGGCTCGATTTAAGCGTGCTGTCACAGCTCAATCCGCGAAACTGGCTCTCGGGCACGTCCGATCCCCTGCGCGAACGCGACGCGGTCATCAGCGCTTTCCTGAACCATCTCTCGGTCGACGCGCTCGGACTTTCCACCAGCCTTACCGTGACGTTCACATCGCGCGATCCCGAGAAGGCCGCGCGCATCGCCAACGCGGTCGCCGACACCTATGTGCAGGACCAGGTCCGCACCAAGCTTGACCTCACCCAGAAGACGGAAGCGTGGCTTACGCAACGAATCCGCGAGCTCGCAGGCCAAGTGCAGGCGGCTGAGGACGCGGTCCAGGCCTACAAGGACGCCAATCATCTGAGCGAAGCGGCGGACGGGACGCCGCTCGTCGATCAGCAGCTTGCCGCCATCAGCGCACAGCTCGTGGCCGCGCGCGCCGATCTTGCCGAGAAGGAAGCGACCTTTGCTCGCGTCTCGTCGCTCAAGGACTCGGGCAACAGCAGCGAGCTCTCGCAAGTCGTCGCGTCGCCGCTCATTGTCCAGCTGCGCGGACAGGAAGCGGATGTCATCCGAAGCGAAGCACAGCTCGCCGACCGATACGGTCCACGCCATCCCAAGATGATCGCCATGGAAGCCGAGCGCCGCGATCTCGACGACAAGGTGAATGCCGAAGTGAGTCGTATCTCGGGTTCGCTCGGCAGCGACGTCGCGGTGGCACGCTCTCAGGTTGGTTCGCTCGCCGCCGGTCTCGTGTCGGCGGAGCGCGAGGCGGGGCGCGAGAATGCGCTGCGCGTCCAGCTCAAGGCGCTCGAAGCCAACGCGGCCTCCACCCATACGATGTATGAATCCTTCGTCACGCGCCTGCGCGAGACGCAGGGACAGGATACGATCCAGACGGCCGATGCGCGCGTCATCTCGCATGCGCCGGTGCCTAACGCACCGTCATCGCCGCACCGTACGCTCATCTTCGCCGCATCCATCCCGGCGGGTTTCCTGCTCGGACTGCTGTTCGCGCTGATCGCCGAACGTCTTGCGGCGCCGGTTCCCCGCCCTGTTCGCGCTCCGGCCGCGCCGCCGCCGGCCAGACCGCCGCAGCCGGTCGTGGCGCCGCCGCCCGTGCTCGCAGAGATCCCCAATGCCGCCGACAAGCGCGCGGCCGATTACATCGTGGACTGGCCGAAATCGGCGTTCGCCGCGACCGTGACGACGCTGATCGACCGGCTGATCGCCGGACGCAAGGGCCGCGTGATCGCGGTGACCGCGGCCGATGCGCGAGACGGCAAGACCGCCGTCGCCGTCGCCTTCGCGCGCGCAGCCGCTCTCGGCGGCAAGAAGGTCGTCATCATCGACGCCGACCTGAGGCGGCCGGTCACCGCCGTCACCATGGGCCTCGCGCCCGCGTTGCGCGGCATCATCGAGGTGCTCCGGCGGCAGACCGCGCTCAGCAGCGCGCTGCTGATGGATCCGCGCTCCAACGCCTTTGTGCTGTCCTGCGCCAGACCGGTGCGCGATGCCGCGCCCGTCTGGTCGTCGCCGCAATTCGCGCAGCTTGTCGCGCATCTGAGGAAAAACTGCGACCTCGTCGTCATCGACGCCCCACTCGCCCTGTCTCCGGATATGCCGCTTCTTGCGGCGGCAGCCGACGGTATCGTCATGGTCGTCGCCCGCAATCGCGCGCACGAGCCGGGAGTCGCGAATGCCGTCTTTGCGGTGGCGCAGCTGACGACGCCGATGGGGATCGCCCTGGCAGGGTAAGACTACGCCGCAACCTTTCGCGCCGGGCGGAATTTCACCGGCATATTCTTCGGGCCCGAGATGAAGTTTGACGGCAGCCATTCCGGCGCGCCGGCGAGGGCGAAGTCGTCCATGCGCGTCAGCACCTCGATCAGAATCGCGTCAATTTCGATGCGGGCGATGTGCTGGCCGAGACAACCATGCGGGCCCGTCCCGAAGGCGAGATGCTCGTTCGGCGTGCGCGCGAGGTCGAGCCTGTCAGGGTGGTGGAACTTCTCCGCGTCGCGATTGGCCGAACCGAAATACATGACGGCCTTTTCACCTTCGCGAATCGTCTTGCCGCCGAGTTCGACGTCGCGCTTCGCGCGCCGGCGCATATAGATCACCGGCGAGGTCCAGCGCAGCAGCTCCTCGCGCGCCGAACCGAGCCGGCCGTTCAGGTCGGCTTTCAGCCAGGCGAGCTGGTCGGGATTTTCCAGCATCGCGATCATGCCGGCTGAGAGCAGGTTGCGCGTCGTATCGCCGCCGGCGTCGATCAGCAGCAGGAAGAACAGCAGGAACTCGATGTCGTCGAGGCGGCGTCCGTCGACTTCGACCTGCAGGAGCTTGGTCGCGAGATCGTCCTTCGGACGCGCGCGCTTCTCGTCGATGACCTTGCGGCCGTACTCGAACATTTTCATCACCGCTTCGCCGCCCGATATTTTTCCCGAACCGGCGGCCGAATGGATGATTTCGGTCAGCTTGTAGAGCTCGCGCCCGTCGTCGAGCGGCAACCCCATCATCTCGGCAATGACGAAGGACGGCATCTCGCCCGCGACCTCGGCGACGAAATCGCACTCGCCCTTCTCGATCACGGCGTCGACGATCTGGCGCGCGAGCTCGTGCATGCGGGAGCTTCGGCCGTCGGCGGCGGGTTTCGTGAACACGTCGCGGATGAGCTTGCGGAACGCCGTGTGCTCGGGCGGATCCATCATCAGCATCATTTTGTAGCCGCCGAAGGTGTTCGGCTGGTCGATGGCGTCCTGAATCATGATTGTCGGCTCAGAGGAGAACGCCTGGAAATTCCGGTCGACGTCCCACACATCCTTATAGCGCGTGACCGCCCAGTAGCCTGGGCCGTTCGGTTCCTCGTGCCAGTGGACGGGGTCGTTCTTCCGAAGCCAGTCGTATTGCGCATGCGGATGGCCGGCGGCGAAGCTGTCGGCGTCGAACAGATCGATCTTCATGGCGGCTTCCTGTGTTCCGTCCGTCGAGATTAGCGGAATTTTTCAGTGCGGAGTACGCACGGGGTTGCGGGGGCGCCGAGCGGACGGGCAAGCGGTGGATCCCGGCTCTACCTTGTTCTTGCTACCGGCGTGCTTTGCGCGCCAACAAAATTTCGCGTGCCGCTCCGAACGTTTCACGTGAAACATCCTGTCCAACGCCCCCAGCGCAACCCCCGCTTACGCTGCGTTAACGCCGTACTTCCAGACCTGACGCTTGGAAAATTGTCGACCGCTTTGCGGCGCACGTGCGGCACTTCGAACTCGACAGATAAGGGCTGACCGTCTCACGCGGGCGCGCAGATCGATTCCCGCGCGCTTGCCTGGAATGCCGTCGTTTTCTCTGTCTTTGACCCTAGCTAATAGGAAATCGTTGCCCGTGCATCGAGGCGAAAGGTGCCCGACTTCGTCACCGGGGCTTTCTCGAAGTCGTAGGCGCCGGTGAGGCTCGCGCTCAGCGTGCTTCCGACCGCGTAGTCGGTGCCGAGGCCAACGGAGCCGGCACGGGCGGATTTGTGGGTGCCGTGGTTGTCGCCATAGCCGTAATCGACGAAGGCAAAGGGCGAAAGGCGGTCGTCGATCACGCCGAGATCGGCGAGCGGCGAAATAGGCGCAATGTGGAGCTCGTTGCGCGCGACGAACGCGTTGTCGAAGGCGCCGTCATCTAGCGTATACCCGCGCACGAGCGACATGCCGCCGAGACCCAGCTGTTCGGTGTCGGGCAGGCCGGAACTCGCGAACTGTCCGAGGATCTGCGTCGAGGCGGCGAGGCTGAAAGGCAATTCCGCCGCGTTGCTGAAGCTCAGGCTCGCATAGGCGTAGCGCGAGCCCTTTACCGAGCCGCTCGAGAAATTCGAGAACGCGGTCGCGTCGTTGGCCGTGTCGAGGCCGCCGGGCGCGTAGTGCACGGCGAGATCGAGCGCGGAGTGGCCCATGAGGCTCGAGAAGTTGTCCGTCCAGCCCGTGTAGAGCTGGTAGACCTCGATTCCCGCTTCGGCGGCCTTGGCGCCGCCGAAGAACGTCGAGCGTTCCTCGCGCTTGGCTTCGAGGCCGGCGCGGGCGTCGCCGGGAAGATCAATGAAATTGTCGAGCGCGCTCTTGTAGCCGAGCGTCACTTCGTAGGTGCGCTGGCCGACATCGAAGGGACTTGCCGTTGTCGCCGGCGTGAAGCTCTGCACCATGTCGAAATCGACCTCGAGCGACTGGCGCGGCGCAACCGGCGTGGAATAGGTCACGGCGTGGGTGAGATAGCGCGGATGGCCCGCCGCGCCGAAGACATCGTTGCTGTACCAGAAGTCCGGGCTGCTGGTGAACTGGTAGGACAGCAGCGAATCCTGGAATAGCAGCGAGCCGATTGTGGCGCCGAGATTGATGCGGTCCTCGCTCGTTGCGCGCGTGCCGGAATTGGACCAGCCGGCATAGACGCGCCAGCGATCGGTCTCTGTCGCGGCAAGGGTGAGATCGGTCTCGCCCAATTTCGCGCCAGGTGCGAAGGATGCTTCCAGATCGCGGAACGGATAGCGGTTCAGCCAGTCGAGATCTTCCTCGAGCTTGTCGGCGTCGATCGGCTGCCCCGACTTCACACGCAGTCCGTCGACGATATAAGTCGACGGCGTGCTGGTGTTGCCTTTGACCGCGACGGCGCCGAGCACGAACTCGACAACCCGGAACTGGACGACGCCGCCGGTGATCTCCTGCGGCGGCGTGGTCACCGAGACGAAGGGAAAGCCCTGCTCGCGGTAATACGTGACGATCGCGGCGGCGATCTGGCCCACCAGCTTGCGCGAGATCGGACGGCCGAGATACGGCGCAAGCCGCGCACGCAGCGCATCGGTGTCGGCGTGCGCGACGGAGGCCGCGTCGACGCCGCCTGGTTCGTTCGTCTTGAGATCGTCCTTCGTGCCGAGCAAGACGATAGCGCTGAGCGAGGGGCCGAGCGGACGGTCGTCGTCGGAGGCGAGCGGCGCTTCAGGCGGCGCGATTTGCGTGGGCGGTGCCGTGGGTGCGGGCGGCAGATTGCGCTCGATAGGAGTCGCATGGACAGCGCTACTTGCGGCGAGCGCAAGCACCGGCAAAGAAGCGGCGGCGCAATATTTCGCGCCGCCGCGGATCGTACGTCTGGTCGCCAAGTCTCAACTCACGGGACGTTCTTCAGGGAAGGCCTGTTGCCCGAGATTATGACCCAGGTGTTTGTAAAGTCGAAGCCGGCATAGCTAGCCTGCAGGTAGGGGCTCGGCTGTCCTGCCCCGCCGACGGCTGTCAGGCCTGTCGACGAACCTGATCCCACGCCGGTACTGTTTCCTGACGCGAGCGTGTCCCAATAGTCGCTGCCGAGGGTGCCGCCGGTGACTTCCGCGCCGAGGAAGCCGCCGACGCCGCTTGTCCCCGTCGCGGTGCCGGTGGAATAGGCATTGGTGATCGACCCCTGGTTCCAGAAGCTGTTCCAGTTGACGAAGCGCGCGCGCGCACGTGTGCGACGTGACATGAGACCCCCTGACATTACCCAGATGTCAGGAGGATACCGCGCTACAGAAAGCCAGTAAACGCAATCAATGTCGGCCGCTTGCCGGGCGTGAGGACCCAAATGCTGGTGAAGTCGAAGCCCGCATAGGTTGACTGCAGGAGAGGGCTCGGCTGTCCCGGCCCGCCGATGGCCAGGAGGCCGGTCGGCGAACCGGAACCAACGCCGGCGCTCTTGCCCGACGCAAGCGTATCCCAATAGTCGCTGCCCAGCGTACCGCCAGTCATCTCGACGCCGAGGAATCCGCCGACGCCGGCCGTTCCGGTCACGGTGCCGGCCGAATAGGCGTCGGTAATCGATCCCTGAATTCCAGCCCGCAAGTCCGCCCACATAAGTCGTGCCGGCGACGGCGCCGGTGGCGAAGGCATTCGTGATCGTCGAAGTCGTTCTCGCCGACCAGCCCGCCGACCTTCGTCGTGCCTGTCACGGAACCGGTTGCGTCCGACGTGGAGACAGTGCCGGTGTTCCAGCCGACCAGACCGCCGGTTTCCGCCAGGCCTTCGACGACGCTCGATGTGCTGGAAAGCGAGATCGTGCCGTAGTTGCGCCCGACCAGGCCGCCGACAATGTTCTGCGTGGTCACATCGCCGACCGTGCCCGTTGCCGAGTCGGCCGACATCTCGCCGTCATTGACGCCCGCGAAGCCGCCCATGTCGGACGCGGCGCCTCCGACGTTGCCGGACGCGCTGTCGCCAACGAGCGATCCGCCCGTCGCGTAATTGCCGCCGGCGAAGCCGCCGACCGCGTAAGTCGTTCCGGTTACCGTTCCCTCAGCCGACGAGCCGGTGATCGACGCCGCATCGTTCTGTCCGACAAATCCGCCGACATATTGCGTGCCCGAAACGTCGCCGAACGCCTCGACATCGCTGACCGCGCCGTCGTTCTCGCCGATCGCGCCGCCCGCTTTCGAGGAGCCTGTTACGTTGCCGGTGGCCGACGCGTTGGTGATCGTGCCCGTGTTCCAGCCGGCCAGGCCGCCGCTCTGGTTCTGGCCAATGACATCGGCCTGGGCTTCGGAGGTGTCGATCTCACCATAATTGCGGCCAACGAGGCCTCCGACGATGGAGCCGGTGGTATGGTCGCCGACTGTGCCCCTAATACCGGCCCCCGATATCTGACCGGAATTGGCGCCGACCAGGCCGCCCATGTCGCTGCCGGAACCGCCAACCGCGACGTCCCCGGTGTCGTCAGAGAGAGTGCCGTGGACGTCGTTGACCCCCGCGAAGCCGCCGATGGCGTAGGTTGTGCCGGTGACATCGCTATCCGATATGGAGTTGCTCGCCGAGCCCTGGTTGAGACCCACCACGCCGCCGACATATTGGTCGCCGGAGACGGTCGCTTCCGCACCGACGCCGCCGTCGAGACCGGAAAGGAAGACGTTGTCGAACGACGTGCCGAAACCGCCGATCACGCCGCCGGTGAGGTTGGTGCCGACAACGCCGCCGACCCGCGTGCCGCCGGTTACATCAACGTCTATGACGGCGACGTTCTGGATCTGGCCAGCGTTCTGGCCAGCCAGAGCACCGGTGTCGTTGCCACCGGTGACGGTGCCACCAAAGAGCACGACATCATCGACGGTCCCGCCTGTACGCACCTGGGCAAAGAGGCCCTGATAAGGCGTGCCGGAGCGATCCTCGGAAAGTCCGCTGATCAAATTGCCGTTGCCTTCGAAGCTGCCGGTGAAATTCGCGATCGGAACGAAACCCTCGTCCGACCATACATCGCCGCCGCCAGGTGCTGTCGCGCCGAGGTCGATGCCGTCCCCGGCCGGGGCGACCGTGTAGCTTGCACCGGGATGGAGCGCGACGAGCTGCAGTTGATGGGCGTTGGTGATGGTCGTCGAATACTCCATTTGCAGCATCGGCCGCGCGCCGTCGACGAAGGCCCATTTGCCGTCGTTGAGGTTCGTGTAGGTCGCAGATGAAAAGGGATCGAGACCGGTGGTGCCGCCGATGCCGGTCGAGGTTCCAGCAAAGCCGACCCCGGCCGATGTCAGGCCAGCGGAGCCCTCATCCCAATAGACGTGGTTGAAGGTCGTCGCTGCGCTCGAAAGCCCCGGTGCGGACACTGCGGTATCAAATCCTACGATGCCCCCGAGATCGGCTGTCGCGCCGACGCTCGCAGTGACGGCGCCGGACGCATAGGCATAGCTTACGCTTCCTCCGGTGCTATAGCCGATCACGCCGCCTGCGATGCTTGGAAGAGAGGCCGGGCCGCCAACGCCCCCGGTAACAGACCCCAGAGCGTAGACGTCGGAAACGGTACCATTATCGTTGGTTCCGATCAGGCCGCCAGCGATTGATTGAGTGTCGCTGACAGCGCCGGAAGCATAAGAGGTTTGAATGGTTCCGGCGTTGATGCCCGCAAGTCCACCGGCCTTATAGCCGGCCAGTACCATTCCCGTGGCATAGGATGCGGTGATAGTTGCTGCCAACTCGTTGATGCCGGCGAGGCCGCCGGCACCCAAGCCCACACCAGTTGTCAAAACGTCGCCCAGCGTGGCGCCTATAGTCACTGTACTCACAACGCCGGTCGCGTAGGATCCGATGACGTTTGCGAAGTTTTGCCCAACGAGGCCACCGACCTCGTTAGTGCCGGAAACATTTCCCGTGGCGAAACTTCCTGTGATTGTGCCCGTGCTGGGGGAAATGAAGGCGCCGCCTTGATTCACGGTGCCCGTGAAATCGTTTGCGCCGACGAGACCGCCAACGCCGTTGTCTCCCGCTACCGCGGCCGAGGAATTCGAATCCGAGATCGTGCCCGCATTGATACCGACCAGACCGCCGACAATGGTCGCGCTGCTATCGTCGCCGGTCCCCGCGACTGTTCCGTCAAGCGAGACATTCGTGATCAAGCCCTCGTTCCCCGCCGCGAGACCACCGACGGTATAGGGGCCCGTTATCGACACATTATTCAGGCTCAGGTTTTCGACGGTAGCGGTGGGGCCAATGACGACGAACATGCCGGTGCCGTGAGTTGCCGGAAGGTCGATGTAGAGGTTATCGATGACACCTCCTTGGCCGTTGAACGTTCCGGTGAACGGTGTCGACACGGAACCGACCGGTACAAACCCCGCGCTCGTCCACATGTCAGACGATGCTGTCGTCGCACTCGCTTCGGTCGCGCTCGCATCCAGCGTCGCGTTGGACCCTATCAATTCGTACGACGCGCCGAGATTCAACGCTATCAGCTGAAGCTGATGGGCGTTGGTGACGATGTACTGATTGGTGCCGATGCTCCAGGCTTCCGATGTCAGGAACGGACGCGTCTGTCCGTCGACCATGAACCAGTGCGCCGAGCCGCCGGTGAAGTCGAAATTGGAGTAGCTCGCCTGCGTATAGGCGGTGCCGCTGGCCGCGCTGACAGGATTGATGTTGGTCTCGATATCTGTCCCGCTTGCAGCACCGATGGCGCTTGCCTGTCCGGTGGTCGCGGTGTCCCAATAGGCGTTGGTGAGAGAACCAGCAGCCGCATAGCCAATCAGGCCGCCGCCATTCGTCACCGCGCCCGTCGCATAGACGTCGCTCACGGTGCCCGAATTGCCGCCGATCAATCCGCCGATGGATCCCGCTGCCGTCGAGACGCTGCCGAGCGCATAGGCGTACTGGATGGTGCCGGCCGCATCGTTGGTGCCGACAAGTCCGCCGGCGCCGTTTCCGGCGCCGGTCACCGCGCCTCCGGCCCAGCTCTCCGTGAGCGAACCCGCGTTTTCGCCGACCAGTCCGCCCGCATCGCCGCCACCCACGGCGCCCGTCGCCCAGCTGGTCGTTATCGTGCCGACAAACGTGCCGCCCGTCATGTTGGTCGTATTGATACCGACGAGGCCCCCGACCGCTTCATTGCCCGTCACGCCGCCGGTTGCGGCGGAGGATGTAACGGTGCCTCCGTCGTTGTAGCCGAGTAACCCGCCAACATAGCTCGCACCCTGAACGCTGCCGGCGCCAAACCCGAACGTGATCGTTCCGGTCTTGGCCTGATACCCGACCAGGCCGCCGGTCTCGTTCCCGGTTGCGGTGACGTTGCCGCTTGCCTGGCCTTCGGTGATCGATCCGCCATTGTATCCGACGAAGCCGCCGATCTGCGCGTCGCCGCTGACGTCGCCCGTCGCGTCGCTCTGCGTGATCGCCGCGCCGACGTCGTTGACGCCGACCAGGCCGCCCGCGGCGCTGCCTTGCGAGGAGAACGCATCGGGCGCGGCCACGTCATCGCCGGAATTGGTCGCCGTGATCGAGCCCTGGTTCCAGCCGACGAGACCGCCGACGCGATAGAATCCGGTGACCGTGCCGCTCGGGCCGCTGCAGCCGCAGGCGCCGCTGGCGCCGCCGGCATTGCTGCTGGTGACGGAACCCAAATTCCAGCCGACAAGACCGCCGACGCTGTAGACGCCGGTGACGTTGCCCGTCGTGGACGAACTCGTGATCGTGCCCGAGAGCGCCGTTCTCGCCGACGAGACCACCGATCGCCTGGCTCGAGGCCGCTGAGGTCGTGACGTCGCCGTCGGTGGACGACGACACGATGGAGCCGTTGTTGAATCCAACAGGCCACCGATCGCGCCGATCGACGTCGAGGTAAGGTCGACGGCGGAATTCGTATAGCCGTCGGTGATGGCGCCATAATTCCCGCCAACAAGGCCGCCAATGTCGCTGGCACCGTTACCGGCATCGAGCGTGGCGTAGGCGCTGTCCTGATTGAGCGATCCGAAATTGGTGCCGACGAGGCCGCCGATGGCGTAGGAATTCGCGCCTCCGGTGACAGGGCCATCCGCGCTGGAATTCGAAACCGACGAATTGTTGGATACGGAGCCGACGAGACCGCCGAAGCCGCCGTCGGAGGAGCCGCTGTCGTTGACGGCCGTGGAGACGTTTGCATCGGAAAGCGTCGCCGGCTGGGAGAGCGTGCCGCTCATCGAGCCGATGAGGCCGCCGACGTTGCCGATGCCGGCAACCGTGCCCGAAACGCTCATGATGGAGACGGCGCCGTTCGAAATCCCGGCGAGGGTGCCGACATTGTCGTGGCCGGTGATGGCGACATTTGTGAGCGTGAAGTTGCCGACCTGGGCCGACGGGCCGATCACGGCAAACAAACCGGCATCGTCTTGCGCGGGATTGTCGATCGTCAGGTTGCTGATCGTGTAGACCGCGCCCTTGAAGAGGCCGGTGAAGGGCGTGGCGGACGTGTTAGAGGTGGCGCCGATCGGGATGAAGCCCAGGCCACCGTTCCAGCTGGCGGTCACGCTCGCGTCGATGTTGGCGTTGAGCGCGTAGGAACCCGAAGAATTCGTGCTGATCGCCTGCAGCTGGTTGATGTTGTTGACGAGCATGGGCGCGGACAATTGCGCACCGCCCGTGACGTCGCTGCTGTAATCGGTCGGGCTCGTATAGCTCGACGGATCGTAGAAGATGCCGACCTTGCCCGAGGTCGAGACCTGAGCGCCGTTGCTGAAGGAAACAGTTCCGGTACCGGTGGCCGTGTTGTCCGACTTCAGGGTGACCTGGCCGCCGCCGGTCGAGCTGATATTCGCGTTGATGTCGATATTGCGAAAGGCCGACAGCGTCAGCTTGTTCGCCGAGTTCCAGCCGATCGCGGCATTGATGATGATGTCGCCGTTGCCGGGATTGACGACCGTGCCGGGGCCGCCCGCGCCGTTGGCTCTCGTCTGGAGCTGGACATTGGTCGTGGCGAGATTGGTCGAAATCGTCGCCGCCGCGTTCGAGCCGACCTTCAGATCGACCGGATCGACGATCCACTCGCCCGCCGTGACGTGGATGCCCGTGAAATTGACCGTGCCGCCCGACGTCTCCACCGTGCCGCCGGCACCGGTCGCAGTTTTGGCGGAAATCGTGGCGCTGACCGTCGTCGTGCCGGTGTCGCCGGCATCGAGGAACACTTTGCCGTCCTGGCTGGTGACGCCGGTCGCCGCGATCACCGCGTTGGTATTGCCGGCCAGCGCATAGACGTTGCCGCCATTCGCCTTGAGCTCGGCTTCGCCGCCTGGATCGTGCCGCTGTTCGTTGCGCTGGTGTTCGTGTTGCCGACGTCGACGCTGAATTTGCCGTCGTTGAGCGCGGCGTCGCGCAAGCGTGACCTGCGTGCCCGCGAGCACGCCGGCGGAGCCGTTGGGCGCCGTAATCGTGCCGCTGTTCGTCGTCTGGGTCGCGACGAGGGCCACGTCGCCGCCGAGCGAACCGATCTTGCCCGCGTTTATGACGGCTTGCGTGCTGTTGCCGGAGAGCGTGAGCGAGCCGCCGGCGTTGAACTGCGCGTCGCTGGTGCCGAGCGTCGAGGCGACGAAGTTGCCGCCGACCTTCACCACGCCGGTCGAATTGACGATCACGCCGTTCTGATTGATGAGATAGACGCTGCCCGTCGCGTTCAGGTTGCCGGCAAGGCTCGATTGCGCCGTTCCCGTGACGCGGTTCAGCGTGGCGCCGTTGCCGTTGTTGAAATTGACCGTTCCGCCCGACCCGATCGAAAAACTGGTCCAGTTGACGATCGCGCGGTCGGAGCTCTGGGTGACGGTGAGGCTCCCGTTCGATGGCGCGCCGACAGTGGCGGTACCGGACGCGACCGAGCCTCCGGTCGGAAGGACCGGAGCGGCGGCTGCGGGGCTGAGACCCGCAAGCGACGCGGCGGTGACGATTTGCAGGAGAGGCCGCGAGAACGGCGGAAACGTCGCTGTCAAAAAGCGAGCGCGCCGCGCCGAAGGCGCGGCCTTTTGAATTGTCATGAATTATTCCCCTGCAAACCCAACTGTGTCTAAAGGGTACATTGCGCGCCTGCCCGGGTAAACGCGGTGATCTGGATCACACCAAAAAATGGGCCGGGACGTGGGAGAGTTAATTCCAGCCGGGCAGAACGCTTTGACGACGCACAGCCTTTTCGCCGCAATTGGGCCTACGGCACGTTCATGAGCGTGGGCCCGTGTCCCGTGGTGAAATCCAGACGATGGTGAAGCGCCGTGGTTCCGTGATTCAGGCCGGCGGCCTCATCGGCGTGCCGCGGGCTTCGGTCGAACCGTCTTCTCCCAGCCCGGCGGGCTTCCCGTTCTCGATCTGGTCGAGATATTCGCTCAGGCCGTAGCCGGTCATGCCGTTGCAGCGGTACTCGGTCATGCCTTCGGTGATCCGGGTGTTGAGCATCGTGCCGTCGGGCGCGGCGCGGCGGTTGCGCAGCGGTATGAGCGACAGCACCTTGCCTTCGACGTCGTAGCGCGCGCCGCTCTTCGTTTTCACCTTCGCGCGCAAGGCCGTCTGGTACCAGTTCTCGTCCCAGTCGCTGTCGATGGCGCATTCCTCGATCAGGTCGTATTTGTCGTCCTTCAGCAATTATATATGTTGAAAAAATCTGAACAAAAAACCGAGTCGTGAAATGTTTTGTAGTAATCTAAAAATTCAAGAGACTTCAAACCGTTCAATTCGATTGTAATGCCTTTGTATTGACTGACCATTTCAGAGGTTCCCAAATCTTTCCACAAACAGAGCGTCTTTCCTGGTTGTGTTTAGTCATATATTTTGAAAAGTATTTTTTCAAACTTGAAATATTATTTATGGAATGAATGTCAATAGAATTAGGGGTTCCCAAAAACTTTATCAATGGCATTATTCATATCTGTAATGTTTTTTTCATTTTTAGGGTTGAGTATTTTTCTACATGCTGGTTTCAGGGAGACGGGAATTTTTTCAAGCTTGGAGCAAATTCGATTCCACATGTTACGAAGAAAAAATCTGGTATATAAAAACATCTATTATTATATGGAAATGTATTCTGCCATTTGCCTGTGTTTCTGCTTTCCACATATAACGCTGAACATCGTAACGGGTACGAAGCTCTGTAAAAAATTGGTTCAATAGTTTTTCTTTTATTTCGTTATCAGAATATTTAAGAGCCCCTGGAACATGCCCCCAATAATGATGACAGAATTTATTTTTACAGAAATTTCTCTCTATAAATTTACCTCTTTCAGTAACTTGGTCAAATGGTAATGTTAGTGTTAGAAATCCAAGCTCATACCAATATTCTCTACCGGTTTTTTGGGAAAATAATGGTTTTTTTTCTGCGGTGTCTACTAAGTAATCAATGTAAGTGTTCATTTTACTTTTGGTTTGAGGAGAAGGAATAAAATTAGGACGCTGGAATTTATGCACCGGTGGATGGGTTCGGGTAGGACCAATCTACTCCGCATAATTGATCATTTTGCTAGTATAAATCTTTAGCATTGGTTTATAATCGCTTTCCATTATTAAAATATGTTTAATATGTTTGAGATGTGGGGGTTAACGATAAACCAACGGCTACGCATCCTTTTTTATGAGTTAAGAAATAAATTATTGAACTCTTCAGGAGAAATATTTGTATCATAAATTAGAGTTTTAATAAGCGCAGACAATTTGTTAACTAAAATAATATCAGAAGACAAACAGAACTCATCAATTACAAACCCTGTTATCACATATAAACAAGCTAAATGAATAATGCTAAAGCTGGGCACGGAAGAAACACATACTTAGCATTTTCGAATTCATAAAAAGAAACGCGAGTGAAACGCATAATTAAATAAGGTAAAATTTATAAAAGGTGGGAAAATAAATATGTTTTGACCTAATTTAAATCTCTAACTGTAGGATATTAAAACAATAGCTGGAATATACCTGAAGATAAAATGAAATCTATATCGAGTCTTGAAGCTGCAGCTAAACATAGGATATAATTTTGTAGCAAATATACCATACTACTTGGGAGATTATTGGGAAAAGTTTGTAAAGATGTTAACAGATTTTATATAATAGTAGCAGTAAATTAGTAGACATTCGGATATGATAGGAAAATTGATATGGAATAGAGTTATTAACAATTTAAAGAATAACAAGGATATGAACAACCATGCCAAAATGGTAGGGTGCAATAATTATATGAAAACATAACATTTTTTTTCTTTCCCATCCAAAAATAACATATAAACTTAACAGCTTGCTGGCTTTAGCCAGCATACTAGCTGGCTTTAGCCAGCATACTAGCTGGCTTTAGCCGGCATTAGCCGGTCTTGGAGCCGGCTTTAGCCCGCTCAAGGACGGCATAACGGCTGGCTTTAGCCCGCTGCAACAACTAAGTAAACTAACAACAAAAATAGCAGCAACTAAAGTAAGTAACAATCTAAATAAGGCTTTAGCCGGCTTTGTTGCAGGCTTTAGCCGGCTTTAGCCGGACTTGGAGCCGGCTTTAGCCAGCTCCGTAGGAGGGCATAACGGCTGGCTTTAGCCAGCTGCAACAACTAAGAAAACTAACAACTAAAATAACGGTATAAGAGGGTTATTTGTTGGTGAAATTCTATTGGAAGTAACAGAGAGTAGTGTTTTCGCTGGCTGCAGGCTTGCTTCTACTTGGCATAATAATGATTATAAGCAATAGCTTCAGGAGGGTGGCAAGGGTGGCTAAAGGGTGGATTTTGTGCGGTTGGCAAGGTTGGCGACGACAGATAAGGGTGGCCAAGGATGGAAAGGGTGGCCAAGACGGTTTGGAAAAGGATGGCTAAAGGATGGCAGACGGGGTGGGTGGTGGACGAATTGTTTATAATCCTTATTATGTCAATGTCAGAAATTTGCATGCCTGCAGCCAGCGCACATATCAGAAGAGAAATAGACAGGATTAATAGACAGGAAAAATTAAAGGGAATGAATAGACACTCCCTTTTAAGACTCTATAAATAGATTGGATTAGTAGACTATAACAATACTTAGGCTTTGTTGGTCAGGCTTAGCCGGCTTTGTTAGCCAGGCTTTAGTCGGCTTTGTTGGCTTTAGCCGGCTTTAGCAGGCTTTAGCCGGCTTTAGCCGGCTGCAACAACTAAATAGAAAAAAAAAAGGGAATGTTAGACACTCCCTTTAAAGATGTCTATAAATAGATTAGATCAGTAGACTATAATGAATACTTCGGCTTCGAGATAAGGACCTAAACCACCATCAGGATATACCGGTTGAACCCAAAACCGAACATAATAATTAGCAGGAGGTATACTTCCATAGACAGTACCATAAGGTGTTATAACGTCGATAGGATAGGTGCTACTGGCTGGAATGATTGCAATGAATCTTTTATTTTCAATAAAACGTTTACCTTTAGAATAACCAGCTGTAGCGAATAAATTGGCAACTGAAGTGGCTGGTAAAGGCACTGAAAAGGATACAGAGAGTGATGTATTGGCTACACCAGAACAACTGAAAGTTCCTACTTGCCAAGCAACTGTAATAGGGGGTGGGTCTGAAATTGTAGCTAAAATTGCAGTCGATAAAATTAAGTTAGTCTGGACAAAAGCATTCTTCACCGGAATAGGAAACTGTACCACCTACTTTGCCAGTGAAAGGGTGATCACTGGCGTAAGTATTCCAAGCGTTTATCTGTGCAACTGTAAGCATTCGCCATGATTTACTGATATTAGACATAAGCGCTCGTTGTGTTAATTGCTTCACACTTTTTATGTCTCTCGGTTTAAGCCACATTCTTTTTACCTGTCCAAATTTTCCTTTAAAGAAAACATCTAATCCTACTTTATTAATCACGGTTTTGGAACCATCGCCCCATAAAACCAAACCAGCACCGATACATGTCAATGGAGCTACTAATGTTGATAACAACATCACGGTAACAATTAGCAGAACAATAGCAAGAAATGACTTGCTCAAGCTTTCGTAACGTCTGCAATCCTTTACGTAAGCCAAAATAAATTTTTTCATAAATTAAAAATTAAGTGAATAAATATAGAAAATTACTTAAACTGATACATCAACTATCATAGTATTATCCATCAACATTTAAAGTAACAACATTTTCATGTCGCTTTTAGCCATGCTTGTAATAGCTGAACGACGGTTGATGTTAGGATTGATAACGGAATTGAAAGTAATAGTAATTATGGCTACTTTACTGCCATTTGTCCAGGCTACATCTATTTTTGCAGGGGTAATGTCACTTGAAGATCCTGTCAATCCTATAAAACTTTCAATAAAATCTAAAATTGTAAGTAAGATTTTCATATAAACAAATTTAAGTTAATACTATAAAAATAATGGACAAAGATAATACAAATTTTATCAAATGTCAAGTAAATTAGTGTACATTAGGAAAGCTTTGCGGCTGTAGGTCGATTGTATTTTGTAAAAGAAGTAATTTGCTCGGAAAGTGGCGGGATTAAAGACATTGTACCAAAGCCAATTTTTATGAACACTGTCAAGAAAGGCTGTAAACTTGAGTAAATTAGTAACGTGATATTTCAGATATTTACCTGACTGCAGTCGAACTATACAGGTAACTTTAAATTGATTATTCTTTTTATATTTCAGTATTCATTTACTTAATTAGTTTTTCATATATTCGTCTCTACTTTTAACTTTGATATTGTACTTTTCTAACATTTTTTGTCGAAATTCATCTGCTATTATTGATTTTGGAAATTCTCTATCAATATCGGTTATACAACATTTATATATATATTGAAAAAATCTGAACAAAAAACATAGTCGTGAAATGTTTTATAATAATCTGAGAAATTCAAGTGATTTCAAACCGTTTAATTCGATTGTAACGCCTTTGTATTGGCTAACTAATTAAGAGGTACCCCAAATCTTTCCACAAACAGAGCGTCTTTCCTGGTTGTGTTTAGTCATATATTTTTGAAAAGTATTTTTTCAAACTTGAAATATTGTTTATGCTATGAATGTCAATAGAATTAGGGGTTCCCAAAGCTTTATCAATCGCATTATTCATATCTGTAATGTTTTTTTCATTTTTAGGGTTAAGTATTTTTCTACATGCTTGGTTTCCTGGGAGACGGGAATTTTTTCAAGCTTAGAGCAAATTCGATTCCACATGTTACGAAGAAAAATATGGTATATAAAAAGCATCTATTATATGGAAATGTATTCTGCCATTTGCCTGTGTTTCTGCTTTCCACATATAACGTTGAACATCATAACGGTTTCGAAATTCAGTGAAAAATTGATTTAATAATTTTTCTTTTATTTCGTTATCAGAATATTTAAAAGCACCTGGAACATGCCCCCAATAATGATGACAGAATTTATTTTTACAGAAATTTCTTTGTATAAATTTACCTCTTTCAGAAACTTGGTCAAATGGTAAGGTTAGTGTTAGAAATCCAAGCTCATACCAATATTCTTTACCGGTTTTTTGAGAAAATAAAGGTTTTTTTTCTGCGGTGTCTACTAAGTAATCAATGTAAGTGTTCATTTTACTTTTGGTTTGAGGAGAAGGAATAAAATTAGGACGTTGGAATTTATATGTAGGTGGATGGGATATGGTAGGACCAATATAGTTCGCATAATTGATCATTTTACTAGTATAAATCTTTAGCATTGGTTTATAATCGCTCTTCCATTATAAAAATATGTTTAATATATTTGACATGTGGGGGTTAACGACTAAACCAAGGGCTTACGCATGATTTTTATGAGTTAAGAAATAAATTATTGATACTCTTCAGGAGAAATATTTGTATCATAAATTAGAGTTTTAATAATTGCAGATAATTTGTTAACTAAAACTGATATCAGAAGTCAAACAAAACTCATCAATTACAAACCCTAATATCACATATAAACAAGCGAAATGAATAATGCTAAAGTTGGGCACGGAAGAAAATACAGTTACTAGCATTTTCAAAGTCATAAAAAGAAACGTGAGTGAAATGCATAATTAAATAAGGTAAAAAGATTTATAAAAGGTGGGAAAATAAATATGTTTTGACCTAATTTAAAGCTCTAACTGTAGGATATTAAAACAATAGCTGGAATATACCTGAAGAATAAAATTAAATGTATACGAGAATTGAAGCTGAAGCTAACCATAGGATATAATTTTGTAGCAAATGTACTTTGCTCTTGGGAAGATTATTGGGAAAAGTTTGAAAAGATGTTAACAGATTTTATATAATGTACAGTAAATTAGTAGACATTCGGAAATGATAGGAAAATTGATATGGAATAGAGTTATTAACAATTTTAAGAATAAGGATATGAACAACCATGCCAAAATGGTAGGGTACAATCAATATAATGAAAACATAACATTTTTTTCTTTCCCATCCAAAAATAACATATAAACTTACCAGCTTGCTGGCTTTAGCCAGCATACTAGCCGGCTTTAGCCGGCATACTAGCCGGCTTTAGCCGGCATTAGCCGGACTTGGAGCCGGCTTTAGCCGGCTCCAAGGACGGCATAACGGCTGGCTTTAGCCAGCAGCAACAACTAAGTAAACTAACAACCAAAATAGCAGCAACTAAAGTAAGTATCAATCTAAATAAGGCTTTAGCCGGCTTTGTTGCCGGCTTTAGCCGGCTTTAGCCGGACTTGGAGCCGGCTTTAGCCGGCTCCAAGGACGGCATAACGGCTGGCTTTAGCCAGCTGCAACAACTAAGAAAACTAACAACTAAAATAACGGTATAAGAGGGTTATTTGTTGGTGAAACTCTATTGGAAGTAACAGAGAGTAGTGTTTTCGCTGGCTGCAGGCTTGCTTCTACTTGGCATAATAATAATTATAAACAATCGCTTCAGGTGGGTGGCAAGGGTGGCTAAAGGGTGGATTTTGTGCGGTTGGCAAGGTTGGCGACGACAGATAAGGGTGGACAAGGATGGAAAGGGGAGCCAAGACGGTTGGAAAAGGATGGCTAAAGGATGGCAGACGGGGTGGGTGGTGGACGAATTGTTTATAATTTTTATTATGTCAATGTCAGAGATTTGCATGCCTGCAGCCAGCGCACATATCAAAGAGAAATAGACAGGATTAATAGACAGGAAAAATTAAAGGGAATGATAGACACTCCCTTTAAGACTCTGTAAATAGATTGGATTAGTAGACTATAACAATACTTCGGCTTTGTAGCCGGCTTTAGCCGGCTTTGTAGCCGGCTTTAGCCGGCTTTGTTGCCGGCTTTAGCCGGCTTTAGCCGGCTTTAGCCGGCTTTAGCCGGCTGCAACAACTAAATAGTAAAAAAAAAGGGAATGTTAGACACTCCCTTTAAGACTCTATAAATAGATTAGATAAGTAGACTATAGTAATACTTCGGCTTCTGCATAAGGACCTAAATTACCATCAGGATATACCGGTTGAACCCAAAATCGAACATAATAATTAGCAGGAGGTATACTTCCAAATACAGCACCATAAGGTGTTGTAACGTCCATAGGATAGGTGCTACTGGCTGGAATGATTCCAATAAATCTTTTATTTTCATTAAAACGTTTACCTTTGGAATAACCAGCTGTAGCGAATAAATTAGCAACTGAAGTAGCTGGTAAAGGACTTGAAAAGGATAAAGAGAGTGATGTACCTGGCTACACCAGCACAACTGAAAATTCCTTCTTGCCATAAAATTGAAAGATAAGGGGTGGGTCTGAAATTGTAGCTAACATTGCAGTCGATAAAATTAAGTTAGTCTGAACAAAACATTGCTTCACCAGAGATAGGTAACTGTATCACCTACTTTGCCATTGGAAAGGGTGAGTACTAAGGCGTAAGCGTTCCAAGCGTTTATCTGTGCAACTGTAAGCATTCGCCATGATTTACTGATATTAGTCATAAGCGCTCGTTGTGTTATTTGCTTCACACTTTGTTTTGTCTCTCGGTTTCAGCCACATTCTTTTTACCTGACCAAATTTTCCTTTAAAGAAAACGTCTAAACCTACTTTATTTATCACTGTTTTGGAACCATCGCCCCATAAAACCAAACCAGCACCAATACACGTCAATGGAGCTACTAATGAAGATAACAACATTACGGTAACAATTAGCAGAACAATAGCAAGAAATGACTTGCTCAAGCTTTCGTAACGTCTGCAATCCTTTACGTAAGCCAAAATAAATTTTTTCATAAATTAGAAATTAAGTGAATAAATATAGAAAATTACTTAAACTGATACATCAACTATAATAGTATTATCCATCAAATTTAAAGTAACAACATTTTCATGCGCTTTTAGCCATGCTTGTTAAAAGCTGAACGACGGTTGATGTTAGGATTGATAACGGAATTAAAAGTAATAGTAATTATGGCTACTTTACTGCCATTTGTCCAGGCTACATCTATTTTTGCAGGGGTAATGTCACTTGAAGATACCTGTCAATCCTATAAAACTTTCGATAAAATTTAAAATTGTAAGTAAGATTTTCATAAAAACAAATTTAAGTTAATACTTTAAAAATAATGGACAAAGATAATACAATTTTATCAAATGTCAAGTAAATTAGTGTACATTAGGAAAGCTTTGATGCTGTAGGTCGATTGTATTTAGTGAAGGAAGTAATTTGCTTGGAAAGTATCGGGATTAAAGACATTGTACCAAAGCCAATTTTTATGAACACTGTCAAGAAAGGCTGTAAACTTGAGTAAATTAGTAACGTGATATTTCAGATATTTACCTGACTGCAGCCGCACTATACAGGTAAACTTTAAATTGATTATACTTTTTATATTTCAGTATTCATTTACTTAATTAGTTTTTCATATATTCCTCTCTGACTTTTAACTTTGATATTGTACTTTTCTAACATTTTTTTTCTAAATTCTTGCAGCTATCAGGGACTTAGGAAATTCACGGTCAATATCTGTAATACAACATTTATAT
The DNA here is from genome assembly GCA_963802815.1 of uncultured Alphaproteobacteria bacterium. Taxonomy (GTDB): domain Bacteria; phylum Pseudomonadota; class Alphaproteobacteria; order Micropepsales; family Micropepsaceae; genus Rhizomicrobium. The sequence goes on from CAWDKN010000005.1 coordinate 65,625, forward strand.
ATATTGAAAAAATCTGAACAGAAAACATAGTCGTGAAATGTTTTATAATAATCAAGAAATTCAAGAGACTTCAAACCGTTCAATTCGATTGTAATGCCTTTGTATTGACTGACCATTTCAGAAGTTCCCCAAATCTTTCCACAAACAGAGCGTCTTTCCTGGTTGTGTTTAGTCATATATTTTGAAAAGTATTTTTTCAAACTTGAAATATTATTTATGGAATGAATGTCAATAGAATTAGGGGTTCCCAAAGCTTTATCAATCGCATCATTTATTTGTGTAATGTTTTTTTCATTTTTCACCATGCCGCCCTCGCGCGGCTTGCCTTCGTTGCCCGCGACGATGGAGAGCATCATCGCGAAGTCGCGACCGAAATTCATCGGGCACCAGCGATACCACTTGATCGCCTGCCAGTAGCGCGGCCCCCAGGATTTGTCGCGCAGGCCGAAGCCTTCAATGTCGAAACTCTCGTCACCGATGGTAAAGCGGCCCCTCGCGGCCATGTGCTGCTCGTAATGCGCCTTGGCGAAGGATTTTTCCGGATCGATGTCCATCGGCTTACCGTCGGCCCGCACGGTTTCGCCGCCGAACATCGGCGACACGCCGTCATAGTCGAGTGCGACGGTGCAAGGCAGTGACGGGTTGTTGCGGAACGCCAAAGCGGGATCGGCCATTTCCAGTGGCCTGTCGAGCAGGAGGACCTTGCCTTCGTAGCGAAGCTTCAGCGACTTGAACGGTGCGATGACATCGATCGTCATGCCTCCCGCCTTCATCGCCTTGTTGTCGCCAATCTTCGGCTTGGCATACATGAAGGCGATGCGGCCGCCCGGGAGATAGAGGCAGGTCGTCATCTCGGCATGGCCTTCGTTCGGCCTGTTGCCCAATCGGAACCAGCCGCCCGTCTTCTTGGCCGCGTCGAAGACGTTGAAGTACATGCTCTCGTTGTAATTGCTCGCCGCATCCGGTGTGTGCGTGTACTCGTCCTGGGGTTCCAGCCGCGTTTTGAGCGCGACGGATTGGTTGGCCATGGCGTTCTTCCCGCTTGTCTCACGTCATACTGGCGCCGCAATGACGCCCACCTCAAGCATTGTGCCTCGTTGTGGGCATGGCGTTGGCTGACTAAGATCAAAGAAAAGATCCGCTGGGTCATTTCCCTTGCGGAAGCCTTGGGGAGTGCACAATGCCGTGGAATTACGGAGATATCCTCGACGCCATATCGCCGGTGCTGCCGCCCGACGCGCCGGCGCTCATCCACGGGTCGCGCGTCGTCACCTGGGTCGAAACGACGAAACGTTCAAACAATCTTGCGCGCGCGCTGCTCGCGCGCGGTGCCAGGCCAGGCGACAAGGTCGCGTTCTACATGCGGAACCGGCCGGAATATGTCGAGACGCTGGCGGCCTCGTTCAAGGCACGGCTCACCCATGTGAACGTCAATTATCGCTATACGCCGGGCGAGGTTCATTACATCTTCGACAATTCCGACGCGCAGACCGTCGTCTACGGGTCCGAGTTCCGCGATGCGATCACCGAAATCCGTCCGCGCCTTGACAAGGTGAAGACCTTCGTCGAAGTGACGGACGACGAGCCGCCGGCGAATTTCGCCGAGAGCTATGAGGCGCTGGCGCGCGAGGGCGACGGCGCGCCGCTCGACATCGTGCGCTCGCCCGACGACCAGTTCTTCATCTACACCGGTGGCACGACCGGCATGCCGAAAGGCGTGATCTGGACGCATAACGACATGCGCGAGACACAGCTCGCCGCGCTGCGCCGCATGGGACCGGTGCCCGAGAATCTCGCCGAGGTGATCGAGGCGATCAAGCTCGCCGGCCCCGGCCCGCGCCTGTTGCCCGCCTGCCCGTTGATGCATGGCACCGGCATGCTGATGGCGATCTCGACCATGCTGGCCGGTGGCTGCGTCATCACGCTGACCAAACCGTCTCTCGACGCGCATGAGCTGTTCGAGGCGGTGCAGAAGCACAAGGCGACCGGAATCGTCATCGTCGGCGACGCCTTCGCCAAGCCGATGCTGCAGGTGCTCGAGGAAAAACCAGGCCGCTACGACATGTCGAGCGTGATCAACATGGTGTCGTCGGGCGTGATGTGGAGCCGCGAGGTGAAAGCGGGATTATTGACGCACATCCCGCAGGCGATGCTGGTCGACAGCTTCGGCTCGTCGGAAGCCGTTGGCTTCGGCTCGTCGATCATGACCAAGGACGGCGAGATCCAGACGGCAAAATTCCAGATCGGCGAGCGCTGCAAGGTGTTCGACGAAAATGACCAACTCGTCGAGCCGGGCTCGGGCAAGCCCGGCATCATTGCGCAAAGCGCCCCCATTCCTATCGGCTACTACAAGGACCCGGAAAAGACGGCGAAGACCTTCAAGACGATCGACGGCGTGCGCTATTCGATGCCGGGCGACTGGTGCGTGGTGGAGACGGACGGAACGCTGACGCTTCTCGGCCGCGGCAGCGTCTGCATCAACACGGCCGGCGAGAAGGTCTATCCCGAGGAAGTCGAGGAGGCGCTCAAGACGCATCCCTCTATCGAAGATGTGCTCGTGGTCGGCGTTCCCGATGAGAAATGGGGCCAGTCGGTAACGGCAGTGGTGCAGATCGCGGCGGGCGTGCGCCTGGACGAAGCGGCGCTGCGCGCGCATGTGCGCGACAGGCTCGCCGGCTACAAGACGCCCAAGCGCGTGCTGGCGACGAACATCTCCCTGCGCGCACCGAACGGCAAGGCGGATTACAAGGCTGCGCTGGAGTTCGCGAAGCGGGAACTGGGCGTGGGGTAGCGCCCTCACTCAAGGGCCTTCGAGGGGAGGATTATCTCGAGCCGCAGCTTCCTTCGCCAAGCGTTCAATCTTTCCCCAATCGCCCGCGGCTACGGCCTCTTTCGGCGCGAGCCAGCTCCCGCCAACGCATAGCACGTTCGACAGCGCGAGATAGTTCGGCGCGAGCGCGGGCGTAATTCCGCCAGTCGGGCAAAAGCGCAGATCGGGGAACGGTCCCGCGAACGCGTTCACGGCGGGCGCGCCGCCCGAGGTTTCAGCGGGAAAAAACTTGAGATGGGCGAGACCCAGATCGAGCGCGCGCATGATGTCCGAAGCTGTGGCGACGCCGGGGAGGAACGCGATGCGGGCATCGTGTGCTGCGCGCGCGACATTCTCCGTCAATCCGGGCGAAACGATGAATTGGGCGCCCGCGTCGGCGGAATGGCGAAGCTGTTCGGGGTCGAGGACCGTGCCGGCGCCGACGATTGCCTCGGGCACCTCGCGCGCAATGGCCTTGATCGCGGCAAGTGCCGCGTCGCTTCTGAGCGTGACTTCGAGGGCGCGCACGCCGCCATTGACGAGCGCACGAGCGAGCGGGACCGCGTCGGCCTCCCGCGAAATCACCAGGACCGGAATGACCGGCCCGGCGGTCATGATCAAACGGATGTCGTGCGCCATGGTGGAATCCGAACGCTTCGCGGCAGCGCTTTCGATCATACAGCCTTTGCCGGGGCAAGGCGGCGGTTAAGAAGGTCCTGTTGCTCGCACGGTTCGAAAGTGGCCAGCCGCAAGATTCCCGCTGTGCCCAGGCGAATCGGCGCCTGGGCGACGGACCGCGCGCGATGCGGGCCTCGTTTCCCCCGTCGAGATCCTTCCCGCGCTCGTCCTTCGTCAATCCTCGGCCCCGCCCGCCGTGAAAATGTATACTCCCCCATGAGTCACGGGAGCTGACCATGAGCGGGTCGCACAAGAAGAGCCGGATCGTCTGTTTCGGCGAGGTCATGCTCCGTCTCTCCGCGCCGGACAGAGAGCTGTTGCTGCAGTCGTCGCGCCTGGACGCGCGGTTTGCCGGCGCAGAGGCTAATGTCGCGGTATCGCTCGCCCAATTCGGCCATGACGCCGCGATGGCAACCATCCTGCCCGACAATGCTCTGGGCCGTTCCGCACTCGAGGAATTGCGAAAGCACGGTGTCGATACAGACACGATCGCCTTCGACGAAGGCCGCATGGGGCTATACTTCGTGACGCCCGGCGCCGTCGTGAGACCTTCGGAGGTTCTCTACGATCGGGCGCGTTCGGCCTTCGCGGAAGCCACCCGCGATCGTCTCGACTGGGCCGCCTTGCTCGCGGGCGCGGATTGGCTCCATCTGTCGGGCGTGACGCCGGCGCTGGGAACACAGGCGGCGGAGACGGCCAGACGCGCGGTCGTCGAGGCCCGGCGGCGCGGTATCAGAGTCTCGTTCGACGGCAACTACCGCACCAAATTGTGGGCGCAGTCGAAAGACGACGCGCGGGCGATTCTCGGCACCATCCTGTCCAACGCCGACCTCGCCTTCGTCAACGAACGCGATATCGCTCTGATTCTCGGCGAGTCGTTCGAGAGTGCCGACCCTCTCGCGCGTTCCCGCGCGGCCGCGCGAGCCGCGTTCGCGGCGTATCCCAACCTGGCGCGCATCGCCTCCACGGCACGCGTTCAGCACCATGTCGACAGCCATGAATTGTCGGCAGTCATGTTCGCGCGCGATGCCACGGTACAAGTGCAGCCTATCCCGCTCGCCGGCATCGTCGACCGCATCGGTGGCGGCGACGCCTTCGCAGCGGGCGTGCTGCACGGGCTGATCACGGGCATGAGTGACCGGGAGGCGCTCGAATTCGGCCTCGCTGCATCTGCGCTCAAACACGCGATTCCCGGCGACTTCAATCTCGCCACGGTTGCCGATGTCCGCGACCTGCTCGAGAACGGCGCGCTCGACGTGCGGCGTTGAGACTGCGACGCGTCTTTCAGGCGTGATTGCGGGCCATGACGGTCCAGGTGCAATAGGCGGTGCCCGCGAGGATGTGGGCGTTGTAGCTCTGAATCGCGCGCACCAGCTTGGGCAGCAGCGTCACTTCCCGCGCGTCGGCTTGCCAGACGACGAGGCCTTTCCGGTCGGCGTCGCGGAGCAATCTCAGGATATGCGTGCGCGAAGCCTCGTAGCGCTTGGACAAGAGCGAGATCGAGATGGGTACAGGTCTCGAGCGCAGCGCGTCCTCGCTGCTTGCGACGATGTCGTGCAGGATGAGCAGGCCTGTGTTGCGCTCGGAGAAGAAATCAACCTCGTCAACGCGCGAATTCGCCGCCGCGCCGAGACCCGCCGCCACAATTCGCAGATATTCGGCAATGAAGCCCGGCGTTTCGAACGCGCGCACCGCGACCTCGCCGAGCGGCGAAAGCATCGCCAGCCCGTCGACATCGATACGCATCCGCTCGCACTGGAACGCATAGAAGCGGTCGCTGATCCTGAGCTTGCGCACGCGCCGGCGCGCGGCGTCCTCCGCCGGAATGAAGTCGCCGCGCTTGCGCATCGCGGCAATGAAGGATGTCGCGCGGCCGACGCTGCAGCAATTGCACTGCGCCCGCATGGCCTGCAGTCCTCCGACCGTCAAACCGTCCTCGGTAAAGTGGAGACTCAGGGCGAAGATGCCGAGCAGCGAGGAGCTGCGGTCGACCGCGAAACGGTGCTGGGGCCGCTCCTGGCCGAACAGCTTGGCCTTGCGCGCCGCGCCGGCGCGCAAGGCTTCGTCGAAGCGGGGATGGCGCAGGAATCCCAGCACCATCGGCCTGCCAAACTCGGGGCGCGCGGCCAGAAAATCCGCGGACATTCTTCGAATTCTCTTTTTCTATCAACTACTTGAATAGAGTCTGCGGCCGGATTAACTGCCCCGTAATGTACACGATTACCCCAATTTTCTCCAATGTTCACACCCGCTTCCCGGTTGGATCATCCCTAACAAGAAGTGTACCCGACGGGGGTGCACCGGACGGGGTCTCAAGGGCGGGGCATGTCCAGGCAACTGGGACGTTTGGCGGAGCTTCTCCCGCTGCTGACGGCGCGCATGGATGCGTCGGCGGCGAGCGGCGACCCCGTCACGCCCGAGAGCCGCGATGCCATCGCGCAACTCATGTTGCTGCGAGCCGACATCGCGTTGCGCTTCAAACACGCCGCCATCCCGCCCGTCGAGCTTCTTCATCTCGATGCGGCGCTCGCCGATCTCGAAGCGGCGTTCGTCGCGGCGAACACCGTCAGCCATCGCACGGTGACGCGCGCTGTCGAGACCGTCATCGCGCCCGCATTCGCGCGCGCGAATGCGCGCATGCGTTCGTCTGCGCGACCAAGTCGGCATCCGCGTACGCGCGCAGCCAACGCCATCGCCTTTGCGACGCCGTTCCTCTTCACCGTCGGCATGACGGCGTTCTCGGGCGCACTGCATGCAGGCAACGTCATTGCGCCGGACGGGCGAACCCAGACCATTGTCAGCGTCAATGGCAGCGTCACCGACATCTCGACCGGCACGATCCAGAACGGCACCGGCTACAACTCGTTCAACCAGTTCCAGGTCGACCAGGGCAACATCGTCAACCTGCAGGTGCCGAATAGCGCGCAGCGACTGATGAACGTGGTGACGCAAGGTCCCGTCTCCATCAATGGCGTGGTCAATGGCTACAAGAACGGGCAGATCGGCGGCGACGTGTACTTCGCCGATCCCTACGGGTTCGTGGTGGGTTCGAAGGGCGCCGTCAATGTCGGCAGCCTCACCGTTCGCACGCCGACCCAGGCGGTCACCGGCCAGGTTCTCGACCAGAACGGCAATGCCGATCCGACGACGACGAACAACATCGTCAGCGGCAATATCCCCGTCTCGCCCGACGGCTCAGTCTCTATCCAGGGCCATATTAGTGCGCCGGGCGGCGTGCACATCACGGCGCAGAGCATCGACACGACGACACCGCAGAGCTCGTCCGCGCCGCCGTCGGACGATGCGTTGAGCCAGGCGTTCAATCAGAGCGTCAACACGCAAGGACTGCTGCAGGGCGCGAAGATCATCGCCAGCAACGGCAATATCGACATCACCACGGCGGGCGACGCCAATATCGGCGGCCAGATCTCGGCCGACGGCGCGGCCAACCAGAACGCCGGCACGGTAACGATCGCCGCCGGCGGCAACGCCAATCTCGACGCGACCGCGAACATCACCGCGAAAGGCAACGGCGCAGCTTCGAACGGCGGCAACGTCAAGATCACCGCTGGCCAGAATCTCAATGTCGGCACCGGCGCCACCGTCGATGTCAGCGCCGGCGCGACGGGCAATGGCGGCACGATCGAGCTGAGCGCCACGGGTGCTGCGAATTTCACGTCGGCCACGCTCAACGCAGGCGCGACCTCGGGCACGCCGGGCTCGATCATCATCGATCCGACCGATGTCGATATCGGCCAGTCGCCGAATACCCCTCCGAACAATGAAGACATCACGACGGTCGACAGCATCGACACGAATGGCGGCAACGTCACGATCACCGCTACGGATTCGATCACGCTGGAGTCCAAGGCCTACATCAACACACGCTGGACGGCGCAGGGCGGAAATCCTGCGGCCAATGATACGACGTCGCTCTCCATTGGCGGCTCCGGTAACGTCTCGCTGACGGCGCCGACGATCGATATCTTTGGCGCGATCAACACCTTTGCCCTCAACCAGTCCGGGTCGAACGTCATCAACACGCCGGGCAACATTACGCTGACAGCGAGCCAGTCCGATCCTGAGTTCATCGGCAAGGCGTCCGCAACAACCGGGATTGACATTTCGGGCACGCTCGACGGCGGCAATATCGACGTCGAATCCAATGCGACCGCAACGTCGGTCATGAGCACGTTCGGTGCTGTTGCGCAGACCGTAACCTCGAGCATCTTCGGTGCGAATTCCGGCTGGGTGGACGGCGATGCCCATGCGACCATCAGCGTCGACGGGACGGCCAGGATCACGAGCGCGGGAGACGTTACGCTCAATTCGTGGACCGAAGCCGAAGCCGAGGATCCGGCGTTCAACGTATCGCTGGCGGCGCTCACGAGCCTGACGAACGCGTTCGTTCCGGCCGTGATGGTCGGCCAGATCACCGCGATCTCGAGCACGACGGTTGCGAGCGGCGCGTCGATCAGCGCCGCGGGCATCCTGACCGTCCGCGCGCACAACGACGATACGCTCGACATCAGCGACGTCACGGTGACGAGCCAGACCGCGATTGACGCAACGGTCGCCTACTCGACCACCGACGTCGAATCCACGGCCGTCGTGAACGAAGGCGCCACGATCTCGGCGGGACAAGTGAATGTCGTCGCGCTCAATACCAACGACAAGTGGGACACGGCGGCCACGGCGATCAATTTGGGCACCGGCACGGCGAGCATCGTGGCGGCGATCTCCGGCGGCGAAACCTCAACGGCGACGGCGCATTTTGGTCCCTCACTCACGCTGAACGCCGCGGATCCGAACAGCGTCGCGGTCGGCGACTACCCGAATCAGGCACTTCTCGTCGAAGCCGATTCGATCACCTCCGAGGACGCCGTCTCGGCGTCGGCCACGACGGGCTCCGATCTCGTCGTCCGCTACATCACGTCGCCGGTGGCTGGTGCGCTCACCGGCACCGAGGGGCTGATGTCGAACGCGCTGACCGCCGCGTTCAACTCCATCGCGCTCGTCAAGTTCGGCGCCGCGGTCGCGCTTACGATCAACGACAACCAGAGCTCGAGCGCCACGATCGGCGGCGACCCGGCGCACGCGCCGACGATCAGCGGCAACCAGGTCGTGGTCACGGCCAACACGGTCGATGCCGGCGCCCGCTCGAACGCGAACAATGCCGTCAATTCGCCGAACATAGACGATGCCTCGCCGGCCAATCCGACGGCACAGATCGCGGTCAGCGCCGCGGTCTCCGTCGCGTTGCGCGACCTCAGCTCGGATGCGGAGGTCGGCTCCGGCGCCGACATCACGGCGCCGGATATCGGGATCTCGGCCAGCACCACCTCGCCGATCACGATCACCTGGCTCGACGGCTCGAGCTATTCAGACGTGATCAGCCACATCAATCCGAATCTCGGTGTCGTGAACGACGTGTTGACGTCGTTTGCCGATTCGACCGCGGACGCCGGCGACCTCGGCATTTCGGGGTCGTTCGACATCTACAACGTGGATGCGAGCAGCAATGCCTTTGTCGGCGACGGCGCGACGCTGAACAGCACCGGCGCCGCGGCGGGGCCGTGGACGGCCATCCTGGACGACGGCAACGACAGCGGGCACGGCATCAACGGCTCCTCGGCGAGCACGATGACCTTCAACGATCCGGTCACGGTCGAGGCGTATCGCGACGTCGAGTCGCTGAACTTCACCGGCAACATCTCGGTGTTCCTCACGGGCGTCAACGGCGCGGCCGAAGGCGCGACGTCCTTCGGCGCAAGCTTCGTGGACGTCAATTATTCGGGCGCGACGAACGCGGGCGTCGGCAGCGACGCGACGGTCGAAAGCAACGAGAGCGTCGGAATCTCGGCCCAGTCGAAGGACAAGACCATCGGGGTTTCCCCGGCGTCGGGCAAGGGCGGCAATACGGCCGTCTCGGGCATGATTTCGATGTTCAATCTCGACACGTCCGTGCACGCGTCGATCGCGGCGAGCGCGGACGTGTCCGGCTCGGCCCTCGACCTGTCGGCGGACCAGGTCGAGAACGTCGGCACGCTCGCGGGCTCCGTCCTGTTCGGCAACGCCAACAGCATCGGCGCGCTCTACACGCAGAACGACATCAACACGAACGTGAAGGCCTATGTCGGCAACAATTCGGCGGACGACGATACGCAGTCCGCGTCGCTGATCCCGGCCTTCACGGCGCCGGTCGCAGGCGTCACGGCGACGGGCGGCACGGTCGATATCGGCGCGACCGAGAGCGGCGTGGTGCAGTCGCTCGCAGTCGCGGTCGATGCCGGCTCGAACAACGCGATCGGCGCCGCCGTCGCGAACAGCAATATCGACGACAGCGTCACCACGGCGCTCGACGGCGCAACCGTTAACGCGACGGACGTCTACGTCGCGAGCAACGCGAACGACACGATCAATACCATCGCCATGGGTGCTGCGGCGGGAACGGCCGCGACGAGCATCGCCGCCACCGGCTCGTCCGCGGACGCGGAAATCTCGCCGACAATCCTGTCCACGATCGACCAGGGTTCGCAGGTCGCGGCGCTCGACAATGTCGGGCTGACGGCGACCAACGAGGACAACATCCAGACAATCGCCGGCGCCGCCGGGCTCAGCGACGGACCGGCCGGCATCGGCCTCTCGGTGACGGTGAACCACATCTCCGGCAGCACAACGGCATCGATCACGGGCAACAACACCGTCGTGGACGCCGACAACGACAGCGCGACCGACACCTTCGCGGTGAACAGCGGCGTCCTCGCCAACGCGCCCGACGTCAGCTCGGTCCAGGGGCCGACCGACACGACTCCCGATCTCGGCGAGACGCAGGACACGGTGACCGGCCTCGCGGTCGTCGCAACGTCGCATCAGGCCGCGCAGACAGTGTCGGCGACGCTCGGCATGTCGGGCAACGGCCTCGCGCTCGCGATCGTCCCGGTGACGACGATCGTCAGCTCCTCCGCCACCGCCTATATCGACGGCGCGAGCATCGACAAGCGTCTCGACCTGAACGCGGTCAACAACGATCCGAGCAAGGCCACTTACGTGGCGCCCAAGATCAATGTCATCGCAGGCAACCAGACCTATGCCGGCGACTTCATCTTCGCGATCGGCGTCGCCGGCTCGGCCGGGGGCGCCGGTGCGGGTGCGGCGGCCACCAACGAGTTCACCGGTCATACCAAGGCCTATGTGCTCGACACGACGGTCGGATCGACCACCACCTCCGATCCGGAAGTCGGCGCGCTCGACATCTACGCCGGCAGCGCCCAGGAAGAGGCGGTCATCGTGCTTGGCGGCGCCGGCGGCGGGCTGGGCGGCGGCGCGGCCTCGCTCGCGGTCACGCTGTTCTCCGCCGACACCGAGTCCTATCTCGAAGGCGGCGACGTGACGGTCGCGTCGCTCGGCGTGAACGCCGAAAGCAACAACGGCGCGAACATCCTCGACGGCGCCGCGGCGATCGGCAAGGTTGGCGTCGGCGGCTCGATCGCCGTCACCATCAACAACGACAACACGCTCGCCTATGTGGGCGACCAGGCCGACACGCTCAATTCGGGGACGATCGACGCGACCACGCTGGACATCGGATCCACGGATGTCGAAGCGACGACGAACAACGATTTCACCAATCTCGTGATCGCGGCGGCCGGGGGCTATTACGCGGGCGTGGCCGCGATGGCGAACGTCACGACGATGTCGAACACGACCGACGCCGGCTTCTATTCGGCCGAGGTCAATCAAAACACCAGGGCGGCGGGCGCGATCACCGTCAAGGCACACGAGAACGACACCATCGACGCCACGGCGGGCGGCGGCGCGGGCGGTGCGGCCGGCATCGGCATCGCGGCCAACGTCATCGTGTTGCACGCGACGGTCACCGGCACGCTGCTCGACAGCGACATCAACTCCGACGGCGCGATCGATGTCAGCGCCGAGGGCGATCGCTCGGTCGATGCACTGACGGTCACGGGCGCGGTCGGATACTTCGCGGGCGTGAGTGCCGCCGCCGGCGTCGTCCTTGCCGGCACCGACGCCTCACCCGACGTGCAGGGCCAGATCAACCAGGGCGGCTCGGGCACGGTCGCCGACGCGGATCAGCTTGCGGCAAACCAGGGCGTCAGCGGACTCGCAAACGCAGTGGACGGCGGCAGTCCCGATACCATCACGGCGAGCGTCTCCGGGGGCTCGATGAGCGCCGGCAGCCTCACGATCGCCTCCACCGGCAAGACCTCGACGTCGAACCAGGCCGTCGGCGTCGCGGCCGGCGCTTATGCGGGCGTCGGCGGCGCGGTCGCCTACACCGACGTCGGCAGCAGCATCCTCGCCACGCTCGACGACACGTCGCCATCGGCGTCGTCGGTCAGCATCAAGGCGCTGAACGAAGACAATGGCAGCCACGCCGTGTCCACCGAAGCCGATGCAGGCGGCGGCGGCCTCGTCGGCATCGGCGCCGGCATCTCCATCGGCCTGATGGACGATACGGTCGGCGCGGACGTGAACGGCAGCGCGAGCGGCGACAGCAGCAGGCACCTTCGATCTTTCCGCGACTGACACCGCCAGCCTTTCGAGCACGGCCGCGGGCGGCGCGGCCGGCGGCGTTGCCATCGGCGTGATGGTGGCGACGGCCACCAAGAACAGCACGGTCGCAGCCGATACCGCGCTCGGTTCCTCGCTCAGCGACTACACCTCGGTCGATGTCGAGTTCGGCGGATTCCGGCAGCGTGGACAGCTCGGCCACCGGCGTCAGCGGCGGTACGGCCGGCGCCGCCAATGCCGCCGCGGCGACGTCGAGCGACACCTCGAACGTCTATGCGCGCCTCGGCGACAACACCGACATCACCGGCATGACCGGAACGGTGCTGGTGGAGTTCACCGACACGCCGAGCGTGGACGCGGACGCCTACGGCGTAGCCGTCGCAGACGGCGTCTCGCTCGGCCTTTCGATCGCGCTCACCAGTGTCTCGCCGACGGTCGATGCGACGCTCGGCGACAACGTCTCCATCTCCGGCGCGGGCGGACTTTCTGTCATCGCGATGCTCACGCCGCCCGCGAATTCCACCGATGCGAGCTCCGAATCCTTCACGGGTACGGGCGGTACGCTGGTCGGACTCGACGGTTCGGCTGCGACGACCAACAACAATTCCGACGTCGAGGCGACGACGGGCACGGACGACACAATTCCCGACGGCGATCTCAGCGTCGCGGCCAGCAACACCAGCAACCAGAGCGCATCGGCGTCCGGCGTCAGCGTCGGCGGTCTTGCCGGCGGCGCCTCGGTTGCGGAGGCCAACACGGGCAGCAAGACGATCGCGACGCTGGGCGAGGGCACGACGGACTCGACGCACACCGGCGCCGTCAGCGTCACGGCGACCGGCAACGACACCGACCAGTCCCACGCGACCGCCGGCACCTATGGTCTCGTCACCGGCAATGCCTCGGTGAGCGACACCGACAACAATGCCGATGTCGAGGCGACCGTGGATTCGAACACGGATCTCCCGGCGTCGACCGTCGCGGTCAAGGCGACACATCAGGATAATTACTCGGAAGATGCGGACTCCTCGCAGGTCTCCGTGCTGGGCGAGAGCGGCGCCTACGCGAAACATTCCGCCGACACGACGGTGATTACCACGCTTGACAGCGGCGTGGACTTCATCGCCGCCGACACGATCGATATCGGCGCAGAAGAGGACTTCACCGACGTCGGCACGACCAATTCGGCCTATGCCGGCGGCGGCGGCGTCGCCAATGGCGCCAGCGGCGGCGCGAAGACCGACATCACGGGATCTTCGACGGTGAACGTCGAGAGCGGCGTGACGCTCACCGCCGGAACCGATCCGGTCCTCAATCCCGGCTACATCAACATCGTCGCCGACAGCAACATCGATGCGGCTGACTACGTCTCGCTCTCCACGGGCGGCGCGCTGGAAGGCGCAGGCCTCTCCGAAAACTTCAAGGCCACCACGAACAATTCCGTGGACATGGTGGGCGACGACACGTTCCTCAGCTTCGGCAATTTCGACGCCGGTACCTACACCGACGACAACGTCACCGCACAGGCGGACGCACACACCTGGGGCATCCTCGGCGCCGTGGCGAATGCGGACTCCACCGTCAGTCTGGCGAGCACGCAGAGCGTCGAGCTTGGATCAGGTTCGACCGTCGAGGTCTATGGCAATGCCAACATCACCGCCGGCCAGAATCCGGCCGACGGCACCGCCAGCAACATGCAGGGCGCGGCCCAGGCGCTGACCTATGTCAGCGGCTTCATCGCCATTCCGGCCGCGAGCGCTTCGAGCAGCGTGACCAACAACACGAGCACGACCATCGACGTCGGCGCCGTCGTCAACGCGGGCGAGAACGCGACCGTCGGCAGCTATTCAGGCGTGCTCGCGCCGACTGACGACGCCGAAGGCCACGGTTACGAGCTCGGCTTCATTCCGGTGAAGGACGGCAACGCCTCGGATCCCTCCACGACCGAGACGCAGACGGTCGCGATCAACGGAGACGTCACGGCGGGCGCGTTCAACGACCTGACCATCAATATCGCGGATTGCGGCGACGTCACCGGCGGCTATTGCGGTCCGAGTGGCGTCACCGTCAGCGGCAATTTCCTCGCCGACGCGATGATGATCGCGCCGGTCGCCGCCTTCGCGAGCAATTTCTCGCCCGTCAATTTCATTAACCAGCGCATTCAGGGCGCGGATGCGGCCTTGCTGGCCAGCACCGTATCCAACGGTCCTGTCGGCGCGATCACGCTCGGGACTCTGTTCGCCTCGCCGGGAGACGTCACCGTCCATTCCGACAGCCTCACCGGCACCGGAACCCTCACCGCCAACGGCAGCGCCAGCATCACCGTCAACAATGCGAGCCCGGACTACCTGATCGTCAACGCGACCGAGATCCCGAACATTCCGGGCGGCAGCGTGTTCTTCTCCGGCAACGTCGCGAGCGCGGCGGGAACCGGCATCTCGGTCACGCAGAACAACACCAACAACACCTCGGCCGTGACGTTCAACGACTCCTACCAGGGCAACGATTTCTACCTGGGTTCGCAGGTCCCGCCTTCGGTCGTCTTCGTCAACAGCGAGATCGCGAATCTCGGCGGCACCGTCACCATCGACGACCAGCTCGGCTCGCTCGGCCAGTTCGCGCCGATCGAGGCGCAGAACGTCGTCATCAACGTGCCGCAGGGCACGCTGGTCGTCGATCTGTCGCCCGGCCTGCTCGAAACGACGGGCGCGAGCGTGGAAGCGGATTGGGCGCCCTTCATCGTGCTGCCCGGCAACGAGGGCTCGCAGGGCGTCACGCCGGGACCGTTCAACGCCGACCTCGCGGTCGCCTATGCCGTCAATTCCGTCTTCAACGCCAACGGCCAGTACGGAAGCGATGGCGCGCTGACCGCGGCGATCGACAACGCAAGCAACAGCCCGAGCATGTCGAGGCTCGTCAACTCCAGCTACACGGACGGAAAGGGCAGCGACGCGGTCGCATTCCTCGTCTACGGCACCTGCTATCCCGACTACCACAGCGGCTCGAATTGCGGCGCACAGAGCAACCAGCAATACAGCCCGATCAACCAGGTGTGGAACACCGACTGGGCCGACCTCTCGCGCAGCCTGCCGCTGATCCCGACCGAGACGCTCAGCTACGCCGACTATAACAACGTCACCACGCCGGCGGCGACCGGTGCGACGGCGTCATCGGCGTCCGCGATCACCGCCAACACGATCTCCATCTCGGCGACCTATATCGACGTCGATTCCGACGTCACCGCCGGTCCGCCGACGAACTGGTCGGTGGACATCCCGACCGCGCTCTCGACCCAGATCGCGAACGACCAGCTCGAATACCAGCAGGGCACGCATAGCGCGGTCTTCGCGCTGACCGGGACCCAGACGATCGGCGCCGACGATTCGCTGATCAACGTCTCCTATGTCGCGGGCGCCACCGCGGCGGACGGCCAGATCGTCGTCAATAACGTGCTCGCCGCGGCGCAGGAGGCCGCGTCGATCAAGCTCGATGGCGACATCATCAGCACGAATGCGCTCGGCCACATCCACGTCAATGCCGGACTCGGCCAGGTCAACATCGACAACCAGACCAGCACCGCGATCACGGTCAACAACGTGGAGGCGGGCAATGCCGGCCGCCTGGGCGGTATCTCGGGCAGCATCGAGATCGTGGACACGAACCGGCCCGCGGGCAACGCGAACGATCCCGATCATTTCTGGTACGAGTTCACGCCGGGCCAGGGCACGACGACCTATGTGTCGGACGATCCCAATGCCACGCTCGCCCAGGCGACGGACACGGGCACGAGTGCTGCGACCGATTTCAGCTTCGCTCCCGTGCAGGGGCTCGAGTGGCAATGGTCGGAGATGGCCTTCCTCGGGCGGTCGGTGACCATACCGACCCAGCAGCAGGCGAACGGCGCCCACGCCAATCCGACGACGACCAATTGGGGCTTCACCGATCCGAGCGGCAACGCGCTCGGCCTCAATGACAACAATCCCTGGTACTATGTGGACACGGTCGATCCGTCGTCCTCGGCGACTGCCGGCAGCGGCCTCTTCTATTACAATCCGGGCAATGTCGACCTGAACCCGAACACGGGCGCGCTCACCGCGGCGACGGGCACGGTGCTCACGACGGACCCGGCGCGCGCGGGCAAGCTGATCTCGAATTTCAACCTGAACGGCGCGTATATGGTCGAGCAGATCGGCGGGACGCTGACGCCGACCTATATCCAGACGGTGGACAGCGCCTGCGTCTATTCGGGCCCGCATTGCGGCGATCAGGGCCAGGGCCTGTACAATTCGTTCACTGGCACCCAGGACACCTCGCACAAGGTGACCCCCCTGTTGTGGGCCGACAACGGCGATTTCGACTTCGACTACATCACCCAGGCCACGGTCACTATCACGACCACTGTCAAGGCGGACAATCCGATCGCGGTCAGCTTCACCGGCGCCACGACCGGCAGCGTGACGATCAATTCCGCCGCGCCGGTGACGATCAACGGCCAGATCGAGAATCCGAACGGCACGACGACGATCGACACGACGGCGGGCGGCGGCATCGCCACGAGCCCGAACGGATCGATCGCGACCCAATATCTCAACATGGACGCCGCCGGCGCGATCGGTACGGCGACCAATCCGCTCGTGACGACGCAGACCAACAACGGCACGCTGAATGCGAGCGGGGCCAATGGCGTCTACATCACGGCCACGAGCGCGCTCGCTATCGGCCAGATTGATGCCTCCGGAGGCGACGTCGTGCTGTCGGCGCAGGGCGACATCACTCGCGCGGGCACGCCGTCTCCCGCGAACGTGATCGGAGACAATGTCACGCTCACCGCGACGCATGACGGCAGCGTCGGCACGGATGCGGCGCCGATCCAGACCGAGGCGACCGGAACCGTCAACGTCACCGCCGACGGCAATGTCGCGATCGAGCAGACACAAGGCGATCTCAACGCGGGAACGATCCAGTCCCTCGGCATTGGCGGCCAGCTCGGCACGGTCCAGGTCGCGGTCGACAACGGCGCGCTGCTCGACGCGGCCAACACGACACAGACGCAGGCGCTCAGCCTGCAGCAACAGCAGGATGTGTGGGCGCGGCTGAAGCTGACGGTTGCGGCCGGCGGCGCCATCAATTCGAATGCCGGCACCTCGCCGACGGTCCAGGCCGTGACGAACACCGTCAACGCCGACTACCAGCAATACTGGACGCTGCTCACGCAGGGCTCGGTGCAGAACGGCAGCTTCGTCCTCAACGCCGGATCGGCCTCGCTCTTCCAGCAGGTGGCGAGCGCGTCCGGCATGACGCCGCAAGCCTATGCGGCCCAGCTCTATTCCGGCCTGGCCGCGGACTTCGCGCAATATGTCGGCACGAACTGGCAAAGCCAGTCCGAATTCCAGTCGCGGGTTACGAGTTTAAGCTTCACGCCGTCGCAGAGCCTGATCGACGGCCTCACCAGGGATCCGACCGAGACCGAAGCGCAGCTTCTCTCGGCGCTGTCGCTGACCGCCGTCCAGCCGTCATCCTCCACGACAGTCGGCACGACGACACCGAACATCTCCGGCAGCACGGTGACGCTGCGCGCGTCCGAGGGCATCGGCAGCCTCGCACCGCCGGTCACGATCACGCTCGGCGATCTTACGAGCGCGAACCTCACGCCCTCGCAGGAAGCCGCGATCGCGCTCGCCAGGAATCCAGGCGCGATCCTCTTCACGGGGACCAACGCGCAGAACCAGGCCGTGGAGTTCACCGCCTCCTTCCAGCCGGACGGTTCGATCGTGCTTCCGGCCGGCGTCACGCTGACCGGCGTGTCGATTGGCCAGACCGCGCCGCTTTTCGTTTCGGCGACCGACACGTTCAACGCCAGCGCCCCGCAGGGCGGCGTCTTCGCGCAGGCGACGAGCGGCGATCTCGTCATCGGCTCCGTCGATGCGGCGAGCGGCCAGGTGAACCTCACCGCGCCGGAAAGCATCCTTGCTGCCAATCCCGGCACAGGCCCGATCATCACCGGCGGCCTCATTGCGCTGCTCGCCAGCTCGGGTGACATCGGCAGCACGGCCACGCCGCTGGTCTACACCGGCTCGGGCGGCACGGAGCTGTCGAGCGTGACGGCGGGTGGGGACATTCATCTCGAAGCTTCGGGCATCGACATGAATGTCGGCCGCATCTTCGCGGGCGGCGACGTCACGCTGGATGCGCCGGACGGCGCGATCGCGCCGACGCTTGCCGGCGTCGCGCTGGAGGCCAACAACCTCACCATGACGGCGCAGACCGATATCGGCTCGCCGTCCCAGGCGTTCGAGGTCGAGTTGACAGGCCAGCTGAACGCGACGGCGGGCGGCAGCATCAATATCACCGGCGAGAACAATCTCGACGTCGGCACGATCACCTCGCCCGGCGATCTCGAGGTGACGGCGACCGGCAATCTCATCGCCGGCACGCTGACCTCGACGCGCGGCAGCGTGGATGCCGCCGCCGAACTCAATTCGACGCTTACTGATGTCACCGCCTCGACGAGCGCGACGCTCACAGCGGTCGGCGCGCTGTCGCTGTTCGACGTCACCACGGCCGGCGACATGACGCTCGGCTCGGGCGGCGACA
Organism: uncultured Alphaproteobacteria bacterium; assembly: GCA_963802815.1. Lineage (GTDB taxonomy): Bacteria > Pseudomonadota > Alphaproteobacteria > Micropepsales > Micropepsaceae > Rhizomicrobium. The sequence continues at coordinate 84,241 of CAWDKN010000005.1, forward strand.
TGACCCTCGGCGCAAACGGCGACCTCAAGAGCGGTGGAGCGCTCACGATCACGCAGAGCAAGTCGTACTTCATGAACAGCGGCAGCGTCATGAGCGCGGCCGATGCCTTCGGCCTGACGTCGAGCGGCGGCATCACGCTCACGGCTGTCACCGCGGGCGGCAATGCGACCGCTACGGCCGGGGGAAGTGCGAACATCGCCTCGCTCAAGAGCGGCGGCACGGTCGATATAACCTCGGGCGCCGGCGCAACGCTGACCAGCCTGAGATCCGGCGGCGACGCCACGGTCACGACCGGTGGCGACACGAGCCTTGCCTCGCTGATCAGCGGCGGTGCGGCCGATGTAACCTCCGGCGGCGTGCTGGCACTGACGACGCTGACGAGCACCGGCGAGATGACACTGTCGTCGGTCGGCGCACTCACGCTGGCCGCGAAAGGCGTGCTCCAGAGCGGCCGCGCGCTGACGATCACGAGGAGCGGCTCGTTCTTCATGGGCGCGGGCAGCACCGCGTCGTCCTCGGGCGCCTTCGCGCTCACCACAGCCGGCGACGCGACGATCACGACGGTGACTGCGGGCGGCAACGCGACCATTGATGCGGGCGGCACTGTCACGATCGATCCGCTCTCGAGCGGTGGCGCCGTCAACGTCACGGCGGGCGGCGCGCTCGACACCGGCTCGCTGACGAGCGCGGGCAACATGACGCTCAGCGCCGGCGGCCCCATCACGATCGATCCGAACGCGACGCTCTCGAGCGGCGGGGCGGCCACGATCAGCCAGGGCACGTCGCTGACGATGGGTCTCGGCTCGCTGATTACGGCGGTGAACCAGATCGCCATCACCGTCTCGGGCAACGCCGTCATTGCCGAGCTCGAAAGCCTGTTCAACGGCGATCACGCGATCAGCGTGACCTCGGGCGGCAGCATCACGGGCAACGGCGGCAGCCAGACCAACATCGTGGACATCGCGCTCGACGCGAAGGTCTATCTCGCGGCGAAGAACGGCATCGGCACGGATGCGCAGCCTGTCGTGATCGACACGCCGTTCCTCGCGCCGACGACCCAGGGCGGCGGCATCGCGCTCGATGCGCTCGCCAGCCTGACCACGCCGGACGTGTCGGCGCCGGACGATGTCGAGATCAGCAGCGCCGGCAATCTCTCGACCGGCAACCTTTCGGCCGGCGGGCTTCTCGTGCTGACATCGGCGGACAATCTCGCGTTCGGCAACGCCACGGCGGGCGGCGACGTCACGCTGAGCGCCAGGAACGGCATCAGCGGCACCAGCCTTGCAACGCCTGGATCGGCGACGCTGACGACCGGACCGGGATCGCTGTCCATCGGCATGATCTCCGCGGCCGATCTGACGTTGTCGTCGCCGACGGCGCTCGATCTCGCAAACCTGGTCGTCACCGGCAATCTCACGATCTCCGCGCCGGAGATGACGATCGGGATCACGCAGTCGGCGTCCGCGACGGGCAGGCTCGACATCGTGATCACCGGCCCGAACGGCGGCGAAGCGAACAGCGCCAATCTCCACATCGCCGCGCCCAACGGCATCGCGTTCGGCAAGTACTTCGTCGACACGAGCACGATCGTGACGACGGCGGCGCTGGTGGACATCGATCAGGGCGACGTCGGCACGCAGATGTTCCTGATCACACCCGACACCGATCTCTATCTGAACGACGTGAGCCCGACGCCCATCCGCGATGTGACCGAACAGTTCTGGGCACCGGGCAAGACCTTCGTGCTCGACCAGAACACCACGACGACGAAGACCACGGCCTTTGCGATCGACTGGGGGCCGGGTCTGCAGGTCATCACCATCGATCCGGACGGCAGCACGCATCCCGCGTTCGCGCTCGCCCAGACCGCGCCTCTGCCTCTGTTCACGGCGACGTGGCAGAAGATCTATGCGGAGCAGGGGCTGGGCAGCGTGTCGGCGGTGCTCCTGAGCGAGTTCTGGCAGGGCAGTGAGCCAAATCTTTCCTTGTTCGATCAATGGGTTGTGGACGTCGGCGGCAACGGCGCGGTCAACACCGGCTCGAACAAGCAGGAGTTAAATCAATGATCGGCAGGAACCGGGGGCTGTGCGCGTGAAGCGATCGATCCTGATCAGAACAGCGGCCGCGGCCGTGTTTGCTGCAAGCCTGGGCGCGCGCGGCCTGGCCGCACCGCCTCCGCCGACGGTGACGCCGGGTGCGATCGGCAACGAACAGCAGCGCCAGCAGCAGCAGATCGAGAACCAGCAGCCATCGCCGCAGACCGCGCCGCAGGAATCTCCCGTGGTCGGTCCGTCCAGCGGCGGCAGCGGCGTGCCGGCCGCGCCCGGTGTCAGCTTCGTGCTGACAGGCGTGACGTTCGACAACTCCAGCTTCCTTTCAGCGGACGAGATCCAGGCGATCGTGCAGCCCTATGTCGGCAAGACAGCGACCTTCGACGACCTCGCCGCAATCGTCGCCAAGGTCAACGCGCTCTATAGGGCGAAGGGGCAGGTAACGGCGCGCGCCATCCTGCCGCCGCAAAAGATCCGGAATGGCGTCGTTCATATCGCGCTCGTCGAGGGCAAGCTCGGCAAGGTCGATGTCGTCGGGGCAAAGCATATGAGCGAAGACTACGTCCGCGACCGCATCGCCGTTCCGCCTGGTGCAGTGATCGACGTGAAGGCGCTCACCGACGACGTCGTCTATTTCAACCGCACCGACGACGCCCAGGTGCGCGCGCTGCTCAAGCCCGGCTCTGCCTTCGGCCAGACCGATGTCGAGCTCGACCTGACCGAGCCGCCTCCCGATGCGATCCAGATCTTCGTGGACAATCAAGGCGTGGACAGCACCGGCAAGGAAGAAGCGGGCCTCTACTACAAGCACACCAATCTCTTCTTCGATGGCGACCGGACGTCCGTTTACGGCACCGTATCCCGTGGCGGCGTGGACGGAACCGTCTCCTACGGCGCGCCCTTCGATGCGTCCGGCGACCGTGTCGATGCGAGCTACGAGCGCAACCACATCGACATCATCAACGGGCAGTTCAACGGCCTTGCCATCCACGGCAGCGGCGAGACCGCCAATGCCGGCGTGACGATGCCGCTCGTCGCCTCGCGCCAATGGCTGATCACGGCCGAGTTTGCCGAGGCTTACGGAACGTCCCGCACGGTGCAGACCTCGGGAGTCGTGTCGGATACCGCGACCTACCGCGAGATCGGCACGCTTTCGATCACCTATATCGATCCGGACCTGCTCGCCGCTCTGAACCCGAGCTTTGCCTATGCCGAGAGCCACAATGCGATCCTGAAGAAGGACGAGGACATCTCCCTCTTCACCGGCCAGGGCACGGCGATCGTGCCCTTCGCCCAGACCTGGAGCATCCATCTGAGCACGGCCTGGCAATATTCGCCCCAGAGCCTCCTGCCTCCCGACCTGCTATTCCAGATCGGCGGTCCGACCTCCGTGCGCGGCTACCCCTCAGGCACCTATGCCGGCGACAGCGGCTACTACGGCAATGCCGAGCTCCATCATGAATTTACTGACATCTCCAAGGGTCTCGACATGTTCGTCTTCTACGACGCCGGCATGGTCTTCTCGACCTCGCCGGCCCGGCGCTCCCTCGATGCTATGGGCGTGGGCGGCTCCTATTCACTCAATTCTGCAGTTACCATGTCCGCCTCCGTCGGCATCCCGCTGATGCGGGCCAATCCCGGCCAGGATGGTTATCAATTTTACCTTCAATTGGCCGGCCGCTTGTAGTCGGCATGGTCTTATGCTTTCAAGGCGCGGCATTTCTTCGCCGTCTCGGCTCCCCTGTCAGATCGAAATTTGAGTGAAGCCTCATCCATGGACGACAACGCGAGAGTCATCATGCGGTTTGTAATTCCAATCGTGCTCTTTATCGTCGGCCTTCTGGCCGGCTGGCTCGGCCACGGCCTCATCTCCAAGCCGGAAGACGTGGCGTCGATCCGTATGTACGGCGACTGGCGCCTGGCCTGCCCGCAACCCTCGGCCAAGGACGGAACCTGCGCGATGATCCAGGATGTTCTGGACTCCAATACGCGCAGCGAAATCGCCCATATGGCATTCGGCAGGGGAAGGTCCGGCGGCATGGAAATGATCATCACCATGCCCTACGACGTTCTGCTCGATCCGGGCATGGGGCTCTCCGTCGGTTCCGATCCGGTGCGCGTCTATCCCTACCAGACCTGTAACGGCATCGGCTGCGTCGCCGCGGTGCCGGTGGACGACAAGCTCGTCACGTCGCTGCGCAATGCCAAGGATGCGCGCCTGCTCTTTGCCGCGTTGAACAACAAACCGATTGGCCTGTCCTTCTCGCTCTCGGGCTTCGACGCAGCCTACAACGCCTATTCGAACGCTGAATCGAAGCGTCATTCCTGGTGGTGGAGTCTCTGGTCATGACATTGCGCAATTCCGTTGTCGGCGCGCTTGCATCCTGCGCGCTGCTTGCGTTCGCCGCGACCATTCCCGCCGCCGCGCAGCAGGCTGGGCCGGGCGCGCAGGGTCCTCTCCAGGCCAGCGAGACGAAGAACGTCGGTGACTGGGAAGTGCGGTGCTTCCCGGTGAAGTCGCCGTCGCCATGCGACATGTTCGAGCTTCTCGCGGACAAAAAGACCGGCCGGCGCGTTCTCAGCCTGTCGATCGCCTATGTGCCGTCTCAGGACCGCCACGCCATCCAGATCGCGCTCCCGCTCGGGGTTGCGATCTCGCGCGGCGTCATCATCTCGTCGGACACCTACACCTCGCCGGTGATGCATTATCGCCGCTGTGATCGCGGCGGCTGCTATGTCGAGGGGCTGATCGACAATTCGGCCATCGACGCGCTTGGCCGCGGCACGTCGGCGAAGGTGCAGTTCTTCGCCTATGATGGCCAGAACGGCCATCTGTTCAACCTGCCGTTTTCGCTGCGCGGCTACTCCGAGGCGCAAAGCACCATGTCGGAGATGTCGCGGGCGCATGTGAGTGGCAGCGGAACGCAATCGAAGAAAGCCGCTGCCGCATCGGCGGGGCAGCAGTAGTCGATCCGGCGGGCCTGCAAGTGTGGGCCATAGATCACCGCGGCAGTTCGGTTGCTCCCATCAGGAACTCGTCGACGGCGCGGGCGCATTGGCGCCCCTCGCGGATCGCCCAGACGACGAGCGATTGCCCGCGGCGCATGTCGCCACAGGCGAAGATTTTCGGGACGCTCGTCTTATAGTCGTTCGTGCCGGCGCGAACGTTGCCGCGCGGATCGAGTGCCACGGCAGCCTGCTCGACCAAGCCAGCCTTGTGCGGCCCGGTAAATCCCATCGCCAACAACACCAGGTCGGCCTTCAGGCGGATGGCGCTGTTCGGCACTTCGACCATCTGGTTTCGGCCCGAGGCGTCCTTTTTCCATTCGACGCGCACGCATTCGAGGGCTTCGATATGGCCGTTGGCGCCGAGCGCCTTCTTCGTCAGGACCGACCAGTCGCGGTCGCAACCTTCTTCCTGCGACGACGAGGTGCGCAACCGGAGAGGCCAGTCGGGCCATGTCAGCGCCTTGTCCTCGCGTTCCGGCGGCTTTGCGAGAATCTCGAGCTGCGTGATCGACGCTGCGCCCTGGCAATTCGACGTGCCGATGCAGTCCGAACCGGTGTCGCCGCCGCCAATGACGACGACATGCTTGCCCCGGGCGCTGATCGTGCCTTTGGGCGCGGCGCGCGCCTCGTCGTCGCCCGCCACGCGCTTATTCTGCTGTGTGAGGAAGTCCATGGCGTAGTGGATGCCGGAGAGCTCGCGACCCGCGACTTCGAGATCGCGCGGCGTCTCCGCCCCCCCGGACATGATGAGCGCGTCGTAGTCCTGCAGCAGCATCGCGACGGGGACGCCGACGCCCACTTCTACGCCCGTGCGGAAGGTGACGCCCTCGGCCTCCATCTGGAGCATCCTGCGGTCGATGGTGAGCTTCTCCATCTTGAAGTCGGGAATGCCGTAGCGAAGGAGGCCGCCGATGCGGTCGCTCTTCTCGAACAGCGTGACGCTGTGGCCCGCGCGTGCGAGCTGCTGGGCGCAGGCGAGCCCGGCCGGCCCCGAGCCCACGACGGCGACGTTCTTTCCCGATTTCTGCGCCGGCGGCAGCGGGAGTATCCAGCCCTCATCCCAGCCGCGATCGACGATTTGGCACTCGATGGTTTTGATGGTGACCGGATTGTCGTCGATGTTCAGCGTGCAGGCCGCTTCGCACGGCGCGGGGCACACGCGACCGGTGAATTCCGGGAAGTTGTTGGTCGAGTGGAGCGTCTCGAGCGCCTGGCGCCACTGGTCCTGATAAACGAGGTTGTTCCAGTCGGGGATCAGATTGTTGACCGGACAGCCCGTGTGGCAGAAGGGAATCCCGCAATCCATGCAGCGCGCGGCCTGACGCCAGATTTCGGTGTAGGGAAGCGGCTTGACGAATTCATGCCAGTTGGTCCGCCTTGTATCGGGCTTGTCATAGAAGCGGTCGCGCCGCTCGATATCGAGAAAGCCGGTGGGTTTGCCCATTGCCGAATGCTCCGAATTACGTGGCTGTTATTCCGCCGCGACCGCTTTTGACTTCTGGCGCTCGGTCTTCAGGTCCTTGAGCGCGCGGGCGTAGTCGATGGGCATGACTTTCACGAACTGGCCGATCGTGCCGTTCCAGTTCTCGAGGATCGCGCGGGCGCGGGCGCTGCCTGTGTAGAGACGATGACGCTCGACGAGGATTCGCAGGCGCTCCGCATCGTAGGCGAGCATGTCGCCCATGCCATTGTCCTCGACGCTCGCCGCGCGCTGGCGCGGTGCCTCGGCCTCGTCGCCTCCCGACGTCGGCGCGACCTTCTCCAGCGTGACCATCGAAAGATTGCAGAGCTTCTCGAACGCGCCGTCGGGATCGTAAACGTAAGCCACGCCGCCCGACATGCCGGCCGCGAAATTGCGCCCCGTCTTTCCCAGGACCACGACCACACCGCCGGTCATGTACTCGCAGGCATGATCGCCGGTGCCTTCGACGACGGTGACGGCTCCCGAATTGCGGACGGCGAAGCGTTCGCCGGCTACACCTTCGAAATACGCCTCGCCGGCGATCGCGCCATACAGCACGGTGTTGCCGACGATGATGTTTTCCGTCGGCTCGCGTCGGCAGGATCTGGGCTGGCGCACGACGACGCGGCCGCCGGAGAGCCCCTTGCCGACATAGTCGTTGGCGTCGCCCGACAATTCCAGCGACACGCCGCGCGACAGGAATGCGCCGAAGCTTTGTCCGGCCGTACCTTCGAGGCGGACCGAGATCGTGTCCTCCGGCAGCCCAGCGTGGCCGTGGCGGCGCGCAATCTCGCCCGACAGCATCGCGCCTACAGTGCGATCGACATTGCGGATACCGAGTTCGATGTGCACGGGCTGGCCGGTCTCGATCGCGGGCTTGGCCGCAGCGATGAGCGCGTGATCGAGCACGGTGTCCAGCCCGTGGTTCTGTTTCTCGCAATTGTAGATCGCGACGCCGGTCCGGGGCTGTGCCTTGTGCAGGATCTTCGAAAGATCGATCCCCTGGCCTTCCAATGAACGACGGCCTTGCGCATGTCGAGCTTGTCCGTACGCCCGATCATCTCGTTGACGGTCCGGAAGCCAAGCTTCGCCATCAGCGCGCGCAGTTCTTCGGCGACGAAGAAGAAGTAGTTGATCACGTGCTCCGGCGTGCCGGTGAATCGCTTGCGCAACACGGGATCCTGCGTCGCAACGCCGACGGGGCAGGTGTTGAGATGGCATTTGCGCATCATGATGCAGCCGGCCGCGATCAGCGGCGCGGTCGAGAAGCCGAATTCGTCTGCGCCCAGAAGCGCGCCGATGGCGACGTCGCGACCGGTCCGCAAGCCTCCGTCGACCTGCACCGCGATGCGTCCGCGCAGGCCATTGAGCACCAGCGTCTGCTGGGTTTCGGAAAGCCCGATCTCCCAGGGCGAGCCGGCATGGGTAAGCGAAGTCAGCGGCGAGGCGCCGGTGCCGCCTTCGAAGCCGGAGATCGTCACGTGGTCGGCGCGCGCCTTGCTGACGCCGGCTGCGACCGTTCCAACGCCCACTTCCGAGACGAGCTTGACGGAGATGCGCGCGCGGGAGTTTGCGCTTTTCAAATCGTGAATGAGTTGCGCCAGGTCCTCGATCGAATAGATGTCGTGATGCGGCGGCGGCGAGATCAGACCGACTCCCGGCGTCGAATGACGCACGCGCGCGATATTCTTGTCGACCTTGTGGCCGGGCAACTGCCCACCCTCGCCGGGCTTGGCGCCCTGCGCCATCTTGATCTGTATGTCGTCGGCGTTGACGAGATATTCCGTCGTCACGCCGAAGCGGCCCGAAGCGACCTGCTTGATCGCGGAGCGCATGGAATCGCCGTTCGGCAGTGGCACGAAGCGATCCGCTTCCTCACCGCCTTCGCCGGTGTTCGAGCGCCCACCGATGCGGTTCATCGCAATGGCGAGCGTGGTGTGCGCCTCGCGGCTGATGGAGCCGAAGCTCATCGCGCCGGTGGCGAAACGCTTGACGATCTCGACGACCGGCTCGACCTCATCGAGCGCGATCGGTTCCTTCGCGAACTTGAACTCCATCAGCCCGCGCAGCGTCAGCAGCCGTTCGCTCTGTTCGTTGATGGAGGCAGCGAACTGCCTGTAATCCTCCGGCAGATTGCCGCGCACCGCGTGCTGCAGATGTGCGAGGAGTCCGGCGTCCAGGCGTGGTCCTCGCCGCGCAGGCGATAGGCGTAGTCGCCGCCGACATCCAGCATCTGGCGGTAGATGGGATTGTCGCCATAGGCGTCGCGATGGCGGCGGACGCTCTCTTCGGCGATCTCGCGGATGCCGACGCCTTCGACCGTCGTCGCGGTACCGGTGAAGTATTTTTCGACGAAGACCGTGGAAAGGCCGACCGCGTCGAAGATCTGCGCCCCGCAATAGGATTGATAGGTGGAGATGCCCATCTTGGACATCACCTTGAGCACGCCCTTGCCGATCGCCTTGATGTAGTTCTTCTGGACTTCGTAAGGCTTGAGCGCGAGGCCGCGGCGGACGCGAATTTGTTCCAGCGTTTCGAACGCCATGTAGGGATTGATCGCCTCCGCACCATAGCCCGCCAGCGCGCAGAAATGGTGCACCTCGCGCGCCTCGCCGGTCTCGACCACGAGGCCCGTCTGCATGCGCAGGCCCTGGCGAATGAGGTGGTGGTGCACGGCCGCAGTGGCGAGCAACGCGGGTACCGGAATGCGGTCCGTGGAAACGGCGCGATCCGAAAGGACGAGGATGTTGCTGTCGGCGAGAACCGCGTCCGTGGCTTCGTGGCAGATGCGCGCGACGGCGCGTTCGAGTTCGGCGGCGCCTTCGCTCGCGGGCCATGTGCAATCGATGGTCGCGGTGCGGAACGCCCCGTCGACGAGCTCGGAGATCGAACGGATCTTCTCGAGGTCTGCGTTCGTCAGGACGGGTTGGCCGACTTCCAGCCGCTTGTGCGCGCCGGCCTGGTGGCCGAGGAGGTTGGGTCGCGGACCGATCATCGAGACCAGCGACATCACCAGCTCTTCACGAATCGGATCGATCGGCGGATTGGTGACCTGCGCGAAGTTCTGCTTGAAATAATTGTAGAGCAGCTTCGCCTTGCGCGAGAGCACGGCGAGCGGCGTGTCGGTTCCCATCGAGCCAACGGGATCCTCGCCCTGCACCGCCATCGGCTCGAGGAAGAACTGAATGTCTTCCTGCGTATAGCCGAAGGCCTGCTGGCGGTCGAGCAGCGCGGAGGGATCGTTGGCGGCCGGCTGCTGCTCTTCCGGCAGGTCGGGCAGCTCTTCGAGCTTGTACTGGGCTTCCTTCAGCCAGTCGTCGTAGGGCTCCGCGGCGGCGAGGCGGCGCTTGATCTCTTCGTCCTCGACGATGCGGCCTTCTTCGAGATCGATCAGCAGCATCTTGCCGGGCTGCAGACGCCACTTGCGCAGGATGCGCTCCTCCGGGATCGGCAGCACGCCGGACTCTGACGCCATGATGACGAGATCGTCGTCGGTGATGATGTAGCGCGCGGGGCGCAGGCCGTTTCGGTCGAGCGTGGCACCGATCTGGCGCCCATCGGTGAACGCGATCGCAGCCGGACCGTCCCACGGCTCGATCAGTGCCGCGTGATATTCGTAGAAGGCGCGGCGCTTCGCATCCATCAGCTTGTTGCCGGCCCAGGCCTCCGGGATCAGCATCATCACGGCATGCGCCAGCGGATAGCCGCCTGCGACGAGCAGCTCCAGCGCGTTGTCGAGGCAGGCGGTGTCGGACTGGCCGTGGGGGATCAGGGGCCACATCTTGTCGAGGTCGGGACCGAGAAGGTCGGACTCCATCGTGCGCCGGCGGGCGTTCATCCAGTTGACGTTGCCGCGCACCGTGTTGATCTCGCCGTTATGCGCGATGTAGCGGTAGGGATGCGCCAGCTTCCACGACGGAAAGGTGTTGGTCGAGAAACGCTGATGCACCAGCGCGATCGCCGAATGCGTCAGTGGATTGCGCAGGTCCTCGTAAAAGCGTCCGACATCGGGCGCGAGCAGCAGGCCCTTGTAAACGACTGTGCGCGTCGAGAAGCTCGGCATGTAGAAATCGATGATGCTCGGCTGCTTGTGCTTCTTCGCCAGCGCCGCGAGCGGGTTCTGCGTCTGCTTCCGGATCGCCAGGATCTTCCGCTCGAAAGTGTCCTGGTCCTTCATCTTGGGGCCATGGCCGATGATGGCCTGGCGGATCAGCGGCATCTGCTCGACCACCGTCGCGCCCAGCCCGGTCGGGTCGACCGGGACGTCGCGCCAGCCAAGGAGGACCTGCTTCTCCACCTTGATGAAGTGCTCGAACTGCTTGACGACGATGTCGCGGGCCTTGGGCTCGCGCGGGAGAAAGCACATGGCGACCGCGTAGTGCCCGGGTTCGGGCAGGGCGACGCCCGTCTGCTTCGCCCAATCGCGCAGGAGGAGATCGGGAATCTGGATCAGGCATCCGGCGCCGTCTCCGACCAGAGGGTCGGCGCCCACGGCGCCCCGATGGTCAAGATTTATCAGGAGTTCGAGGCCCTGGCTGACGATCGCGTGGGATTTCCGCCCCTTGATGTCGGCGACAAAGCCGACGCCGCAGGAATCGTGCTCATTCCGCGGGTCGTAAAGACCTTGTTTCGGCGGATGCCCCATGACTGACTCTGATATCTTCCTGTTGGCCGGGTCCTGTCCCCGGCAATCTATGTGCCCATTTCGAGCACAAATAGAGCATATGTTGCCGCGCAGCGAGTCTGTGGATCGCCTGAAGGTTGTGCACGGTCATGACGGCACGTGCTTTGGCTCCCGTCGAATGTTCCTTTTTCGTTCGAAATCGCGCGGTCCTCACATGAACCAGCCGGTTACAAACTTGAGAGGCGAGCCGGCCGCGACAATTCGGACAAATTTCCACGTGGGGGGTTTGCTATCTGGAGCCCTGGGGTGTGTGGCGTTTGGGTCGGGCCATGACGCATTTTGGCGCCCAAACCTATAGTCGGTCCGCGGTCGCGGTCTCATTGTCGCAACGCACCTGTATGAGATTTCCCAAATGAGCAGCCGAGGCACGGACAAGAGCGCGTTCGACAACATCGCCGAGCAAGCCCGCCAGTACGCCGAACAGACCCGAGGCGCGGCTGGCCGCGCCAGCCGCTGGAGCGATCGCCACCTCCCTGGCGGTGCAAAGACGTTGTGGATCGGCCTTGGCCTCGCCGTCATCCTGTTGGCCGTCTATCTCGCCACGGCGACCCAGAGCACCGCCACGCATACCGGGCGTGGCGCCGGCGGCGCCGTGCCCGTGGGGGTCGCCACGGCGATCCAGGGTCCTATCGACATCACGCTCAACGCGCTCGGAACGGTGACCCCGCTCGCAACCGTGACCGTGCGCCCTCAGGTCAGCGGCAACCTGCAGCGCATCTATTTTCAGGAAGGCCAGCTTGTGAGAGCGGGCGACCTGCTCGCGCAGATCGATCCCGCGCCGTTCCAGGCGGCTCTCGATCAGGCCAGGGGGCAGCTCGCGAAAGACGCAGCCTCGCTCGCCAACGCAAAGGTCGATCTGCGTCGCTATCAGACGCTCTTCTCGCAGAACGCCACCTCGCAGCAGGTTCTGGCGACGCAACAAGCGCTCGTTCGTTCCGACGAAGGCACCGTCAAATCGGACCAGGCAAGCGTCGAAACCGCGGCGATCAATCTGGGCTACACGCGCATCACTTCGCCGGTTCCGGGGCGGGTCGGTATCCGCCAGGTCGATATCGGCAATCTGATCGAGGCCGGACAGGCGACGGGAATCGTCGTGGTGACGCAATTGCAGCCGATGTCCGTTCTGTTCTCGCTGCCGGAAGACGATATCGGCGACATCATGGAGCGCGTGAATGCCGGCGCGACCTTGGAAGCCGACGCCTACGACCGCGACCAGACGCACAAGCTCGCGACCGGAGCGCTGTCCGCCGTCGACACGCAAATCGACACGACCACCGGCACGGTGAAGCTGCGCGCGATGTTCGCCAACACCGACAACAGCCTGTTCCCGCAGCAATTCGTCAACGTCCGCCTGCTCGTGAACACGCTGCAGAACCAGGTCGTCGTCCCGAATTCCGCGATCCAGCGTGGCGCACAAGGGACCTACGTCTACGTCGTCGGTGCAGACAGCACCGTCACCATGCGCACGGTCACGCTCGGCGCGACCGAGAACGACCGTGTCGCGGTCACGCAAGGATTGAAGCCCGGCGAGGTCGTCGTTGTCGACGGCGCGGATCGCCTGCGCGACGGCGCCTCGGTGACGATCCCGAAGGGCCAGGGCGCCTCGACCTTGCCGACCGCGTCCGCGAGCGCCGCCGCGGCCGTCCCGGCCGCGTCCTCGGCGGCGGCAGGCGATGCGCGCGCCGCGCGCCGCGCCAGGATGGCCGCGGTCATGAAACAGTACTGCGCCGCCGACATCGCGAAGTATTGCCCCAGCCTGCAGCCCGGAACGCCGGAGCTTCGCCAATGCTTCTTCGAGAATCGCGACAGCTTCAGCGACACCTGTCGCCAGGCGCTTTCGAAGCTGCGGCGGGGCGGCCGCGGCGGCGGTGGCTTCGGGGGCGGGGGCGGCGCACCGCAATAAAATGAGCGAGGAAAAGACCACCTCCCCTTTGCGGGGCGGTGAACGCCGATGAATCCGTCCGCGCCATTCATCCTCCGGCCGGTTGCGACATCGCTTCTGATGATCGCGATTCTGCTCGTCGGCATCGTCGGATTCGGGTTCCTGCCCTTGTCGGCGCTGCCGGAGGTCGACTACCCGACCATCCAGGTGCAGACCTTCCTGCCCGGCGCCAGCCCCGACGTGATGACGACGACGGTGACCGCGCCGCTCGAACGGCAGTTCGGCGAGATGCCGGGGCTGAAGGAGATGTCGTCGGTGAGCTCGGGCGGCTCCTCGATCATCACGCTGCAATTCGATCTGAGCCTCAGCCTCGACATTGCCGAGCAGGAGGTTCAGGCCTCGATCAATGCGGCAGGCAACCTGTTGCCGCAAAGCCTTCCGGCGCCCCCCGTCTATGCCAAGGTCAATCCGGCGGATGCGCCGATCCTGACGCTCGCCATCACGTCCAAGGCGCTGCCACTGACGCAGCTCGAGGACCTCGCGGACACGCGGATCGCGCAGAAGATCTCGCAATTGTCCGGCGTCGGCCTCGTCAGCATCAATGGGGGACAACGCCCGGCCGTGCGCGTGGTCGCCAACATGCAGGCGCTTGCAGCCTACGGGCTCAACATCGACGACCTGCGCACGACGATCTCGAACGCGAATGCCGACGCGCCGAAGGGCAGTTTCGACGGCGCCTCGCGTTCCTACACGATCAACGCCAACGACCAGATCCAGAGCGCGCAGGACTACGCCAACATCGTCGTCGCCTACAAGAACGGCGCGCCTGTCCACCTGTCCGACGTCGCCTCGGTCCAGCAGAGCGCGGAGAACACGCAGCTTTCCAGCTGGATGAACAAGACGCCGGCCATCCTGCTGAACGTCCAGCGTCAGCCCGGCGCGAACGTCATCAGCGTCGTCGACAGCATCAAGCAGATCATGCCGGAAATCCAGGCCGGGCTGCCCGCGTCTGTCGACATCAACGTCCTCACCGACCGCACGACGACCATCCGCGCCTCGGTCTCGGACGTGGAATTCGAGCTCGGTCTTGCCGTCGTGCTCGTCGTGCTCGTCATCTTCCTTTTCCTGCGCAACCTGCCTGCCACCTTCATCCCGAGTCTCTCGGTTCCGCTTTCCATCGTGGGCACCTTCGCCGCGATGTATCTGCTCGGATTCTCGCTCAACAACCTTTCGCTGATGGCGCTCACCATCGCCACGGGCTTCGTCGTCGACGACGCCATCGTGATGATCGAGAACATCACCCGCTATCTCGAGATGGGCGAGACGCCGCTCAACGCGGCGCTGAAGGGCGCGGGCGAGATCGGCTTCACCATCGTGTCGCTGACGGTCTCGCTGATCGCCGTGCTGATCCCGCTGCTTTTCATGCAGGAAGTCGTGGGCCGTCTCTTCCGCGAATTCGCGATCACGCTCGCGATCACGATTCTGATCTCGGCGCTCGTGTCATTGACGCTGGTGCCCATGCTCTGCGCGAAATTGCTGCGCCACCGTTCGGAGCAGCGCGAGCTGGGTCTCGTCGCGCGCAAGTCTGAGGAATATTACAACCGGCTCGTCTCCGAGTACGACCGCCTTCTTCTCTGGGTGCTCGACCACCAGCCGTTGACGATGCTCATCGCGGTGGCGACGCTCGTCCTGACCGTGCTCCTCTACATTCTTATACCCAAGGGCTTCTTTCCCGTGCAGGACACGGGCCTGATCCAGGGCGTCACCCAGGCCGGACCGACAGCCTCGTTCGCCAAAATGGCGGAACGCCAGAGGGCGATGGCCGGCGTCGTGCTCCACGATCCCGATGTCGAGAGCCTTTCGTCCTTCATCGGCGTCGACGGCACCAACACGACGCTGAACAGCGGCCGCTTCCTGATCAATCTCAAGGCGAAGAGCGACCGCGACGACGACGTCGAGACCGTGATCCGCAACATCACGGCCAGCGTCAAATCGGTTCCGGGCATCTCGCTTTACCTGCAGCCGGTCCAGGACCTGACGATCGATTCCACGATCAGCCGGGCCGAATACCAGTTCATCCTGGAGAGCGCGAGCACGACGACGTTGCGGCAATGGCTGCCGCAATTGCTGGCGAAGATGAACCAGGCGCCGGAGCTGGAGAACGTTTCGACGAATTTCCTCGACAACGGCCTCTCGGCCTATGTGACCCTGGATCGCGACACCGCCGCGCGTTTCGGCATCACCGCGGCCACCATCGACAACGCCCTCTACGACGCCTTCGGCCAGCGCATCGTCTCGACGATCTTCACCGAGTCGAACCAGTATCGCGTCATCATGCAGGCCGACCCGAACATCCAGAACTCGATCGCGTCGCTCTCGAACATCTACCTGCCTTCGGCGGCCGGCGGACAGGTGCCGCTGTCGGCCATCGCGCGCATCGTCGAGACGCCGGTTCCGCTCGAAAACGATCATCTGGGCCAGTTCCCGTCGGCGACGGTCTCCTTCGACCTGGCGCCCGGCTATTCGCTCGGCAGCGCCGTCGACGCGGTCACCCGGGCCGAAGCGGATGCGGAGCAGCCTGTCGGGATCAGCACACATTTCGAAGGCTCGGCTCTGGCCTTTCAGTCGGCGCTGACCAACGAAATCCTGCTGATCCTCGCCGCGATCGTGACCGTCTATATCGTGCTGGGCGTTCTCTACGAGAGCTTCGTTCATCCGGTGACGATCCTGTCGACATTGCCGTCGGCGGGCGTTGGCGCGCTGCTGGCGCTCATCCTGACCGGCCATGACCTCAACATCGTCTCCATCATCGGCATCATTCTGCTGATCGGCATCGTGAAGAAGAACGCGATCATGATGATCGACTTTGCGCTCGAGGCCGAGCGCAACGAGGGCAAGACGCCGCGCGATGCCATCTACCAGGCGGCGCTGCTGCGCTTTCGCCCGATCCTGATGACGACCGTCGCCGCGCTCTTCGGCGCGTTGCCGCTGATGATCGGCAGCGGCATGGGCTCGGAGCTGCGCCATCCGCTCGGTATCTCGATCGTCGGCGGCCTTATCGTCAGCCAGGCGCTCACGCTGTTCACGACGCCGGTCATCTACATCTATTTCGACAAATGGGCGACCGACCTGCGCACCTGGCGCGCACAGCGCGGCGGAGGCGGCCCCGCACCGGCAACGCCATGATGTCGGCCCTTTTCATCTCGCGTCCGATCGCGACTGCGCTCCTGACGATGGGGCTGGCGCTGGCCGGTATCGTCGCGTTCTTCCTGCTGCCCGTGTCGCCCCAGCCCAACGTCGATATTCCGGTCATTTTCGTCAGCGCCAGCATGCCGGGCGCGAGCCCGGAGACGATGGCCACCAGCGTGGCGACGCCGCTGGAGCGGCATCTGGGCGCCATCTCCGACGTGACGGAAATGACCTCATCGAGCTCCGCCGGATCAACTCGTGTCGTCCTGGAGTTCGGCCTCGACCGCGACATCGACGGCGCCGCCCGCGACGTGCAGGCGGCGATCAACGCGGCACGAGTCGACCTGCCTGCCGCACTGCGCTCCAATCCGACCTACCGCAAGATCAATCCCGCCGACGCACCGATTATGATCCTGGCGCTGACGTCCAAGACGCTGACACCGGGTCAGATCTACGACTCCGCTTCCACGGTTCTGCAACAGAAACTTTCGCAGGTCGACGGGATCGGCGACGTCCAGGTGAGCGGCGGCTCGCTGCCCGCGGTGCGCGTCGAGCTCAATCCGCGGGCGTTGTTCAAATACGGCATCGGCCTCGAGGACGTGCGCGCCGCGTTGTCGGCCGCGAATGCAAACAGCCCGAAGGGCGCCGTCGAGGAGCAGGGCCTGCGCTATCAGCTCTACGCCAACGACACGGCGAAGACGGCGGCCGAATACGCCAATCTCGTCGTCGCCTATCGCAACAACGCCGCCGTCCGCCTCCGGGACGTGGCGCAGGTCTATGACGGCGTCGAGAACGTCCGCAACCTCGGCCTTGCCAACGGCAAGCCGGCCATCCTGCTCATCATCTCCAAGCAGTCCGGCGCCAACGTCATCCAGACTGCCGACGCCATCAAGGCGCTCATTCCCGAGCTCCAGGCCTCGATCCCGCCCAGCATCGACTTGTCGGTCGTCAACGACACGACGACGACGATCCGCATCTCGGTCCGGGACGTCGAGCGCACCCTTGTCATTGCGACCCTTCTCGTCCTGCTCGTCGTCTTCCTGTTCCTGCGCAATCTTCGCGCCGCCCTGGTGCCCAGCGTGGCTGTGCCGCTGTCGCTGCTGGGCACCTTTTCGATGATGTACCTTCTGAACTACAGCCTCGACAACCTGTCGCTGATGGCGCTCACGGTTTCGACGGGCTTCGTCGTCGATGACGCGATTGTCGTGCTCGAGAACGTGACGCGCCATATCGAGAACGGCATGACGCGGCTCGAGGCCGCCTATGCCGGCGCGCGCGAAGTGAGTTTCACCGTGCTGTCGATGAGTCTGTCGTTGATCGCGGTCTTCCTGCCCATCCTGCTGATGGGTGGCATCGTCGGGCGGTTCTTTCACGAGTTCGCGATGACTTTGTCGATCGCGATCCTGATGTCGCTTCTCGTCTCGCTCACGACGACGCCGATGATGTGCGCCTATCTTCCCCTGAGGGTCGAGAACAAGAAGGAGAACGGCGCCATGCGCGTGGCGCGGCGCACCTTCGACGGCGCGCAGCGGCTCTACGACAAAAGCCTCACCTGGGTGCTCGACAATCCGGCCACGATCCTCGTCGTCCTCGTCCTGACGATCGTCCTGAACTTCTATCTGTACTACCTCGTCCCCAAGGCGTTCCTGCCGGCGCTCGATACGGGCACGCTGCGCGGCGGCATCCAGGCCGACCAGAGCATCTCGTTCCAGGCGATGGCCCTGAAGTTCCAGCAATTCGCCAAGATCGTCGCCGAGGATCCTGCGGTTTCCAATGTCGTGGGCTTCACCGGCGGTGGCGGCAGCGGCGGTCCGGGCGCGCGCGGCGGCGGGACCAACTCCGGCAATCTCTTCATCCAGCTGAAGCCGCTCTCGGTGCGCGGGATTTCGACCGATGACGTGATTACGCGCCTGCGCCCCAGGCTCAACGCGGTTGCGGGCGCCAGGCTCACGCTGCAGGGGGCGTCGGGGCCGGGCGGGGGAGGACGGCAGAGCAGCGCCCAATACCAGTACACGATCGAGGGCGACACGCTCGACGAGCTCAACGCCTGGGTGACGAAGATCACCGACGCGCTCCAGGACGTCCCCGAGCTGGAAGACGTGAACTCCGACCAGCAACAGGGCGGCCTCGAGGTCGATATGACCATCGATCGCGCGACCGCCGCGCGGCTCGGCATCAACGCATCGCAGATCGACAACACGCTCTACGACGCCTTCGGCCAGCGCCAGGTGTCGACGATCTACAACGATCTCAACCAGTACCATGTGATCATGGAGGTCGCGCCGGAGTTCTGGCAGAGCCCGGACACGCTGAAAGACATCTACGTCAGCACCTCAGGCGGCGCGCTCAGCGGCACGCAATCGACGGGCGCTGTCGCGGGTACGACGGTCATCACGTCTACGCTGGCACCGACGGCCGCTGCCGTCGCCAACGATGCCGTGCGCAATGCCCAGCTCAATGCCATCGCCAACACCGCGCGCGGCGGCGTCTCGACCGGCGCCGCCATCACCACGGCGCAGGAGACGATGATTCCGCTGGCGGCTATCGCGAAATACGGCCCCGGCACGACGCCGCTTTCGGTCAACCATCAGGGGCCGTTCGTGGCGACGACCTTCTCGTTCAATCTCGCGCCCGGAAAGTCGATCGGGGACGCGGTCAACGCGATCCAGCGGGTCATGACGGCCATTCATGTTCCGGTGTCGATCCATGGGGAGTTCGCGGGCTCGGCAAAGCAGTTCCAGCAGGGCCTCTCGAACGAACCGCTGCTCATCCTCGCCGCGATCGTCGCGGTCTACATCGTGCTGGGCATCCTTTATGAGAGCTACATCCATCCGCTGACGATTCTCTCGACGCTGCCTTCCGCCGGGGTCGGCGCCGTCCTCGCGCTCATCCTGTTCCATACCGAGTTCAGCCTGATCGCCCTCATCGGCGTCATCCTGCTTATCGGTATCGTGAAGAAGAACGCGATCATGATGATCGACTTTGCCATCGAGGCGCAGAGAAACCAGGGATTGAGCGCCCATGACGCGATCTACAAGGCGTGCATGCTGCGCTTCCGGCCCATCATGATGACGACGTTCTCTGCGCTTCTGGGTGCGCTGCCGCTTGCGGTGATGACGGGCGAGGGCTCTGAGCTGCGACAGCCGCTCGGCATCTCCATCGTGGGCGGCCTCGCACTCAGCCAGATCCTGACTTTTTACACGACACCGGTGATTTACCTGTACCTCGACCGCTTCCGCGAGCGCGCCAAGCGCGGCTGGGACCGCTGGTATTCCCGTCTTGTGGGCGATGCGCCGCTGCCGCAGCCCGGCGAATAGCGCGGTCCGCGCGGATCAAGTAGCGTTTCCTCCGGGGATCACAGGGAGCGGACGATGCGCCTGGCCGTAACCGCTGCGTTATGTTTCTTTTGTCTCGTCGCGACGAGCGGCGCCGTGGCCGCGGACGCCCCCGCCCCGGCGGGGCCGAGCTTCAGCTGCGCCCATATCACCTCTCTGGTGAACAAGACGATCTGCGCCACGCCCGAACTCTCGGCGCTCGACCGCAAGCTCGCCGCCGATTTCGACAGCGCGCGGTTCCAGGGTGGCATCGACCGGAAATCCCTCGAGGCGGAGGAGGCGACGTGGCTGCACGAGGTGCGAAACAGCTGCACCGACGCTGCTTGCCTGAAGAATGCCTACGAGGATCGCGACGCGAAGATCCTGGACGAAAGCCGGCGCGCGGCGAGCCCTGCGGCCTATGACGAGACGCGCCCCTTCCCTGCTCCGGCGGACGTTCTGGCCGCGGCGAAGGCGCTCGTCGGCAAGGCCTGCGCCGGCCACAATGAGGATCTCCCGGCGGGTTCGGTCTTTGCAGCGAAGCCGGCATACCAGCCTGTCATCGCGCAGGGCGCCGTTATCCTCCCCCGCATGAAGGATGGCGCCTGGTTTGCCTTTCTTCTCGACACGCGCAACGGCGCCTGCCGCGTCGCCGATGTCGTCGCCTTGCCGGGCCCCAAACAGGCCGATGCATTCCTGCAATGCACCGTCCCGCCGGACGACGGCACCGCGAACTACAAGTCGAGCGGGTTCGGCATGCGGCGCGCCGGCCACAAGGACCTCGCCGGCTACTGGGAAGTCGACCCCAAGACCGCGACCATGACGCGCCAGCCGCTTGGCGTGCTCGGCTGGGACGGCCGGATCAGGTGCAACTATCCCGAAACGGGGGAATGAGGCGAACCGGGTCAGAAGTTCGGCAGCTTCGTTACGTCGGCCGCGCCGCCATTGATCTGCGCCTGGCGGTGCTGGCGATAGAGACTGCGGGTGGTCGCGTAGAAGTCGACCGACGTGCGTTCGATCGCGTCGAGCTGGTCCAGCGTCTGTGCGCGCTCGTCGAGAACCTCGGCGCCCTGGCGGGCGATGTACCAGGTCGTGGAATTGTTGAACGAGATGTAGGTCAGCGGGTCGAAGCCGATATCGACGGCGGAGCCGATAAGATCGCGCGGCGAGGATGGCCCAAGCAGCGGCACGAACAGATAGTCGCCTTCCTTCAGTCCCCCCTTGCCTAGTGTCAGCCCGAAATCCTGCGGATTGTCGGGAAGGCCCATCTTCGAGGCGACATCAATGATGCCGCCCACGCCGACGGTCGTATTTACCGCGAAACGCGCCAGCGTCTGGCCTGCGCTGTGGGGATCCCATTGCAGCACGTTGTTCGCGAAGGTCACCGGCTCGTCGAGATTGGTCAGGAAATTGTGCACGCCGTCGCGGGCGATTTCCGGCACCACGGCGACATACCCCTGTGCGATCGGTTTCGCGAAGTAGCGGTCGACCTTCATGCTCACTTCGAACGAGGCGCGGTTCATCGGCTCGAGCGGATCGTTCTGCGCCAGCGCCTCCGGATCATGCGTGGTACACCCCGCCAGGGAGGCGCCAAGCAGCAGGATGGCGGAAATGGACGATAGACAATTCATGGGGCACCGGAAGAATGGCAAGCCAAAGAAGAAAATCTGGCTCAAAGGAATCGATAACGAATTAACAATATCGGGACTGGTTCCGTTCCGGACAAGTCCCTCGGTGCGTCACTTATCCCTTAAATTCCGCCGTACCAGGCGTAGCCGAGGTCTTCCAGTTCCCCCTTGCCGCCGCGGACGCCCGTGAAGCTTTCCACAAGCTCGATGCGCTGGACATACTTTGCCATTTTGTAACCGAGCTGCCGTTCGGCCCGCACGCGGACAGGGGCGCCGTTTGCCACCGGCAGGGGTGCCCCGTTCAGGGCGTAGGCGAGCAGGGTCTGGGGGTGCGCAGCCTCGATCAGGTCGAGGCTCTCGTAATAGGTCGGCGCGTCGGCGCCGGCGCTCATGGCGTCGGCGCAGTAGAACATGACGTAGTTTGCGCTTGGCCTGGGCTGCGCCTTCGCCAGGACGAGCTTCAGCGGCACCCCCGTCCACTCCCCGATGCAGCTCCAGCCCTCCACGCAATCGTGGCGGGTGATCTGCGTGCGCGACGGCATAGCGCGCAAATCGGCCAGCGACAGCGAAAGCGGATGCTCGACCAGGCCCGTAACGGCGATGCGCCAGTCCCGGAAGCCGTTCGCCACATGGGCGCTGTAGTCGACCGTGCCCGGATCGAGCGTGCCGTTGGGGCGAAAAACGGGCGCGATATCCGCTTTGGTGTATTCGGGCGCCAGCGCATTGCGGCCGGCGAACAGCCGCTGCGCCCTGAGCGTGATGTTCTGCGACGCCCCCAGGAAGTTCAGGAACCACGGCTTCTGCGATAGCTCGTCGCAGCCGCTCAAAAGCAGCGCGCTTGCGCCCGCGGCTGTCCGGCCGAGGAAATTGCGGCGATTGCCCTCAGCCATTTTGCGTCTCCGTCTCGATCGCGTAGCGGCCGGTGACCATCGAGCGGAGATTGTTCCATGTCCCCGACAGCACGACCATCACGATATGCAGGATGAAAAACCCCAAAAAGGAGAAGGCGCAGACGAAATGAATGGTGCGCGCCGTCTGCCGCCCGCCGAAAACCCACAAAAGGACCGGAAAGGCACTGTCCATTGTCGGCGACATGGTCAGCCCCGTCAGCACGACAAGCGGACCCAGGATGAAGATGACAAAGAAGTAAGCCAGCTTTTGCAGGGCGTTGTAGCGCTTGGCGGCTTCGCCCTTCGGAAAGCGCAGCCGCGCATGATCGACGATCTCCTGCGGCAGATGCGCGATATCCGCTTTCCTCGGCAGAAGGTCGCGCGAGAAATGCCCGCTGGCGGCAGCGTAGACGACGAACAGCAGGCCGTTCAACGCGAACAGCCAGGCAAAGGACAGATGCCAGATGCGACCAACCGCGAGCTCCGGTGACAGGCTCGGCAGCGTCGCCCAGGACGGAAAGCCTCGCGGCACGGTCTGGCCCAGCTGCGCGGACGCGCCGAGCACGCCCGTCGTATGGAAGCGCCACGAGCCTATCTGGGTTATGCCGACGATGTTGCCGCCGTCGTTTTCTGCGGTCAGCGACAGGGCCGGGTGCGCAAAGTCGCCGCTGTTGCCGAGATAGAGCGCAGGATGCGCATTGAAGATCTGCAGCCCGCTCATCAGCATGATCAGCAACACGAACGCGTTGACCCAGTGAAGAATGCGCACGGGACGCGTGTGACGATAGAACAGCGTTTGCGGCTTCGGCGGCGCCGGCGGCGGCAATCCGATTGCCGCGCGCAAACGGGCGTAGGCGGCGCCGAACGGCAAATCAGGCTGCGGCTTGCATGGTTGATCGGTCTCGACGGCTTCGGACACGAATGCGCTCTCCCGGTCGGCTTGCCCGCGGCCATCCGAATCCGTAATTCGCACCGTTGCCGGAAACGGTTACCGCGAATACCTGGATTCGAGCCGCCAGCAGAATACAGGTGCGCTTGTCCTAACGGAACCATGGACCGACGCGGCTGCCGCACCATTGCCGGGGCCGCCTGAGGCTTCCAATATGGCGCCAGGCGCGCCCGAAAGAGGCGCGAGGAGGAGACGACCATGGCAAAGCTCACCCGCGACGGCGTCAATATCTACTACGAGGCCCATGGCGATGGCCCCGCCATCCTTCTCACGCACGGCTATTCGGCCACCTCCCAGATGTGGCGCGGCCAGATCGCTCCGCTTTCCGCCAGGCACAAACTCGTGATCTGGGACATGCGCGGCCACGGGCAGAGCGATTATCCCGCCGACCCGGCCGCCTACAGCGAGGAGGCGACCGTCGCGGACATGGCCGCTCTTCTGGACCAAGTGGAGGCCGAGAGCGCCATCGTCGGCGGTCTTTCGCTCGGCGGCTACATGTCGCTTGCCTTTCACTTGAGGCATCCCGATCGCGTGCGGGCGCTGCTCATCATCGACACCGGCCCCGGCTTCAAGAAGGACGAGGCGCGCGACAGCTGGAACAAGAACGCGCTGCGCACGGCCGAGCGTTTCGAAACCGAGGGCCTGGGCCAGCTGCAATCGGCCAGCCGCGAACGCGCCACGGCGAGCCATCGCGACGCGACGGGGTTGGCGAAAGCGGCGCGCGGCATGCTCACCCAACGCGACGCGCGGGTGATCAACTCGCTTCCCGACATCAAGGTGCCGTCGCTCGTGGTGGTTGGGGACAAGGACACGCCGTTCCTCGCTGCCGCCGACTACATGTCGGCGAAAATTCCGGGCGCGCGGAAAGTCATCATCGGCAATGCCGGCCACGCCTCGAACATCGATCAGCCCACGGCTTTCAACGACGCGCTGCTGGGATTCCTGCGGGTTGTCGAAAACGCTTAGTCGGGAGACGGATATGGCAGACCGGGTCAAAGGCAAGATCGCGCTGGTCACCGGCGCAGCGAGCGGCATCGGACGGGCAAGCGCGCTGCTGCTTGCGAAGGAGGGCGCGACGGTCATCGCCACCGACGTCCAGGACGACGCCGGCAAGGATTGCGCCGCCAGGATCAAGCAGGCCGGCGGCGACGGGGTCTTCCTTCACCACGATGTCGCCGACGAGGACGCGTGGGCAAGCGTGATCGCGGAGGTCAAGAGCCGCTTCGGCAAGCTCCACGTCCTCGTGAACAATGCCGGTATCGCCATCACGGGTCCGGTTACCGAGATGACGCTGTCCGACTGGCGCAAGCAGGAATTGATCAATCTCGACGGCGTCTTCCTCGGCGTGAAGCATGCGCTCCCGTTGATGCGGGCGAGCGGCGGCGGCTCCATCATCAACATGTCCTCCCTCGCGGGCCTCAAGGGCGCGGCCAACATGTCGGGATATTGCGCGACCAAAGGTGGCGTGCGGCTCTTCTCCAAGGCGGTCGCCATGGAATGCGCGGCGGCGCGCGACAATGTGCGGGTGAACTCCGTGCATCCCGGCATCATCGAGACGCCGATCTGGCTTGGCATCGTGCCGGGAGCGAACCGGGCCAACGCGCCCGATCTCGACACACTGTCGGCGAATTTCGTGCCGACCGGCCAGAAGGGCGTGCCGGACGACATCGCCGCAGGCGTGCTTTATCTCGCCAGCGACGAATCCCGCTACATGACCGGCTCCGAGCTCGTCATCGACGCCGGCTTGTCGACACGATAGCGGCGCTGGCAACCGAATTGCGCGCGCGCGACCGGTGTGGTTGCCCTGACACGAGCAATCATGCTTTTGACACCTGGCGTCATGGCAATCTGACCCGCCCGGCCTAGGCTTCGTCCATGATGCCGGTGTCCCTCTTGCACATCCCTGCGGGCAGCCCCTGGTGGATGTTTGCTGCGGTGATCGCTGCTCTCGCCCTGCATATCGGTGGCGGCAGCGTCGGCATCCTGTCGGGCTATGGAGCCGTCGCTGTTCCCAAGGGCGAGCGGCTGCATCGTCTCTTCGGCACCGCGTTTGTCGTTTCCATGCTGACCATGGCGTCGATGGGCGTGGGCCTGGCCGTGTGGAATCAGCAAAAGGGCAATATCGCCGGCGGTGTGATGGCGTTCTACCTCGTCGCCACGGCATGGATGACCGTGAGGCGAAAGGAGGGACAGATCGGTGCGTTCGATTATGCGGCGCTGTTCGTCATCGCCGGTGCCGCCGCCGTGCTCCTCACATGGGGCATGCAAGCCACCGTCGACGCGAAGAGCAAGGCGTTCGACTATGCCGCGCCGCTCTACTTCGTCTTCGGCGCCTTCGCCGTCATGGCGACGGCCATGGACGTCTCGATGATCCGGCGCGGCGGCCTTCGCGGTACGCAACGAATCGCACGCCATCTGTGGCGCATGTGTTTCGCGCTGTTTTTCGCGGCAGCCTCGTTTTTCCTCGGACAGCAGAAGGTCATGCCCGTCTTCATGCACGGATCGCCCTTCCTGTTCATACCGGCGCTCGCGCCGCTGGCCGTGATGATCTATTGGCTCGTTCGCGCCTGTTTCGGGGGCGGCGCAACGCGTGTGGCGGCGGCGATTTAGCTGGGCTCAGACCAGAAACAGGTTCGGCGAGACCAGCCGCCCCAACGGATCGAGAGAAAACGCATCGCGTGCCAGGGTCCGGCGCGGTCCCTCGGTGTTGTAGACGTCGAGGCTGACGAGATCCGCGCGAGCGACATCGGCAATCGCGTCGGGAATGCGGATCATCACCAAAATCTGCCCGGCATAGAACAGCGGCAGGCTCAGCCTGATGAGCTCGGGTTCTCCGGTGTTGAGAAATTGCCGCTGGTTCTTCATCGGCGGGCGCCGCGGCGCGAGGCTGCCGACCCACACATCCAGCAAAGCCGGCCGGCGACCCTCGACGGCATTCGTCGCCAGCGTCACTTCGATCGTGGTTTCATCGCCGATGGGTGTCGTGCCAGAGACAGTCCACAGCAGCTTTCTGCTGATGTCTTCGAGATGACGCGTCGCCCGGCTGAGGATGTCTCTGAGCATGGATGGAAGACCGGCCTCGACGCTCCACGCGGAATTTGCAACCGGTTCGAAGCGTGCGAGAAGGCCGAGAAATTCCTCTGCCCTCGTTTCGGTGCGGCGCGCGAACCGGCGGATCGCCGCCCCATCGCTTGCCATGACCTCTTCCGGCATGTCCGTCATAACGAAGCGCTCCATGTCCTCGGCGACGGCGCGGATGCGGTGCATCGCCTCCACCAGGCTGCCGATCGGCGGCGCAGGCGTGTCGCGTTGCGGCGGTGCCGGCAACGCGTCGGCCATGGATGGCCAGTCGGGCCGGGCGAGGACATAGGCCAGCTCTTCGAACCGCAGCGCGTCTTCCTCCACCAAAAACAGCGGAAGGCTGATTCCTTCCCTCGGCGTGGAAGCCTGGGCGAGCACAGCCGCCGTTTTCGCGCTCGACTGCCAGCGCTTGTGCCAAGCCTTGAGATCCGCCGCGGTCCGTTCCGCGGCGGCGGAGAATTCGCCGGAGTCCTGCGCTCGTCGCGCAATTGCCAGCTTTGCCGAAAGCGCTCCATCGGCCCAACGCAGGACGACGTCGCGCGGATATTCGTCCTTCGCGCCCATGTCGCGTGCGACGCAAAGGATTTTCTCCGGCGTGGACGCGAGATCGCCCTGGCCGGGGCCGTCCAACCAGCCCTTGGCGCGCAGCGTCAGCACGAGATGCCGCGCCGCGGCGTCGTGTGCGAGCTTGGAAGGGTGATAGTCCCCGGGATTGAGCACGAGCTCCGAGAAGGCGATGTTTCGTTCGGCGAGATGCGCCTGGAAATTGACGAACGGAATGTCGCGCGCGGTGCAGAGGCCGCCGACGATGTCGGCGAGCTTGCGCGCCCATTGCGCGCCCGGCTCGGACGGCCAGAGCGTATGGTAGCACACCGCAATGGGAAGACCGTTCGCCCGGCCGAACGCGGCGACGTCGTCGAAACAGTCTTCGACCGCACCGCGATAGGGATGGCCCTCTTCCCAATACGGCGTCGTCAGGCCGGCGTAATCGACGCGTAGCGTGCGCTCGAACAATTGTGCATCGTTGCTGCACACGTTGAAGATCACCGCGTCGTAGACCTGCGGCATGCGCTTGAACGAGAGCCACGCATTCCACAGATTGTAGCCGCTCACGCCGAGATTGACGGTTTCGTAGAGGCCGCCCGCTACGGCCTCGTTCAGATGGCGCTCGGTGCGGGCCGGCAAAGTCTCGCCGGCGCCCACGCCGGGACCGAAGACGTAGGAATTGCCCAGAAAGGCGTAACGCTGCAGGTGCCCGATTTTGTGGCGCGCGTCCCAGTAACCCCGGCCCTGGACAAGTCGCATCGTCGGAAGTCTCGGCTTGGCCTCGTGCGCGGGCGCGAAGCCGGAAAAATCAGGCAGAAAGTGTTGGATGTATCGCCGGATTTGGCAAGATGCTAAGCGGGCGGTCGCGGAGGCCGGACATGCAGCAGGAGATATTTTGCATCGTTGCCGGCCAGCGCAGCGGCACGACCGCGCTCAGAAGCCTCCTGTCGGGCACCGGCCGATTTGCCGATCTGGGCGAGATATTCGACACCTCGACGATGGCGCAGCCGGAATCGTTCTTCGGGTATTGCCGGCGGCAAAAGATCGGCATCGCCGACATCCTCTCCGGCCCGGACGCCGAACGTCTGTGCAAGGACTATGTCGGCATGCTGCGTGGATTGTCGGTCGGCAAGCACCTGCTGATCGACGTCAAGTTCAATTCCTGGGGCGAGATGCGCATGCCCTGGACATTCCTTCACCAGGAGCCGTTCTTCCTGTCGCAACTCAAATGGCGCGGCGCGAAGTTCGTCTTCGTCTGGCGCAAGGACATCGTCGCCCAGGTGCTGAGCGATCGCGTCTCGGAGAAACTCGGCAAGTGGCACAATATCACGCCGGCCGATGCGGTCGCCCCTTTCGCGCTCGATGTGGACCGGATCCGCCGCCGCGCCGAGCTCCTCTGCCAGTCCGAACGCTATTTCTTCCGGAACATGCGCAACACGAAGAACGTCGCCGTGCTCTGCTATGAGACTCTGTTCGACGAGAAGGGTTTTCTCGCTCCTGCGGCTCGCACCAAACTCGCGAGCCTGGCGGGCGAACCGCTCGTCTTCGCCGAAGAGCCCCTCTATCGCCGCAACGACATCGACAAACGCGCTCTGGTCACCAACTATGACGAGATCGCCGCCGCAATCCGCGACGCGGCCGCCGAATATCGCGATCGCGCGCTCCTGACCGGCGACATCCACACATCGTAGACGACCTTTGATTTGGGCGAAACACGGATTGCATCAGGGTCCCAACGCGCCCATATCGGGGAAGCCCCGAACTCGAAAGCCCTGCCATGACCAAAATCACAGCCGCCGGTGACTTTTCCTTGGGAAGCCGCACCGTGAACCGCATGGGCTACGGCGCGATGCAACTCGCGGGGCCCGGCGTCTTCGGGCCGCCGAAAGATCGGCCTGGCGCGATCGCCGTGCTGCGTGAGGCTGTTGCGGCGGGCGTCAATCACATCGACACCAGCGATTTCTATGGTCCGCATGTCACCAATCAGCTGATCCGCGAGGCGCTCCACCCTTATCCGGACGATCTCGTCATCGTCACCAAGGTCGGCGCCGTCCGAGGCGAGGACGCTTCCTGGAATCCGGCGATCGCGCCCGCAGACCTCGTTCGCGCGGTTCACGACAACCTTCGAAACCTTGGCGTCGACGCACTGGACGTCGTCAACTTCCGGACCATGGGAAACGGCCATGGACCAGCCGAGGGCTCGATCGAGGAGCCGTTCGCAGCGCTCGCGGCGCTGCAGAAACAAGGCTTGATCCGTCATCTCGGCGTCAGCAACGCGACGTCGACCCAGGTCAAGCAGGCGCGCGGCATCGCGGAGGTCGTCTGCGTGCAGAACTTCTACAACGTCGTCCATCGCGCCGACAACTCCCTGATCGACGAGCTCGCGGCTTTGGGCATCGCTTACGTGCCCTTCTTCCCCCTCGGCGGCTTCACGCCGCTTCAATCTTCCACGCTCACGGACGTGGCGCGCACGCTCGACGCGACACCGATGCAGGTCGCCCTCGCCTGGCTGCTCCGCCGCGCGCCCAACATCCTGCTGATTCCCGGCACGTCGTCGGTCGGCCACCTGCGCGAAAATCTCGCGTCGGCGCGCGTCTCATTGTCGGACGAAGTGCTTGGCCGATTGAAAGCGGTCGCAGAGGGCGTCTCCCACTAACACCGCTATTCGCTGTTGGCGGCGGATGCGGCGGAGTAGGGAAATTTCGTTTTTTGCACTGCGTCAATCGGCGCCATCACGCCGCGGGAGTGACTTCCCATCCCCTGCAGGCCAGCAAGATCGGCTTCGGCACGGGCTTCTCGCCATTGGAATAATAGGCCACCATCCTGCGTGACAGACCGAGCGCGTCTGCCGTCCTCGACAGCGACAATCCGTGACGCAGGCGCCACTCGAGGAAAGTGCGCGCATCCTGTCGTCCCACCGCCGAAAGCGTCTCCAGCCACAGGGTCTCGGCGCCAAGCTCGGCGCCCGATGGCCATTCGACGGAATGCCCCCATTCGCCGATCCGGGCTTGCGCGAAACGTCGAGGATCGCGCAGGGCAGCGAACGCCTTTCCCCTCAGCAGCGGGCCGATGTCGAGCTCGGCACGCGTCCCGTCGGACCATTTCAACATCAGCGTGGCAGGTGGCTTTGCTCTGGCGGACACGATCGTGCGGGTCATATCCCTGTCAGTCATTCGTTCAGCTCCCGCCATCTGGCTGTCAGCATCGCACGGTTTCTGCGCGCCTATTGGCGGGCCCCGTCCAACACGTCCGCGGGCGCATCGCCGACAATGAGGTCCAGGGTCGCAAGACCGATCGAGCAGCGAAAGCCGCGACCTTCGATGTGAAAGTGCGGCACGCCGTGCTCGCGCCCATAAGCCGTTATCTTCCAGCTTGACCCGCGATGAACCGTTACCACATTTTGCCCCCATAGTGCAATGGTTGCACATGTTACGGCTTTGCAGTGTGGCGGACGAGGCGGCTGGCTTTATGCCGACGTGCGCGCAAGTGCGTCGCCAAGCCAGGCACACGGGGGAACGCGCGACGCTCGGTTACAAAATTCTATCTGCTCGTTGAGAGACGCTCGGATGCCTACACGAAATGCAGCATCTTGAATTTGACCCAGGCGCCGTGAAGCGTCTCGGTCTTCTCGGAAAGCGTGACGGCGATCTCGACATCGAACGTCTCGCCGAACTCATCCGGCGCCAGCAGATAGGCCGAGCGCGGTTCGCTGTCCTTCAGAACAAGATCGACGGACGGTCCTTCGTAGCCCTCCGGCGAGCGTAGCGAAAGCTGTGCCCGGATCGGAACCGCCGCATCGGGCGCGCGCGCGATGAAGGGAGCGATCATACCCTGGCACAATCGGGTCTCGAGACCGGAAACGACGACCGACGCGATCGGCTCGCCGATCAGGTTGGCGTGAAGGAGCAGGGGTTCCGAAACCAGGTCGGTCGCCATGCGCGACCAGGGATTGGCGCCGCGCACGGTGATCTCGCATCGCCGCATCGAAACGCGGTTGGCAAGCCGCGGCCGCTCCAGCAGGGCGCGCAGCGCATCTTCGGAATCGCCATCGATGTCCGCGACGGCGTCCAGCGCGCCGCGCCGGGCGTCGGCGGCCGGACGCGCCTGCCACGGGAGCGCCATGGAGGCGATCAGCGCACGAACGCTCCGCGCCGGATCGTCGAACAGGCGGATCGCGCCGATGTTGGCTTCGTCGCCGGCGGGCGCGCATTTCTCGCCGGGCCAATTCAGATAGAGATACATCGGGCCGAACGCGCGCGCCTCGCGCGTGATCAACGGCAGAGCGATGTCATGCAGCACGATCCACGCGCCGGGTTTGACGATGTCGATGATCGAAAGCAGATCGAGACACGGCCACGGGTGCTCGTGGTTGGCGTCGAGAAAAACAAAATCGAAGCAATCGGGACGGTCCGGACATGTGCGAATGCCGTAAGACGCGGTTCCGCCCTGCAATTTGAGATTCGGCGGCGTGCGTCCCAACAGTTCCTGGACGTAGGCGCCGACCGGTTTTTGGGGCTCGTTGTACACGTGCTTCAGGGCATCGAAGGCGAAGATCTCGCACTTCGGCAGCCTGTCGGCGAGCAGAGTTGACAAGAACGCGGTCGACGTGCCCGAAGCGACGCCGATTTCCGCGACCGCGCGCGGCCGGCCGCGCGTCACGATCTCGAACAGGAACGCCGCATCTCCGCGGCTGATCGTGCCGCGGGCCCAATCGGGACGCGCATACCGGGCCGCCGCATAGGCAAGCGCGTCCTGCGAGATTGTAAGCGTGTTCGTCATTCCTGGACCCGCCGCCTGCCGGCGGGATGTAAGCACAGATCGCGAAGCGGCGATAACGTGCCGCGAGCGTTGCCCGATCAGGTCCGGCCCACGTGGAGCCCGGCGGCGCGCCGCGCGCGGCTTCGTCCCGCATGGCCATTGGCGCTCTTGGCAGCCGGCCTGGGTCGCGGCTTGCGCACGGAAGGCGTTCCGGCCTTCTCGCCATCTCCGAATAGCGCCGCATAGGCCGTGACCATCGCCGCCATTGAGAACCGCTTGAGCGCCACATCGCGCGCCGCTCTCGACTGCTTCTCGCGCATCCGGTCGTCCGTCAGAAGCGTCGCGATGCGCTCCGCCATTTCCTCCGCCGTCGATACGAGAAAGCCGTTGGTGCCGTCGGCGATCTGTTCGGCCATGGCCGGCGACGTTCGGGCGACGACGGGAATTCCCATTGCCATCGCCTCGAGCGACGCGTTGGGACAGCCCTCACGGTCGGAAACCATTGCGAAGACCCGGAACTGCCCGAGGAACGGCCGCACGTCGAGATGTTCGCCCGCGAATAAGACGTTCTCGAGCCCCAACGCCTGCGCGCGCTCGGCCAGCGCCGCAGAGTATTCCGTGCTCGACGCGTCGGGGCCGCCGACGATGGTCAGCGATACGCCGGGGACACGCGGCGAGAGCGCCTGCATCATGTCGAGGAGGAACTCGACCTTCTTGTCGGGAACGATACGGCAGCATGTTCCGATTGCGAGCGCGGGATCGAATGCCTCCGGCAACACGAAGTCGGGCGGGGGCAAAGGCACGAAGCTTGGCGGCGCCGCAACTCCGTTGGGTATGACGTGGAGTCTCTTGCGGTCGGGTGCGAGCGCGGGGGGCGGCAGGCCGTCCGGATATTTGGCGACGAAACCGTCAAGCCGCGCGAAATATTGCGCCTGGCTGAGCGACACGCGTTTGCTGAACGGCGCCGACGCATCCAGCTCGTCGAACGACATCGGGCCGGGGCTGACGTCGAAGAGCCTGATGTCGCGCGCGGCCAGCACCTTGGTCACCATGAGCTTCACTTCGGGCGCGACGTTCCAGAAGCAAATGTTGCGGACGTTGAGCACATCGACGAGGTTCAGGACGCGTTCCGTGCGGTCGCCAACGGTGTCGGCGCCATCGGCGGAAAATACCGGGATTTGCGCTTCGTCGAGGCTCGGCTTGTAAGCGTCGGAAATGGCGCCCTTGAGAACGCACAGCGCTCGCTTCTGCGGCGCGTCGAGCCGCGTCAGCAGCTGGACGAGGGACTGCTGGGCTCCGCCGATGGTCATCACTTCGGTCAGGAAAAGCGTGCCCGACGGCGCGCCCGGCCGTGCCAGGCTGTTGGCGATGCCGTGCCTGGCGATCAAGGCCCACAATTGCGCCACGAGCGCGGGTTCGACGGGACGCTCCGGCAAGACGCGTTCGGCCGCGCCGGCAATTGCCAAGATTGACTCGACATAGTGTTCGATGTCGGCGCCGTCCTCGACGAGCGCGGCATTGGCGGGAAGCACCTCGCGGTTGCCGCCTGCGTCGGCCGTCACGATCGGGCATCCCGCCGCGATAGCCTCGAGCAAGGCGACGCTGAGCCCCTCATGGATGCTGGTGTTCATGAAGACGTCGAAGGCGGCGAGATAGGGATCGATGGCGCCGACATCGCCCGGCATGATCATGTCGGCAATGACGCCGAGATCGACGGCGAGCCGGCACGTCGCCTCATAGGCCAACCGACCGCCGCCATATTGATGGTCCCAGCCGCCGAGGATCGCGAGCTTCGCCGGCACGATCTCGTTGAGCCGCGCCAGTACGCGCACCGCGCGCGTGTAGGCCTTCTGCGATTTGAACTGTCCCACCATGCCGATCAGAAGCGTGCCGTCGCCGATGCCGAACTGGTTTCGGATCTCGCGCCGTTGCCGCGCCATCACCTCGGGCTGATACCCGCGTTGCAGCTCATGGCGGACGGTCACGACCGGTCTGGGGCAGTCCGCGGCGCGCAGCTCATCGGCAACCGCGTCGGACACCGCGACGACGAACGGCACGTTGAGATTGTCGTAAGCGCCGGGCGGATCGTTCCAGCCGGGGCGCGCATTCTGGATGACGGGGATCGTCGTGATACCCATGTCCCAGAGGACTTGCAGGTCCTTGGCCGGGATGAGGTGCGTGTAAACCACGGGCGCTGGCGAATTGAGGATCTCCAGCGCAAACCCGCGCAAGATCACGGCGATGTCCGTGCCGAAGGTACCAAAGCTGACCTTCAGATTGTCGTCTCCGGCGATCGCGTACTGCCGCCGTGAGCGGTGCAGCACGAACAGATGGCGCGAGAGGCCGCGTTTTCTGCGCAACGCGGACAGCGTTTCGAGCACGCTGCGTTCGGCGCCGCCACGCACCAGGCTGGGAAGGAGAATGTTCAGCGCCGACGCGCTACGCGTCTCCTCGCGCAGCGGCGTGACCGGGAGTGGTGTGGGCCCTTTTGCAAGCTTCGCGCGCGGTTGCGCCCGGCCTGGCGGCCCGGAGCGCGGATTGATCAGCCCATATTTCCGGTACAGCTCCCACAGCGTCGAGCCTTCGCGCGGCGCGTTCTTGTCCGGCACGTAGTCGAGCAGGCGGCGGCCGCGGTAGAGCCCGTTGTCGGAATCGAGCGTTCGCCACATCTCGTTGATCCAGTGGACGGCATACCAGTCGTCCGGGATCGCCGTCGGCCGCTCGATCAGCGGGAGGATGAACTCACCCCAATTGTCGGGATTCGACATGTTCGAAATGATTGCAGCGGTAAGTCCTTCAGCTTCGGCGTGCTTCGTCAGGATGCGGTTCGGCGCGAGGTATTCCGCATCGGCGCCCGCCGTTGCAAGGGTTTCTTCATAGGACTTGCGCATTAACTCGCTGCCCTTGGGGCATTTGAGGATGCTGCCCACGATTCCGACGCGATGCGGCCGGAACGCGAATTCGCCCGCAAAATCGAATGGCTTCAGGCAAGTTATGTCCATGTCGGCCCAGATGCCGCCATGCTCGTAGAGCAGCTTGTACCGGAAAATGTCTGAGAACGGCGCGCCGAAGCTGTTTCGGCCGACGCCGGTCTCTCGGTCGGTGCCGCGTCTGGCAAACACTCCGCTGCGCGGGATGATTTCCTCGGCATTGCAGATGCTGACGCCGCGCGGAAAGTCGTAGTGCGACAGGTCATCGTAGGCCCAGAGCAGGAATTTGTGCCCGTGCCGCACGAAGGAATGCATAGTCAGCAGCTCGAGCCGCGACAAGTTCGTGCCGACCCACATTCCGTGAATGATCTCGTTGCTCTTGTCTGCCATGGGTGCGCGCCGCCTATTCGGCGGCGACTTTCGCCGCAGCGCCGTGACGGCGTTCTCGGAAAGCACCGACGAAGCGCGCGACACCGTCTTCGATCGTCGTTTCGGCTTTCCAGCCCAGGAGAGTTTCGGCGCGACGCGGATCGCCGATGAAACGCGTCACGTCGTAGGCGCGCGGCGCGTCGATCGTGATGCTTGTCGCCCCGTCGCCTGCCGAAACCGCAAGCGCCGCGAGCTCCGGCAGCGAGACCCCGCGTCCGCTGACGAAGTGAATCGGCGGCAGCAGATCGCGTGCGGCCGAACGCGCCACGAGGAGCGCCAGGCCGCGCGCGACGTCGTCGATATGAGTGGGTCGAGCACGACTTCGGTGCCCTGTATCGAGATCGCTCCGCCCGTCGCGGCGGCGCGGCAGAACGCGGGAAGCACGCGATCGGGGTGATCGTCGAGCGCACCGTACACTGTCGAAAGTCTGCAGATATTGGCGGAAAGTCCTGCCTCGCGCGCCGCAAGCACGAGCTTTTCACCCGCGACTTTCGTCTGCGCATAGGTGTTGAGGGCCTGTTGCTCGGCATCCTCCGGCGTCGGCGAGCGCGCCGCATTTCCGTAGACCTCGCGGCTGCTGGCAAAGACGAACCAGGGTCGGTGCGTCGAACGCAGCGCGGCGTCGATCACGACCTTCAATCCGTCCAGATTGGTGCGCCGGCAATGCCCGGGATCGCGCTCGCCGTCGACACGCGCGAGACGGCAGCCAGATGCACGATACCGCTGACGCCGCGCAGCGCGCGTTCGACGGCATCGCGGCTCAGCACGGTTTCGTCGGGCGTGCGCCGGATGTCGAAGGCGCGAACGGCGAGGCCTTGCTGTATGAGCGCGGCGCCCAAATGGTGCCCGACCAGCCCGTCCGAGCCCGTGACAAGTATCATTTCGCCCCGCCCAATCCGGCGTGTGTAACCCCCAACATGGGACGTCGCGCCGGTCCGGGCGAGCGTCCGCCAAACGCCCGCTTTGCGTCAAGCGTGTCCGCGGGGCGCGCGCGGAGTCGTCCGGCCCGCACAAGCCTGTGCATCGGCCGAGCTTGCCGTTGGCGCTTTCTTCGGTGATCGCCGCTGTGTCCAGCCGGATCAAGGCGTTAGCCGAATCGTCTTTGCGCCGCTCAACATGAACTCCTCGTCATCCGGGCCGTGCCTCGCCTGTTCAGACGCGGCGATTCACGCTATACGCGTGGACGGCTTGGGTGGGGACTGCTGCAGAATGCGGCTGCTTGTCGAATTTTCCTTCGATCGCGACCGGTGCGGGACCCTTACGCTGTTCGACGCGAAGGGCCGCAAATCCGCGGGCCCGTTCGCGGTCGCCGGCCGCGCGCATGACAATCTTGCGGCAGCACACGGCAATCCGCGTCGCGACAGTATCTTTCCCTACGGCGACACGCCTGCCGGCGGCTATCGCGTCCGCGAAATCCTGGCGAGCGGAAAAGGCACGCAATTTCCGTCTGCCGAATTCGGATCGCACGGCGTCGTCGTGCTCGAAGGTGTCGCGGGCGATGCCGCGCTGGCGGAGGCCAATGGCCGTTTTCACATTCTGATCCAGGGCGGCAAGCCGGGCCCTTCCGGCGCCTTGCGTGCGACCGCAGGCGCGCTGCGCCTTTCGGATGCCGATCTGAAAACACTTGTCGCCGTTTTGGCCAAGCACAAGCATGACGGCAAGGCGCGATGCGAGGTGGAAGAGCGCAGCGCGATTGCAAAGTCCGCAATGGTCGCTACCGGCGATGCGCCTGCGCTTGTCGATCCGCCGCTCGACTCGGCGGGGGCACGTGCGTCCACGACGACGAGCACGCGCATCTCGCGGCGCGGAGCGTTGCGAGCAGGGGCCGCCGGCGCGACGGTGACCGCGCTCAGCCTTTCCGTCTCTTTCGTTGCGCTGACTGCGCCGTCGCCGGCGCGCGCCTACACGCGGCTTGCGTACAACGAGCCGCCGCCACCGCCGCCGTCGGAGGATTCGGGCGGCAGTGGAGGCGGCGAAGCGCCTGCGGGTGGCGAGCCTCCGGCGGGCGGAGCCGCGCCGGCTGGAGGCGCAGCCGGTCAACTCGGCAATGCGACCAGCGGTTCACAGACGACCGGTCAGACCTTCGACAACGGGCCAGGCCCGAGCGACGCGACGCCCACAGGCGGTGGTGCTGCGCCTCCGACGCCGCCCGCATCGCCTGTCGGCGGAGATCAGGGTGGCGGCGAGCAGGGCGGTGGAGAACAAGGTGGCGGCGAGCAGGGCGGTGGAGAACAGCCGCCGCCGGCGGCCCCGGCCGAAGAACCGCCGCCGCCGAGCGAGAGTGGCGGCACGCCCATCGAAGGCGGAAGCGGCCAGCCAACCTCGGGGCCCGGCGTGACGCAAGGCCCATCCGACACGGCGCCGCCGCCAAATCCGACACCGGCTCCTCCGACACCTTCGGCACCGGTGCAAAACTATTCGCCACCGCGAAACAACGCGCCTTCGAGCCCTCCACCAAGCAACAGGTCACCGTCGAACAATTTTAACAGTCCGCCGCGACAACAGCAGCAAGAACCTCCTCCGCCGCCGGTCCAGAAGAACAAACTCAGCCTCTACAACCAGTCGGGAACGGCTTTGAAATTCGAAACGAGTATTGCCCTCGACCTCAATTGTAACAGAGTCGGCTTGAACGGTTGGTGCACCACGCAGGGCGTTGATGTGGGCTCTTACGAGGTGACGGCGACGCGCGAGGACGACGGCAGGCAGCGGACGAAGACTGTCGAAGTGCCGCCCCCGAACCAGGGAGAGGGCAGCGCCGCCTTCACCGATTCCGACTTCCCAAAGTCGCCGTAGGGACTGCGAGACGGCGACCACAATTCCTGGCGAATTGGGGGCGGGCGTTTCCTGCCGTCGTCAAGCAGGCGTTTGCGCCGCAACCGTCAAGGCAGCGCGTATTCCTGATGGTTCCCTACGCCTCGATCGACGAATACACGATGCTCTTGAGCTGGCCGCGGAAGTTGAAGGCGCCGGACGGCATCAGTTGCGTCATGAACACGACACGAGATCGTCCTTTTGGTCGACCCAGAAGATCGTCGAGGCCGCGCCGCCCCAGTAGAAATCGCCGCCGACGATCGAGCCGGACTTGACCGTGTCGAGCGTGGTGGCGAAGCCGAGGCCGAAGCCGACGCCTTCATTGGCGGTCTCGGAGAAGCCCCGATCGCCATCTGCGGTCAGGTCCTTGCCGTCCTTCAGGTGATTTCTGTGCATCAGCTCGATCGTGCGCGGCCCGAGGACCCGCGCGCCGTCGAGCTCGCCGCCGTGGCGGACCATCTCGCAGAAGCGCAAGTAATCGTGCGTCGTGCCCGTGAGGCCGCCGCCGCCGGAGAAGAACGTGGGTTCCTTCAGATAGGTGCTTTTCGCCGGATCGTCGATCAGCTTCAGGGATTTGTCCGACGCGCGGCGATAATTCGCGGCGAAGCGCGAAAGCTTTTCCGGCCGCACCCAGAACGACGTGTCCTTCATCTTCAGGGGATCGAAGATCGTCTCCTGCAGATAGCGGTCGAAGCGCTTGCCCGAGATGATCTCGACCAGCGCGCCGCAGACATCGGTCGACAGCGAGTATTGCCAGGCCTGCCCCGGCTGGTAGCGCAGCGGCACGCGCCCCAGCTTCCTCACGAACTCCGTGAGCGTCTCGCCGTCGCCGCGGCGCACGCCTGCCTGCGCATAGGCCTTGTCGACCGGATGGCCGCTGTCGGGCGCGCCGAGCGACACCAGCGCCGCGCCATAGGTGAGACCGCCCGTGTGGCAGAGCATGTCGCGCATGCTCACCGGCCTGTCCGGTTTCACCGTCTCCATGCTCGCGCCGTCGCCCGACACCCAGACGCGCTGGTCGCGCCATTCGGGCACGAAACGGTGCACGGGATCGTTGAGCTGGAAATGGCCCCCTCGTACAGCGTCATCAGCGCGACCGAGGTGATCGGCTTGGTCATCGAATAAATGCGGAAGATCGCATCGTCGCGCATCTGCTTGGCGCGCTCGCGGTCCATTTGTCCGAGCGACTTGAAATAGGCCGCATGGCCGTGGCGCGCGACGAGAACCTGGCAACCCGCGATCTTGCCGGAGTCGATATAGGCGCGGTTGAGGTGATCGGTGATCCGCTCGAGACGCGCGGCGGAAAAGCCTGCTTTTTCCGGTGCGAGTTCCATATCTGTCATCCTTTCTTCAGAGCCAACCCTCCCCTTGCGGGAGGGTCGAAAAATTCGTTCGCGAATTTTTCGGGGAAGGGTGAAGTCTCACGCGCTCTCAATGAGTGCTCGACTCATAGGTCTTCGTTTCGTCGCGCACGATGTCGATGAGATTTCCCATGAAGAGATTGGCGTCGATCAGATGCAGGCCCCAATCGGGCAGCACCTGTCCGCCGACGACCACGTCGCCGCGGATGTCCGTCGTGCGCGGTCCCGCCGGATCGCCGTGGAACGAGATCGCGAGATAGGTGGCCGCGTCGTTCTTCCGGCATTCGGCGGTGATCAGTCCCGGGACGCTGACGAAGGGCGTCGTGATCGTCTTGCCTTTGACCCACGCCATCGGCGTGGTGCTTTGCACGATGAGGCTGGTGTTGCCCAGGTAGGCGTGGACATCGCCCGATCCGCCGCCGAGCGCTGCGGGATTGACGCAGGCCGCTTCAAGTCCGGGCCCGGCGCTCTTGCCGAACAGGCTCGTTGCCGCCGGCGGCGACGTCGCGCGGAACGATGCGTAGGCGATCGCGCAGCCGATCTGGGCCGACGCCGCGCACAGCGGCACGGCCTTGAAATCACCGCCGACCACCGCACCGACCGGTACCTGCAGCCGCGTGCCCATCAGGATCGCGGAGAGGAGCTGTTTCTGGATGGGCTTGCCGTCGATCTCGTTCTTGATCAGCTGGGTCAGCACGCCGGAGCCCTGGCTGTGCCCGATCAGCACCACGCCGCGGCCCTTGTTGTAATGGGCGAGATAGTAATTCCATGCGTCGACCACGTCGTTGTAGCCGATGCGCGGATCGATGCCGGTTGCGGCCATCGGCTTGCCCGCCAGACGGGCTGCGAGCGCGGTGAGCGTGAACTGGCGATAGAGCGGTGCGAACTGCCGGCACACCGCGCCGAAGCGCGCGAACTGCACCGCGACGACGGACAATTCCTCGTGCTCCGCGCTCATCGAACTGATGACGCCGGGATCGCGCGACACCGTCGGATAGACATAGAAGCAGTCGATTGCGGGCTTCTTCGCGCGCGCATATTTCTCGATCGTCGTCGACCCGTCGGCACCGACGACCGTCGTGTCGAGACTGGCGTCGCACGCGCCTTTGTGGCCGGGCAGGCAGAGCCAGTTCATCGGATTGGCGTAATCGTTGGGCGTTGCGGCGACCACGACCGAGGGCACCGGTGCGGTGGCCACCGGCGGCGGAGCTACCGCTGTGGGCGTGCTCGGAGCTTGTGGCGCAGCCGGGCTCGCGGCCGGCATGGCCGGGGCCGGTGTCGCCGCCACGGGAGCGGCTGTCACCGCCGGCGCCGCTGCAACAGGCGCCGTTGGTGCGGTCGTGGGCGGCGCGGTTTGCGTCTGACCGAGGGCAGGGCTCGCGACGGCGAGCGACGCGCCGAATATTGCCGCGCGGACGAGCGAAACGGGCATTGGGTCCCCCTGCGTTTTGTTGCTTTGCCGCCAGTATGCGCGCGCCGCAGCCGGCGGGCCAAGCCTGCTGCGACCTTTGCGGCAGGTGGTGTTCCCTGTTTCGACGGACAACTATGTTCGTCATCGCCCGGCCGGCGTATAGCCGGTTCGGGCGACCCAATTTTCTCCGGCGTGAAACAGGAAAATGGGTCACCTGGACGCGCTATATCGCGCGCCGGGTGATGACGACTTTGGGGAATTCCTTCCGGTGTGCGTTCCTAACGCGCTGGCCTCGGCGGCTCGGCGCCGTCGAGAAGCCTCAGGCTGCTGACGCCCGCAGCCGCCAGCGCGAAACCGGCCGAGATATAGAGGCAAGCCGCGGCGCCATTGATGCCCATGCGCGCGAAAACCAACGCGACCAGGGCGGCGCCGGTTGTCTGTCCGAGCAGCCTCGCAGTGCCCAGCATGCCGCTCGCGCCGCCGCTGCGCTCGCGCGGCGCGGAGTTGAGGATCGCGCGATTGTTCGGCGTCTGGAACATTCCGAAACCGATGCCTGAAAGCGCCATGCGCCAGACGATAGCGAATGCGTGCGGATGCACCGGCAGGAGGGCAAGCGCCAGCAGTCCCGCCGCGAACAGCAATAGTCCGGCCGCGCCCAGCAGGCCCACGGGAATGCGGTCGACGAGACGGCCGGCGAACCATGCCGCGATGCCTGTCGCGATGGGCCAGGGCGTGATGAGAAGACCGGTCTCCACGGCGGTGTAGCCGAAATGGAGCTGCAGCAGGAACGGCAGCGCCACCAGCGCCTGCATCTGGGCCACGAAGGAGCAGATCGAGGTCGCGACCGAGAGCCTGAACATGGGAATGCGCAGGAGATCGACGGGCAGAAGCGGCGCGCGAACGGCGCGCTCGCGCCGGATGAGGATGTTCGCGAAGATCGCGGCCAGCGCCGCCTCGGCGGCGAAAAGAATGAATTTTTCGCCGTGTGCGAGCGCGTCGATGCTCGCGATCAGGAAGCCGAACGTGCCCGCCGTCAGCGCAGCGCTCACGAGATCGAAAGGATGGCGCGCGCGCGGCGGTCGCGGGAGGCTCTCATAACCGATCACGAAGGAGGCAATTCCGAACGGCACGTTGACCGCGAACAGCCATGGCCAGTTTCCAAAGGTGAGGATCATGCTCGCGATGGTCGGGCCGATCGCCGCCGACACCGACACGATGAGCGCGTTGATTCCGATGCCGCGGCCGAGCAGGCGCTGCGGATAGATGAAACGCACCAGCGCCGTGTTGACGCTCATCACGCCGGCCGCGCCGAAGCCCTGAACGACGCGGGCGAGCGCCAGGATCGTCAGCGTCCGCGAGAAGGCGCAGGCTAGCGAGGCAAGCGTGAACAAGGCGAGGCCGACGAGATAGACGCGGCGATAGCCGACGATCTCGCCCAGTCCCGCCAGCGGCAGAAGCGAGATCGTGATCGCAAGCTGATAGCCATTGACGATCCAGATCGACAGCGAAGGATCGGTGTGCAGGTCCCGGGCGATGGTGGGCAACGCCACGTTGGCGATGGCGCCGTCGATCACCGCCATGGTGATGCCGAAGCCGATTGCCACGCTCGCCCAATAGCGCTGGGGGACCGGCAGGCCGTCAGTGTCTTTGGTATACGCGGTGGCTTCGCCCATGAACCCTGTCTGTCGGCCGTCCCCCGCCCCCGATCCGGCGGGCGTTGTTACGCTTTTGGCGAACAATCGTCGATGCACTTCTACCAAGAGTTCCGTCATGGGCGCCCGTGTGGCGCCCACCCATAACCACAGCTGTCGGTGTGGCCGCGGCTCGCGCGGCCACGGTACGTCGGGAAAGCTTGCGTTGTGGCGCGCACAAGGCGCGCCAGTCCGCCGATCGTGTTCATGGGTGGGCGGGACAAGCCCGCCCGAGACGACCTTTGGGAGACATGCATACGTCGCAGCTGCGGAAGAGCGGTGACCTAATTTCCCACCCAGCCCTGCGCGATCGCCGCGTCGTTGCGGACGCGTTCGGGGCTGCCGAGCAACTGGCGATTGGCGCCGATGCGCTTGAACCAGTAGTGCAGGCCGAGGAGATCGGTGAAGCCCATGCCGCCATGCACTTCGGTGGCCGTGCGCGCAATCTGAGGTCCTATCTCCGAGAGATGCGCCTTCACGTGCGCGGCCATGCGGCGCGACTGTTCCGGGAACGTGTCGAAGGCATAGCCCGCATACCAGAGGAGGCGCGCGCGCCGGCTCGATCTCGGCCGCCATCTCCGCGCACATATGTTTGACCGCCTGGAACGAGCCGATCACGCGGCCGAACTGCTTGCGTTCCTTCGCGTAGGCCACGGCCTTTTCGATCATCCGCTCGGCGGCGCCGAGCGTGTCGGCGGCAAGGATGATGCGGCCGGCATCGATGATGCGTTCGAGCGTGGCAGAGGGATTGCCCTCGGCGAGCGGCTCGGCCTCGACATTGTCGAAGGAAAGCTCGCCGATCCTGCGTGTGGCATCGATCGTCGCCAGCAGAGTTTTCTCCAGGCCTTTCGCCTTCGCGTCGACGAGATGAAGATTGGCGAATTTGTCGGCGACGATGAAGAAATCCGCGCCCGCGAAATCCACGACGAACAGCGTGCGACCCGAAAGCTTGCCGCCCTTCGCCGTCACCTGCGCCTTCTCGCGTGACCCGGCCGCGTGCTCCGAGACGGCGACACCGATCACGATCTCGCCCTTCGCGACCTTCGGCAGAAGCCGCACCTTTTGCGCCTTCGAGCCGGCACCGCTCAGCGCCAGCGGCGCCATCACCGCGCTGCCTCCGAACGGAACCGGCGAGACATGCCGGCCGAGCATCTCGGCCGCCAGCGCCGCATCGAGCAGCGAAAGTCCCAGTCCGCCGAATTCTTCCGGCACCAGGATGCCCGGCACGCCGAGCTCGACAAGGGCGCTGAAGACATCGCCCGCATAAGGTTCGCCGCTGTCGGTGGCGTTGCGCACGCGCTCGAGCGGGCCTGTGCGCTCCAGCGTGCGCCCGACGCTGTCCTGCATCATCTTCTGGTCGGCGGTCAGCGAGAATTCCATGACTTTTTCCTTGGGAGCGCAATCTGACGTGAAGCCCCCGCGTGCTTCGCACGCAATCTAAACAATTGTCGCGCAACGCGCGCTGGGCACTTCGCGGGAATGCGCTTATGCCTTCGCGAGCTTGGGTTCGCGCGGCATGCCGAGGCCGCGCTCCGAGATGATGTTCTTCTGGATCTGCGCCGTGCCGCCGCCGATGATGAGACCGAGATCGAACATGAAGTTCGTCTGCCACACGCCGTGGGCGCGCAGATGCGGGCTGCCGGTGTAGAGGATGCCAAGCTCGCCCAGCGCATCGATCGCGAAGGCGGCCAACTGGTGGTTCAGCTCGCAGCCCATCAGCTTGACGATCAGCCGCGCGAGGCCGGGATCCTCGCCCTTCAAGGTGGCGGTCAGGAGGCGCAAGCCGTTGAACTCCATCGCCAGCACGCGTGCCTCGAGCTTCAACAGCCGGTCGCGATAAAGCGGGTTGTCCATCAACCTGCGCCCATCGACCTCTTCGCTCGTCATCAGGTCGACCAGCGCCT
This sequence comes from uncultured Alphaproteobacteria bacterium, assembly GCA_963802815.1. GTDB lineage: Bacteria > Pseudomonadota > Alphaproteobacteria > Micropepsales > Micropepsaceae > Rhizomicrobium. Next base: position 128,221 of record CAWDKN010000005.1, read on the forward strand.
TGAAGCGCGTTTGCGCCTGGTTGGGATCGCCCAGCATGCCGCGCTCGTGCTTGAGCGTCGCGTTGGCGACGAACCAGCCCTGGCCGCGCCTGCCCACGATCTGCGTCTTGGGTACGCGCACATCGGTGAAGAACACTTCGTTGAACTCGGCACGGCCAGTCATGGTCTTGAGCGGGCGGACTTCGATGCCGGGCGTCTTCATCGAAAAGATGAGATAGGAGATGCCTTCGTGCTTCGGCTTATCGGCTTCGGTGCGCACGAGGCAGAAGATCATGTCGGCCTGCGCCGCGGTCGAGGTCCAGATCTTCTGTCCGTTGATGACGAAGTCGTCGCCGTCTTCCACCGCGCGCGTGGTGAGCGAGGCCAGATCGGAGCCCGCGCCCGGCTCGGAATAGCCCTGGCACCAGATGACGTCGCCTTGCAAAGTCGGCGCGATCCATTTCTGTTTCTGCTCTTCCGTGCCCAGCTCGAGCAAGGTCGGCACAAACATCGAGATGCCTTGTCCCGCCATGCCCATGGGCAGGCCGGCGGCGATGAATTCCTCCGCGATGATGCGAGATTTCAGGATGTCGGGTTCGGCGCCGTAGCCGCCGTACCGTTTCGGAATCGTGCGCGCGGCATAGCCGTGCTCGATGAGGAGGCGCTGCCATTCTCGCATGTCGGACATCGCGCCCGCGCGATTGGGCGCCCGCTCGCCGAAATTCTTCGCGAAGGTGCGAACCTCGTCGCGAAAGGCTTCGTATTCGGGACCGTAGGAGAGATCCATTTCGTCGCCTCGCGCCTACCCTCCCCTTGCGGGAGGGTCGAAAAATCCGAAGGATTTTTCGGGGAGGGGCAGACCACGCGGGGACCCCTCCCCGATAATCTCTGCGGGAAATGTTCGGCCCTCCCTCGAGGGGAGGGCCGAACTCAGGTCACAGCCGTTCCACGATCGTGACGTTCGCCAGTCCGCCGCCTTCGCACATCGTCTGCAGGCCCCAGCGTTTGTTGTGGCTCTCGAGCGCATTCACCAGCGTCGTCATCAGCTTCGTGCCCGAGGCGCCGAGCGGATGGCCGAGCGCGATGGCGCCGCCGTTCACGTTCAGCTTGGCCGGGTCCGCATGGGTGTCCTGCAACCACGCCACCGGAACCGAGGCGAAGGCCTCGTTCACTTCGTAGAGATCGATGTCCTCGATCTTGCGGCCCGACTTCTCGAGCGCGCGCTTCGTCGCGGGAATCGGCGCTTCCAGCATGATGATCGGATCGCCGCCGATGACGGTCATGTGGTCGATGCGCGCGAGCGGCTTCACGCCCAGCGCCTTCAGCCCGCGCTCGTTGCAGATCATGACGCCCGACGCGCCGTCGCAGATCTGGCTCGACGTCGCCGCCGTGATCTTGCCGCCCTCGCGCAGAAGCTTCACGTTCTTCATGCCGTCGAGCGAGACGTCGAAGCGGATGCCCTCGTCGGCGGTGTGCCTTGTCTTGCTGCCGTCGTCGAGCGTCACCTCGAGAGGGACGATCTCCTTCTCGAAGCGACCGCCCTGCGTCGCCGCGATCGCCTTCTGGTGGCTCTCATAGCCGAACCTGTCGAGCTGCTCGCGGGACAGCTTGTACTTCTCCGCCACCATTTCCGCGCCCATGAACTGGCTGAACTGGACGTTCGGGTATTTCTTGACGATCTCGGGGCTCATATAGGTGCCGAAGCCGTTCTGCGCGGGAAGGGCGGCCGAAAGGCCCATCGGCACGCGCGTCATGCTTTCCACGCCCATCGCGATGACGACGTCCATCGATCCGCTCATCACGGCCTGGGCCGCGAAATGCAGTGCCTGCTGCGAGGAGCCGCATTGGCGGTCGACGCTGGTGCCCGGCACGTGCTCGGGCAGGCGCGAGGCGAGGACGGCGTTGCGCGCGACGTTGATGGCCTGCTCGCCGACCTGGCTGACGCAGCCGCAGATCACGTCTTCGACCAGATCGGGATCGGCCTTCGCGCGGTCGAGCAGCGCGTTGATGACGACGCCGCCGAGATCGACCGGATGCCAGCCTTTGAGCCGCCCGCCCTTGCGTCCGCCCGCAGTGCGGGCCGTCGCCACGATATATGCTTCACCCATGATGCCGTTTTCCTTTCATGCGGATCCGGAGCGGGTCGCGCCGGACCATCGATGTCGAAGGCCGGTTCTAGCATGTGGCCGAATGGCGATGCATCAGGTGCGGCGCCCGCGCGGACGCGGAATTGTCGCCGCAATGCCCTGTTTTCCGGTGTTTTTCCTGTCGTTGGGTTAGGTTTCGGTCGCGAATTCGCCGTTCGGCCGTTCGGCCGTCCGCGCGGCGGCGGACGCGAACGACGTTGCGCGCGCGCAACAACCCCCGCTGTCATCATCCTGAAACTGAGCTGTCACCGCTCTGTCCCGTTCGCGTGGTGATTAAGGGCTTCGTGAGGTCGGCCGCTCCTGTCGCGCGAGCGGCCATCGTGTGGGGATCTGTTTACAGCAACGGCATGCATACGCCGCGCGCAATTGCGCGTGGGCCGTAACTTCGCGTGCCTGCCAATTCGAGGGGGCGTTGCAATGAAACTTTCGCGTCATGTTCTTGGTCTGCGGGCCGGGTTGTACTGCGGGGCCGCGGCCGGCCTCGTCCTGGCGGCGCAAACGCAAGTCGCGATGGCGCAGAAGATCAGCTCCGAAATCCGCGGCACGGTCACCGGAGCGGACGGAGCGCCCCTGGATGGCGCTGTCGTGAAGGTCACCGACACCAGGACCGGCGCGACACTCACCACGTCGACCACCGACGGCGGCTTTGCGGTCAACGGCCTCGCGATCGGCGGTCCCTACACCGTAACCGTCGATGCGCCAGGCGTTCCGGAGAAGTCGGTCACCGGCATCCAGCTATCCACCGAACCGTCGGATGTGAACATCCCGTTGGCCGCGATCGCGACGACCGAAACGGTGATCGTCAGTGGCGTGCGCACTGCGGCGGCGACGGCGATCACCGAGCAGCACGGCGTGAGCACCGTGTTCACCCAGGCCGTAGTCGCGCAGACGCCGACCTTCGAGAACAACCTCAAGGACCTGATGCAGAAATCGCCCTTCGCCTTCGTCGATCCGGTGGGTGGCAGCTCCAACCCGCCGATCGCGACGCTGAACATCGCCGGTGCCAATCCGCGCTGCGTTCCGCTGCTCGTCGACGGCCTCGAGCAGAGCGACAATTTCGGCCTCAACTTCAATGGCTATCCCACCCAGACGGGGCCGGTGGCGTTCCCCTGGATCGATCAAGCGCAGCTAATCGTCACTCCGTATGACGTGGAGTACAATTCGTGCGGGCCGGTGGAGAATATTGTCACGAAGCAGGGGTCGAACGATTTGCACGGCGGGTTCTACGGATCGTTCAATGACCAGAGCCTGAATGGAGACAAGTACACGGGGTCCTCGGACCTCCTCGGCAACAAGATCACGTGGAATCAGTCGGTCAAGCCGCCGTATCGCAACGAGAACTACGGGCTCTACCTTTCGGGTCCGCTGGTCGAAGACCATCTTTTCTTCTTCGTGGGCTATGACGAGGACCGCAATACAACCAATCCGGGGCTGCTGTTCGCCGTCGGGCCGACCAACACGCTCGGAACCGCGAACAATCCGCTCTTCTCCAAGGTTGCGCCCGATATCACGACGGCGGAGGTCAATCAGGTCGTGAACATTGCCGAGACCAAATACGGCTTCAATCCCGGCAATATCAACGACTCACTGTTCACCGAATACGACCAGAAGTTCATCAGCAAGCTGACCTGGCAGATCAACGACAATCAGAAAGTCGTCTTCAGCTACCAGCACACGGAAGGCGACTCGCCCGCGGTGAACTCGGGTTCGACGACCTTCGGCGCCCAGCAGGTCACCCTGCCATCGAACTGGTACGTCAACGCCCAGAAGCTGAGCTCGATGACGGTTCAGTGGTTTGCGAACTGGACCGACAATTTCCAGACGCAGGTCAACGTCGGCCAGACCAGCGTCGTCGACAACCAGACGCCGTTCGAAGGCAATGCCTTTCCCGAGATGTTCGTCCGGGTGCCGGGTCCGAGCGGTGCCCTGACCAATGCCAACGCCAGCTCGACGGCTCCGTCCTGCACCAGCGCCACGAGCTGCAACGTACCGGCAGGACAGTCTGACGCCGGTTATATCGTCCTTGGTCCCGACTTCTCGCGGCAGTACAACTTCCTCCACTACAAGGACACTTTTGCCAAAGGGCTCGCCGACTACACGATCGGCGACCAGACCCTGAAGTTCGGCGTCGAGTTCCATCGCTTCTGGTATGACGACCAGTTCGTGCAAGGTGCGACGTCGGTCATCCGCTTCAATTCGATATCGGACTTCCAGAACGGCCTCATTTCGCAGCTCCTCGATGGGCGCTCGAATGCCGAGGCGACGTCCTTGCAGGCCGGCAACCCGGTCTACTTCGCCAACGGCATCTGCACCCAGAACGGCGCGACCGTGTTCACTCCGAGCTGCGATGACGGCCGCTACCGCTATCTGAACGGCGCAGCCTTCATCCAGGACAACTGGGATCCGCTGCCGCATCTCGATATCACGGCGGGGGTTCGCGTCGACGACTACTGGGACGGCGACAAGCCGATCCTCAACCCGTACTTCACGGAGCGCTACGGCTTCTCCAACCAGAAGACGTATAACGGCCAGCACACGGTCGATCCGCGCATTTCCGGCAACTACGACTGGATCCTGGACGACGACTTCATCCCGTCCTTTGTCCCGGACAATTCCGACATCAATTTCCGCGGCGGCGTCGGCAAGCTCTCCGGCGGGATTCTGGCGGTCTGGCTGACGGACTCCTACGACACGACGGGCATCGCCTCGGTCAACACGACCGGCATTCCTGGCACGGGCGGTCCTGGGCCCTGCACCTCGGCGCATCCCTACGCCTGCGTACCCACGACCTATCCCGGCAACCTGCAGACGTGGCTGGGCGATCTCAACAACGGTCCGCTTTCGACGGCGACGGTGGCGAAGAACGCAACGGTCAACGCGATCCTGCCGGGCTTTCGCCTGCCTTCGACGCTCTACATGAATCTCGGCGCGGACGTGACCTTCGGCGACGGCTGGCTTGGCGACGGCTGGAAGCTGACGGGCGACTATCTGGGCTCGGACGACTACAACCAGCCTTACTGGACCAATCTCCGCATCGAGCCCGTCCCCGGTGTGACGGCGCCCGACGGACGGCTGCTCTATCAGTGGACGTTCGATCAACTGGCCGGACGCCCTGATCCCGCCGGCGTCGCCGGACAGCTGACGGGCACCGATATCGGTCTCGGCAGCATGGATGGCGGCCATCGCGCCATCTTTGCGGCGACCCTGTCCAACGCCTGGACGGATACCGGCTACGGCGATTTCACGGTGTATGCGAGCTACACCCACTCGCACATCACCGACGCCGGCGGCGACGTGGCCTCGGTCGCGAACTCGGTCTACCAGGACCGCGCTTCGGTCAACTACAACCAGCCCGAGGTTGGAACGTCGGACTATGAGCGCGAGCACCGCTTCACGCTCGACATCGACGCGAAGGAGAACTTCATCGGCGATCTCTCGACGATCATCGATCTGTTCGCCCAGCGCATGTCCGGCCAGCCGTTCAGCTTCACCTTCAGCGGCACGCCGTTCGGTCCGGCCGGCGGCGGCGTGAGCGGCAAATCGCTGATCTACGTGCCGCAGGTCGATCCGGCGACGCATCTCGTCACCGCGACATCGGACCCGGCCGTCACCTACAGCCCGACATTCCTCACCACGAACGGCGGTCTGGCGGGCTTCAACCAGATGCTGCAGCAGACCGGCCTGATCAAATATGCCGGCAAGATCGCGCCCAGAAACGCGTTCTTCGGTCCGTGGAGCACGCTCGTCAACCTCAAGCTCGACCAGCAGCTGCCGATGCCAGACCTCGTTGGGGGTCAGCAGCTCATGGCGGAGATCAACATCTTCAACCTGGGCAACCTGATCAACCGCAACTGGGGCGCCAACGTCGAACCCGTCTTCTATCAGGCGGTCCCGGCGGCCGCGACGACGATCGTGGGGCACCAATTCCAGTACACCGCCTTTACGCCGGCTGCGACTCTGGCGGGCAACTCCTCGAACTTCAATCTGAACAGGCAGCCTTCGACCTACCAGATCTCGTTCGCGGTCAAGTATCAGTTCTGACGTCATCGACGGGCGGGGATGGGAGAGGCCGGCCGTTTGGCCGGCCTCTCTCATTTCCGAGACACTTCAGACACAGAGCCGGGGTAAAATCCGGGCAAGCGCTGCGGAGAACGCGATGAAGAGGATCGGCATTCTGCTCCTGGCCGCGGCCGTTGTGGCGCCGGCGCCGGCACTCGCCTGGGGCTCGACCGGTCATCGCATCATCGGCGTGGTGGCGATGAAGAGTCTTCCGTCCGATGTCCCGGCCTTTCTCACCGCGCCCGACGCGATCTGGCAGATCGGCGAGCTCGCGCGCGAGCCCGACCGCTGGCGCGGCTCGGGCCAGGTCCATGACAGCGAGCGCGACCCCGGACATTTCGTCGACGTGATGGACGATCTGACCGTGATGGGCGGGCCTCAACTCGCGGCGCTGCCGCCGACGCGCTTCGACTACGACACCGCATTGCGCAAGGTCGGATCAAGCCAGTACAAGGCCGGATACCTTCCATATTCCATCGTCGACGGCTGGCAGCAGCTCAAGACCGATTTCGCCTATTGGCGTGCCGACGTGGCGGGCCAGAAATTCGCCAAGACCGACGAGGATCGGGCCTGGTTCGCGAAGGACCAGGCGCTGCACGAGGCGCTTGCGATCCGCGACCTCGGCGTCTGGGCGCATTTCGTCGGCGACGCAAGCCAGCCGATGCATGTGTCCGTGCATTATGACGGCTGGGGCAACTATCCCAATCCGCAAGGCTTCTCGATCGCGAAGGGCATCCACATGCATTTCGAGGGCCCGTTCGTGCGCGCCAATGTAAGCGAGGCGACTGTGACTGCCGCATTGACGCCCTATGTCGATTGCGCCTGCGCGATCGAAGCGCATACGGCGAGCTATCTCGCGACGACGGCGGCGACCGTCGTGCCGTTCTACACGCTGGAGAAGGCGCACGCCTTCGACATGCCGACGGCGGACGGCGCGTCCTTCGCGACTTCTCGCGTGGCCGCCGGCGCAGCCATGCTGCGCGACATGATCGTCGATGCCTGGCACGCCAGCGACGACGCCAGGATCGGCTATCCGCAGACGGCGGTGAGGGACATCGAATCCGGCGCGGCCGACGCGCTTGGACCGCTGCAGGGCGAGGATTAGGCTCGCGCGCCTCTTCGGGGCCGAGCCATGAACCGACCTTTCGTCGTCACAGCGGAATATTGCCGCGGCCGCGCCAGGGACATTGCGGCGGCGGCGTTCAACGACACGCGGGCGGAGAAGCGTCCATGAATTTCCTGATTGGAGCACTCCAAACATAAGTCCGTCATGGCCGGGCTTGTTCCGGCCATCTATTCACGCAGTCCTCGAATTGGCCAGCCTTGTGCCGGCCACGCGCAAACCTCGCAAACGCGCCGCGGCCGACACAAGGTCGGCCGCGCCGACAATTGTGGCCATGGGTGGACGCCACAAGGGCGGCCATGACGATTTTTTGGAGAGCGCGGTCTGTTTCATTCATCCGGTGCTCATGTCAGCATCGCGCAAAGGACTGCTCCAATGACGAACAAGCCCGACGCGCCACAATCCCCCTCAACCATCGCCGCGCAGGCGCTCGGCTGGGTCGATGCCGCGACCGGCGCGGTGACGCCGCCGATGCACGCCGCGTCGACTTATGAGCGCGATCCCGACAACGGCTACAGCCGCGGGCGCAACTACGGACGCGCCGACAATCCGACCTACGACCAGCCCGAAGCGGTGCTGACCGCGCTCGAGGGCGGCGCGGGCGCGATGCTGTTCTCTTCGGGCATGGCGGCGGCGACCGCGGTGTTCCAGGCGCTCGCGCCCGGCGATCACGTCATCGCGTCGAACGTCATGTACTGGTCGCTGAAAAACTGGCTGCGGACGTTCGCGCGCGGCTGGGGTCTCGACGTCGAGATCGTCGACACGACCGATCTCGCCGCGCTGAAAGCCGCGATGCGTCCAGGCAGGACGAAGCTTGTCTGGATCGAGACGCCCGGAAACCCGATGTGGGACGTGACCGACATCGCGGCTGCCGCCGGGATCGCGCACGAGGCCGGCGCGCGCCTTGCCGTCGACTCGACGGCGGCGACGCCCGTGCTCACGCAACCGCTCGCGCTCGGCGCCGATCTCGTCATGCATTCGGCCACGAAATATCTCAATGGCCATTCCGACCTTGTCGCCGGCGCGCTCGTCACCCGCGCGGACGACGAACATTGGGCCAGGCTGACGACGCTGCGCGTGCAGCTCGGGGCCATTCCCGGCGCGTTCGAAGCGTGGCTTCTGCTGCGCGGCATGCGCACCCTGTTCCCGCGCGTGCGCACCGCCTGCGCGAGCGCGCTGATATTGGCCGAACGTCTCGAGGCGAACCCCGGCATCGCGCAGGTCCTCTATCCGGGATTGGCGAGCTTCGCGGGCCACGCGGTTGCCGTGCGGCAGATGAAGAGCGGCTTCGGCGGCATGCTGTCGATCCGCGTGAAGGGCGGCGAGAGCGCCGCGATCGCCACCGCGGCGAATGTGCGGATCTGGAAACGCGCGACGTCTCTCGGCGGCGTGGAAAGCCTCATCGAGCATCGCGCCTCCGTCGAAGGTCCGCTCAGCCCGTGTCCGGCCGATCTCCTGCGCCTGTCGGTGGGAATCGAAGACGTCGAGGACCTCGCCCGCGACCTTGATGACGCGGTGCGCGCGGCGCGGTGATCCGTATACGGATGGAAATGGCGTGTTGACTCGCGCGGTGCGCGGGAGGATGATTTTCGCGCCACGAAGGCACAGCTACAGAAGGAGGCTTTCGCATGAAAGATACTCCACCGGGCATAGAACCGGCGGCTTCGTGATCTCCCACGAAGCCACGGCCACGCCGACGGCCGCTTGAAACGCGGTGGCGAGGCCGCAGATCCGAAAATTCAGAAGTCTCTGATGCGGGAGTTCCTCCCGTATGAGCGTCCGGCGTGATGCCGGACCATCGGAAGCCACGCTTCCAGGCTACGGCCGCAAAAGACCTCATGGGCTCCGTGAGGTCTTTTGTTTTAAGCCTTCGATTGGAGCTGCACTCAGAGGCGGTGCAACCACGCATGGCCGTCGCCATAAGTGAGCGCGATCGCATCGGCGAGCCAGAGCCGCTGCGCCTGATCGAGAATTGCGAGCATGGCGTCGAAGTCGATCAGGTCTATCGGCCGCGGCGCCTTGGCTTTGTAATAGAGGACGACCTCGGGACGCAGGAATCGGATACCCGATGCGTCGCGCAGGCCGAGCTCTGCGAGTGGTCGCGTGATGCGCGCGTCGCGCCGCGAACGCCACGCGTCCGCAACGGATTCATCGAGCATCACCTGAAAGCGCCAGTCCTCGTTCGCGCGCTCGCGGCACCAGATATCGTGAACGGCGTCCGCCAGCGTTTCGTCCGCGGGCCATGGCCGCAGAGTCCCGGGCGGATCGGCGACCCAGCAATCCCATCGCGCGAGCCACCGCCGCAATGCCGTTTGGTCCCGCCTCAGCACCAGGACATCGATGTCGGTATGGTCCCGGAGCGCCCGATTTGCCGCTGCCTCGATCGCGATGCCCCCGGCGATCCACCACGGAAACGGCGCGGCGGCGAACAGCCGGCCGATCCCGGCGGGCGTGAGCGGGCGCCAGGGACGATCTTTTTCGTCAGCCATTGTGACGATCCGAAAAACGGATTTTCACCACAAAGGCACAAAGGACACAAAGAGCAAGACCGGCTCGAGCCTCTTCGTGCCCTTTGTATCTTTGTGGTGCATTCCTCTTGGGTCGCTCACGAACGTCCGATTGAGTAGGCCGGGCACCTTTCGCCCGCGCGCGGGAATCGCGATAGTGGCAGCTGCCGCACTTCGAAGTGAATCATGCGACTCTCGCTTGCCGCGCTCGACCGCCTGCCCCGGAACATCGCGCGGCCGGCGTTTGATCCGCGCACATTACGGTGCGGGATCCTTCATCTCGGCGTCGGCAATTTCCACCGCGCCCACCAGGCGGTCTTCACCGAGGACGCGATGGCGAAGGCGGGCGGCGACTGGGGCATCATCGGTGTGTCGCTGCGCCGGCCCGACACAGCCAACCTCCTCGATCCCCAGGACGGCCTCTACACCGTTGAGACGCTGGGCGAGGAGAAATCGTGGCGCGTCATAGGCGCGCTTCGCCGCGTGCTGGTCGCGCCGGCACCCGGTGCGGGCCGAGAGCTCTTCGCCGCCTTCGCCGATCCGAACATCCACATCGTCACGCTGACGATCACGGAGAAGGGGTACGGATTGTCGGCTGACGGCGTGTTCAATTCCGAGCAGATCGGTTCCGACCTCTCCCATCCCGACAGGCCGCGTTCCGCCATCGGCTGGATCGTGCGCGGCCTGGCGCGGCGAAAAGCAAACGGCGCCGGACCGCTCACGATTATTTCCTGCGACAACCTTTCGAAGAACGGCGCGAGGCTCGCCTCTGCGGTCGACAGCTTCGCGCGCATTGCCGAACCGCAGCTGGTTTCCTGGATCGCCGACAACGTCGCCTTTCCCGGCACCATGGTCGACTGCATCGTGCCCGCGACGGATGCCGCCACCATCGCGCGCGTCGAAGCCGCCATCGGCCTGCACGACGCAGCTCCCGTCGCCCGCGAGCGTTTCGCCCAATGGGTGCTCGAAGACAAATTCGCCGGCCCGCGTCCCGCCTGGGAGGAAGCCGGCGTCGAGATCGTGCCGGACGCAGCGCCGTTCGAGCGCCTCAAGCTCCACGTCCTGAACGGCAGCCATTCGGCGCTCGCCTATCTCGGCCTGCCGCGCGGCCACACCTATGTGCGCGAAGCGATCGCCGACAAGGCGCTCGCGGGCTTCGTCGAGGCGATGGTAATGGGCGAGATGGCGCCCGCGCTCGCGCCGGGCGACGTCGCCGGTTACTGGCGCGGCGTGCGCGCGCGCTTCGCCAATCCGTCGCTCGATCATCGTCTCGCGCAGGTCGCCGAAGACGGTTCGCTCAAGCTGGCCCAGCGCATCTTGCCGCTCATCGTCGAGAACGCCCGCTCCGGGCGTCCCTTCACCCATCTCGCCCGGGTCGTGCGCGCCTGGCTCGCCTTCGCGGCCAGCGGCCCGGTGAAGGATGGCGCCAGCGAACGTCTCGACGCCTGGGCCAAAGCGGGCGCGTCCATCGCTGCCGCGCTCGACGACCCCGCGCTCTTCCCCGATCCTTTCCGCACCGACGCGAAAATCCGCGCCGCCATTCTCGAGGCCACGCCATGACGAAGATCCGCCAAGCCCGCGTCATCGTCACCTGCCCCGGGCGCAATTTCGTCACCCTGAAGATCGAGACCGAAGACGGTGTCACGGGCGTCGGCGACGCCACGCTCAACGGCCGCGAGCTCGCGGTCGCGAGCTATCTCTCCGACCATGTGGTCCCCACGCTGATCGGGCGCGACGCGCACCGCATCGAGGACACCTGGCAATATCTCTACAAGGGCGCCTATTGGCGGCGCGGTCCCGTGACCATGTCGGCCATCGCCGCGGTCGACATGGCGCTGTGGGACATCAAGGCGAAGCTCGCTTGCCTGCCGCTCTACCAGCTTCTCGGCGGCGCCTCGCGCGACGGCGTGATGGTGTACGGCCACGCCAACGGCAACAGCATTGCCGAAACTCTCGCCGAAGCGCTGAAATACCAGCGCCTGGGCTACAAGGCGATCCGCCTGCAATCGGGCGTGCCGGGACTTGCCTCGACCTATGGCGTGTCGAAGGACAAGCTGTTCTACGAACCCGCCGACGCGGAATTGCCGACCGAGAATCTCTGGTCGACGTCGAAATATCTGCGCAGCGTGCCGGAGCTGTTCGAAGCCGCGCGCGAGACGCTCGGTCCCGACATCCATCTCCTCCACGATGTGCATCATCGCCTCACGCCCATCGAAGCCGCGCGGCTGGGCAAGGATCTCGAGCCTTATCGCCTGTTCTGGCTGGAAGACGCGGTGCCCGCCGAGAACCAGGAAGGCTTCCGCCTGATCCGCCGGCACACCACCACGCCGCTCGCGGTCGGCGAAGTGTTCAACACGATCTGGGATGCGAAGACGCTGATCGAGGAGCAGCTCATCGACTATATCCGCACCACGGTCGTGCATGCGGGCGGGATCACCCATCTTCGCCGCATCGCGAGCCTCGCCGACCTCTATCACGTGCGCACGGGCTGTCATGGCGCGACGGATCTTTCGCCCGTCTGCATGGCGGCGGCGCTGCACTTCGACCTCTCCGTGCCGAATTTCGGGGTGCAGGAATATATGCGCCACACCGCCGAGACCGACGCGGTGTTCCCGCATGGCTACAGCTTCAGGGACGGCACTCTTCATCCCGGCAATGCGCCCGGCCTCGGCGTCGACATCGACGAGACGCTCGCCGCCAAATATCCCTACAAGCGCGCCTATCTGCCGGTGAACCGCCTCGAAGACGGCACCATGTTCAACTGGTGATGGCTTCGCTCGCGTCGCCGCCACGCTTTTCCGTCGCCGCCCGCGAGCGCGGCCGCGTCACGCTCACCAGTCCCGATGGTGCGGTGGCGCTCATCTCCGTCCTGGAAGACGACATCGTCCGCGTCAGCGTGCTGCCCGATGGCACGTGGAATTTCCGCAAGACCTGGGCGATCGCGCCCGGCGCCGACGACGTGGCGACGGAGGGCCGCGACCGTCTCGATCTGTCCGGCTTCACGCTGCCGCACTTCGCCTTCGACGACGACGGCGAGACGCTCTGCATCGAGACGCGCCGTATCCGCCTCACCGTGAGACGCGCCGGCCTCTTCTGCGCCTGGGAGATCGAGCGCGGGGGCGAATGGGTGCGCGCCGCGAAAGATCGCCCGACCCAGGCCTACAATTTCGGCTGGTGGGACGATCGCGTGCATCACTATCTCGTCCGCGATCCGTCCGAGAAATATTTCGGCCTCGGCGAGCGCAGCGGCGACATGGACCGCGCCGGCCGCCGCTTCCGCATGAGCAATCTCGACGCCATGGGCTACAGCGCGCGGACCTCCGATCCGCTCTACAAGCACATTCCGTACTATCTGACCTGGAAGCCCGAGACGCGGATCGCCTTCGGCCTGTTCTACGACACGCTCGCCGATTGCACTTTCGACCTGGGCTGCGAGCGCGACAATTATCACGGCCTCTATCGCGGCTTCACCGCCGAGCATGGCGATCTCGACTACTACTTCATCGCCGGGCCGGACATCGCCGACGTGACGCGCCGCTACACCTGGCTCACCGGCAAGCCGGCCCTGATGCCGCGCTGGAGCCTCGGCTATTCCGGCTCGACCATGAGCTACACCGACGCGCCCGACGCGCAGGCGCGGATGGCGGAGTTCCTCGTGCAATGCGAGACGCACGACATCCTCTGCGACTCGTTCCATCTCTCCTCCGGCTACACCTCCATCGGCGCCAGGCGCTACGTCTTCCACTGGAACCGCGAGAAATTCCCCGATCCGAAAGCCTTCGCGCAGAGCTACGCGGACAAGGGCGTGCATCTCGTCCCCAACATCAAGCCTTGCCTGCTGCGCGACCATCCGCTGTTCGAGGAGGCGCGCGCCAAAGGCCTGTTGATCGCGGACGACACCGGCGCGCCCGCCTGGGTGCAGTTCTGGGACGAGATCGGCGCCTATCTCGACTTCACCAATCCCGCGACGCTCGCCTGGTGGAAGGCGAAGGTGACGGGCGCGCTGCTCGACAACGGCCTCGACTCCACCTGGAACGACAACAACGAGTTCGAGATCGTGAGCGATCGGGCGCTCATGCACGGCTTCGGCGAGAGCCGGCCGGCGCGCGAAGCGAAGCCGCTGCAGGCGCTGCTGATGATGCGCGCCTCGCGCGAGGCGCAGAAGGCGCACGCGCCCGACAAGCGCCCCTATGTCGTCACGCGCTCCGGCATGGCCGGGATGCAGCGCTATGCCCAGACCTGGTCGGGCGACAACTCCACCTCGCTGGGAAACGCTGAAATACAATATCAAGATGGGCCTCGGCCTGGCACTCAGCGGCATCTCCAATTCCGGCCACGACATCGGCGGCTTCGCCGGCCCTGCGCCCGACGCGGACCTGTTCCTGCGCTGGGTGCAGGCCGGCATCTTCCTGCCGCGGTTCAGCATCCACTCGTGGAACGACGACGGCAGCGCCAACGAGCCGTGGATGCATCCGGTCATCGCGCCGGCGATCAGCGAACTGATCAAGCTGCGCGCGCGGCTCGCGCCTTATCTGTACGACCTGCTGTGGCACTATCGCGAGACCGGCGCGCCGGTCACGCGGCCGACCTTCTACGACTTCCCCGACGACCCGCGCTGCTTCGCGGAAAACGACGAGATGATGCTGGGCCCGTCGCTGCTGGTGGCGCCCGTCGTGGAGCCCGGTGCCACGATCCGCACGCTTTATCTCCCGCGCGGTGCGCACTGGACCGATTGGTGGACCGAGGAGACGTTCGAGGGCGGGACGACCGTCACGCGCGATGCACCGCCGGACAAGCCGGTGATGTTTGCGCGGGCCGGGAGTCGGATCCCGATGAACATCGCCGAACAGCATTTCGCGAAGCCGGCGTACGAGCTTGCGGTGCGGTTGTTTCCACCGGTGGGCGAGGGAGTCGTAGAGGCGGAGGTCTTTGAGAATGAGGAGGATAGCGAGAGCGGCGGGCATAGCTTACCGCGTGCAGCTCATATCCCGTCGCTCATCCCTTGAAGCCGAGGGAACGTTGCTTCTGTCACCGGGTTCGACCATGCGGGCGCGAACGGGATTGAGCTCGATGAAGCGGCAGCAGGAAAAGAAGTAGTCGTCTGAATCGATCGGCGCCGCGCGATAGCGGCCTTCCCATAGCGTTCCCGTGCGTCGGTAGAGCCCATTGATGTGCCGTACGTAACGCCGGCCCAGCGACTGCGTGCGCGGCAGGCTCTCGGCCGATTGCGGTGTGACGAGCAGATGGACGTGGTTGGTCATCAGCACATAGGAATGGACCGACAACCCGTATTCGGCCGCCGCCGCCGCGAGCCAGTCGCGATAGCGCTCGTAATCGTCATCGGCAAAGAAGATCGGCTTGCGATCTTTGCCGCGCTGGATCACATGCAGCGCCTGATCGGGAATGAAGAAACGTCCGAGCCGGGCCATGACCCGGGCCGGCCAGACGCTGACCTTGGAATGGAGGTTCTGATGAACCGCAATTCAAACCTGATGACTGCCTGAGCCAGAGACGGGAGCCGACCTATCAGATTCCAATTTGCGAAAGAGTCTGGACACTACCGGATGCCACCCGCGTGTCCCAAGACGTTCCTAGCAAAGACGCTTGAAGTGCCGTGAAAGAATGAAAGGTTTGGGATTGCGGCCGGATCAAGCGATTTTCGATCTTCCAAAATTGCCAATCTCCCAACTAGGCTGCAATCACTGTAATCTTGCCGTGAGCGTGAGACGCCCTCTTGATGGATATTTCTACGTCTTGGTCAAGCAACGTCAAAAAAGTCATCAGACGCTCGACGGAAAACCCATCTAACTTATAACGCGATAGCAATGACACTTTTGGCTGAGGAAGCCCCAGCGCACTAGCGGCATTCGCTTGCGTGAGCTTGCGCTTTTCGATGATTTGGTTGATTGCAAATGCCAGCCTAAGCTTTGTTTGACGCTCCTTTGCGTCAGGCAGGCCTAAATCCAAGAACACATTGTCTGTGCCGCGCACAATCTGCTCTTTGGCTGTGTTATTTCTTTTTGCCATAGCGCGCCTCGTAATCCTCTTGAGCTAGCCTCAGCCGTCGCTCGACCATTTCAACATCGCCTTTGGCGGTTTTAATGCCCTTGGGCGACTTCTTCTGAAATGCGTGGAGAACGTAGATCGCCTTCTCAAACCTCACTGTGTAGACGGCTCGAAAGGTGTCGCCGTCAAAGTCCTCGACAATCTCAAACACACCTGGTCCTTGGCCTTTCCAAGGCTTGGCCGACGGGTGCTTACCGCCAAACTGAGCAACTCCCAGGGCATTTCCCATTTCATCCTTTACGGATTCCGGGAAATCCAGAAAGTCGCCCTTGGAAGAGCCCACCCAATCAACGGGCTTTTCGCCAAATACCAGAGACCGCGCCATAATTATACCAGTTTGGGTATATCGTCAAGATGCAATTGTCAGTCGGGCGACCGAGTTGACTATGGGCCTATTGCCTGATGCCAAATCATGTTCACCTGATCGTCGTGCCCCGTGACGTGGTAGGCCTAGGACATGCGATTGGCGAGGCGCACAGACGCTACACGAACTACATCAACGCAAGAGGGCGCTGGACCGGGCATCTGTTCCAGAGTCGTTTCTCCTCGGTCGTCATGTTTCCAGTCGCCGAGAAAGCCCGCGAAATTAGAGGGACACAATACTTAACTGAAAGCTCAACGCGCGATGGTGCTATACGACGCAGCTGGATAAGTATTGTGTTCCCCGAATACGATTGAATACCAACTTCGATTATCGAGGACGACGGAGAAAGCGAGGCCTATGCCCGCCGGCACGTATCGGATGCTGTGGGCGAGGGCGACGTGCGGTGAGGCGGAGATCGGGCTGGCAGTGTCGTGGAGCGGTGGGCCGGCGCCGGATCCGGAGAAGGCCGGGGTGATCCTGTCACGCGCAGAGAAACGCGCGGCGACGATAGAAGGACCGGGCGAAATGATGTCCTGAGATTTGATCTCTTTGTACTGGGCATTAATTTGCGGTGATCAACACGCGGTCGCCCGCCGAAATCACGGCCTATGCACCCCGGCCATCATCGGAGCGCGACGTGTTCGTACGCGCATCCATTCGGTGGCAGCGGAGCGTAACGTTGTTATTCTCCGTCGCGGCCGCCGGGCGTGCGCGGAGCATTTCCCTTCCTCGTTGCCTGACATTCGCGAATTTCATTCCCAACCCCAAGGAGCATTATTCATGACCAGATTGATCACGCGTCTCGCGGCCACCACCTGCATGGTTCTGGCCTGTGCTGCCGTTTCCGTCCAGGCCGCGCCGTCCGGTGCGGTGAAGAATATCGTGCTGGTGCACGGCGCCTTCGCCGACGGCTCCGGCTGGAAAGCCGTTGCCACGATCCTGCTGAAGGACGGCTACAACGTCAGCATCGTGCAGCCGCCCGAGACGTCGCTCGACGACGACGTTGCCGCGACGAACCGCGTCCTCGATGCGCAGGACGGACCGGCGGTTCTCGTCGGCCACAGCTATGGCGGCATCATCATCACCGAGGCGGGCAACAACGCGCATGTGAAAAGCCTGGTCTATGTCGCGGCGTTCCAGCCCGACACGGGCGAGAGCCTGGGATCGCTCGGCGCCAAGATGCCGCCGGCGTCGAAGGCCGTGAAGCCCACCGCGGACGGCGCTTTCCTGTACCTCGATCCGGCGTCGTTTCACGCCGATTTCGCGGCGGATCTTCCGGCAGCGACGACCGACCTCATGGCGCGATCGCAGGTACTCCTGTCGGTGAAGGCGGCCGGCGCCGCGGTGACCTCGCCGGCGTGGCGCGTCAAGCCGAGCTATGCCGTCGTCGCCACCAAGGACCGCGCGATCAACCCGGATCTCGAACGGTTCATGTACAAGCGCTCGCATGCGGACACGATCGAAGTCGTATCGAGCCACGTCGCCTACATGGCGCAGCCCAAGGCCGTTGCGGCCCTGATCGAGAAGGCGGCGACGCATTAGGGCGGTTTAACCGGTCGTCATTGCCCGGCCGGCGATAGCCGGTCCGGGCAACCCAATTGTACCTTGTGCCGGAGAGATACTGGGTCACCCGGATCGCTCGCGAAAAGCTCGCGACCGGGTGATGACGTCTCTGGATGATTTCGATCGCAAAAATGCTCTGGGTCGCCGCATTTGGGGACGGCTCATTTCCCCCTCACGCCCACACCCTGTCCAGCGCCCCGCAGAACGCCTCCATCTCTCCCATCGAGCCCACCGTCACGCGCGATACGGTCGGCCAGATCGGCCACGAGCGGCCGATGGCGATGCTCTGCGCGAGAAAAGCGGCCTGCATCTCCTTCGCGGGCTTCGTCTTCCAGTCGATCATGAACATGTTCGCGTTCGACGGGATGAAGCTGAGGCCGCGCTTCGTCATATGCGCAAAGGTCATCGCGCGGGCCTCGCGCATCTGCTCGCGCCGTTTGGCGATGTGCTCGGACGCCGTCAGGCTCGCGGTGGCGCAGGCGAGCGACGGCAGCGGCAGCGCGCCCGACTGCATGCCGCCGTCATAACGCATCATCTTCGCGATGATGTCGGGCCTCGCCATGATGTAGCCCATGCGCATCCCAGCCATGCCGAAGATCTTGGAGAAGGTGCGCATCACGATCACGTCCTTGCCCGCCGTCACCATGGACGAGCAGACGGGCACGTCGGCGAAATGCGTGTAGGCCTCGTCGACCAGCACCAGCGAACCGGCCGGCTTGTTGTCGATGAGCCATGCGATGTCGGCCACCGACGTGATCGTGCCGGTGGGATTGTTGGGCGAGCAGACATAGAACAGGCCGGCATTGGGATCGGCGGCCAGCATCGCCTTCACGTCGTGGCTGTAGTCCGCGGTAAGCGGCACGCGCTTGACGGGCGCGCCGAGCCACTCGGCCGTGCGGCCGGCGAGCTCGAAGGTCGGGTCGGCCGTGACGAGGCCCCTGGTCGGCGAGCAGAAGGTGACGACGGCGCGCGACAGCGGATCGCTCGATCCCGGCCACGGCGCCACGTGATCGCCGGGAACCTCTTCCACCTTCATCACGGCGCGGATGAAATCGCCGCGCTCGTCATGCGGGGCGTAGCGATTGCCGCTCGCGATGATCGCCGCCGCGGCGGCGTGGCCTGGCGGCATCGGTCCGGTCCAGCATTCGTTGGCGCCGATGCGGACCTTGGCGTCCGGCGCAGGATCGGGCACGCCGGCGGACGCCCAGGCGGGCCGGCCCATGGTCGCCGCCGCCGCAGCGCCCATGCCGACGACGGCCGCGATCTGCGCCAATTGCCGCCGCGAGAACCCGCGATGCAACAGATCGTCCTTTGCGTCTTCAGTCAGCTGTTTCTCGATCATGGCTTTCTCCTCCAGGATGGACACGCCTTGCGCCGTGTCCGCGCGTCAATGCCTCATGCGCTCAGGAACATCGTCACGGCGACGAAGACCAGATAGGCGCCGAAGATCCGCCGCAGCTGCGCCGGCTGCAGAGCATGCGCGGCCGCGACGCCCCACGGCGCCGTCACAACCGACATCGACGCGATGGCGAGCGCGGCGGGAACGTTCACATAGCCGAACGATCCCCAGGGCAATCCGTGCTTTGCAAATCCGATGATGACGAAGCCGATCGCGCTTGGCACCGCGATCACCGTGCCGATGCCCGCGGCGGTGGCGATGGCGCGATGGATCGAGCGCCCGCAAAGCGTCATCACCATGATGGCGACCGTGCCGCCGCCGATGCCGAGAAGCGAGGAAAACGTACCCAGCCCGCCCGCGATGCCGTAGCGCAGCATGCCCGACGGCATCTCGTGGCTGAGCGTGCGCGCCATCCGGGGCAGCAGGAAATTCAGCGACATCAGAAGAACGCCGACGGCGAAGATCAGCTTCAGCACATGGCCGTCGATGCGGCCGGCCAGGATGACGCCCACACCGGTGCCGAGCACCAGCCATGGCATCCATTGCTTCAGGATCTCGAAATCCACCGCGCCACGTTCGTGATGCGACATCACCGAGCGTATGGAGGTGACGATGATCGTCGCCGCCGACGTGCCGATCGCCACATGGGCATAGAGCGACTTGTCGCCGTGCAAAAGCGGCAGCACCAGGAGCAGCGCGGGCACCACGACGAAACCGCCGCCGATGCCGAACACGCCCGCGGCGAAGCCCGCGACAAGTCCCGCGCCGAGCATGGCGCAGAGCGGCAGAAGCCAGGACGTGGAATTGAAGAGCTGCGCCATGCCCCCATCGTGCGGGGCCCGAACGCGATCGCCGACGTGCAATCGCAAGAGGGACCCGCGATCCGTCCCGCCATTAATCCGCCTGACCCCGTTTGTGGCCAGAGCCCCCTGGTGCAAAAGCGGCGTGCCGCGGCGCTATTTCTCGCGATTTCGCCAGGGCTGGCGCATTGGCGGCGGTCGTTGCTCCTTATGCGTGCACGGTGCGCAAGGAACGGGCTGCATGGGCCGAAGCGCATTGGGGGGCTTGCCGCCGGCCAAAGCGCCGGCCTCATCGTCACACGGACAAAAAAAACGGCCGGATCCCGAGGATCCGGCCGCGTCTTTGCTTGCGCGATTGAACCGGCAGATCAGTTCTGCGCCAGCTGCTCTGTCGGCGAGTTGCCGTTGTAGATCGCGCCGAGCTGCGGCGAGCCCACGGCGGCGACGGCGTTGTCCAGCGCGGTGCTGACGCAAGCCTTGTACGGCGCCGAACGGTCCAGATCGCCGATGGCCGGCGCCGGTCCGCAAACGTCGCGAGAAGCGACGCGCAGGCGCTGCAGCAGCACCGCGGCGCCGCTCGGGTTGACGATGTTCAGGTCGGCATAAGAGACGGATTTCTGCAGTCCGACCGGCGACTGCGCAAGGACGGCCGAGCTGGATGCAACGACGGCAACGACAGCGATGGCAGACGTTAAGAAGCGGTTCATTTGGAACTCCCCAGAGGTTCGAAGAAGAAAAAAACACGATGCGAAGTCATCACCCCGCCTGTTCCGGAGCCGATTTGTTGCCCGCCACCCGAGAGCGAATGCGTTGCAGATCAGTTGCGGCGAAGCGGTTCAGGAACGTCGGCGTGTTCTAGGGCGTCCGATTGAAGGATTTGATGTCCGATTGAATTCAATTTTACGCAATTGGCCGATCGCCGGTTGGCGCCGCGGACCGCGGCCCGTCTCCCCATGCACGAACGCTACAGGCAAAGCGGCGGGCGCGGGCGATCGCCAGGGTTTCCCGAATCTTACCGGCTGCAGGGACCGGTCGCGATGTCGCAGTCAGGTCGGAAACGTGAGCGTGACCTCGGTGCCCGGATTTCCGGCGCGAAATGCCAGAGTGCCGTTCATCTGATTTGCGAGCGACTTCAATATCCGCATGCCCAGGCCCCTGGCCTTGCCGATGTCGAAATCCTGCGGCAGGCCCTTGCCTGCGTCCCCCACGGATATCGAGACGTGAGCGGGCCCCGAGCGCGCAATCTTGACCTGGATGATGCCGCCCGACCGGCCGCCATAGGCGTATTTTGCAGCGTTCGTGATAAGCTCGTTGACGATCAGCGCGGCCGAAATCGCCTGGTCCGTCGCAATCTCGATGCCGCGTTCGGCTTCGGTACGGACTTCGAGATGTGCGACGCTCTCGTCGAGCTCCCGGCACAGGCTCTCGATATACGGCCCCAGATCCATCCGCTCGACATCGGCGCCCTGGTACAGCTGATCGTGAGCCTTGGCGACGGCCGTCACGCGACGCGCCGCCTCCTTCAGATGTGCCGCAAGAGCGGGGTCGCCGGCACCGCTTGCCTGCAGGGCGAGCATGCTGGCCACGATGGCCAGGCTGTTCTTGATGCGATGATTGACTTCTTTCAGGAGGAATTTCTGCCGCTCCAGCGCCGCTTCGAGATTGCGCTCGCGAACCTCGCGCTCGATGGCCATGCCAAGGATGTTTGCTGCCCCCTGGAGGAAGGCAATATCCTGCTCGACGAACTGGCCGTCGGACCGAGAATCCACTTCCAGCACGCCGAACGGCTTACCGTCGCCTTGCAGAATCACGTTCATGGCGCGATGGATGCCGTGCTGGCGCAGGATCTCCGGCGTTCTGAACCGTTGTTCGTTTTCAAGGTGATTGGAGATCACGGGCTTGCCGGTCCGCAGGGCAAAACCGGCAGGCGAGGCGACATCTGCGCCGACCCGTGCGACGCCGACCACGCCGGGATCCCAACCGACGCCCGCCCGCACCAGCAGCTGGTTTTCGGCGGGAATATATTCCAGGACCTTGCAGAATTCCGCGTCCAATCCTTCCGCCGTCTTGCGCGCGGCCTCCGCGAGGAGCTCGTCGAAGCCCACGCCGTGAAGCGCGATCACACCCAGCGCCGCCAGAATTTCCTGCTGACGAATGCGCTGGTGCAGCGAGTGCAACGACGAGTTTGTCGCCTCGCCGGAGGATTTCGCTTCGACGACCGCGCTGGCGGTCGAATTTGTGGTCATCGACAGGGCTCGATCTTCCTGTTTCGGGTGCGGCGGCGCCCGGCCTATGCGGGCCGGTTTGCCACCGGCAATCCGTCACGGTGCCCCAACAGTCCCATGACATGGCATCGGCTCAAGCTCAAGCACCGAACCCCGGGCGAAAAAGTTCCCCGGGTCGGAGTCCCAAGACGGCGGGCAGCCGAGAGGGGGCGAGAATTTTAACGCGGTGGACGCGGGGGTAGCGCGGAGGACGCAGGGCCTGCAGCGCCGACGGACAGGTCGCGTGCGGCATCACAGGTTGGCTGGCGCGCGCAGCGCGCCGGTTTCCGGTTCGCCATTGCGGGCAATTCTCACGCGAAGCGCGCCGATCTCAGGTTCGCCATTGAGGGCAATTCTCACGCGAAACGCGCGCGCTGCACGCGAAGGGCGCGCGCTGCGGCGCCGATTCCAAGGGCACGGCCCGAGAAATCTGACGCGGACGAACTCGGTGGTCCCCGCGTCCTCTGCGCTACCCCTGCGTCCTCCGCGTTAATATTGCTTGAGCCCGATAACTCTCTCCGTCTTTGGACTCGGTTCCACTTGCGCGCATGGCAGGAGCGACCTCGGCATCGCTCCCGGCCTGTACGTTTTCAGGCGGGGTGCCTAGATTGTCCCGACACCTCCCAAACGCGGGAAATGTCATGAGCGACAGCGATTCGATCGATCCGACGCGGGAACAGTTCAAGGCGTTCATGCTGGCGCCGCAGGACACGCCCATCCACATGCTCAACCTGATCCGGCTGCGCGCGCTCGCGGACTATCCGGCGGATCATTCCAATCACGGCAAGGGCATGACCGGCCTCGACGCCTATCGCGAATATGGCCGCACCTCGGCGGACATCTTCAAACGCGTCGGCGGGCGCCAGGTCTGGGCCGGACGGCCCGAAGGGGTGCTGACCGGCCCGCCGGGCGAGCGCTGGGATCTCGCCTTCATCGCCGAATATCCGAGCTCGCTCGCCTTCGCCGCGATGATCCGCGATCCCGCGTACAAAGAGCACGTCAAGCACCGCCAGGCCGCGGTGGAAGACAGCAGGCTGATCCGTTTCCGCCCGCTGACGCCGGGCGCGGGATTTGGGGAGGCGTGACCGCCACGGTTGCGGCAATTGGGCAGGAAAAAGTCGCGCCACAAAGACACAAAGGGCACAAATGAATTTTTTCGCGCGCAGCCATTTTTCTTTGTGTCCTTTGTGCCTTTGTGGTGAACCCCCTTATTCTTTCCGCTCGCCCGAATCCCCAATCGCCTTTCCCATGCGGATGATCGGGATCGCGATGCCCGAATTCGTCGGCGCTTCGATGCGTTCGATCGTCGTGTAGCCGCAGGCGCGGTACAGCGGCTCGCCTGCAAGCGTGGCGCCGAGCTCCGTGCGGCGGAAGCCTTCCGCCGCGGCGGCATGTTCGCACAAATTCAATATCAGCCGTCCGACGCCGCGCCGCGCGAATTTCGGATGCGTGTACATCGCGCGCACGCGGGCGGCGTCTTTGCCGGGGTCGAGGAGCGCCGCATCGCGCCCCGCCGAATGATCGCCGCCGAACAGGGTCGCGCGCCTGCTCCAGCCGCCGCAGCCGGCGATCGCGCCGCCGGACGTGACGATGAAATAGGTCTGGTCGGCGATCAGTTGCGTGTCGAGACCCATCACGTCGAACGAGGCCGTGACGGCCTCCGGCGAAAGAAAGGGCCGCTGCAACTCCCGTATCGCCGCGTCCATGACGAGCTTGAGCGCGGGAACGTCGTCGTGCCGGGCGAGTCGGTGCGCGAAGGCTTCCATTGCGAGCACTCTATAAGCATGGCACGGCGCCAGGTAGCGTGGACTTCAGGCGCGACGGCGCGCCGTGTGGTCTGCTGCGGGCCGGCTAACGGCTCTCGCGTTCTTCCGCTCTCGGAAGCCGGCCAGCCGATAAAGCCGGCTTTCATAACGGCGGCGTTCGGCGCGTCTGTCGCAATGTAGACATCGCGCTTCTCGTCGCAGCGGGCGCAATCTCAACCGCCGCTTAACCGGGACTCGGTATAGAGAGGCTCCCAATGAGAGGAGCGCGGAACTCCGCGAAGCGCGCATGGGACTTGACCCAACTCCGCCGCAGCTGAAATCGCCCGAGGCGCTTTCCGACCCGGCATTGACCGAGGCCTACAAGGCCTGGTCTGCGCTGACGGGCGCGCGTCTTGCCCCGATGCGCAAGGAGATCACGCCGTCGCGCTTCAAATCGATCCTGCCGATCGCCTTTGTTTGCGAGGTCATCGACGGCGGCGGCGATTTCCGCTTCACGCTGGGCGGCCAGAAGCTCGTGGGCTTTCTCAACAATCGCATCGTGCCCGGGATGATGCTCTCCACGATCGAGGGTTCCTTCTTCCATGCGCGCTGCGTGCGCATCTTCCGGCACGCGGTCACGACGAAGAAACCCGTGTCGTCCGGACCGTCGCAGACCGTCCTTCCCGGCCGCGAATATCTGTCGCTCGAAGTGCTCGTGCTTCCGCTGTCGGAAGACGGCGAGACCATCACCGGCATATTCGGCGGCATGCACATGATCCCGCTGAAAGAGAGCGAGCTGATGCTCGGCGCCGGTGGCTTACCGCTAAACATCGATACGGTGAGCGGAAAGTAAGCGAGACTACGTTCCCCCTCCGTCATGCCGTGGCAGTCTCCGCCGCTGCGCGGCGAAGACTGGAGGTGGCGTCAGTCGAAAATGATCACCGACCGCGCGATCTCGCCGCGTTTCAGCTCGTCGAAGGCTTCGTTGACTTCCCTGAGCTTGATGCGGCGCGAGATCATCTCGTCGAGCTTGAGCCTGCCCGCGAGATAGAAGTCGATCAGCCGCGGCATGTCGATCGGGAAGCGGTTGGAGCCCATCACCGATCCCTGGATGCGCTTCTCGCCCAGGAAGTCCGCGCCGTGCAGCTCGATGTTCACGCCCAGCGGGATCATCCCGATCACGTTCGCCGTGCCGCCGCGCGCCAGCATCTTGAACGCCTGCTCGGCCGTTTGCTTCAGGCCGACGCATTCGAAGGAATGGTGCACGCCGCCCTTCGTCAGCTCGATCACCTGGGCGACCGCATCGCCGTCCCTGGCGTTGACGACGTCCGTCGCGCCGAATTCCCCGGCGAGGCGGAGCTTGGATCCCACCATGTCGACGGCGATGATGCGGCCCGCGCCCGCGATCGCGGCCCCGTTGATGCAGGAAAGCCCGATGCCGCCGCAGCCGATCACCGCGACGGTCTCTCCCGGGCGCACATTCGAGGTGTGAAACACCGCACCCGTTCCCGTCGTCACCGAACAGCCGATCAGCGCCGCGCGGTCGAGCGGCATGTCGTCCCGGATCTTCACGCAGGCGTTCTCGTGAATCAGCATCTGCTCGGCGAAGGAGGAGAGGTTGAGGAACTGGTTCATCGCGGCGCCGTCCTTCGCCAGGCGCGACTCCTCCCCGGCCTGGCGCTTCGTTTCCGGCGACTGGCAGCGAGACATGTGGCCGGTGAGGCAATGCTCGCAGCGTCCGCAGAAGGCCGAGAGGCAGGTGATGACGTGATCGCCGGGCTTTACCGAACGCACTTCGGAGCCGACTTGCTCGACGATGCCGGAGGATTCGTGGCCGAGCACCACCGGCATCGGATAGCGATAGAGGCCCTCGACGAAATGCAGGTCGGAATGACAGACGCCGGCGGCGGCGGTGCGGATCAGCACCTCATGCGCTTTCGGCTTGTTGATCTGCACGTCCTCGATCTGGAGAGGTTTGCCCACCTCGCGCAATACCGCAGCCCGCATCTCGTCGCCTCCCAGCCCTGTGTTGTCGGCGAAGCTTAAGCGGCTGGGCGGGAACCCGACAAGCTGCGGGCCGGGCGCTACCACGCGCGGCGGCGCTGTGAAACAATGATGCGAGCAGAGGCGGAGTGGGGATGCGCAACGTTCGGAAAGCGTCTTTCTGCGCGGCTGCGATGCTTGCGGCGGCGCCGGCACTTGCCGCATCGGAAGCAATTTCGCCGTCCTATGACATCTTCTCGCCGACGCCGGACGACCAGCTCCAGCCGCTCTGCACCGACCGACCCGGCAAGGGCACGTCGGCCTGCACCGTCGATCCCGGCCACGTCCAGGTCGAAGTCGATGCTTACGACGCGGCCTTCGATCGTGCGGGCACGCTCGATATGGCGACGGTGATCAGCGGCAGCCCGACCATCAAGCTCGGCATCGATTCCACGACCGACATAGAAGTGACGCTGACGCCCGTTCTCAACCAGCGCAGCCACGACATTGTCTCCGGCGCGACGGCGCGCGCCAGCGGTTTCGGCGACGTGGTCTTCCACGCGAAATTTCTCCTGCAGGGCGGCAGCGGTCCCTTCGCAATCGCGCTCGATCCCTATTTGAAGGCACCGACGGCGTCCTCCGCACTCGGCAATGGCCATGTCGAAGGCGGTCTCGTCGTGCCGCTGTCCTATGCGCTCGAAGATGTCTGGTCGCTGTCGATGACGCCGGAAGTCGACGTCCAGCTCGACGGGATCGGCGACGGCTACCATCCGAACTTCGTGAATGTGGTGGGCGTGTCGCGCACGCTCGGCCCCGTCGTGCTGTCGGGTGAAGTGTGGGGCGACTGGAATTGCGATCGCGGCGGCACGGTGCAGCAATACACTTTCGACGTCGACGCCGCCTGGCAGCCCGCAGCACTCCACGACGTCCAGCTCGACGGCGGCATCGACCTTCCCCTCAACGGCAACGCCCCGGACATGCAGGTGTATGTGGGCGTGTCGAAGAGGTTTTGAGGGGCGAAGCGCGATAGCGCGAAGACGGGCTGGTGACGGGTTCGCGCGGCTTCGCCCAGGCAAGCCACCATTTGCGCTTCGCGGAATGGTGGAGGGAGCCGACGCCGTAGCGAATTTCCGGCTTCCCGCGTAACCTCTGCGCACAAATCGGGGGAAACGATGAACGGGACAATCGCGGCATACGCCGCATGCCTTGCGCTG
Source organism: uncultured Alphaproteobacteria bacterium (assembly GCA_963802815.1). Classification (GTDB taxonomy): domain Bacteria; phylum Pseudomonadota; class Alphaproteobacteria; order Micropepsales; family Micropepsaceae; genus Rhizomicrobium. The sequence continues at coordinate 155,434 of CAWDKN010000005.1, forward strand.
CTTGCAGGCGCCGCATCGGCCCAACCCAGCACCCAACCCTGGACGGACCCCGCACTTTCCCCCGACATCCGCGCCGAGCTCGTTCTCGCCCAGATGACGCAGGACGAGCAGCTTCAGCTCGTGCAGGGCTATTTCGGCATAGAGCTGCATCTGGCCTTCCTCAAGCCCGTGCCCAAGGACCTGCGTCCGCTGCTTCCCGGCGCCTCGGGCTTCGTGCCCGGCATCGCGCGGCTCGGAATTCCCGCGCTCGCGGAAACGGACGCCGGCGTCGGCGTCGCCAACAACATGCATATGCGTCCGGGCGACCAGGCCACCGCGCTGCCGTCGGGCCTCCTCGTCGCCGCGACGTGGAATCCGCTTCTCGCCTATGACGCGGGCGCGGTGATCGGCGAGGAAGCGCGCGACCGCGGCTTCAATGTCGTGCTCGGCGGCGCCCTCAATCTGGCGCGCGAGCCGCGCGGCGGACGCACCTTCGAGTATGCCGGCGAGGATCCCCTGCTCGCCGGCACCATCGTCGGCGAGGCGATCCGCGGCACGGAAAGCCGGCATGTCATCTCGACCACCAAGCATTTCGCGCTCAACGACCAGGAGAACGGCCGCGGAATCCTGAATGTGGTTATCGATCCGGCCGCCGCGCGCGAGTCCGATCTTCTCGCCTTCGAGATCGCGATCGCGCATGGCCAGCCGGGCGCGGTGATGTGCTCCTACAACAGGCTCGCCGGCGTTCACGCCTGCGAGAATGACGCGCTTCTCAACGGCGTGCTGAAGCGCGACTGGGCCTATCCCGGTTTCGTGCTGTCGGATTGGGGTGGCGTGCATTCCACCGTGTCGGCCGCCAACAACGGCCTCGACCAGGAATCCGCGTCGGGCTTCGATGCGACGGAGTATTTCGGCAAGCCGTTGCGGCAGGCACTCGCCGACGGAACGGTGAGCGCCGCGCGCCTGCACGACATGGTGCACCGTATCCTGCGCGCGATGTTCGCGAACGGCTTGATGGACACGCCCGCGGCGAAGGACAAAACGGCACTCGCAGCGGCGGCCGCGCCCGATGCCGCCGCGGCCCAGCGCGCGGCGGAGGAAGGGATCGTCCTTCTCAAGAACGACGGCAATATTCTGCCGCTCACAAGGAAGGCGCACACCATCGCCATCATCGGCGCACACGCCGATCTGGGCATGTTGTCCGGCGGAGGGTCGTCGCAGGTTGTCCCCGTAGGCGACGATCCTTCGAACGAATTTCCCGTCGGCGGGCGCGTCTACATTCTGTCGAACGGCGCACCGATCTGGCCGCTGGACCGCAAGATCTACGATCCGCCGTCGCCGCTCGCGGCATTGCATTCGCGCAATCCCGGCGCGCGGATCGATTTTGAGGACGGCGCGGATCCAGCTACGGCCGCGAAGCGCGCTGCGGGCGCCGATATCGTTCTCGTCTTTGCCGAGCAATGGATGCGGGAAGGCGAAGACGCGCCGAACCTGTCGCTGCCGGGCAATCAGGATGCACTGATTGCGGCTGTCGCCGCCGCCAATCCGCGCACCATCGTCGTGCTGGAAACGGGCGGCCCGGTGCTGCTGCCCTGGCTCGACAAGGTGCCCGCCGTGGTCGAGGCCTGGTATGCCGGAAACAGCGGCGCCCTCGCGCTTGCTCGCGTGCTGTTTGGCGACGTCGATGCGTCGGGGCGGTTGCCGGTTACGTTCCCGCAGAGCGAAGCGCAATTGCCGCGGCCCACGCTGATCGACCCGGATGCGGCCCGCGTGCCGTTCGATGTCAGTTACGATGAAGGCGCGGATGTCGGCTATCGCTGGTTCGAGAAGACGAAAGCGGCGCCGCTGTTTCCTTTCGGCTACGGCTTGTCCTACACGCATTTCACCATCGCCAACCTCGCAGTCGCAGGCGACATGGCCAGCGCGGACGTGACCGACGTCGGCGCGCGCGCCGGCCGCGAGACGGTCGAGCTCTACGCAACGCCACCGGGCGGCGTCGCCCGCCTGGTCGGCTGGACGAAGATCGATCTCAAGCCGGGCGAGACGCGGCACGTCACGATCGCGATCGAGCCCAGACTGCTCGCCGTCTTCGATCCGGCGAACGATGTCTGGCAGATCGCGGCGGGGGATTATGGGTTTGGCGCGGGGAAGTCGTCGGTGAACATCAGCGCCGGCAGCACGGTCACGCTCGCGGCGAGGACGATGAAGCCGTAACCGCGCGCCCTTGCGACGAGACCGTCGTCAGGAACACACCAATCAGGCGCGCCCCTCCCCTCGAGGCTAACAGACGAGATTCACGCATCCCCAACGGATCGTCATGGCCGGGCTCGTCCCGGCCACCCATGACCTCAGTTTGGGAATTGGCCGGGGCTCGCCCGGGCGGCCCGCAGGCCGCCCATGGCGATCCATGGGATGTGTGAATTTGTTTGCTTGAGGGAAGGGTCGCTTACTATTGTAAAAGTCCCTATAGTTACTCAAAAAGCTCTATTAATGGAAACAAATAGGGTCATTTACAACCGAACTCCCCCATCGGATCTGCCCCCATGTCCCAGCCCCTCTTTTCCGTCGAACAGGTCGCCGAGCGGCTGGGTCTCCATGTCCGCACGGTCCGCCACTATGTGCGCGGCGGCCGGCTCAAAGCGGTCCGCATCGGCAAGCAGTACCGGATCTCGCAAGACGATCTCGAAGCCTTCACCGGCCAGCCTGCGTCCGCCTTCGATCGCGACCAGGTGCTGCCGCGCCGGCACGTCGACGTCTCCACCATTGTCGAGATCGACGCGCTCGGCGCCGACCAGGCGTCCGATATCGCGACTGCGCTGGTCTCCATGGGCAATGGACAGCGCAACGGCGAGGAGACGCTGCGCATCGAGACTATCTACGAGCCGTCGCGCAAGCACATGAAGGTGATCTTCGTTGGAGGCGCGCTTGCGGTCGCCGAACTGCTGCGCTTCACCAATGCCTGGCTCGAGAGCCGCGCATGAGCGCGATGTTGAGCGCGATTCGCACGCTGCACGATGTGCGCGTCCTTCTCGCGCCGGACACGGGTGCCGTGATCGCCACGGAGCGCGACGCGACCGATCTCATCGCCGCGGCCTGGGAGACGCACGCGAAACTCGTCGCGATTCCCGCCGTGCGGCTCGCGCCGGAATTCTTTGTCTTGCGCAAGGGGCTCCTTGGCGCCTTCCTTCAGAAATTCGCCACATACAAGGTGCGCGTTGCAATTCTCGGCGATATTGACGCCCAGCTGTCTGCGAGCAAACCGTTGCGTGACTTCGTCTGCGAGACCAACCGAGGAAACGAGGTCTGGTTCATGCGGGATATGGAAGCGCTGGAGGAAAGGTTGGGGCAGTGATGCCCCTCGCGCGCGAAGCCCGTCGGCATGTTCCCCATTGCCGCTGCGCGTGGCAGGGAAGAAGACGGCATGTTCGCTCGCCTCTCTCACCACACCAGCGGAATCAACGCCCAGCTGCGCGCCGCGTACTGCGCGTACTTGTTGCCGAACCGTGCGCGCAGCGCCTGTTCCTCGACGCGGATGCGCCACGACAGGGCGAGGAACGGACCGACGATGCAGAAGAGCAGGGCCACCGCATTGCCCGTAATGAGCCCCTGCCCGAGGAAGGTCATGAGGGCACCCGTGTAGCTCGGATTGCGCAGATGCGCGTAGGGGCCGGCGGTGACGAGGCGATGATCATCCTGCACGAAGACCTGCGTGCGAAAGAAGGCACCCAGCGTCACCACCGACCAGACGCGCAGCGCGATGCCGATCCACATCGCGGCAATGCCCGACGCAAAACGCACGGCGCCGATATTGCCGTCCGGAAGGCGGGCAAAGGGGAAGACCTTGATGCTCCAGTAGGCGGCCGTCAGGCTTGCCGCGATGGCGATGACGATTATGGCGAAGCTGCCGCGGTCGGCGCGCACGCCCTTTGCGGCGCGCAGGTCGCGGATAAAGATCCACATTTCCGACAGGATCCACGCCGCGTTGCTCGCATTGAGCAGGACCTGCCAATGGGCCCAGACCAGCGCCGAAACCGCCCACAACGGTGTCATAGAACCATCCCATCGGTCACTTGGCGACAAGGCCGGTCGCGCACCGATTGGCAAGGTAGCAATTGGCGCGCGAGATGTCCGTGCCGCAGCAGCGCTGATCGAGCGACCAGCGCCGGTCTCGCGGCCCGAGCAGAAGCGTTGCGCCGATATCGCTGCTCAATCCGTTGAAGCGGGCGGCGGTCTAACGGGCGGTTGCGCCGGCGCGTCATAGGTCGCGTCTTTCCAGGAGCGGCCTGTTTCGATGCGCCGAATCTGCTTCGGAAGGACGGCGTAGTCCCGCGCGATTGCTCCGGTCGTTTCGCCGCTTGCCAGCCGCCGCTTGATCGCCGCCACGTCGGGTTGCTTGAGCTTGGAGCGATGAACGACGCGGCCCTTTCGCTTCATGTCGTGATAGTTGTCGCGCGGCGTGCCGAGAAAAAGATGGCTGATCTCGACGCAGCCGCGGTTGTCGCAGGCATGGCAGATGCAATGGCCGGCCGGGATCGGTCCGTGATGCGCGAACCACGCAAGCCGATGCGTAAGACCGAGCTGGCGACGATAGGTGATGTTGCCGTATCCGTTGGACATCTTCGCGCCTTGCCAGACGAGACAGCCGGTCTTCGGGTCGCGGACCGAACGGCGCAGGAGGCGGGAAATCGCTTCGTGATCGATGGCGTGCGCCGTTTCGCGCGCCGGCACGCGCGTTCCGGCGGCGACGACCCATCCGCGCTGCAGGTAAATCTCCATTGTCTCCGCAAGCTCCGCCGGGCAGGCGAACTCCTCGCCTTCGCGGTAGCGCAGGACGCCGATGCCGCTGGGATGGAGCTGTCCGGTATGAATGCGGTCGTCGCCTTTGGCGGTCACGCGCACGATTGTCTCGCCCGGGCGGGCGCTGTCGGCTTCAGGCGCCGTAAGCCACATAGGTTTTCTCCGATTTGTTCCTCTTTTGTTCCATACTTTGCCGCAAAAGTCAAGGGCCTTGCCGGACGCCTTTCCAAGTTCACGAACGCCGCCAAGATTGGCATACTGACAAACAGTCAATTACCCGGGACACGAACATGACGGACACGGCCGAAGCAACCAAGGACGATCTCGGGTTCGATCCGCAGGCCTTGCGCGCGAAGTACCGCGCCGAGCGCGACAAGCGCGTGCGTGCCGACGGCAACGAACAGTATCGCGAGATCAAGGGCGAGTTCGCGCATTATCTCGAAGACCCCTACGTGCCGCCGGGGTTCCATCGCGCGCCGCTGACGGACGAAGTGGAGGTCGTCGTGATCGGCGGCGGTTTCGGCGGCCTGCTCGCGGGTGCGCGCCTGCGCGAAGCCGGCGTCGAAGACATCCGGGTGATCGAGAAGGGCGGCGATTTCGGCGGCACCTGGTACTGGAACCGCTATCCGGGGGCTGCCTGCGATATCGAGAGCTACATCTACCTGCCGCTGCTCGAGGAGATGGGCTACGTCCCGGTCGAGAAATATTCGCGCGCGCCCGAGATCCTCGAGCACAGCCGCGCCATCGGCCGCAAGTTCGATCTCTATCGCAACGCCTGCTTCCAGACCGAGGTGACCGCGCTGCGCTGGGACGACAGGATTTCGCGCTGGATCATCGAGACCAATCGCAACGATGCCATGAAAGCGCGCTTCGTCGTGATGGCGAACGGGCCGCTGCATCGTCCCAAGCTTCCGGGCATTGCGGGCGTGGAGACCTTCAAGGGCCATTCCTTTCACACCAGCCGTTGGGACTACGACTATACCGGCGGCACCGCGATGGGCGGGCTCGACAAGCTGAAGGACAAGCGCATCGGCGTCATCGGGACGGGGGCCACCGCCGTGCAATGCGTGCCGCATCTCGGCGCGGCCGCGAAGCAGCTCTACGTGTTCCAGCGCACGCCGTCCTCGATCGACGTGCGCGCCAACCGTCCGACCGATCCGCAGTGGGCGAAGAGCCTGGAGCCCGGCTGGCAGCAGAAGCGGATGGACAATTTCAACACGCTGGTCTCGGGCGGCTTCCAGGAGGAAGACCTCGTCAATGACGGCTGGACCGACATCATCGGCAATCTTCTGTTCCTTGCGCGCAAGCAGCAGAGCGCCGGCGAGGCGCCGGCCGATCTCGGGCAGCTCATCCAGCTGGCCGATTTCAAGAAGATGGAGCAGATCCGCGCGCGCGTGGATTCCGTCGTCGCCGACAAGCAGACGGCCGAGGCGCTCAAGCCGTACTACAACCAGTTCTGCAAGCGTCCCTGCTTCCACGACGAATATCTCGACACCTTCAACCGCCCGAACGTGACGCTGGTCGACACGCAGGGGCGGGGCGTGGAGCGCATCACGGAGAAAGGCATCGTCGCCAATGGCAACGAATACGAGATCGACTGCCTCATCTATGCGACGGGCTTCGAGGTCGGCACCGGCTATACGCGCCGCTCGGGCTACGAGCTCACCGGGCGCGGCGGACAGACGTTGAGCGAGAAGTGGGAAGACGGGATCTCGACGCTGCACGGCATGCACGCACGCGGCTTCCCGAACTGCTTCATCGTCAGCAACGCGCAGTCGGGCTTCACGGCGAACTTTCCGCACATGCTGAACGAGCAGAGCAAGCACATCGCCTACATCGTCAAGCATTGCGCCGACCGGCAGGTGCGCACGATCGAAGCCTCGCAGGAAGCCGAGGATGCGTGGGTGCAGACGATCATCTCCGTCGCGTGGCTCCGCCAGAAATTCCTCGAGGAATGCACCCCCGGCTACTACAACAACGAGGGAAAGCCGAGCGCACTCGCTGCCCGCAACGGCCCCTACGGCGCCGGCTCGATTGCCTTCGTGAAGCTGCTGGAAGACTGGCGCGCCGAGGGAAGCCTGAAGGGGCTCGAGCTCAGCTAACCTTCAGCGTCGCTGCGGGGTCTCAGTGGGTTGATTCACGCGGAGGCGCGAAGCCGGGGAGGACTCTCTGCGTCTCCGCGACTCCGCGTGAACCAATAGGTGGTTGAGCCCGGACGCCGGCGGCGACAGTCAAACTCTCCCGTCCTACGAGGAAGAGGTGGTCTACGACCGTGCCGAAATCCCGCCGTCGACGGTGAAGATCACGCCGCTCGTGTAGCCCGACCGGTCCGAGGCGAGGAAGGCGATCAGGTCGGCGATCTCGCGCGGCTTGGCGGGCCGCCCCAGAGGGAAGCGCTGCATCATCTCCTGATAGCGGCTGTCGTCGCCGAACTGGGACAGGGCCTGGCGTTTCATCAGGCCGACGATGCGATCGGTTGCGACCGGTCCGGGGTTGACGCCCACGACGCGGATATTGTCGTCGAGGCTGCGCCCGCCCAGCGCGCGGGTGAACGCCATCAGGGCCGCATTGCCCGCGCTTCCGGCGATATAATTGAAGTCGAAACGCTCGCCGGCGGCCCCGATATCGTTGACGATGACGCCGTGCCCGCGCGCCTTCATCTGCGCATAGACGTGGCGCGTCAGATTGATGTAGCCGAAGACCTTGAGCTCCCAGGCATGGCGCCAGCGCTCCTCGTCGATCCGCTCGAGCGAGCCTCCGGGAATGTCGCCCGCATTGTTGACGAGGATGTCGATCTCCGACGCAGCGCCGGCGAGCCTGGCGATGTCGTCCGCGTTGCGCAGGTCGACCGCGTGGACATTCGCTTCGATATTGTGGGCGCGGCGAAGCCTGCCCGAGAGAGCATCCATCGCGTCCTTGTTGCGGGCGGCGAGCTCGAGATGGCAGCCTTCCTCCGCGAATGCCTCCGCGATGGCCGCGCCGATGCCTTTCGACGCGCCGGTGATCAGGACCCGTTTGCCCTGCAGATGAAGATCCATGTCTGGCTCCTATGCGCTCCAGCGGGAGCGTCTCAGATAATCGAGGAACAGCAGCGCCAGGACTACGTCGCCGAGGAGCAGAAGTGGCAGACGTGCCGGAATGGCGCCCATCAGCCACGGCACCGCGGCGCAGACGAAGGCGAGGAGCTTGCCGATCGCCTGCACGTGAATCAGCGGCCGGAAATAGACCGGATCCATCGCGATGCGGAGATAGCCGTAGCCGAACAGGACGATCATCGCGCCCGCGAAGTTCACGAGCACGAGGTTCGTGCCGGCAATGGGCGAGAGGCCGAGTGCGCCGGCGATCAGCGGGCGCAGGAACAGAATGGCGAGCCCGACCGCGACGTTCAGCGCGGTCGAAAACCCGAACAGCCAGCGTGCATAGGTCTTCATGCCGTTGTCCCGTAAATTGAACGAAGTGTGACGCAGCGCAGCCATTTGGGAAATCCTGCGCCCGCCATAGAGACGATTCCACGCAGAGGCGCCTCCCCGCAGGCGCGACTGGGGGAGGTGGGATCGTGCCTCACGCCTCCTGCACGTCGCGGCGCTCCGGCGCCATGCGCATCGTCTGCACGGCAAGAACGGCGATGCCGATCGCGGTGAGGCAGGCGGCAAGAACGAAGGCGGCGCCAGGAAAATAGAACGCGTCGCCGGGCGCGGTGAAATAGGCGAGCGTCTGGGTCATGGCCAGCGGGCCGAAGATGTTGGCCAGGCTCGACAGTGAGGCGACGGCGCCCTGCAGCTCGCCCTGGGAATCGCGCGGGATATGCCGCGTCATCAGGGCGTTCAGCGACGGGTAGGATACCGCCTGCAAGGCGCCGATCGTGGTGATCGCGAAGACCATCCATGCGCGCGAGGCGATCGCATAGGCAAGCAGCGCGATTACTGCGGTGGCGAGACCGAGGAAGGCCGAGCCCGTCTCGCCGATGCGCTTCACGATACGACCGACCAGCACGGCCTGCACGACCGCCATCGCCACGCCGGTCGCGACAAGCGACAAGCCGATCATCCCCGGCGACCAGCCGAACTTGCCCGTCATGAAGAACGCCCAGGTGCTCGGATAGACGTTGTTGCCGATCAGGTAGGCGGTGGTGGCGACGGCATAGCCGAGCACGACCGGATGCTTGCGCAGCTGGAGTGCGGCGCCCAGCGGATTGGCGCGCGTCCAGTCGAAGAGACGCCTCCGCTCGGGCGGCAGCGACTCCGGCAGAACGAAATATCCGAAAAGGAAATTGAGCGCCGCCAATGCCGCCGCCGCAAAGAACGGCGCGCGCGCGCCAAGCTCGCCCAGAAGCCCGCCGATGCCGGGGCCGAGGACAAACCCCAGGCCGAACGCCGAGCCGACCAGGCCGAAGGCGCGGGCACGGTTTTCCGGCGCCGTCACATCGGCGACGAAGGCATTGGCGGGCACATAGACCGCACCGGCGATGCCGGCGATGGCGCGGCCGGCGAACAGCCAGCCGACACTTGGCGCGAACCCCATGACGCTGAAATCGATCGCGTAGGCGGCAAGCGAGGCGAGGATCACGGGACGGCGCCCGAAGCGGTCGCTCAGGTTCCCGATCACCGGTCCGCAGAAGAATTGCAGCACGGCGTAGGTCACGAGCAGCGCGCCGGCCACGCGCGTGGCCGCTGCGACATTGGGTTCGCCCATGTGCAGCAGCAGTTGCGGCAGGACGGGCATGATGATGCCGAAGCCCATCGCATCGATCAGCCGCGTCACGAAGATGAAGATGAGCGGGTTGCGCCCGGCCGGGATCACGTCGCCTCCCTGCGCGTGTCGCGTCGAATCGAGCTTAACCGCGATGCACGGCCGAGTCAGTCCTTGCGCGTGCGATAGTCGCCGAACGCCGCGTCGCGGGCATCGAGTGCGCCGCGCACGCCGTCCTTGAAACGCGCGAAGGTTTCGCGCGAGGATTCGGTGGTCATCGCCAGCGCCTGGATCTCGGTTCCGGCGCGGATCGCGGCGCGCAATCCCATGATCTCCATCGCGCGATGCACCGCGCGCTTGTTCATCTGCTGGACGTCCGGCGCGATCTTCGCGACGCGTTCGGCCATCGCCAACACCTCGCTTTCCAGCTTGTCGGCGGGATAGGCGCGGTTGGCGAAGCCGATGCGCACGGCCTCGCGACCGCTGATCGCATCGCCCGTCAGCATCATCTCCATGGCGGGACGCAGGCCGCAGAGCCAGGCGTGGAACTGGTTGTCCGGCGGGCTCATCATGCGCACCGGCGGATAGCCGATCTGGGCGTCCTCGGCGACGTAGACGAGATCGCACGCGGTCGCGAGCTCGGAGCCGCCAGCGAGGCACCAGCCATGCACCTGCGCGATCACGGGCTTTGCGAGATCCCAGACTCGAAAACATCCCTCGACCACATGGCGCGCCCACTCGCCAGCGCCGCCGGCGGTATGGAAAGGGAGCTCCTGCACTGCGCGCCCGCTCTCGCGCGACAGATCGTAGCCCGCGGAAAAGCAACTGCCCGCGCCGCGCAGGATGGTGACGCGCACGGCCTTGTCCTTGTCCGCGCCTTCGAGGGCTGCGAACACCGCCGCGCGCAGATGGTTGGATAGCGCGTTGCGCTTGTCCGGCCTGTTCAGCGTCAGCCGGCGGACGAAGGGCGCCGGTTCGTCGACGAGGAGCAGCGAAGCGTCGGCCATGTCGGGTCCTTCCCTAGTTCACGCGGCGATCTTTTCCCGCCCAGAAAGGCTCGCGCAGCTCGCGCCGCAGGATCTTGCCCGAGGGGATTGAGCGGCAGCCCGGCTTCCTTTCTACCATCACCTCGCCGCCATGTCCGTCGAATTCGAGCTTAACCGCGATGCGCGGCCAAGTCCGTCTTGGCGCATGCGATTGTTGCCCGGCCGCATCGGGGCCATCGCGCCGCAGAGCCGGGCACGGACCTTGATGTCGGATCATCATGCGCCGGCGAATTGGCGATGCAACGCCGCCGATGAATGCAAGAAAGACGGCCCCTGGGCGGAGCCGTCTTGTCTCCGGTGGGACAGACTGCTTACGGCTTGTAGTGGCCGAAATTCTCGTAGCTGAAGCCGAGCAACACCGCATTCGAGGTCAGCGACGGCTTTTTCACCCAGGCGAAATTGTAGGCGACGAGGTTCTGCGACGACGTAAAGACGCAAAAGAAATAGTTCTGCGCCACGGAAACCTTCGGCTCGTTCAATTTCGATGCCGTGCACGGCGCGTAATTGCCGTTGTAGGGGCCGGGGATCGTTCCGGCCATACCCATCTGATTTCCCTCGAGGGCTACGACGAAATACTCATTGCCGATAAGTCGGAATTCGATATTGCCGCCAATCTGGCCGACCTTGCCCGTGTCCAGGTTCAATTGTTGTCCGGGGGCCAAGACGGCTTGTCCGGATACGGGATTGGTGGGTGTACCACCACCGGCCTCGGCCGAAACCGGGGCTACAATCAACGCCGCAACAAGAAGTTTCGAGAATTTCCTCACGTCAAAATCTCCCTTCGGCCGCGCCGCCGAAACGACGCTTCCCATTTCGCCCGCTCCGATGGAACTCTGGCGCGGTGGGCGCGCGCCAACAATATGTACTTTTTTGAAAAATGCGGCCGCCGCGGGAGTCGATTCATGCTGCTAGAGCGATATCCGACATTGCCGCCAGCGTGCTGACCTTCAGCCACTGCGCGAGGATTGCCGTCTGATACAACAGCGAATCCTCCAGCGCTTCAGAAAAGACGACAGTATCTTCCGCGGCGAGCGACAGGAGCCTTGCCTTCTCGGCGTCGCCGAGCAGTCGGTTGATGTGCTGGCGCGACACGCCGAACTTGGCGGCAAGCGCGTATCGCGAGATGCGCGCGCGATCCAGGAAGCGTTCCCGTTCGCGCGGCTGGTTGCGAACCAGATCGTGAAGAATATACATCCCGGCGTCGCGTTGCAGGAACAGGTTCATCGGCGGATTGGCAGGATGGTTGAAATAGATGTCCGGCCGGAATTCGGAGAAGAACCCCAAAAACAGCATCATGCGCAGGAACAGCCGGTCGTCAGCGCACACTTTCGCAAGCGAAGCGGCGCCGGGGTCGAGAATTGCGAGCGCTTCGTATTCAACCATCGCACGTGAGCGAAGGCCCATGATCAATCCGGGTCCGGCGGTCAGCGGACGGCGCGTCCATTGCCCGTTGCCGGCTTCGATGTGGATCACGCCCTGCTTCAGGCATTTCTCCAGGAAAACACGGACGCGGCCGCGGCTGGCCTGGTGCTTCGCCACGCAAACCGACATCAATTTTGTTGCGGTCAATCCCTCCGGCGACTGCGCCAACGACAACGCGATCAGCGCGGTGCAGCTCGTCCCGATATCCTTCAGAATCCAACGATTGAAGCCGTCCATCGATTCGTAATGGGCGATGGCGCCGCGCGAGATGTGCTCGGCCGCTTGGCGCAAATGCGGATTGGCGCGCATGCGCGCCAGCTCCGCATCGCTTAGCAAGGCATAGAAATCGCCCCACTCGGAAAGTCGTGTCATGAAAATTGACCCCCCTCCGCCAAAATGTGGGGCAATTTCCATATTTTCGACAGCTTACAAATCTTTCATGTGTGCCGGTCGTTTGGGGATGGGCTGTGCCGTCAGCTGATTGTGCAGGCGCCAGAGCCGGCACAAGGCGACCGCCAGCGTGAACGTAGAACGCCTTAACTCAGCGGCTCACAAGCTCACCGGTGAGATGCCAACTGGGGGTAGTGGCAAAGCCGTTGAACGATTTCGCTCATCAGTCGATGTCGTCTGTGGGTCAGATTGTCGTTACCGACGGCGGCGACATCATCTTGAAGGGGCCGCCTCTGGCTGGCAATTGACGCTAGTTCACGCGGCGATCTTTTCCCGCCCAGAAAGGCTCGCGCAGCTCGCGCCGCAGGATCTTGCCCGAGGGATTGCGCGGGAGCGCTTCGATGAAGTCTACCGATTTCGGCGCCTTGAAGCCTGCGATCCGTTCGCGGGCATAGGCGATGATGTCCTCAGGGCTGGGGTTGCGGCCCGGCTTCTTCACCACCATCGCCTTCACCGCTTCGCCCCATTTGGGATCGGGAACACCGATGACGGCGACGTCGGCGACGTCGGGATGGCCGAAGATCGCGTTCTCCACCTCCGCCGGGTAGACGTTTTCGCCGCCGCTGATGATCATGTCCTTCACCCGATCGTGGATGTAGACATAGCCGTCCTCGTCGATGTAGCCCGCGTCGCCCGTGCGCAGCCAGCCGTCCTTGTCGATGGTCTTGGCCGTCGCCTCATCCATGTTCCAGTAGCCCGCCATGTTGTGCAGCGAGCGCGTCGCGATTTCACCCACCTGTCGCGGCGGCAGGCGGTTTCCGTTGTCGTCGAGCACGACCACCTCCACGCCCGGAAGGGGCTTTCCTGCCGAACGCATGCGCTCGTTGCCCTTCGGATCGTGGTCCTCCGGCGGCAGCGCCACGATCGTTCCCGTCGTCTCGGTCATGCCGTACATTTGCACGAAGCCGCAGCCGAACACGTCCATGCATTCGCGCAGCAGCTCGAGCGGAATGGGCGAGGCGCCGTACATGATGTACTTGATCGCCGAATAGTCGACCTCGCGCGCGCGCGGCGAGCGCACGACGATCTGCAGCGCCGCCGGCACCATGAAGAACTTCGTGATCTTGTCCGCCTCGATGAAATCGAGGACGCGGTTGGGATCGAACTCGCGCGCGACAACGCCCGTGGCGCCGTTCATCACCCCTGCGAGGCCCCATCCCGAGCCGCCGATGTGGAAAACCGGCATGGCGACGAGGCTCACATCGTCCGTGGTCCAGCTGTTCCACGCCGGAATCTGTTCGGCCGGAAGACGGCGAGGCCCGAGAAAATTGGAATGCCGCAGCATGGCCCCTTTCGGCCGGCCGGTCGTCCCGGAGGTGTAGAGCTGCAGGACGACATCCTGGTAGCCAATCCCCGCCTCCAGCATTTTCGCGCTCCGTGCGTTGCGCCATGGCTCGAAGGCCTTCCATTCCGGAGCGCCCCCTTCCATGGCGACGACAAGGCGCACGGTGGGGAGCTCCGGCAGGATCTTTCGCACCAGGTGGGTAAATTCCGGGCCGACGAAAAGCGCTTCCGCCTTGCAGTCATTGATGATGTAGACGATCTCGGGCGGAGCCAGGCGCCAGTTCACCGGCGCCATCACCGCACCCATCTTCGCCGCGCCGAGCAGGGCTTCGAAATAGTAATCGCTATTCTTGCCGACATAGCAGACGCGCAAGTCCTTCTTCAGGCCCGCGGCAATCAATCCATTGGCGACCTGGTTGGTATGCGCGTCCAGTTCCGCATAGCTCGTGGTGCGGCCCTCGAACTGGAACGCGGGCGCGTCGCCTCGCAACTCTCCCTGCAGCCTGATTACCTCACCCAGCGAGGAGGCCTGCATCACGTCTGTCATCTTACTCCCCAAGGTTCGTCTTATGGCGTTTGGCGAAGCTTATAGCCGTCTGCTGCGCCGCGAGCGATATTTCGATCGCGAATTGAGGCGTTCCGGCGCGAAGTTTACGGTGCGCCCGGCTGGGCCGGCGGCGCCGCGACGTGCATGATGGCGCTCCCGACGCAAGGACACAGTTCATGAGCGAAGATGCCGAAATCCTGCTGGTCGAAACGATCGGAGAAATCCAGCGCCTGACGCTGAATCGCCCACATCGCCTCAACGCGCTCAACCAGCCTCTGGCCGAGCGCCTGCTTGCGCATTTCGAAGGGCTGCGGCGCGACGCGGAGATCCGCGTCCTCATTTTGCGCGGCGCGGGCCGCGCATTCTGCGCCGGCGCCGACCTGAAAGCCGCGGGGCAGCCCGATGCGCTGCAGGACGGACCCAACGGCGACTGGACGTTGCGCGACCTGATGAAGGCGATGCGCGCCTGTCCGCAGCCGATCGTCACCCTCGTGCACGGCGCCGCGGCGGGTGGAGGTCTCGCGCTTGCGCTCGCCAGCGACATCATCGCTGCAGGCAAGTCGGCAAGCTTTCACACCGCCTTCATCAAGGTCGGGTTGTCGGGCGCGGAACTTGGTGCGAGCTGGCGACTGCAGCGGACGATCGGAATCTCGCGCGCCCGCGAAGCGCTGCTCACCAGCCGGCCGATCAACGCCGCCGACGCGCTTGCGACGGAACTCGTCTCCTCCGTCATGCCGGATGGCGCGCTGGAAGAACACGGCATGATGCTCGCGCGCGCCATGCTGGAGGCGCAGCCGGATGCCTTGCGTCTCACCAAGCGTTCGCTGGACGCGACGCTCGACGCGGGCAGCATCGAGGCCGCGATGGAGCTCGAGGAACGCGCGCAGATGCTGATGATCGCACGGCGCCGCGCAAGGGCTTAGCGGGTGCGCGCATGAGCGACTGGCCCGACCATCGCATCCTCGATCTCTTCGGCATCTCGCTCCCGATCATCCAGGCGCCGATGGCGGGCGCCAGTACGCCCGAAATGGCCGCTGCCGTCAGCGAAGCGGGCGGGCTGGGTTCGCTGCCCTGCGCCCTGTTCAGCCCCGACCAGGCGCGTAGCGCGGTCGATATGGTTCGCGGGAATTCGCGCCGGCCGCTCAATCTCAATTTCTTCTGTCATGTGCCGCCCGTTTTCGATGCGGCGCGCGATCTCGCCTGGCGCATGCGGCTTGCACCCTACTATGTGGAGCTCGGCCTCGATCCCGAGATGGAGGTTCCAACCTCGGCCCGCGCGCCCTTCGACGACGCCTATTGCAGGATCGTCGAAGAGTACCGCCCCGAGGTCGTCAGCTTTCATTTCGGCTTGCCCGAGCAGACGCTGCTGGATCGCGTCCGCGCCACGGGAGCGAAGATCGTCTCCTCGGCCACGACGGTCGCCGAAGCGCAATTCCTCGAAGCGCATGGCTGCGACGCCATCATCGCCATGGGGGCGGAGGCGGGCGGCCATCGCGGGCTTTTTCTGACCGACAATGTCCTCGACATCTCGACCCAGGTCGGCACCTTCGCGCTGGTGCCGCAAGTCGTCGATGCGGTGAAGGTCCCGGTGATCGCGGCCGGCGCAATCGCCGATGCGCGCGGCATCGTCGCCGCCTTCGCGCTCGGCGCCTCGGCGGTGCAGATCGGAACCGCCTATCTCTTCTCGGCGGAAGCGAAGATCGCGCCCGCGCATCGCGAGGCGCTGAAGACGGCAACGGATGACAGCACCGCCATGACCAATCTCTTCACCGGCAGGCCGGCGCGCGGCATCGTCAATCGCCTGATGCGCGAGATCGGACCGATGGCGGACGACACGCCGCAATTCCCGCTCGCAGCCGGAGCGCTTTCGCCGCTGCGCGCCAAGAGCGAATCCGTCTCGGGCGATTTCATCAACCTCTGGTCCGGCCAGGCCGCCTGTCTCGGCCGCGCGCTGCCTGCGGGCGAGCTGACCCGCACGCTCGCCCGCGAGGCGCTGACAAGACTTGCGCGCACCTCGTAACGCCGCCCCCGAATGCGGTACGGTTCGGTTGCCCCAGCCACTTCTCACCCGGCAAAACTCATGGGATCGAAACGAAATCGTCCAATCCGCTTGCCCGCGCCCTATCTGAAGCGGGTCTGGCTGGATCAGACGCGTGTAGAGGACGCCGAGGCCTATCCGTTCTGCTTGCCGTTTCTTCGCGACGGCTTCGAGTTGGAATTCGACAAGGCGATTACGATCATCGTGGGGGAGAACGGTGCGGGAAAATCGACGTTGCTCGAAGGCATCGCTGTGTTCGCTGGCTACGACGAGGCCGGCGGCGGTAAAGGATACATGCCTGTCGATCACTCTCGCGCCGTCGAGACGATGGGCGGAAAATTGTCGACCGCATTGCGCGCGAGTTGGCTGCCGAAGATCACCAGCGGCTGGTTTTTCCGCGCCGAGAGCTTTTTCTCGGTGGCGCGATACCTCGATGCCGCGGCGCTTGATGCTGCCCAGGCTCCGCCTGATTTTCTTTCGCACTCGCATGGCGAAGGCTTTTTGCGTTTCTTCGAGGAACGTTGCCAGCGACAGGGACTGTTCATCTTTGACGAGCCCGAATCCGCACTTTCGCCTTCGCGCCAGATCGAGCTCCTGAAGGTGCTGCGCACCCTGGATCAGTCGGGCACGGCACAGGTCATCATGGCGACGCATTCGCCGCTGCTCATGGCCTGTCCGAACGCATGTCTGTTGCGCATGGGCAAATACGGCTTCGAGCCGGTCAAGCTGGAGGAGACGGATCATTATCGCATGATGCGGGAGTTCTTTGCGGGACCAAGCGCGTTCATTGAGGCCATGCTAGAGTCCTGACCGGCACGCTGTGCAAGTGCAGATAGTTTCAACGCGGAGGCCGCCGAGGAACACGCGGTGGTCGCGGGGGGATTTGGTGCTCTTCGCAATCAGCGAAGCCTACAACCAAGACTCTGATCGGCGCGCTTTGCGCGCCAACCAACTTAAAGGCGCGTCGCGCCCGCCGACAAAGGGCGCAGAATACCCCTGCGACCACCGCGCGTTCCTCGGCGGCCTCCGCGTTAAAATTATCGCCGAAGCACAATCGCCGGAGGGACTACCGCCCCGTCGCCGCTTTGCGGCGCGCCAGGCTCTCCGGCGGCCAGTAGATCTTGCTGTCGTAATATTCGTGCACGGCGGGCATCCCCAGCGGCAGCACGACCCACGGCTGCTTCGACATCGTAAAGATATGGATGTCGGGCCCGATCGCGCCGGGTTCGTCGAGCGTGCCGACGCGGACGAAGCGGATCAGGTCGCCGCCGCCGCCATAGTTGCTCCACAACGCGACGCAGCAATGCGGACAACGTGCAATCTTCTGGCCCTTGCCGCTGTTGGACGGCGTCATCACGGTCTCGGGCTCCCCTGCCAGGAGTTCGACCCGGTCGGCCTCGATCATCGCATTGAGCGCGAAGGAGGAGCCCGTCTCGCGCTGGCACCATCGGCAATGGCAGCAATGCACGAACATGGGCGGGCTGGTCATGCGATAGCGCACCGCGCGGCAGGTGCAGCCGCCGTCGAACGTCGTCGCATCGGGATGGTGCATGAAGGGCCCCGTTCAATACCGGCCGAGCCTAATTCGCGATGGCGTGGCGGGGCAACCGCGCCGGCGAAGGCTGCCCTTCAAAGCGTCTTGGCGAGCGCCGCAAGCTGGTCGGTGCAGAGGCCCCAGCCGGTCTCGAAGCCCATCTTCTCGTGCGCGTCACGGTCGGCGACGGTCCAGTGCTTCACGCGCGCGGTATAGCGGGTCTTTCCGCCTTCATCCGCAAAAGTCAGGACCACCGTCATGAACGGTTTCTGCGACGGCTCCCAGGCGCTGGTAAAGGCATCCGTGAAGACGATGCGCTCGTTCTTCTGGACCTCGAGATAGACGCCGCGGTTCGACATTTCCTGCCCGTCCGGCCCGGTCATCACGACGAGACTGGCGCCGCCGGGGCGGACATCGAGCTCGGCGTTCGGGGTGGTGTACGGCTTGGGTGCGAACCACTTTTTCAACAGCTCGGCCTCGGTCCAGCAGCGATAGACAGCGCCGCGCGGCGCGTCGATCAGGCGCGTCAGAACGAGTTCGCGGTTGTCCGCCGTGTCTGTCATGTCGGGCTTCCTCCGTCGTGGACCCCGAGGACGGTGGGCGAGCGCCGATCCGACCGGGGGTATCGAATGTTTTCGCGGCCGGGCGCCGCCGAGCGGACGGCGGGGCCTGTCTCTAGCGCTTGATATAGCGCGAATTTCGCCTCGCGTGGGGTGCGAAAAAAATTTCGTGCTTCCTGTCGTATACGGTTGGGTTCGCGCGTCTATCGGGCACAGGATCGCAATGACGCGATCGCAACCGGAGAATTTTCCCATGAAGTACATGATGTTGATTTACGAGGACGAGCGCATCTACGGTCCAGGCAAGGGCGGCCCGGCGATGCAGGAAATCGTTTCCAAGCACATGGCGTTCAACCAGGAGCTCGGTGCGGCACGGCTCGGGGGCGCGGGTCTTCAGCCGACGACTGTCGCCACGACCGTGCGCACCAAGGCGGGTGCGAAGACCGTGCATGACGGACCGTTTGCGGAAACCAAGGAGCAACTCGGCGGGTTCTACCTGATCGAGGCGCCGGATCTCGACGCCGCGATAGCAATCGCCAGGAAGATCCCCGTGCTGCAGGACGGCGCGATCGAAATCCGGCCCGTGCTGGGTGGTGCTTGACCGGGACCTGTCTCGACCTCATCGCGCGCGAAGCGGGCGGCCGCATTGTTGCAGCGCTGGCCGCCCGCTTCCGCGATCTCGATCTGGCCGAAGAGGCTTTCGCCGAAGCCTGTGCCCGCGCCGTCGAGGCCTGGCGCGCGGACAGCATGCCGGGCGATCCCGCCGCCTGGCTTTACCGCGTGGCGCAGCGAGCCGCTTACGACGCCATCCGCAAACGGCGCACGCGCGAGCGCCTCGTGCCCGATGCCGATGCGCCTGAGCCGACCGCGGAAGAACGCCTGATGGACGATTCCACCATGATTCCCGACGAGCGCCTGCGCCTCATCTTCGTCTGCTGCCATCCGGCGGTCGCGCCGGAATCGCGCGCGGCGTTGACCTTGCGCCTCGTCTGCGGGCTTTCGGTGGAAGAGATCGCGCACGCCTTCCTCGTCTCGGACACGGCGCTGGCACAGCGCTTGACGCGCGCCAAGCGGAAGATCGCCGACGCCGGCGTTCCCTTCGAAGTGCCTGGACCGGACGCCTGGAGCGACAGGCTCGATGCCGTGCTTTCCACGCTCGAAGTGGCATATGCGAAGGCGCATGAGGATGCCGCGGGCGCGGGACCGCACGCCAGCTACGCGGCGGAAGTTCTGTCGCTCAGCGGGATTCTCGCAGAGCTCGTCGGCGACGATGCCGATGTGCACGCGCTCGCGGCCAGCGTACGCTTCGCCGAGGCGCGCCGTCCCGCCCGCGTCGATCGCGACGGCATCATGGTGCCTTTGTCCGACCAGGATCCCGCGTTGTGGAACCGTACGCTCATCGCGGCGGCGAACGTGTACCAGACGCGGGCAATCGCGCTGGGTCCGATCGGTGCGCGCGTGGTTCAGGCGCAAATTCATCGCGCCTGGTGCGCGCGCGACAGTCTCGACACGCCGCCGCCCTGGAACGACATTCTCGCGCTCTACGACATGTTGCTGGAGGAACGCGACGATCCGATCGTGCGCCTGAACAGGATCGTTGCGCTGGCGGAGGTCGAAGGCATCGACGCGGCGCTCGCCGCGCTAGCGGCGGTCGAGGCCGGCGCGCTCGTGAGCTTCCTGCCGTTCCATGTCGTGCATGCCGATCTGCTGCGCCGCGCGGGGCGCGCAGACGATGCGCGCGATGCCTATGACGCGGCGCTCGCACTTGGCCCGGCGACGGCGGAGCGCCGTTTTCTCCTCGCGCGGCGCGATCGGTTGCTCAGGACCGTTTGAGCACCGCAAATCCGGCCAGCCCGATCGACGCCGCAACACACGCCCAGGCGAAGGCGTCGCCGATATGCTGGTACGGCGTGTCGCCGGGACCGCGCGGAAGACTTCCCACAAGCGTCACCATTCCGCTCGGGCTCGTAGGCTTGCGCGCCAGCACGCGGCCATAAGCGTCGCTGAGCGTGAGGAGTCCGTCTTTGGCCGCGCGCGCGACGGCAAAGCCGTTCTCGACTCCGCGCATGATGGCGAGCCGCGCGTGCCACCAGCCGTCGAGTCCGAAGTCCCACGCCGGCACGGCGAGCAATGTCGGATGGCCCAGTCGCGCATCGCTACGCAGCATCGCCTGGTAGTCCATGTCCTTGCAGATCGCGACGCCGGTCTTGTCGGGTTGCACGAAATTGCCACCGCCGGGGACGAATCCGTCTTCCAGGCCTTCGACCATGCGGCGCTTGAAGTAGGCCTGCGGCTCGCTGCCGTCCGCCGGAAAAATGAGTGCCGCGTTGCGGCGCGCCGTGCCGCGATCGTCGACGCCGATGACGATTTCGACACCGTTCGAACGCGCGGCACTCAACAACCTGTAATCCGCAATCTTGCTCCATTGCGGCATCAGCACCGCAAGCTTCTCGGGGAAGACGATGAGCTTCGCGCCGTCGCGTGCGAGGGCCGGGACAGTCGCGGCATAAGCATCCACCGCGTCCAGCGCCGTGTCCTGTTTTGCCAGCAAAGAGGCGCGCTCGCGTGAATCGTCCGCGGCGAGTCCAACACGCAATTCGGGCGTCGGCGGTGCGTCGGAAATCCGCAGGACGCCGAACCCTGCGTTGGCGGCGAAGACGGCGATCGCGACGACGGCGGGCGCCAGCGTCCGCTTGCGCAGGCTTGTTGCGATGCCGGCAGCGACAAGGCCCAGCAGGAAGGTAACGACAAACGGCCCGAACAGCGAGACACCCTGGATCAGGAACGGCGCGCCGACCTGGCTGTAGGCAGGCGACAACTCCGTGCCATTGCGCGTCAGCGACGCAAGGTAGTCGAACGACGTCCAGAACGTGGCGAAGGCCAATACGCCGGTCAGCGGCCCGATGCGTGAAGCAAGTCTCGCCGCGGCCAAGACCGAAACGGCGAAGAAGAGCGCGGGCACCGTCAACGCGATCGCGATCACGACCGGCGGCATGATCTGCCCATACGCAGGAAGGATGTTGCAACAGCCGATCGCATAGGACGCCCATGCGGCGGCGAAGACGGTCCAGCGTCGCGTCTCGCCGAAGGCGAGCCACAACACGGGGATAGGCGCAAGCCAGGCCAGCGGCCAGGCATCGCCGAGATTGAGGGAGAGATAGAAGCCGGCCGCGCTCGCCAGCGCGCAAAAAATCGTGATCATTTCCGCCCCGATTGTCCCGCGCGGCTATTTAACGCTTTTTGCCGATGCCGTCTTGCCGCGCCGATGCAGGCGCGTTCAGGTGCCGCCGGGCTCAGCGTCCTTGCCGCCGCGACCCAGCATGTCTCCGGCAAGGTCGCAAAGCGTGGCCAGCTCGAACGGCTTGTGCAGGGTGGGGATGCCGGCGGCGCCGATGGCCGGTGGCGGCGGCGTCTGGGTGTACCCCGTCATCAGGAGAATTTTCAGCTGGGGCATGAGCGAGAGAGCCGCCTCGGCGAGCTCGTAGCCGCTCACGCGCGGCATCTTGATGTCGGAGATCAGGAGCTGCACGCCGGGATGGGCGCGCAGGATGTCGAGGGCCTCGGCGCCGTCGGCGGCTTCGAACACGGTGAAGCCTTCGTCGCGCAGCATCTCGACGGCGACGCTTCGCAGCAGCGCTTCGTCCTCGGCGACCAGGATGGTTCCCGCGTCCGCCGGTGTCGTGTCCAGGCTCATCGCATTTGCTCCCCTTTACGCGCCGACATGCTTCGGCATGAGAATTCGGATCGTTGTGCCCGCACCGGGCGTGCTTTCGATGTCCAGATAGCCGTCGGACTGGCGGACGAAACCAAAGGTCATGCTCAGGCCGAGACCGGTGCCGCGTCCGAGCGGCTTGGTGGTGAAGAACGGATCTATCGCGCGCTTTCGCGTCTCGTCCGACATGCCTGTGCCGCTGTCTCTTACGGAAAGCTCGACATAGTCGCCGGGAATGAAACCGTCGGCGCCCTCGGGTGCGGTGGCGTTGGTCACGTCGCGTGTCGCGATCGTGAGCGTGCCGCCCCCGGGCATGGCGTCGCGCGCATTGATGGCGAGATTGAGGATCACGTTCTCCATCTGATTGGCGTCGCAAAGCGTGCGCCATCTGGCGTTCAGCAGCGTCTTCGTCTCGACCCCTTCGCCGACGGAATGGCGAACAAGATCGGTCATGCCCGACACCAGCTCGCTCAAATTCACCGGCGCCGCGACGAGGGGCTGGCGTCGCGCAAAGGCGAGCAGGCGTTGCGTCAGGTTCGCTGCCCGCTGCAATCCTTCGTCGGCCAATTCCATATAGCGCTCGACTCCGACCGTCGTTCCCTTGGCGAGCCGCCGGCGCAGCAGCTGCAGATTGCCTTTGACGATCATCAGAAGATTGTTGAAGTCGTGGGCGATACCGCCGGAGAGCTGACCGATCGCTTCCATCTTGATGCTCTGGCGCAGCGCCTCCTCGGTCTTGCGGTGTTCTTCCATTTCGATCTCGAGGCGGCGATTGACCTCCGACAGTGCCAGCGCGCGCGTTTCGAGCTCGGAATTCGCGCGGTTGAGCGCGTCCTGCGACATAGCGAGGACGGCGAGCACCAGCGCACCCATGATCATGAGCAGCCCAATGCCGGCATAGCGCGCAATCTTGCGGCCCATGGGCTCGGCATTCGCCCGCAGATAGACGTTGCCGATGCGGGCATGGTTCACGATGACGGGGCTCGATACATCCAGATAGCCGGACGGCGCGGCCGCAGAGACCGCCGGCAGCTTGGACGGCAGGCGGTGGCCGCGCGAGAATTGCGCGACTATCCGGTTGGTGCCGTCATAGACACCGCCGGCCACGAGTTCCGGGTTTGCCTGTAGCGCGTTGACGTATTCCTGCGTTGCCTTGCTGTCGTCGAATGTGAGCGCCGCGGTGACGCTGGCGGCCAGGATCGAGGCCTGCTCCGTCAGGTCCTTGCTCTGCTGAAGGCGATAGAGCTGTTCCTCGTACAGCGCCATGCCGACGCCGGAGAAAATCAGGACGGCTGCCGCCAGCAGCGCGGCCGTGGCCGTCAAGCGCCATTGCATGACGGGCGCGCGGGCGATCATGGCGCGCCTCCCCGCGGTTTCACGGAACGCGCAAGGCTCAGCAGCTTCGAGCTTATGCCGAGCCCGCTGTGCGCCGCGGCCTCATCGTCGATGTCGAAGCGGATGTGATTGTCCTCGATCGCGAACGCGATCATGCCCGACTGCGGTGCTCCCAAATCGGTGACTGTCAGGATCGGCCGTCCCGCCAGCGCGCGCAACGCGTCGCCTTCCCGCCCGGGGTCGTCGGTGCCGATGAATACCACTTGGCAGTATCCGGCCGCCTCGGGCGATGTGATCCGCCGCAGCGTGATCGCGCGATTGCCGACTCGCTGGCTCGCCAGCGCGCGGTCGAGCGCCGGCCCGAACGGATCGTCGCCCATGATGCAGAGGGTGAACGGGCTTTCGGTTGCGGGGAAAGCGGAAGTTGGCCAGTCGACGAACGGCAGGAATTTGTAGAGAAACGCGCCCTTGACTGCGTACTCGACGGACCCCTGCGCCACGGCGTGTCCGCACAAGATCGTGACCGCGATGCCGGCCGCGGCCACGCTTCGAACGAGCGATGCCGCGCCGCGCATGTCAAAAGCTCTTGCGCAAAGTCACCAGGAACGAACGTTCGATAGATTGCTCGGGGTAAGTGGAGGGGTCGTTCGCCTCCAGATGCCGCGCGTGCAGTAGGTTGTAGCCGGCCAGCGAGAGCTCGAGCGAGTCGGTAACGCGCCAGCCGACGCGGGCGTCAGCTTCGACATAAGCGGGAACAAGGGCAATGGGACCGCCGGTGAAAGACCGAGTTACTTTGCCGATGGCGCGAAACATCAGGTCGGTTTCGAGATCGCGGCCCCAATCCATCTGCGAACGCAGCTGGGCCTGGTAGGCGGGATCCTGACCGGCGGATTGTCCGAGGGAAATGTCGGTATGTCCTGGCTTGAGGTGCAGATCCTTGTGTAACCAGTTGAAGCCGGCGCTTAGCCGCCACCAGTCCGTGACCGTGTAATTTCCCCAGGTCTCCGCCCCATAGGTGTTGCCGGCGAGGCCGTTGCCCAGCTGTATGGGCAGCGCAAATCCCGGCGAGAGCTCGTCGCTTCTGAGCTGATCATACCGGTTGTAGTACAGCGAAACCGACAACGACACGCGTGGCGTGATCTCGCCGCGATAGCCTAGCTCGTAGGCAATGACGTTTTCAGAGTCGAAATTCGGCGACGGAATGAGGATGCCGCTGTCCTGCAGCTCGCGGTCGATCTTCGACGGCGTACGCACCGCGCGCGAGACCGCGCCCCAGAGCAGTGTCTGCGGGGCGGCTTGCCACGCCAGCCGCACGTCCGGCATCGGATCGAAGCCGGAATAGCTGTTGTACTCCGCCTTCATTCCCAGCGTGAGCTTCAGGTCGTCTGCGATGGCGATCTGGTCCTGGGCGAAGGCGCTGCCCAGGGTGATCGTGCTGACGGGGTTGGCGAAGAGGAAGGGACCGGCCGAATAGAAGGCCTCGCGCCAGAACCGGAATTCTCCGCCCCAGACGAAGTTGTCGTTCCAGCCGAGCGACGTCGTGTGCTGCGCCAACAGGTCGTAGGTCGCAAGCTCGTCCACGACGCCGGGCTCGGTCCTCACGCTGTCGTCGGCATAGGCCTGAACCTGAAGCGTCGAGCCGTCCAGGAAGGCATGATCCCAGCTCCCGTTCACGTTGCCGCCCCAGGCGCGCTCGATGAACACGTCGGTCGTCCGGTTGTCGTAGATCGACCCTTCGAACGAGTAGGTCTCCGGGCCGTCGGCAGCATCGAAGCGGAAGCCGCCTTCGTAGCCCGCCCACTCGGTCCTAGACTGATCGCTCGGCGAGACGGGATCGGTGCTCGCCCGATTGAAGCCCGTTGCATAGACATTGAACGTCGCCGCGTCGGCGATCGCGCCGCCATAGCGCATCGTCACGACCTGGTCGTTCGGACCGGCGCCGGCGCTGAGCATCGGCCCCTGCGTGTCGGCCGAATTGCGCGTGATGATATTGACCACGCCGTTAACGGCGTTGGCGCCGTAGAGCGTTCCGCCGGGACCGCTGACGACCTCGATCCGCTCGATGTTCTCGAGTGGGATATCGAGATTCTCCCAGAACACCGTGCTGGCGAGCGGCGAGTAGACGCTGCGTCCGTCGACGAGCACGAGGAGCTTGTTGGAAGATTCCGGAGAATTAAATCCGCGCGCCGTAATCGCATAGGCGAAGGCATTCATCCGCACGATTTCGAGATTGGGGGCGAGGCGCAGCACTTCCGGCAGGCTGCTGGCGCCCGAGCGCCGGATGTCGTCTGCGGAGATGACGAAGATGGATGCGGCCGCCGCGCTCAGCGGTTCAGGCCGTTTGGAAACCGAGGTGATGGCGACGTTCTCAAGCTGCTCGATGGAGAGCTGGCTGTAATCCGAGCTCGCGACCTCTTGCGCCCGCGCCGGTCCGGCCGCACAGGCCAAGCCCAGGACAACGCACAGCGCGTCCCAGCCCCTTTTTTCCCGCATGAAAAGCCCCCCTCGAACCGGGAAAACGCGGAAAGGGGACGATGGTTCCAAAATGGGAACCGAGGCAAATGTGCTGGTGGCCCGATGCCTCCGGCCGGAGGAGTTGGACAGCGCCCGGACCAGCCGCGTTAAACGCGGGCGATATTGATGACCTGGAGTTGAGTGAACGCGGCGAGACCTTCCTCCCCAAGCCCACTGGCGATGTCATAGGGGGACTCGTGCACGCGGCGCCGCGTCATTGCGCAGACTTGGCCGCGTGATGAGCCTGCCGCGCATCGCGCCCAGGGCATTGCGCCGCCACTACGCGAACAACGACCTAGCATAGTTTACCAAACGGGAGATTGGCAGATCGAATGCAGGGTGGAGAGCGCAGAAGACGCTGGCCACGCCGGACGGCTTCGAAGTGTCATTCGCCCGGGATCGTGCGACATTGGGCGACGTCAGGCACGCCATCGGCGATGCGATCAGCGACGAACGGGTGCCTGCACCTGTCCTGAACCAGAACCGACAAAACGCGCGGGGATTCCATGCCATTCGCCCAGAAACCCGTGAACTCGCCTTTCGGCGCACACTCCACCGCGCAGGAGGTGCTGGCCGGCATAGATCTCGCGGGCAGGACCGCCATCGTCACCGGTGCCTCTGCCGGTCTCGGCTTTGAAACGGTGCGGGCGCTGGCAAAGGCCGGCGCGCGCGTGGTGATGCCGGTGCGCTCGAAAGAGAAGGGCGAGGCCGCGGCGGCCGATATACGCAAGTCGACAGGAAACGCCGCAGTCGAAACTGCCGCGCTGGATCTCGGCGACGCCGCCAGCGTGCGCCGCTTCGCGAAAGACTTCGTTGCTTCGGGCCGTGCGCTCGATCTTCTGATCAACAATGCCGGTATCATGGCGACGCCGGAGCGCCGCGTCGGCAACGGCTTCGAGTCGCAATTCGGCACCAATCATCTCGGTCACATGCTCCTGACCTGCACGCTCGTGCCGGCACTGCTGAAGGCGAGCCGCGCACGGGTGGTCGAGCTGTCCTCGATCGGCCATCGGCGTTCGCCCGTGAATTTCGACGATCCGAATTTCACCAATCGTCCCTACGACAAGTGGGAAGCCTATGGGCAGTCGAAGACGGCGAACTCGCTGTTCGCGGTCGAGCTCAACCGCCGGCTTGAGCCAAAGGGCGTCTTCGCTTATGCGGTCCATCCTGGCGGCATAATGACGGAACTGCAGCGCGACATGAGCCAGGACGAATTCGCGCCTTCGGCTGGGTCGATGCCGACGGCAAGGTCAATGAGCGCTTCAAGTCGCCGGCGCAGGGTGCGGCGACGGCGACTTGGGCGGCGACGTCGGCGCTGCTGAATGCGGGCGGCGGCGTCTATTGCGAAGATTGCAACGTAGCCGAAGCCGCCGCCGCCGACGACAGCCGCATGAGCGGCGTGCGTCCGTGGGCGATCGACCCCGAAGCGGCTCGAAAATTGTGGGCTTTGTCCGAGACCTTGCTGGGAGAAACGTTCGCGATCTGAGCGCGCTACGTCGCCCGCGTCGCGCCCGCCACCAGCGCCTCCGCTTTCGCAAACAGCGCCGGATCGATCGTCAGTCCGGATGCGGCCGCGTTCTCGTCGAGTTGCTCGGGCCGGCTCGCGCCGACGATGGCCGAGGCCACGTTCGGCTCGCGCAGCACCCACGCCAGCGCGAACTGCGTCAGCGAGCAGCCGGCTTCCCTGGCGAGCGGCTTCAGTGCCTGCACGGCATTCAACACCTCCGGACGCAGCCAGTTCTGGATCGGCTGGCTCATCGCATCGTTGGTGGCACGCGAGCCCGCGGGCGGCGGCGCGCCTGGAAGGTATTTTCCGGTCAACACGCCCTGCGCCAGCGGCGACCACACTATCTGCGACACATGCTTCTCGCGGCACAGCGGAATGACCTTCTGCTCCGGCCTGCGCCACAGAATCGAATATTGCGGCTGGCTGGAAACGAAATGCTCCGTTCCGGGTATCGCGAACGCGGCCTCGATCTGCTGCGGTGACCACTCGCTGAAGCCGATATACCGCGCCTTGCCCTGGCGCACGACGTCGCTCAACGCCTGCATCGTCTCTTCGAGCGGCGTCTCGGAATCGTAGCGATGGCATTGGTAGAGATCGACGAACTCCGTGCGCAGCCGCTTCAACGAAGCGTCGATCTGCTTGGCGATCTGCGCTTTTGACAAGCCTCTGTCGGTGTCGCTCATCGGGAAGAAGACCTTCGTCGCCAGCACGTAGCTGTCGCGTTTGCGCTTGGCGAGCGCTTCGCCAAGGAAGCTCTCGGCCGCACCGCGGCCATAGGCGTTCGCGGTGTCGATGAAATTGATCCCGAGCTCGAAGGCGCGGTCGACGCAGCGCGTAGCGCTGTCGCGCTCGACGCCGACGCCATAGGTCAGCCACGACCCCAGCGAGATTTCCGAAACCCTCAGGTCGCTCTCGCCGAGCTCGCGGTATTTCATGTCGCCTCCGGGTTGCGGAATGTGCAGGTTGTGTCTGCCACACAAGTATCGCACTGTTTAAACTACCAGACGAGCGGGATTCCATGAGCGAGCGTATTGCCGGCGATGTAGATTACGGCGCCCTTGACGGAGGCTATGCAGCGCAGCGGCGGACCGATCCGCGCATCGCGGCTCTCGTGCATGCTGCGCTCGGCGATGCGCGCACGGTGCTGAATGTCGGCGCTGGTGCGGGATCCTATGAGCCGTCGGACCGCCACGTCATCGCCATCGAGCCATCCTCCGCGATGCGCGCGCAACGCCCGCCGCATGCCGTGCCCGCCATCGACGCGACGGCCGAAAAACTGCCGCTCGACGACCGGTCGGTCGATGCCGCGATGGCGACGGTCACCGTCCATCAGTGGCGCGATCTCAAACAAGGCCTGCAGGAGATGCGACGCGTGGCGCGCGGGCCGATCGTGATCCTCGCCTTTGAGCATGACGGGCTGGGCCGCTACTGGTTCGAGGATTACGCGCCCGAGATCGTGGCCGTCGAGCGCCGCCGCGATCCGCCCTACGCGCTGATCTGCGACTATCTCGGCGGAAAAACGGACATGCGCGTCGTTCCCATCCCGATCGACTGCACGGACGGTTTTCGCGAAGCGTTTTACGCACGTCCCGAGAAATTTCTCGATCCAGCGGTACGGCGCGCGCAATCGTCCTGGAGCTTCGTTTCGCAAGAGGTGCAATCCAGAATTGTCGCCACGCTCGCGGCCGACCTCAAATCCGGCGCCTGGGACGCGCGCTACGACGAATGGCGCCGGAAACCTGTCTTCGAGGGCACGCTACGCTTGTTCGTAAACAGTCCGGGCGCGTAATGCGCTGCCTTGCGGACCGGCTCATTCCGAAGCAAGAGATAGGGATTCCACAATTCACGCGGCGGCCGCGATGGACATCGAGTTTCACTACTACATGACGTATCTGATCGCCGCCCGCGCCGGCTTCCCGCCGGCCGAAGCCGCGATCGTCGCGCAGGCCGCGCAGGAGATCGACGACAATCACATTCCGATCGATGTGAGCCGGGGTTCGCCCTACGCCTATGAGAGCACCATCTCGCAGACAATGGATATTCTGCATCCGAAGCATGCGGCCCGCATCTACCCGATCTTTCATTTTATCCCGGGCGATCCCGACGCGCCGTGGGCCCGGCGCAAGGACGGTACCAAAAGCCTCTGGGTGACGACGCCCAACAGCGCCCTCGCCAATGAGATGCTGGATACGGCGTTGCGCTCGAACGACCTCTACCGCATCGGCGCCAGCGCTCATGCCTTCGCCGATACCTGGGCCCATCAGAACTTCCTGGGCAAGGACGATCCGTTCAACGAGATGCCGGGACGGTTCGCCGATGGCATTTCGATTTTGCGGATCGGTCACGCGCTCGCGGGTCACGACCCCGACATTCCCGATCTCGTCTGGACCGACGCTCGGCTGGCCGAGCCCGAAGTCGTCAATGCCGATCGCTTCCTCGACGCGGCCGATCATCTTTACCGGAAGCTGCGGGCCTACAAGCGCGGCGGGGCGCCGGATCCCGATCTGGCAAAGGACGCCGCGAGCCTTGCGGCCGATCTCCGGGCCGACATCGGCACGCCGTCGCGGACGAGCGCGCCGCGCGCCGGGCGGATTGCCCGCTACTTGGCCCGAGCATTGACAGAGCCGTATGGCGCGAGCGCGGTGCCGGACTATTTCGTCGGGCGATGGTCCGATGCCGCTTTCATCGAGCAACGCGCCGACATCGTCACGCGCTTCGACGAGATGATGGCCCGCATCGGCATCGCGGGCGATGTGCTCGCCTTCGGCACGCATATGCAATGCACGTGGAAAGACCCGCAGCGCTTCCCGCAAACCGACTGGTTCAAATTCCAGGAAGCGGTGAAGTCGCACCTCGACGAATGCTGGTGCGTGCTGGCCAGGAAGTTTCCTGAGTTGGCGGCAGCGTAGGAACCGTAGAGGCAACGCGCGAGCGTCGCCCCTACGCTTCGCTGCGCTCGGCACCCCCCGTGCGAAGCTGGGGGAAGGAGGGGGACCGCCGCTGCCTGGGGCGCAGCCAAGGCGCAGGCGGTGGAGGGGGCAACGCGCCCGCCCTCACGCCTCCTGCCGAATATGCTTGTCCCACAGGTGCCAGGAAATTCCGCTTTGCGATCTCAGCGCCGTCGGCGTGCTTACGGCATTGTTGCTTTGCATCAACCACCCTTTTTGCGACCGTGAGAAGCTTTTGGATGCGCGCGGGCGCGCGCCCGAGGTTCTGGAGGAAGGTCTCCGGGACCTGTTGCGTTTAACGGAGGCGAAAATGTCGTCTGTGATTGAAGCCCTCAGGATAGAGCATAGGGATTCCGCGCGCTTGCTTGACGCACTCGAACACCAGATCCAAACGATGGCGGCGGCGACCGACACCGACTATGAAATCCTGCAGGGCATCGCCAACTACTTTTGTGACTATCCGGACCGTTGTCACCATCCCAAGGAAGATGCGGTGTTCAGCCTGTTGCGTGCCAGGTATCCGCAGGACGCGTCAGCGATCGGCGACCTGTCGCGGGAGCATCGAGAGACCGGCGCGCGCGTGCGTCAATTCCGCGACAACATCAATGCGCTGTTTCGCGACGCCGTCATGCCTCGCGACACGATAGTCAGTGCCGCCCGCAATTTCATCGAATTTGAGCGCCGGCACATGAGAATGGAGGAAGAACGGTTCTTTCCCGTCGCCCAGAGCAGGCTGACGCCGGAGGATTGGCAGAGCATTGAGGCCAGCCTCCCCAAAGCGCGCGATCCTTTATTTGGAGAGATCGTCGAGCAGGAGTTTCGCGAGCTTCGCGAGCGCCTGCTGGCGTGGGAACGCGGCGACGAAAAACTACGGGAACCCAATTCTTAGTTTAGTGCTCGCGTTCCGCGAATTCGCGTATCGAGGGCCCGCAACTGGCGCAAGTGTCAGAGCGTTTTGACGAGGTCGTTGAACTTCTCGCAACCCTCGGTGATCACGCCCGTAAATCCGCTGTCGGCCGCCTGCTCGCGCTCGGCGAGCGAACGGAATAGCGCGACGAGCTTCCATCGCGTCTTGTCCCCCAGATCTTCGAGCGTGACGGTCATTCTCGGCGCCGGCGGACCGTCGCCCGGTTTGCGCGTCTCGCGGTCGATGCGTTCCCAGACCAGCTTTTGCGGCTTTTCGACCTCGAGATAGACGAAGGTCTGCTCGAATTCGCTGCCGTTCGGCATGCGCATCACATGACGCCAGTGTCCGCCGGGGCGCACGTCCATCTCGCAGACCGGATTGGAGAACCCCTTGCCGCCATACCATTGCGTGACGTGCTCGGGCTTGGTGAATGCGTCCCACACCTTTTCGCGCGGCGCATCGAAGATGCGCGTCATGACGATTATCGCCTCGTGAGGCGACGTCGCATCGACGATCATGCTCATGATTTTCGTCCTTTGGCTTTCCGCTTCGGCGTCGAGGGCATCGTCTCGAGATAGGCGGCGAGGCTGTCGAGGCTGCGGTCCCAGAACCGCCGGTACTCATCGAGCCATTCCGACAGATCGCGCAGGGGGGCGGCTTCCAGATGACACGGCCGCCACTGCGCCTCGCGCGCACGCGAGATGAGGCCGGCGCTCTCGAGCACCTTGAGATGCTTGGATACCGCCGCAAGGCTCATGTCGTAAGGCTCGGCGAGCGCCGTCACTGTCGCGTCGCCGGTCGCGAGCCGCGCCAGAAGCCCCCGCCGCGTCGGGTCGGCGAGGGCAAAGAGCGTGGCGCTGAGGGGATCGGATGCCATGTCGAATTCAACCAAATAGTTGATAACTGATCGGTTGAATACAACGGTCCCATTGCGCTGTCAATCGGGGCTGTCACTTTCGCGCGAAGCGCTCTCGCTGGGCCGCCGGGCCTTCTTTATGTTGGCCGCGTTTTTCGGGGAACATGACAGTGACAAGCGTCGACAACAGCGCCGGCGACATCGCGGCACGGCGGGATAAGATATTCTTCGGCCATCCGGCCGGGCTCGGCTGGCTCTCGGC
Source organism: uncultured Alphaproteobacteria bacterium (assembly GCA_963802815.1). Classification (GTDB taxonomy): domain Bacteria; phylum Pseudomonadota; class Alphaproteobacteria; order Micropepsales; family Micropepsaceae; genus Rhizomicrobium. Next base: position 187,821 of record CAWDKN010000005.1, read on the forward strand.
CACCGAATTCTGGGAGCGCTTTTCCTACTACGGCATGCAGTCGCTGCTCACGCTCTACATGCTTCATCAGCTGCTGACGCCCGCCCATGTCGGGCACGTGCTTGGATTCACGGCATACCGCCACGTTCTCGAAGGCGTCTACGGGCCGCTTTCGCCGCTCGCAGTCGCCTCGAACACGTTCGGCGCATACACCGCTTTCGTTTACGTGACGCCAATCTTCGGGGGATTGCTCGCCGATCGCGTGACCGGGCGCACTTGGGCGATCACGATCGGCGCCAGCTTGATGGCGCTAGGCCATTTCCTCATGGCCTTTGATGCGAGTTTCCTGCTCGCGCTGCTTTGTCTCCTGCTCGGCGTCGGCTGTTTCAAGGGCAACATCGTCTCGCAGTTGGGCGATCTCTACGGGCACGACGATCCCCGCCGGGCCGATGCGTTCCAGATCTATTTTCTCGGAATCCAGCTCGCGGTGATCGGCTCGCCTTTCATCTGCGGCACGCTCGCGGCAGTCTATGGCTGGCATTGGGGTTTCGGCGCGGCGGGCGTGGGCATGCTGATCGGGCTTTCGATCTACCTCGCGGGGCGGCGCTATCTGCCGCCCGAGCCGACGGCCGCGCAAAAAGTCGACACGAGCACCGCAAATCCGCTTACGTCCGCCGACTGGCGCAACGTCGCGTTGCTCGTTCTCCTGCTGCCGGTGCTGTCTCTCGGGCTCGTCGCGAACAACCAGATATTCAACGCCTACATGATCTGGGCCGAGAAGAGCTACAACCTGGTCATTTTCGGCTGGCACATGCCGGTCACCGACATCCTCTCCTTCGGGTCAATCGTCAGCACCTCGACGATCGCGGTATCGGTTTTGTTCTGGCGCTGGTGGGCCGTGCGCTGGCCCGAACCGGACGAGCTCATCAAGATCACCGTCGGCGTCACGCTCGGCATGATCGGCCCGCTGCTTCTCGCCGCCGCTTCCATGCTCGTCCTGTCGAGCGGGCATCCCGTCAGCCTGGGCTGGGCCGTCGCATTCGAAATCATCAACGATCTCGGCTTTGCCAATGTGCTTCCGGTCGGCCTCGCGCTCTATTCGCGCGCCGCGCCGAAAGGACTGAACAGTGTCATGATCGGCATCTACTATCTGCATTTGTTCGCAGGCAACCTGCTCGTCGGCTGGCTCGGGGGCCTATTCGACAAGATGCCGGCGACGTCTTTCTGGCTCATGCACGCCGGCATCATGGCTACGTCGGCGTTGCTTCTTCTTCTCTTCCGCTTCGCCGTTGGCCGCAGGCTGGCGCCGGCCTATGAGGAGCCGCCGCAGGGAGCGGCCGAAGCGGCAGCCTGATTTCATACGGACGATCCGGTTGACGGTGCTTTGCTTCGCGCTATGGTCAACAGATCAGTTTATAAAGACCCAGGTTGAACATGACCGGCCTCGACCCTCTCAGCAACACGCTGTCCGCGCTCTCCGACCCGACCCGGCGCGCCATACTTGCCCGGCTTTCGAAGGGCGAGGCGACGGTGAACGAGCTGGCTGCGCCATTCTCGATCACCACCCAGGCGGTTTCGCGCCATCTGAAAGTGCTGGAAGGCGCGGGCCTGATTTCGCGCGGACGCGAGGCGCAATGGCGGCCATGCAAGCTTGAGGCAGCGCCGCTGAAGGACCTGGACGACTGGCTCGGCACGTATCGCCGCTTCTGGAGCGGCAGCTTCGACCGCATGGAATCCTATCTCGCCACGCTTACCAAGGGAGGCGGCCGTGGCCGAAAAAGCTGAGACCTTCGAGCTTTTGCTTACGCGCGAGCTCGATGCGCCGGTGGCGCTCGTTTTCCGCCTCTGGGAATCGCGAGAGCATCTCGTGCGCTGGTGGGGACCGAAGGATTTCGCTTGCACGCATTTCGAGCTCGACTTCCGGCCCGGCGGCAAATGGCGCGCCTGCATCTCCGCGCCGACCTTCGGCAACCGCTGGATGGGCGGCGAGTACCGCGAAATCTCGCGTAACGAGCGCCTCGTCTTCACCTTTGCCTGGGAGGACGGCCGCGATCAGCCCGGCGTGGATACGCTCGTCACGGTCACCTTCGAGGAGAAGGACGGCAAGACGCTGCAAAGCTTCCATCAGGCACCTTTCATCCACCGCGAAGGCCGCGACAGGCACATCCGCGGCTGGAACAGCATTGTCGACAAGGAGCAGGACTATCTCGCAACCATAGGAGAGAGCGCATGATCACGATTTCCGCTTTCCGCAACGTACCGCCTTTTGCAAAAGGACTCGTGCGCGACTTGCGCCTGCGCTGGGCGCTGGAAGAAGCCAGCATTCCCTATCGCGTGCACTACATCACCCAGGACGAGAAAAGTGCGCCCGAATACCGCGCGTGGCAGCCGTTCGGCCAGGTCCCGGCCTTCGAGGAAGACGGATTCCGGCTCTTTGAAACGGGCGCGATCCTTCTCTATGTCGGTGAGCGTAGCGAGGTGCTCCTGCCGCGCGATCCGCAAAGCAAGGCGCGCGCGACGCAATGGGTTATCGCTGCGCTCAATTCGATCGAGACCCAGGTGCAGACGCTCACGTCGCTCGACATCGGCTTTGCCGGGCAGGAGGGCGTGAAGCCGTTCCGCACCGCCGTGGAAGACCGCGTCAAAGCGCGACTCTCCGCTCTCGCCGAACAGCTCCGCGACAAGGAGTATCTCGACGGCCGTTTCACCGTCGGCGATGTCATGATGACGACGGTGCTGCGCATTCTGCGCCACACCGACCTCGTCGCCGGGGAACCGAAGATCAAGGCGTACCAGGACCGCTGCGAAGCGCGGCCCGCATTTCAACGTGCGCTCAAGGGACAGATGGACGGGTTCGCGGACGCGGCGTGATGGCCGGGACGTAACCCGGCCATGACGGATGCTTGGGGCGTAGGAATTCTACTCCGCCGCCGCGCGCGCGGATGTTTCCGCAAACGCATCCGGCGGAATCGCGAGGATCGCGACTTCCGTCCGTGCGCGCATGCTTGGCTCGATCATCAGCGTGCCGCTGACGTTGCGCCGCGCGCGCAAATCCGCGCCGGGAAGGAACGTCTCCGCCGCCTGCGGCAGCACGCGCTTGAGGAACGTCGCCCGCTTCGACGGATCCTCGATCTCGTTTGCGACGACACGGCAGAGCTGTTCGAAATTGCGCGAAACGGTGCCTGCACGCGCCACCGCGATCTTGGCGTACGGCCCGATCACCTTGGCGAGCTCGTCGCCGAGATGGGTGATCATGGCCGCCGGTCCCAGCTCCTCCACTGCCAGCGTTTCGGTCGTGCCTTCGATCTCGGGCGACAGGTCGAACTCCGGCACGGCGCGCGCCTCGCCGCGATAGAGGAGGAAACTCCAGCCTTCCGCCCATTCGGGCAGCGTCACGCGCTCGTCGGTGGCATAGAGAAGAATCCGCGCCGCTTTCGCGATCGCCGGCGCCCGGCCTCGCGCTACAGGCGTGTGTGCGGCAAGCCACGCGTCGATAAGCGGCGTGAACGCGACGGGATCGATCAGCACCTGGTCGAGGCTTTGCTGCTGTCCGGCCGCGACTGCGCAGACGGTGGGATGCGGAAATGCGATGCGGTTTCGCTGGAACAGGTACCAGACGCGTCGCACGATCTCGCCATCCAGGGTTGAGCGGCCATGATAGTCGCGCGTCCAGTATTGCACGCGGAAACGTACCGCCTCCTTGTCCGGTTCGAAGCTTACAGGCGCCACCGCAACGATGCGCTCCTGGTCGACGGCCGGAAGATCCGAGACCGCCTCGCGCACGAGATCGCAGATCGGTTGCGGCGGATAGTCGATCGGACCGAGAAACGACATCTCGGCACGATGCGCCGCGCCCGCGCGCAATACGTCCGTCGCCGCCTCTGTGATCTTTGCGTTGGGGATCACCGTCAGCTTGCCGTCGGCGCGCCGCCCTTGCGCCGCCCGCCAGTTCATCGAAACGATCTCGACCGTCTCGCCGTCGAGAAGGAGGAAGTCGCCGACATGAACAGCGCGGTCGGCGTGCAGCGAGAGCCCGGCGATCAGGCTGGACAGCGTCGGCTGCATCGCGAAGCCGACGGCGGCGGAGATGATCGCCGACGTCGTCAGCACTGTGCCGATGTCGAAGCCCAGATAGCGCAGCGTGGCAAAGGTCGCGCCGAAGGTGAGGAGCGCATAGACGCTGACGCGCTGGAACCCCGTGGTCGGCGCGCCGGTGAAGGTCGGCGTGATGCCGAGGATCGCAGCACCCGCGACGAGGACGCCGAGGAGCGCCGTCGCCGCCACGGCCACCGTTTCCAGAACGCGCTGACCCGAGCCTACGCCGAGGACGGGATCGCCGGCTGTGAGGAAATGCACGGCCCACAGCGCCGTCACCAAGAGGAAGGCGGCGACGAGCGGCGAGCGGAACGGCGCCTCTTCAGTGCTGATCATTGGCGCTTTTTCCGTGCGAAAGCTGCGACAGCGCCTTGGCAAGGCTGACGCGCAGACGCTGGACCGCCTCGGCAAGCGTGCGGATCTCGCGCACCCCTGAAACCGGCAATTCCGGCGTCGCCACCGAGTTCCGGCTCGCTTGGTCCGCCGCATCGGCGAGCTTCGCGAGCGGCGTGACGACAGCGTTCTCGAGCGACGCCGACAGCGCGAAATACGCGATCGCGAAGATGAGCGCGAGGCTTCCCATCAGAATGGCCACGAGCGACAGCGTGGTACGGAATTGCTGCGTCACCGGGACCGTGACCAACTGTACGCCGACGATCTCGTGCAGCTTCCAGCCGAAGCCGTTCTCGGGTCCGTATTTCGCCAGCATCGCGCGCGGCGCGTCCTGCGGCGTGTCGTGGCACATGATGCATTTGGGGTCGTCGATGCGGATCGGGCGCGCCAGATAGAAGAGCCGCTGACCCGCCTGGTCGACGGTGCCGCGCGTTTCCTTCAGCGCGGTGTCGGCGCGGAACTGCCGGATGAGATCGACTTCGAACGGCACCGCGCGATCGGCCGGCGCGGTCGGGTTGAGCGCCGACTCGCGATAGGTGTAGATGCTGTCGTTCCAGCTCACCGCGCGAAACACCGTCTGCGCCGCGAAGGACGGCACGGTCTCCTCGTGAAAGGTGGTCAGGGCAATGCCATGAAATTGGGAAGGATCGGTCGTTCGTGTAGTTGCGGATCGCCATCGCGGCGACAGCATTACCTGTGCTGCCGCTCCGCATCGTCCATGGCGGCGCGCTCAGCAGCGAGTAGAAACCGCCCCCGCCCGCGAGCAGCGCAATGAGGAACACGACGAGCAGGTTGCGCCTGATG
>CAWDKN010000006.1:0-60402 GCA_963802815.1 uncultured Alphaproteobacteria bacterium
TTGATTTCGAGCTTCCGCCCGAGGCGATCGCCCTGCGTCCGGCGAGCCCGCGCGACAGCGCGCGCATGCTGGTCGTTCCACCGGGCGCCGCGGCTTTCGATGATCTCCGTGTAACGGCTCTCCCCAGCTTGCTGCGGCCTGGCGACGCGCTGGTCGTCAACGACACGCGTGTGATACGGCTGGCCTCGATGGGTTTCGCGCGCGTGGCGAGACGAAGGAAACAGAGAGGCGACGCTGATCGAGCGGCTTTCGCCATCACATTGGCGCGCGCTGGCGCGGCCGGCCAAGAAGCTGCGCGTCGGCGAGCGCATCGAGTTCGGCGCGCTCGCGGCCAGCGTCGAGACCAAGGGCGAAAGCGGCGAAATCACGCTCGCCTTCGATCTTGCCGGCGCCGCGCTCGACGCGGCCATCGCGGAGCAGGGCACGATGCCGCTGCCGCCCTATATCGCCGGCAAGCGCGCGGCGGATGTGCGCGACGCCGACGACTATCAAACGCTGTTCGCGCGCGAGCCCGGCGCTGTCGCCGCGCCGACGGCGGGGCTGCATTTCACGCCGGAGCTTCTCGCCGCCGTGGAGGCCGCCGGCGTCGCGTTGCACCGTGTAACGCTGCATGTCGGCGCCGGGCACGTTTTTGCCGGTGAAGGTGGAAGACACCGCCGACCACGAGATGCATTACGAGCATGCGACGTTGAGCGAGCTCGGCCGTGCGGCGGAGGAGATTTTCTTCTGCGCGTCGCCGATGCGAAGGACGGCTTGCGCGCCACGGCCGACGCGCTCACCTGCGCGGGTCTCGGCGCGGTGGTGTTCGAGATCGCGGGACCCGCGAAGCCTCTCGATCTGACCGCGAGCCGGCGGCTGACGCTCGCCGCCGCCGCCAAGGGCGTGAGCGTCTTTCTGACAAGGCTCGATGCGCATCCGGAGGCGAGTGCGGCAGAGACGCGCTGGATCGTGCGCTCGACGTCTTCTTCTGTTTCGGACGATTGGGGACGGCCATGCTTCGAGGCCGAACTCGCGCGCAACCGGCACGGCTCGCTTGGACACTGGACAATGGAATGGAACAGCAATGACGCACGCTTCTTCGCCGATCGCCGCACGACGGATTCTCGCGCTGTGGCTGAGACGCCTTCCGACCGACCGGATCGCGCGCAAGCGCGAATTCTCCGCTACGCCGGATAGGCCCGCGGTCAAGGCGGCGCCGCTCGTCGTCGTCGCCAAGGAGGACAACGCGCTGCGGCTGTCCGCCGTCGACGCGCGCGCGGCGCGGCTCGGCCTCACACCCGGCATGCCGCTCGCCAATGCGCGCGCGATGATTCCCGAGATCGACGTTGCCGAGGCCGATGACCGCGCCGACGCAATGCTGCTGGACGCCATCGCCGACTGGTGCGATCGCTTCACGCCTTTCGTGGCGCTGGATGCGCCGCACGGGCTGTTCCTCGACATCACCGGCACGGCGCATCTGTTCGGCGGCGAGCGCGCGATGATGGAAACGGTGCGCGACGCCATCGCGCGACAGGGTTTCACAATCCAGGTCGCCCTTGCCGGCACATCGGTCGCGGCGCGCGCGCTCGCCCGCTTTGCGCCGAACACTATCGTGGCACCCGGCGGCGAAGCGTGTGCCGTCGCGCGGCTGCCGGTCGCCGCCCTCCCCACTGATCCCAAGGCCGCGCATGGCCTGCGTCGCGCGGGTCTCAAGACGATAGGACAGGTGGCCGCGCGCGGACGCCCCGAACTGACCGCGCGCTTCGGCACGGAATTCGTCTCCATTCTCGACCGCGCCCTCGGCAAAATCGAAGCGCCGATCTCGCCGCGCCGTCACCTGCCCGACTACATGGCCGAGCATCGCTTCGCCGAGCCCGTGGTGACGGAGGACGTCATCGCCGCCACGCTGCATGCGCTCGCCGTCACGCTGTCAGGCGTGCTCGAACAGCGCGGCGAAGGCGCGCGCGCGCTCGAAGCCGCGTTCTTCCGCGCCGACGGACAGATGCGGCGCCTCGCGGTGCGCACGGGCGGGCCGACGCGCGATCCCGCCGTGATCGAGAAATTGTTCCGCGAGAAGCTCGACGCGCTCACCGATCCGCTCGATCCCGGTTTCGGCTTCGATCTCATCCGGCTCGAAGCCGTCCGCGCCGAGGCCGACGCGCCCAGGTGCGCGAGCTTCGACACCGACGAGAACGCGGCACGCGAGGTCGCCTTTCTCGTCGACCGCCTCGCCGCGCGCTTCGGCAGCGATCGCATCCTGCGCTTTCATCCGCAGGACACCCACATTCCCGAAGCCGAGACCGTCGCGGTGCCGGCCCAGGCCACGCTGCCTGCGAAGGCGCCTTGGCGCGCGCCCCGCGCTCCCGATGAAGCGCCGCGCCGGCCGCTCAGGATGTTCGCGAGGCCCGAACCCGTCGAAGCGATGGCGGCAGTGCCCGACGGACCGCCGCGCCATTTCCGCTGGCGCCGCGTGCTCCATAAAGTCGCACGCGCCGAAGGGCCCGAACGCATCGCCATGGAATGGTGGCGCACCCAGGAGACACCGCCGACGCGCGACTATTTCCGCGTCGAGGACGAAGAAGGCCGCCGCTTCTGGCTTTACCGCGACGGGCTCTATCACCGCGAGACGCAGAACCCACGCTGGTACGTGCACGGGCTGTTTGCGTAAGGCGCATTCCGCATGAAACCGCGTTGCGCGATTCGAAGCGCCTCCGCTCTTGTGCGATAAAGGCGGCTCGCCACTCCCACTCGCGACGCCCATGCCCCGCATCCTCTTCTACGAACCGGCCTATCGCCGCATCCAGTCGCGCATAGCCGATATTCCCGGCATCGAGCCGGTGCTGATGCAGAAGGACGGACGCCTCCTGTTCGACGGGAAGGAGGTCACGCCCGAGGAGGCGAAGGCCGAGATCGGCTGGGCGGCGGCCGACCTCTTCGCCGGTCCGGTGCGCGACTACATGGTGGCGCTGCTGAAAACGCCGGGCCTGCGCTGGCTGCAGAGCGGCGCCGCGGGTTTCGACAATCCCGTCTTCGGCGCGATCGTCGACAAAGGCGCACGGCTCACCACCAATCACAGCCAGGCGGTCGGCATGGCGGAGTACACGCTGGCGACCGTGCTCGACCATCTGCAGCGCGGGCCCGAACGCCGCGCCGAGCAGGACGCGCATCGCTGGACGCGGCTCGAATTCCGCGAGGTGATGAACTCGCGCTGGCTGATCGTCGGCTTCGGCGCCATCGGCCAGGAGATCGCGCGCCGCGCCAAAGCTTTCGGCGCGTATATCACCGGCGTCCGCCGTAACCAGGCGCCGCATGAGCTGGCCGAGGCTATCGCACCGCAGGAAAAGATCCTGGAGCTGCTGCCGCGATCCGACGTGGTCGTGCTGTGCGTGCCGCTGTCAAAACAGACCCAGAACCTCGTCGATGCGCGTTTCCTCGCCGCGATGAAGCCGGGCGCGGTGCTGGTCAATATCGGCCGCGGCGGACTGGTCGACGAAGCGGCGCTGCTCAAGAGCCTCGACTCGGGCAAGCCCGAGCACGCGATCCTCGACGTCTTCCGCACCGAGCCGCTGCCGGCAGACAGCCCGTTCTGGGCGCATCCGCGCGTGACGGTAACGCCGCATTCTTCGCCGATCGGTTCGGGGCTGACCGGGCGCGGGGATGATTTGTTCGTGGAGAATCTGCAGCGGTATCTTGGTGGGAAGACGCTATTGAACGAGGCGGATCCGAAGGAGGTGAAGGGCGGGTAGCTAAGAAGCTGCGTCGTCACTTCCCCCCTCCGTCTCACTTCGCTTCGCTCGTGAGACACCTCCCCCGCAAGCACCTGTATGGACCGGGGACATCGAGGACACCCGTTCGGAGACATCGAGGGATCGCCGAGACCCGAACGGCCCTCAAGCCGATAAAGCTCAAGCCATTTGTAGCCATTGCTCCGTTCGATGCCGAAACGCCGGAAAAGCTCGCTGACGTTCGCTCCAGCCTGCATCGCAAGCCTCACAAGCTCTTCACGCTCCTCCATGATCGATCGCTCCCGCCAAGGCATGAGAACCCTCCCGTCCAGCGCCGTCTGGGGGCTCGGCAAGTGCCCTCGATGTCTCCGAACGGGTGTCCTCGATGTCCCCGGTCCATACACTTGCGGGGGAGGGGGACCATTTCCGCGCAGCGGAAATGGTGCAGGGGGCGGCCGTAGTTAAGCCGCCACCCTCGCCTTCGCTTCGCGATATTCCTTCGCGATCCGCGCCACCAGCTCGCCCGCCGACACCACGTCCTTGAGCGAGCCGATGCCCTGGCCGCAGCCCCAGATATCGCGCCAGGCTTTCTTCTCGGCGTTGCCGCCGGAGCCGAAATTCATCTTCGACGGATCGGATTGCGGGAGGTTGTCGGGATCGAGTTCCGCCGCCACGATCGAAGGACGCAGGTAGTTGCCGTGCACGCCGGTGAAGAGGTTCGTGTAAACGATGTCCTCGGCGGAGCATTCGGTGATGGCGCGCTTGTAGCCTTCGGGCGCGTTGGCTTCGCGCGTTGCGATGAAGGCCGAGCCGATATAGCCGAAATCGGCGCCCGCGACCTGCGCTGCGAGAACCGCGCGGCCCGAGGCGATCGCGCCGGAGAGCGCAACCGGCCCGTCAAACCAGGCGCGTATCTCCTCCAACAGCGCGAAGGGCGACTGCATGCCGGCGTGTCCGCCCGCGCCCGCCGCTACCGCTATGATGCCGTCTGCGCCCTTCTCGATCGCCTTGCGCGCGAACTTGTTGTTGATCACGTCGTGCATGACGACGCCGCCATAGGAATGTACCGCCGCGTTCAGGTCGGCGCGGGCGCCGAGCGAGGTGATGACGACTGGCGCCTTGTACTTAAGGCAGAGCTCGAGGTCCTGCTCGAGGCGGTCGTTCGACTTGTGCACGATCTGGTTGACCGCGAATGGCGCCGATGGCGCGTCCGGATTGGCCCGGTCGTAGGCCGCCAGCTCCTCGGTGATCCGCGCGAGCCATTCGTCGAGCATCGAGATCGGCCGCGCATTCAGCGAGGGAAACGAGCCGATCACGCCGGCCTTGCATTGAGCCAGCACGAGCTCGGGCCCCGAGATGATGAAGAGCGGGGCCGCGATGACGGGGACGGACAACGGCCTGCTCAAGGCGCCGGGAAGGCTCATGCGGTTTTCCTTTTCGATTGCAAGGTTGTGATTTTCCGGCGGCCGCGCGCGGCGGGCGCGGTGCGCGCGCCGCGGAAGGCGAGCCGCATCGTGTCGAGATAGAGCGCACGCACATCGACGCCGGGCGGCAGCCGCCCCGCCAGATGCAGCACCACGACGCCATGCGCCGCGGCCCACAGCGCGTGGCCGACGCTTTTCGCCTCGCCGTTCACGATGCCGGCGGCGATGAGGTCCTTCACATGGCGCGTGACGGTCTCCGCCGAGCGCGCACTCGCTGCGGCCAGCGCGGGATAGCGTTTCTCGTCGCCGGGATCGAGATCGAACATCATCCTGTAGGCGTTGGGATTGGCGAGGGCGAAATCGAGATAGGCATTGCCGACGGCGCGCGCGCGCGCAAACGGCTCATCGCCTTTGGCGAAGGCGGTTTCGAGCGCGTCGGAGAATCGGTTGAAGGCGTCGGCGCGCAAGGCGGCGATGATCTCGTCGCGGTCGCGAAAATAGCGGTAGAGCCCATCGGGCTGCATTTGAGAGTCCTGGCGAGCTCGCGCAGCGTGATCGCGTCCGCGCCTCTGCTGGCATAAAGCTGCGTCGCCGCTTCGCAGATGCGGGCGCGGAAGGCGGTGATCTCGGCCTTGGACAGCTCTTTGGGCATGATTTCTCGTACGCTGTACGCGTACACTGTACGAGACACCCGCGCCTGTCAAATGCCGGCGAAATGCTGGAGGCCACCCGCCATTCCGACGGGTCGTCCGGCCCGACCAGGTGCAGCGCCAGGGAGAGCGTGCCGGACGGAGGCGACAGGAAGGTCAGATCCTCGCCCGCGCTGAAGGTCACCTTCAATCCAAACGCCTCGTCGTAGAAGCGAATCGAGCGCGACGGTCGCGCACGTTGAGATGCAGGTGGTTGAAGCTCTCGGCGCGGATCGGGTTTGCATCGGTGCTCATGAATGCCCCTTCCGGTTCCCGTGTGTGGAGTCTGACACTTCGCACCAACTCCGTCATCGCCCGCTTCATGCGGGCGATCCAATTTTCTTGGCGAAGAAAAGTGAAAACGGGTCGCCTGGACAAGCCGAGCGATGACGGTGTGGGGATCAAGCGTTGGAGTTTGACCTCTAGGCTTGTTCGTATTCGAACTCGACCAGATAGACTTTCTCGCCCGAGCCATGCTTCGCGACTTTCAGGAGGTCGACGACGCCCGCGAAACCGGAGCGTCGCGCCAAGGCCGGTGTGATATCGCCGAGCGCAATTTGTTCGATCAACTCAACTCTTACAAAGCCGGGTCCGAGCGGATAACGCCCGCCGACCTTCACGCGGGGGCTGCGCCAAATCCTCACGCTGCAGGTGATCTCGCCGCGCATGATCGGTTCGCGGAGGTGCTTGGTGAAGGTCATATCCTGAACCGCTCTTGCGTTGGATTGGGCCGCAAGGTTTCTTTCCACCAAGACACAAAGGAAAAGGTATGGCTCGCCGACGGCGAGCCGACACTCAACTTTGTGTCCTTTGTGTCTTTGTGGTCAATTTTTCTTCCGTTCGCCGGCGCGGTTTACAATGAGCTTCAGGTCCTGAACATTCGTTGACGATCACCCGTTGTCGGGCGGCCATGGACAGTAAGGGCGGACCATCAGTTTCAGAGTTTGGAACAAGGCGACCGCGGGAGAACTGACCGCAACGAAAAGCGCCAGGTGCTTGAGCGCGATGATCGCGACGACGACCGTTGCGGCGGTGCTCGAGGCCATCGGAATGGATTTGAAAATCAGAAGCATCAGAAGACCGCTTGCAAGCCCGGCGGTTCCAAGGATGAGCCATTTGCGATTGCGGCGGCGCTGCTTTTCGTTCATCGCGGGTCCCGCTTCTTCCTGTTCTTGCGTGGCCGCCACGAGGGCGGCCACGACGATTTGGAGGTGATTTCCGGGCCTATTTTGACTCCCCGACCGCGTTTCTGCACACTGGAACATAACAAGAACAAATGGGTTGGTGGGTCAGGTCATGACGGACGCATCGGCGGATAGTCCGGGCTATGCCGAGATCGCGGTGACGACGAATTTTTCGTTCCTGCGCGGGGCGTCGCGGCCGGAGGAGATTGCCGTCGCGGCGACGCTGCAGGGCCATGCGGCCATCGGCATCGCCGACCGCAACACGCTGGCCGGCGTCGTGCGCGCCTATGCGGCGTTCGACAATCCCGAACTGCCGGCGACCAAGCCGAAGCTGCTCGTCGGCGCGCGGCTGGTCTTCCGCGACGGCACGCCGGACATCCTCGCCTACCCGACCGATCTCAGGGCCTATGGACGGCTCTGCCGTCTTTTGTCGATGGGAAAGCTGCGCGCGGAGAAAGGCGACTGCATTCTCCATCTCGCCGATCTGGCGCCATGGCAGGAGGGCCTGCTCTTTGCCGTCATGCCGCCCGAGCGGCCGGGCGATGAGACGAAAGCCTGTCTTGCGCATCTCAACCGGATCGCGGAGGGCCGCGTGTGGCTGGCGGCTGCCCAGCTTCATCATGGCAACGACAAGCGCCGGCTCGCGACGCTGCGGCTTCTGGCGGGCGAGGCGCAGGTGCCGCTGATCGCCGTCAACGACGTGCTCTATCACGTGGCCGAGCGGCGCACGCTGCAGGATGTCGTCACCTGCATCCGCGAGCACGTGACGTTGGACGCGGCAGGGCGGCTTTTGGAAGCGAACGCCGAGCGCCACCTGAAGCCGCCGGGGGAGATGGCGCGATTGTTCCGCGACATGCCCGAGGCGATCGCGGAGACGGTGCGCTTCTCCGACCGGATTTCCTTCACCCTGGACCAGATCAAATACAATTATCCCGACGAACCGGTGCCGCCCGGGACGACGGCGCAGAAACATCTGGAAGCCCTGACCTGGGAAGGGGCGGCGCGGCGCTATCCCGACGGAATTCCCGACACCGTGCGCGACGTGCTGCACAAGGAGCTCGCGCTGATCGGCAAGCTCGCCTACGCGCATTACTTCCTCACCGTGCACGACATCGTGCGCTTCGCCAACGAGAAGAAGATCCTCTGCCAGGGGCGCGGCTCGGCGGCGAACTCCGCCGTCTGCTTCGTGCTCGGCATCACGGGAGTCGATCCGATGAAGATCGACCTGCTGTTCGAGCGCTTCATCTCGGAGGAGCGCGAGGAGCCGCCCGACATCGACGTCGATTTCGAGCATGAGCGGCGCGAGGAGGTGATCCAGAACGTCTACCAGCGCTACGGCCATCACCGCGCCGCGCTGACCGCGACCGTCATCTGCTACCGCCCGAGGAGCGCCATCCGCGAAGTGGGCAAGGTCTTCGGCCTGACGGAGGACGTGACCGCGGCGCTGGCGAGCGGGGTGTGGGGCAGCTGGGGCGAGGCCCTGCAGGAGCACGAGGTCCGCCAGGGCGAATACGATCCCTTCAATCCGACGATCCGCCGCGCGGTCGCGTTCGCCAACGAGCTGATCGGATTCCCGCGCCATCTCTCCCAGCATGTCGGCGGCTTTGTGCTGACGCAGAGCCGGCTCGACGAGATCGTCCCCATCGGCCCGGCCGCCATGGAAGACCGCTATTTCATCGAGTGGGACAAGGACGACATCGACCGCCTGCGCATCATGAAGGTCGACGTGCTGGCGCTCGGCATGCTGACCTGCATCCGCAAGGCCTTCGACCTGTTCGACCTGCACGAGTCCAGGCATTTCGATCTCGCCACCGTGCCGCGCGAGGACCCCGACGTCTACGACATGCTGTGCCGGGCCGACGCGGTCGGCGTGTTCCAGGTCGAAAGCCGCGCCCAGATGAACATGCTGCCGCGCCTCAAGCCGCGGATGTTCTACGACCTCGTCATCGAGGTGGCGATCGTGCGGCCGGGTCCGATCCAGGGCGACATGGTGCATCCCTATCTGCGCCGGCGCTCCGGCAACGAGAAGGTCGTCTATCCCTCGCCGTCGCCCGAGCACGGCCCCGAAGACGAACTGCGCAAGGTGCTGGGCAAGACCAACGGCGTGCCGCTGTTCCAGGAGCAGGCGATGAAGCTCGCCATCGTGGCGGCGAAATTCACGCCGGAGGAAGCGAACGGGTTGCGCCGCTCCATGGCGACGTTCCGCAATTCCGGCACGGTGACGAATTTCCGCGACAAGATGGTCGGCAACATGATCGCGCGCGGCTACGACGCCGATTTCGCCAATCGCTGCTTCGACCAGATCGAAGGTTTCGGCACCTACGGCTTTCCGGAAAGCCACGCCGCGGCCTTCGCCCATCTCGTCTACGTCTCCGCCTGGATCAAATGCCATCACCCGGCGGTGTTCGCCTGCGCGCTGCTGAATTCGCAGCCCATGGGCTTCTACGCGCCGGCCGAGATCGTGCGCGACGCGCGCGAGCACGGCGTCGACGTGTTTCCGCCCGACGTAAATTTCAGCGCGTGGGACAACACTCTGGAGCGCAACCGCTGCGGCGTGCTCGGCCTCAGGCTCGGCTTCCGCCAGATCGACGGCTTCAGCGAAGCCTGGGCACGGTTGCTCGCGGAGAACCGCGGCTACGGCTATGCCGACATGGACGCGCTGACGCGGCGCCCGGAATTGCCCAAGCGCGCGCTGATGATGCTGGCGGAAGCCGACGCCTTCGGCTCCTTCGGCCTCGACCGGCGCGAGGCGCTATGGGCCGTGCGCAGGCTTTCCGACGACGATCCGCTGCCGCTGTTCGCTGTGCGGCGCGCGCCCGAGCTCAAGGCGGAGACGAATGCGCCGCTGCCGCTGATGCCGATGAGCGAGCAGGTGCTCGCCGATTACCAGACTTTGCGCTTCTCGCTGAAGGGCACGCCGATGCAGTTCCTGCGCGAGATGTTCACGAGCGAGAAGGTGGTGAGCTGTGCGCAGATCGCCGCGGCGAAGGACGCCAGGCGGCGACGCGCCGCCGGCATCGTGCTGGTGCGCCAGATGCCGGGCGACGCCGGCGTCGTCTTCGTCACGCTGAGCGACGAGACGGGGATCTGCAACGTCGTGATCTGGCCGCGCATGTTCAAGCTCTTCCGCAAGGAGGTGATGGGCGCGCGGCTGATGCAGGTGCAGGGCACGGTGCAGAGGAGCCCCGAGGGCGTCGTGCACCTGGTCGCGGCGCGGATCGTCGACCGCTCGGCGGAGCTGGCGCGGCTGTCGGAGGAAGACGAATTCCGCCCGCCTATGCATGCCGACGAGATCGTCCATCCACGCGAGGATTCGCGCAGCCCCACGCATCGCCATCCAAGGAATGTGCGGGTGCTGCCGAAGTCGCGGGATTTTCATTGAGGGGTGGTGCGGACAATATTCTCTCTTGAATAGGAGCTGATAAAAGAGTGTTCCGTGAATGCCCCTTCCCTTAGGCTTTCATCGCCGTACCTGCTCTGCCATCCAGCCGCAGAACTTCACGGCCGTCCCTCTTCTCCGCGTAAGTATCCACCAGCGCGCGGATCATGCGCTGATAGGGAACATGCCGCTTGTCGGCCTCGCGCTTGAAGAAGTCGATGCTGCGGCGGCTCAGGGAAAGCGTCACATTCACGTTTTTCTCGCGCAGCACGAGCTTGTCGGGCAGGGGCAGGAACTTCAATCACCGAAGCTTGCCGATCTCGCCCCGCGTGTATCTAACCGTTCGTTTCGTCATAGACCTTCTTTCCTTTCCGCCAGTAACCGGCGCCGACTATCCGGACCCGCTTAGCCCGATAGGTAAATCGCACCGTCATCACGCCACCGCCGACGAGACCAAGACAAAAGTAGCGCGCTTCGCTCCCGCTATGGCTCAGATCCTTCGCGATCACGCGGCGCGGATCTACGAAAGCCAGCTGCGCCAATTCGAACGAAACGCCATGCTTGTCGCGATTGATCCGATTGACCCGATCCTTTGCATCGTCCCATTCGAAGTTCGCGGTGCGCACCATATGGCAATATTTCGATACCGAGGTATGGCAGCGCAACGTCGCGGAAGTCGCCGGAGTTTCATTGAGGGGGCGCACGCCTTCCAACTCCGTCATGCATCGCTTCGCTCGCATAACACCCCCGCAAGCGGGGGAGGATGACGTCCCCACCCACCCAGCGACGCATAAAACCCGGCCACCAGCGTCGCGATGTCCAGCGCGTAGAGATAGCGGTAGTCGCAGGCGATGGAGATGATGAAGAAGCTGGCGGTGAACGCAAAGGCTGCAAGCAGCAGCCCCGCCATGACGATGTCGGCGGGGGTACGGCGGCGGAGAAATAAGAATAGCAGCGCGAGCGCGACGATCGCGTAAGCCGCATGCGAGAAGACGGGTGTGCCGACGAAGAAGACGGCATAGGCGGCCAGGGCGTCGTCGCGCGCGTCCTTGCGGGGCGCGATCCCGAGCATCTGCATCTGCTGCGCCGGCCCGCCCACGCCGGTGTAGATCGGGCGGCAGGCAAGACCGTCGGGCGTGAAGAACACCCAACGGAACGCGTCCCAGCGGATCCTGAGATAAAGGAGCGGATCGGCGCGGACGAAGTCCTGCCACTGCGCAGGGATAGTGGCGTCGTCGGCGTTCTGCAGCGCCGCCTGCAGCTCAGGCGAATTCACCAGCGTGTCGTTGCGCTGCGGCGTGTAGAGCCGGGCGGCATCGGTGCGCATCAGCCGGGCGAGCGGCGGATCGTCCTCGTCGATCTGCGCCAGATCGAGCGCCGGGTCTGCGGCGAGCGCGCCGGCCAGATCGTAGGTCTGCAGCAGGCGGAACTGGGTCGCGGGACCGGTGTCGCCGCGCACGCGCAAGTAAATCGCCGCATCCGCGGCGACCGTTACCAGAGCGACCGCGACAAGGAAGCCCGTGCCGTAGAGAAGACCGTCGGCGAGACGCCTGCCGGACGCTTGCATCGCCGCGACCCAGCCCAGCGCGACCGCCGCGACGGGTGCGACCGCAATTCCGTTCTGGCGGGTCAGCACGGCGAGCACGATCAGGAGAGCCGCGAGCCCCAGCGCGCCGAACCGCGCCCGCGTGCTTGTCCAGAGGACGGCCGCGCCCGACAGAGCGACGAACCCGGCCGCCAGCGCATCGGCGAACAGGACGTCCTTCCAGACGATGCCCTGATAGAGAAGGAATTGCGGCGTGAGCACGCATAGCGAGGCTGCAGCAACCGCGGTCCAGCCGGACTTCGGCCGCAGCCACAGAAGGGACACCATTGCGACACACAACAGCACGGTATCGAAGGCAACGAAGAGGCCCGCGCCGGGAACGAGCGCGTCGCCGATCCCGAGCAGCCACGACATGACCGGGGGATGCCAATTGCCGTAGACGCCGGTGCGGCCCTCCGCGAGCTGGATGATCGAATCGAAGGAGAGATGCCCGGGCAGGTTGACGGCCAGCGACAGTCCGGCGCCCACGACGAGGATTGCCGCCGCGACGGCTCCCGGAAGCGACTGGGCCGGCAGCTTGCGGCCCGGCCGCGAAAGAAAACCCCACGCACTTGTCATCGCTTGATGTAAGTCAGGCCGCTAAAATAGAAGACAGCATACACACCACGCGCAGGAAAAGGATTTCAGGTCCGGGGCTATGGCGAACAAGCCGATATTCTTCGACGCGAGCGGACGGCGCGCGGCCCGGGTTTCCCTCATCGGCTGGATCGCCGCGGTCATCGCCGTGCTGGTCGGCACGGCGTTCGCCGCCAGCCTGATCATCGTTCCCCATGTCGACGGCCTCACCCTGCCCGGCCGGCTGACGGCGATCCACATCCCCGAGCTGGAGCGCAATGCGCTGGCGCCGGGCCTGTTGCGCTCGGCGGCGCATCTCGCCATCGAAGCGCGCGCCAAGCGCGAGGATATCGCGCGCGAGCACAGGCTGCGCACCGCGCGCGGCGAGCAAACGCATGTGCTCTCCGCGATGCTGCGCCCGCAAGCCGGGCGCCCGCTGTCCATCGGCTTCTATCCGAGCTGGAGAGACGCGCAGGACTCCGCCTATGACGCGCTGAAGCTGGCGCTGCCGCAGCTCGACTGGGTGGTCCCGACCTGGCTCAATCTTGCCGGCCCGGATCAGATCCTGACCACGAGCTACGAAGCGCGCGTCAAGAACTATGTCCGCCGGACGAAGCCGTCGGCCGCCATCCTCACCGTCATCCAGAACGTGGCGAACAACGTTTGGGAAGGACCAGGCCTTGCGAAACTTCTCGCCGACGAGAAGCGGCGCACCGCCCTTGTCGGCGCGATCACGACCTTCGTCAGCGTGCAGAAGCTTCAGGGCATCGTGGTCGATTTCGAACAGGTGCCTGCCAGCGCACAAGGCAATCTCGGCACGTTCCTCAAGCAGCTGACGGTGGCCTTCAAGCCGCATGGCTGGATCGTCGTCGTTTGCGCGCCCCTCGACGATGACACATGGCCGTTCGCTGCCTATGCGCGCATCGCCGACTACTCGATGCTCATGTCTTATGACGAGCATGACGACACCGGGCCCGCCGGCAGCATCGCCGGCCAGTCCTGGTATGAGAACACGCTCGACAAGCGCATGCGCGCGCTCAACCCGGCGCGCACCATCATAGCGCTCGGCGGCTACGCCTATGATTGGAACGGCGGACACGCCGACGATCTCTCCTTCGAGGACGCGGTCGTCGCCGCGCACGATTCCGAGGCCGATATCGACTTCGACGACGCGACCAACAATCCGCACTTCTCCTACATCGAGGAAGACAACACCAAGCACGATGTGTGGCTGCTGGACGGCGCCACCGCCTACAACGAGATTCACGCGGCGGACGCCTATCAACCGGCGGGCTATGCGCTGTGGCGGCTCGGCACCGAGGATCCTTCGGTCTGGACGGTGATGGGCCGGCCCTATGGCACGCTGCCACCAGACTCGCTGCGCAACATTCCCATCGGCGAGGACATCGACTTCGAGGGCCAGGGCGAGATCCTCACCGTCGAGGCCCAGCCCTCGGCCGGCGCGCGCAGCATCGAGCTGGACAAGCAGACGGGCGACATAGACGACGAGACCTATACGAAGCTGCCGACCAGCTACGTCATCAGGCAGTACGGCGCGGTGCAGAAGAAGATCGCGCTGACCTTCGACGACGGGCCCGATCCGGAATGGACGCCGCAGATCCTGGACATCCTGAAAGAGAAGCACGTCAAGGCCACATTTTTCATCATCGGCGCCAATGCCGAGGCCAATCCGGGCATCGTCGAACGCGAAATCGACGAAGGCCATGAGATCGGCAACCACACCTTCACCCATCCCAACCTTGCCGACACGCCGCCCGACGTCGTCCGCCTCGAGCTGAGCGCGACGGAGCGATTGTTCGAGGCGCTGACCGGCCGCTCGATGCGCCTGTTCCGTCCGCCCTATCTGGGTGACGCCGAGCCGACGGACGAAGACGAGATCATCCCTGTCGAGATCGCGCAGAGCCTCGGCTACACCACGGTCGGCGAGCATATCGACCCCGTCGACTGGGCCCTGCCCGGCGTGCCGGCGATCATCAAGGCCTCGCTCGACGCCGTGCACAACCCCAATCCCGACCTGCACGGCAGCATCCTGCTGCTGCACGACGCGGGCGGCGACCGTGCGCAAACCGTGGCGGCTCTCCCGCTGCTGATCGACAAGCTGCGGGCCCAGGGTTACCAGTTCGTGCTCGTCTCCGATCTCGCGGGACTGACGCGCGCGCAGGCGATGCCGCCGCTGTCGCCGACGATCGCGCTTCTCACCGACCGCGTCGTATTCCTGACGCTCAGCGCCGTGGGACACACTCTCTACTACTGTTTCCTCGCGGCGATCTGGCTCGGCATCGGGAGGCTGCTTTTCCTCGTCGTCTTTGCGCTGCGCAACCAACCCAAGGAACGCGACGAGGCAGCGCCGCCGATCGAGGCTCTGCCCTTCCTGGTCTCCGTCATCGTGCCCGCCTACAACGAGGAGCGGGTCATCGCCACGACCATCAGCGGGCTGCTGACGAGCGCCTACGCCAATATCGAGATCATCGTCGTCGACGACGGCTCGCAGGACGACACGGCGGGCGTGGTCGCCGGCAATTCGGCGACAATGCGCGCGTGACGCTGATCCGCGTCGCCAACAGCGGCAAGGCGAGCGCGCTCAATGTCGGGCTCGCCAGGGCGCAGGGCGACATCATCGTGGCGCTCGACGCCGACACGCAATTCGCCAGCGACACGATCGCGCGGCTGGTGCGCTGGTTCGCCGATCCGACGATCGGCGCGGTCGCGGGCAACGCCAAGGTCGGCAACCGCATCAACATGATCACGCGCTGGCAGGCGCTCGAATATATCATGGCGCAGAATCTCGAGCGCCGGGCGCTGGCCGCGCTCGGCACGCTCACCGTCGTCCCCGGCGCCGTCGGCGCCTGGCGCGCGAAGCGCTGGAAAAGCTCGGCGGCTTCCGCTCCGACACGCTGGCCGAAGACCAGGACCTGACGATCGGCATGCAGCGCGCGGGCTACAGCGTGCATTTCGACAGCTCGGCACATGGCCTGGACCGAGGCGCCTTCGACCTTCAGCGGCCTCGCCAAGCAGCGCTTCCGCTGGGCCTACGGCACACTGCAATGCCTGTGGAAATACCGCAGCCTCACCTTCAACCCGCGCTACGGCGCCCTCGGCATGATCGCGCTGCCGCAGGTGTGGCTGTTCCAGATCCTGCTGACGGCGCTGGCGCCGCTCGCCGATTTGTTGCTGATCTGGCAGCTGCTGTGGCAATGGCTGGCCTACATCCAGCACGGGGCAGAGTTCAAGAACACCGACCTCGTCACCGTCGGCATCTACTATCTCGTCTTCGTCGTCGTCGACATCACCGCCGCGGTGTTCGGCTTCCTGATGGAACGCCGAGAGAGCTGGAGCCTGCTGTGGTGGCTGCCGCTGCAGCGCTTCGGATATCGCCAGCTGATGTACTACGTCGTGGTGCGCTCGATCTCGACGGCGATACGGGGACCGTTCGTGGGCTGGGGGAAGCTCGAGCGGACCGGGACGGTAAGGGTGGGGCCGGCGTAAACAACGCGCTGACACTTCCCCCCTCTGTCGCATCGCTTCGCTCGCGACACCTCCCCCGCAAGCGGGCGAGGATTATCGCCGCTCTCGCTCCTCCTCCCGGGGAGGGGGACCATTTGCGCGTAGCGCAAATGGTGGAAGGGGGATGCCGCTCGACCGTCCCCTACCGCCCCTTTTTCGGCACCAGAAACACGCCGTCGTCATCCGTGTGGTCGACGCGGTAGTTGCGCAGCAGCCTCTCATAGAGATGCGGCGTCAGGGCGAAGGGCGTCAGCGAGTCGAATTCTATCGCGGCGTAGTGCCTTTCATCGAACAGGGCGGCAAGCGAATCGTCGGTGCGGGCGCCGGTGCGGTATTCCTCGCCCATGCTGAAGACGTCGACCTCGGCTTGCTTCCCTGCCCAGTAGCAATAGGCGAGCGTCTCGCAGAGCACGGGGCCGTCGGCCGTGCGCAGGAAGGCGATGTCGGCCTGCGCCAGCTGTTCGTCGTCGGCCAACGGGTGCAGCCAGTAATCCGCGCCGAGCCAATCGCTGCCGGCGGCAAGGATGAGCGTGACGGCGAGCGGTGCTGCAAAGACCATCGCGGCGATCCAGCCATAGGCAAAGCCGCGCGCCGCGAAGCGGTTGAGGAACAGGGCCGCGGCCAGGGCCAGCGCGATATCGGCGTCGAACAGGATGTTGACGTCGACGCCGTCGCCGCCGATGGCGATGGCGCCGAACGCGGTGGCGATGGCGGCGAGGATCGCGCACAGCACGACGAAGGGATCGCGCCGCTCGAAGGCGAAGAGCACGGCGAGAGCGGCCAGCGGCACGAATCCCCAGGCGATCCACGCCGAGAGTCCGGCAACGACGTTTTCGATGGACCAGGCGCGCGCATAGGCGAGATGGGAGAAAAGGCTGCTGGCAAAGGCGAGCCGGAAAGCGACGAGTCCGGCAAGCGCGAAACCGGCCGCGAAGAGAACCAGGCGCAACGCCGAGCGGCGGTCGTTGAGCGCAAGCCAGACAATCGCCGCGAGCGGCATGGCGATCAGATTGTGCTTTGTGAATCCCGCGGCCACAAACAGGAGCGCGGTCAAGGCGAGCCACAGCGTCTCGCGCGGCGCGCGCAACAGCAGCACCAGGCCGCCCAGGCTGAGCACCTCGCCCATCAGCTGCGGATCGTCCATCCCGACATAGTCGGTCTCGAGCAGCATGTAGGCGGCCCACAGCAGAGCTGCGAACAACGCCTCGATCGCGCGGCAGCCCATGTCGCGCGCCGCGGCCACGATCAGCGCGACGGTGCCGGTAAAGGCGAGCAGGGAGAGCACACGCCCGGCTATGATGTTGTCGTGAACGAGACGTCCGGCGATGCCCACAACATAAAACGACAGCGGCGGGTAGTTGTTGACCATGTAGCCCAGCGGACTGGGGTAGAGACCGGCGCCGCGCATCGCCGCCTTGGCATGATAGGCGTTCCAGCCCTCGTTCGGATCGAGCGCGACGTGCAGGCCGGAGACCGCGATCGTGCGCCACAGGCCGGCGGCGCAGCAAAGCGCGAGCAAGGCTGTGATCATCGTCAGCATCAGATCGCTCGGTGCCGGCGTCGCGGTTTCCGTCTCGCTCATGCCTTGGGACACCCCGAACGTCGGATGCGGTAGAACGAAAAGAAGCTGCCGCCATGGATTAGATGCAGCATGTCGGGAACGCGGCTGCGCTTGCCGTTCAGATGGATCACGAGCGCGTCGTCGAAATGGCACTGGAAGCGCATGAGATAGGGAAACACGGTGGCGATGTCGGTGTCGCCGTCGACCTGGCCGGCGGCGAGATCGTCCAGCTCGGAGATGTCCGGCGGCGAGCCCTGCATGGCCGCCTGCGCCGCGATCGTCCGCACGGACGGCTGAAGCTGGACGACGTGCTGGCCGGGAGTCGCAAACATCAGCTGGGTAAAGGCATCACGGTCGATGATGGCGAATTCGCCGAGATGCCAGTAGGGCTGGTCGGAGGCGTTGCCGATGGCGTCGCCGTCGAGAACGGTCACGACGCGCGCGCCGCGCGGCAGCACGCTGTCGGCAGCGCGGAATTCCGCGAACTGGCGGTCGATATATTGCCAGTTGCCGGCGAGGCTCGCCGCGTTCCAGGCGATGACCAGCAACGCCATGGCGGCGATCTCGATCTGCGTGTGGCGGTCGAGGCGGATCTGCGCCGCGGCGAAGACGAGGGCCGCAAACACTGGCGGCAGCCTTAGATCGACGCCCCAGCCGCCGATGGCCTCTTCCGGCATCAACATGGCCGCGACGAGCACGGCACCGAGCCCGAGCCACACGTGCCGGTGCAGCACGATCCAGCGCCGCCACAGGCCGAGCAGCAGCAGCGCCGCGAGAATGGCGAGCAAGGTGTAGGCGGGATCGTCGAAGTGATTGTCGACGAAGGCTTCGAATCTGTCCTGCCACGAGGCGAGAAGATTGAATGCGAGATGGCCGTCGGCACCGCCGGTGGGCTTGAGAAAGACGAAGGCGAGAAAGGCGGGAAGCGCGATCGCCGCGATGGGCCAGAGACGGGCTGCGGCGCTCGCGAGGTTGCGCGGCTTCGTCTCGAACCAGAGCGTGGCTTCGTGGCAGCCAATCAGCAGAAGCAAGGTCGCGGCCGCGAAGACGTGCGAGAAATAGACGACGAGCACTGCTGCCGCGAACGCGGCGACGCGCAGCACCGTGCGCCAGTGCGGCGTCGCGATCCAACCGGCAAAGGCGACGAAGCCGAGACCCGCCGCGAAGACGTAGTTGAAGAAGCCCCACATGAAATTGACGTTGTAGGCAAAGAAGGCGCTGCCCAGTGCGGCGACGCCGATGCGTCCGTACAGTGCGCGCTGGATGAGCGCCGGTCCCGCGATCCACAGGGCGAGCGCCGCGCTCAGGAATACCTTCGTCGCGACGGGAATGCCGACGAGCGCGCCCAGCGCGGGGACGGCAAATTCGGAGGCGAGATTGGGAATGGCCGCCCAGACGATGCGGTAATGCTGCGCGACGACGGGATCCTTCGCCTGGCCGGCGATGAGATAGAAGCTGGCGAGATGGGCGGGGTAATCCGGCATGGCGGGGCCGCCGGAGGCAATCCAGACGGGTGCGATCATCATCGCGGCGGCCGCAATGACGGCGGCCGCAGGCCCCCTGTCCCCCCAAGACACGCGCATTGTCCGATCTCTTCGGTCCGCCGGCCGTCTCAAAGCTCCACTTGGGTAAGCGGCGGGATGGCGGGAATTTCCATAGTGTATGCGGCCAAAGCGGTCCAGACGAAGCGGAGCCGCATCGCCGCGTTCCTTCTTGATATAACGGCTGCTATGAACCGGCCTTCAGCTGAAAGCGCGACGGAGTTCCATGCCGAAGAAAGTCGACCATAAGGAGCGCCGCGAAGCATTCCTGGCCGCCGCCTACCGCACCATCAAGAAGCACGGCATCGACGGCGTCACTATCCGCGCGGTGGCGCGCGAGGCCGGCTTCACCACGGGCGCCCTGGTCCATTACGTCAGCTCCAAGGACAAGCTGCTCGTCCAGGCGTCGGAATTCACCGCGCGCGCGGTGCGCAAGGAGATGGAGGCGGCGGAGGCCTTGCCCGACACGCTTGAGGCGCTGCGTGAGGTCCTCTATCTCGCGCTGCCGAGCGACGAGGACAAGCGCGGCAACTGGAATTTCTTCCTGGGCTTCTGGGAGCGTTCGATCCACAACCCGGCCGTGCGCAAGGTCACGCATCTGCGCTATGTCGAATGGCTGAAACGCACGGAACGCCTGATCGCGGCCGCGCAGAAGGCGCGCAGGATCGCGTCCGACGTGGACATCAAACGCGCGGCGCGTTCGATCGTCGCGCTCATCGACGGCATCGCGATCCAGACTCTGCGTACGGGATCGACGCTGCCGGCCAAGGAGCAGTTCGCCCTCGTCGATCAATGGATCGAGCTCTGGCTGCGGCCTCAAGGGGCGAAGGCGTCGCGGTGACGGCGACGGAGCGGTGGAGACAGATTCAACGCGGAGGTCGCTGAGGGTACGCTGAAGCCGCGGGGTTTTATCGCGCGCCTTCGGCGCGCAACCTCTCTTGCTCGGCGACCACAGAAACCTCTGCGACCTCCGCGTTAGAATTTTCCGACGTAGACCGCGTTGCTTCAAATCCTGGATCCCCCTTTCCTGCGCGCTGAGCCGGGGACGACAACCGAAGAACGAGACTTGCGCGGCTGCCGAAAATCCGGCGTTACAATATGCTTCGGCGAGAGCGGAGCGGTGCGAGGATGGCGAGCGATGGTGGGTCTGCGGAGCCGTGGCTTCTGCATCCGGTCGAGCCGGGGCGCGACCATATCCGCGGCGGCGATACCAAGCGGCCGACCACCACCATCGTCCTCTATGCTGACTATCTCTGCCCCTATTGCAGGCGCCTGCGCCTCATCATCGCGCGGCTGAGGCGGACGCTCGGCGAGCGGCTCGTCTATGTCTTCAGGCACTTTCCCAACGAGCGCGCCCATCCTGGCGCGAATTTTGTGTCGCGCGCCGCAGAGGCGGCCGGGCAGCAGGGTCGCTTCTGGGAGTTTCACGATCGCATCTACGAGAAGGAACCGCCGATCGACGAGGCGCATGTGCGCGAGATCGCCCGCAAGCTCGGCCTCGACATGGAGGCGTTCGAGCGCGACGTCGCCGACGAAGCGGTCGCCGCGCGCGTCGACCAGGATATCGTCGAAGGCAGGCGCAACGGGGTGACAGGCACGCCCACGCTGTTCGTGGACGGCCTGCGCTACGACGGCGCGTGGGATTTCTATTCTCTTCTCGAAGCGGTGCAACAGCCCGTGGCGGCGCGCATCCAGCGCGGCGCGCGCGCCTTTGCAAGCCTTCCGGCCTCGGGCGGATTGGTGCTTCTGATCGCGGCGGCCGCAGCGCTCCTCTGCGCCAACACGCCGCTTGCGCCCTATTACCGGGCGTTCGTCAATGCGCCGTTCGGCATCGGACCGCCGGGCAGTTTCCTGTCGATGCCGATCTCCGAATGGTTCTCGCAAGGCCTGCTCGCGATTTTCTTCCTTCTCGTCGGCCTCGAAATCCGCCGCGAGATGACGGCGGGAAGCCTGTCCGACATCAAGGTGGCGGCCCTTCCCGCCATCGCGGCCTGCGGCGGCGTCCTCGCGCCGGCGCTGATCTACCTGGCGCTGAACGGGGGCGCGACGGCCCCCGGCTGGTCGGTGCCGACGGCGACAGACATCGCCTTCTCGCTCGGCGTGCTGGCGCTGTTCGGGGCAAGCGTGCCGCCGGGCCTGCGCGTCTTCGTGGCAGCGCTCGCCGTCGTCGACGACATCCTCTCGGTGCTCACGCTCGCGATCTTCTATCCGCACGGATTCTCGCCGGCATGGCTGGCCGCCTGCGCCGTCGCGGTCGCCGGGCTCTTCGCGCTCAATCGCTGGCGCGTCTATCCGAGCTGGCCTTACATCGTCGTGACCATCGCGCTGTGGTTTTCGCTGCACGCGGCAGGCGTGCACGGCGCGCTTGCGGGAATCTTCCTCGCCGGATTGCTGCCGACGCGGCCGACTCCCGACGCGGTGCCGCTGCTGGCGCAGGCCGCGACCGCGCTCTCCGCGCTCGAGCACGCGCAGCGCGACGCGAACGATAAGGATATCCGCGCGGTCGAGCAGGAACCGATCTGGGTCTGGGCGGGCCGCAATCTCTCGGCCGCAAGTGACAGGCTGATCTCGCCGGCCGACCGCATCGCGCAGGCGGTTTCACCGTGGAGCTCTTATGTGATCCTGCCGTTGTTCGCGTTCTCGGCGACGGGCGTGAACTTCGCCGTCGATCTGTCGGCGCCCGGCGCAGTGCGGATTCTCGTAGGCGTGATTCTCGGGCTTGCGGTCGGCAAGCCGCTCGGCATCTCGCTGGCGTCGCTCGCCGCCACCACGGCGCGCATCGCGCGCGCACCGGACGATGTGACGCTTCAAGGCTTCATCGGCGCGGCCTGCCTGTGCGGAATTGGCGACACCGTCTCGCTGCTGATGGCGGACCAGGCGTTTCCGCACGGACCGTACTCGGCGCTGGCGAAGATCGGCGTGCTGTGCGGCTCGGTGCTGGCGGCGGCGCTGGGCGCGAGCGTGCTGGCGACGCGACGGGATAACGTGGCGAAGACGGCGGCGTGAGGGCGACGCCTGCGCTACCGCGTCCTTGCTTTGTCCGACAACCGCTCCGACAGAAACGCACCCAGCACTTCCACGCGCGCAGGTCTCGGATCGCCCGGCGGCGTCACCCAGTGAAGTGCGCTTGCCGGCAACGACCACGCCTTCAGCACTTTCACCAGGCGTCCGTCGTCGAGCGCGGCCTGCACGATGAAATCCGGAAGCACACCGATGCCCAGCCCGGCGACCAGAGCCGGCAGCATCGCGTCGCCGTTGTTCACGCGCAGCGGACCCGCGGGCCGGACGGTCGCGACCTCGCCGCCCGCATTGTGGAAGCGCCAGGTGTCCTGCGTGAGCTGGTAGGCGTAGCCGAGGCAGGAATGCTCGGCCAGGCGCAGCGGATGCGTCGGCGTTCCCTGCGCTTTCAGGTAGGACGGCGCGGCGACAAGGTAAGGCTGCACGCCGCACAGCCGGCGCGCGATCAGGGACGAGTTGGGCAATGCCGCGATGCGCAACGCCGCGTCGAAGCCGTCGCCGATCACGTCGACCATGGCATCGCTCAGATGCAGGTCGACCGAGACGTCGGGATAGGCGTTGAGGAAGTCGGGAATGAGAGGCGCAACGTGAAGCACGCCGAAGGACATCGGCACGGCCAGCCGCACGAGACCGCGCGGCGTGACCGATTGGGATAGCGCCTCGTTCTCGGCGGCCTCGCCTTCCTGAAGGATGTGGGCGGCGCGGTCGGCGAGCTTGCGCCCCGCATCGGTGAGCGCGAGGCGGCGCGAGGTCCGGTTGAACAGGCGGGTGCCGAGTTTCGTCTCGAGCCGGCTGACGGCCTTGGATACGGTGGCCTTGGAAAGGGCGAGCTCGGAGGCGGCGGCGGCGAAGGAGCGGGTCTCCACCACCTTGGCAAAAACGGCCAAACCCTCGAAATCCGGCAGTTTTGACATCGCAATTATGGAAACAATGAGTTTCGAATGTTTCTATTCTTATCTCACCGGCGACGCCCTATCTAGGTCTCAGAGACGGCGCGGTCCGTGAGCGGACCCGCGAGAAAGAGGACACAATGATCGAACGCAGACCTTTTGCCACCCGCGGCGGCGCGGACCATGGCTGGCTGAAAGCCAAGCACCACTTTTCCTTCGCGAGCTACCACGACCCCCGCAACATGGGATGGGGCAGCCTTCGCGTCTGGAACGACGACGAGATCGCCCCCAACACGGGCTTCCCGCCGCATCCCCATTCCGACATGGAGATCATCACCTATGTCCGCCAGGGCGCGATCACCCACAAGGACAGTCTCGGCAATGAAGGCCGCACGGCAGCCGGCGACGTCCAGGTGATGAGCGCGGGCACCGGCATCCGCCACGCTGAGTACAATCTCGAGAGCGAGCCGACGCGGCTGTTCCAGATCTGGATCGAGCCGCGCAAGGACGGCGGACAGCCGGCCTGGGGCGCCAAGCCGTTCCCGAAATCGGATCGCTCCGGAAAGCTCGTCACGCTGGCGAGCGGATTTGAATCCGACGACGGCGCGCTTCCGATCCGCGCCGATGCGCGCGTGCTCGGCGCGACGCTGAAGGCCGGCGAGACGGCGGACTATCCGCTCGGCGCCGACCGTCACGCCTATCTCGTGCCGGCGACGGGCGCAATCGAAGTCAACGGCGTGCGCATCGAGGCGCGCGACGGGGCGGCGATCCGCAACGAAGCCGAGCTCAAGATCAAGGCGCTCGAGGATTCCGAGATCGTGCTGGTGGACGCGGTCTAAAATTCGTGCGGTTTGCATCAAGCCAAACGATCAAACCGCACCAATCGTCCAGCAGGTTTTTCAACCAAACAACGAGGAGATTTCCATGCCCAAAGTTCTGGTTCTCTATTACTCGGCCTACGGCCATATCGAGAAGATGGCAGAGGCCGTCGCAGAGGGCGCGCGAGGCGCCGGCGCCTCAGTCGACATCAAGCGCGTGCCGGAGCTCGTGCCGGAAGCGGTCGCGAAGGCGTCGCATTTCAAGCTCGACCAGAAAGCCCCGGTCGCCAAGATCGAGGACCTGGCGAATTACGACGCGGTCGTCGTCGGCGCGGGCACGCGCTTCGGCCGGATGCCGTCGCAGATGGGAAATTTTCTCGACCAGGCCGGTGGCTTGTGGGCCCGCGGCGCGCTGAACGGCAAGGTCGGCGGCGCGTTCACCTCGAGCGCGACGCAGCATGGCGGCCAGGAGACGACGCTGTTCTCCATCATCACCAACCTGCTGCATTTCGGCATGGTGATCGTGGGGCTGGATTACGGCCATGCCGGACAGATGACACTGGACGAGATCACCGGCGGCTCGCCCTACGGCGCCACGACGATCGCCGGCGGCACGGGCGCAAGGCAGCCCTCGGCAAACGAGCTCGACGGCGCGCGCTACCAAGGGCGGAAGATCGCGGAGACGGCGAAGAAATTGTTCGGGTGACGGGCCGCCGCCGCTCGCGGAACTGGTCCTGGCGCACGCGCAAAACCCGATGGCTAAGTCTATATCGGTAGGTATTGAACCGCTTCGAGGAAATCCGCAGCTTTGACGACTTTGAAGCCTTTGAGGGCCTTGATAGGGACAGCAGGCGGAGACCATCGGCGTGCCAGGCCCGACCAACGATCCCAGTCCGAAACGCGGTGAAGGCCGAGGCGGCAAATTCTTTGTGCTCGACCGCCAGATCTGGGAGCGCCTGCTTCAGGTACCGACCGCAAATCGGCTGAACCTGACGACGGCATTTCTTGTCCTGTTGGCGGGAACGGGCGCGGATCACCGCCTGACAAAATGGTCGGCCAAGGCGTGCGAGGCCAGAGCGGGGATGGGGAAACCTCGCGCGAAAATCGCCATCGAAGAACTGATCGCCTGCGGCCTTGCCGAACGCACAGCCACGTCGCGTCGGCCGTTTCCTCACTATCGCCTCGCGGAACCGCAAAGTCCGTTGGAGCCGATTTTCCTGCCGATGCAGCTGGTGAGCGGCTTGGCCGGCGAAGTGCCTGTCCTGCGACGCGTTCGTGAGACCGGTGACTTCGGCGTGCTGCAAATGCTGATCGACCTGTACGGCCTGGTGCAGACGGACGCCACATACGGAATACCCTTGAAATACCTGCGACGGATCGATCCGACACATGAGGCGCGGCGGAAGGTGACCGAGATAGGCGCAAACACCGTTTGGGCGCTGAACCTGGGCAAGACACGCGGGGCGTCCGGCGCGTGGTCTCGCGCGCATTCCCGGGGAAAGAAGACGGGAACCAATGACGAGGATTGGTCTCTTCTTTGGGAGCGGGTCAACGTGCTCCTGACCATTGGAGCCCTATGGTTCGATCCGTGGGTTTTCGGAAGCGATGCCCTGGACGCGGAGCCGCTTTTCCCCGTCAGGGCCTCCGCCGATCAGCCGATGCCGGGAGAAATTGCGACATTGAGCGCGACCATCGAGGAAGTGGCGGAAATGCTCGTGGGCGATCGCCGACATCTTCTCGATCAAAACAGCGATCGCGTTCTCGTTACGCTGCCGACACATCACCAGCCGCCTGCGCTTCGCGGCGTCGCGCGGCTCAGGGTCGAACCGGATTCGCCGGGCCGGAGATTGTCCTATGCACGGCGGATGGAAATCGTCGAGCGCCAGACAGCCGCGTATTCGGAGCTGTTGGTGGAAACGCAGGCGGGTCGCTTCGATCGGCCGTTGAGACTGGCCTAGCGCCGGAGGGCGCGACGACGAGGGTTTACAGCCCGAACGGATACGTCTCCGGCTTGTCCCTGGCGTGCGCCTCGGCGAGCGGCGTTACGGCGCGGGTGGTTTCGAACCAGACATAGGCGTCGAACTGTTCGCTCAGCACGGCGTGGAAATAGTGGCTGAGCAGTTCCGTGTCGGGACGATAGACGACGCCGATAGCGCGCTCACGGCGCGGCTCCGAGAGCACCTCGCGCAAGCCCGCTCGTTCCGGCGCGCGCCAGTCGACGAGGGCACGCGCGTGTCCCATCTCGCGGAAAAGCTGCTCGTAGCTGTCGAGCCGCGCGGGCAGGACCGTCTTGACGTCCATCGGCATGTCCCAGTCGGAGGCGGCGGCGACCGTGCCGCGATCCGTGCCGAAGCCGATTGCGACGAGATCGTGGCCGTAGGCCGTGCGCGCGAGCTCGCCGATGTTGAACTCGCCTTCCCAGCCCATCGAGGTCGCGGCCGCGTTGCCGACATGGGAGTTGTGCGCCCATACGATCGCTTTCGCATCGGCTCCGCGGTGATGCATCATGTCGAACATATGCCGGTCGCGCAGGTTCCAGGATTCGCGCGAGCCCTCATACATGATGCGGTAATAGCGTTCGGCCGCGCGCACGATGCGGGCGTTCTGCGCCGCGTCGAGGAACCACTCGCCGTCCTTCGCGACATAGGCAAGACGCTGCTGGAGGAGATCGAGCAGTTGCGCGCGGACCGGTTCCTCGCAGGTGTCGCCGCCCATCAGCGCGCGTTGGCCGTAGCGCGCGGGATCCGCCTGCCAGGGCGTGAGACAGCCATAACGTTCCCGCGCCATGCGCGCGGCGCCGGGATCGACGCGATCGAGGTAGTGCAGGACCGCGGCGATGGAGGCGCCGAGACTGTAGATGTCGAGGCCGCGAAACTCGACGCGATGGACTTCGTCCTTGCGCGCGTTGTCGTGGCGGAGCCACTCGGCGAATTCGAGGACCTCGACATTGCGCCACATCCAGCTCGGAAAGCGCGCGAAAGCCGCTTCGCGCGACGGCACGGGGTCGCGGTGGCGGACATAGCGGTCGATGCGCGCCGCATCCGGCCAATCGGCCTCGACGGCCACGACGTTGAAGCCGTGATGGCGGATCAGATGACGCGTGATGGCGGCTCGGGCGCGATAGAATTCGCTGGTGCCGTGCGTCGCCTCGCCGAGCAGGACGACCTTCGCGTCGCCGTAGCGGTCGAACGTCGCGCCGAATTTCTCGGCCTGTTCCGGCGGCGGCAGATCCTCGGCCGCATCGCGCAGCATCGCGATCGCGCCTGCGTCCAGATTGGCGATGCGATGCGGAGCGGAAATGCGATGTGTCATGAAGTCACCCGCGCCGCCGCAAGCCTTTTTCCGGCATCGTTGCGATTTGGTATGTCGCCCGCTTGCGCGTTGGAGGCAAAGGCTAGGACGCCCCGGTACCGGGCGTCTTGACCTCAATCAATCGCGGGCGGGCTCACCGCCCACGCAGCCCGCTCAAAAAAGCGGCCCGACGAACAACGTGTGCTCGCGGGCCGAAGGTTCTTATGCCAACCATCGGGGGGGCCTATGACTGGCACCCTATAGAACGCACAGACACCCCCGCCGGACGTTGATCAGGATCATCCCGGACGAAAAAAGATGCGAGCCCGTCACATCATGTCGGCGCGTCTGCCGCGCAGGGACGAAGACCGCTCGGCCTGCCGCGTGCCGGCCCCGGTGCGGCCCGCGCGACCCTGCAGCTGTCTCGCGACGGCGGCAAAGGCATCGCCGATCGCAGCATAGACGTCTTCATGCGCGTAGTCCTGGCCGCCGTCGCTCTTCGCCAAGACCATCCGGCCGGGAACGCGGACATCGACGTTGACGCGATAGAGCAGGCCCTTGCGATGATGGGGGTGCGAACCCTCGACGACGGTCCTGCAGGAGAGGATGCGGCCGAATTCGCGATCAAGCTTGCGCACATGCTTGGCGATGCTGGTCTCCACGGCCTTGGAGGGCTTCAGGTCGCGGAACAGCACGACGGGCGCTGAAGCCGACGCCTTTGCGCGCGGCACCGGCTTTCCCGCTTTCGCCCTGACCGTCCCTTCAGGCTTGCGCGCGAGGAGGGGCGCGATGCGCGACCACAGCGCCTGCGGACCGCAAATCGTGAGGTCCTTGGCCACCTCGAGCGAAATCTTCGCCAGTTTCTTGGGCAGGAGGGTGCGGAGCTCGCCCAAGCTGCGCCGCGGCGCCACGATCACGAGGCGGGCGAAGGCGCCGTCCGCATGCCCCTTCTTGATTGCCTCAGCGACGGTCTTCGTGAAGTCGTGCTTGGCAAGCTTGTGATAATCGTGCTTCGGCTCGATGGCGTGGCGGACGCCGCTCCGGTGGAGCCCACCGTCCGCCCTGGCCGGTCGCTGCGCTCATCGCGCGCATGTGCCGCGAGATTGCCGTCCATTGGCGGCAATGCCGCCTCGAGCTGCTGAGCGCCATCGTCTCCGCATGGCCGGTAAAACCGGGCCTGTGCGCCGTCCATCACCACGATCCAAGTGGGTTCCAGTTTGGGCAATCTATTCTCCTCGATTTGTCGGCGCTCAGGATGCGACCGCATCCTGGACGGCAGCGGGCCACAATTGGCGCAGTTCGGCAGGCAGTTGCCGCAGGCATTTGGCGATCTCGCCGGGATCCATCCATTCGACCAGGGCCGCGAACGCTGCGCGGCAGGCTTCTTCGGGAAATCCCTGGAGATTGGGCGGCAGCATGCCCGCGACGTGATCGAGAAAGGCGTCGATGTGACGTTCGCGGGTCGGACCCTCCGACGGCCGCCAACCTTCGTAGTAGAGCCCGCGCAGGAGCATCGGCAGCTGCGCGCCCAGGTGAATCGCGGCAAACAGGTCCATGCGATCGCGCAAGGCGTGCAACGTGCCGCGCAGGGCACCGAGCGCCAGGTGGCGATCGTCGGTGGGCAGCTCACGCATGACGACACGCATATAGTCATTGGTCTCGTGGAGCGTCCTGTCGAAGACATCCAGCCCGGTCGTGCTCATCCGCGAATCCTTCTGCATATGACCGGCGCGCGCGGTCGAGAGGATGCTGAAGCAGACCACGCGGGCGGACGGGAACATTGACGCGGATCAAAGCCGGACGCTTTCGTCGACGGCTTTCGAATCGCACCAGGCGCGACAATTTTCGGAAATTCCGGCGACAAATCCGGCAGCCATTCCTGCGCCGGCCGTGCTAGAGAATAAACGACTCGAGCAGCGCAAGAACTCCTCGACCGATGACCCTTCCCCAGGCCGTGCAGCAGGAGAAGCGGCGCGTTCTCAAGGACGTGTTCGGCTTCGACGATTTCCGCCCCGGCCAGGAAGACGCGGTCGACGCGCTGCTGGCCGGACGCAACGTGCTGATGGTGATGCCGACGGGTGCGGGCAAGTCGCTTTGCTTCCAGGTGCCGGCGCTGGTCAAGGGCGGCCTCACCATCGTCGTCTCGCCGCTGGTGGCACTGATGCAGGACCAGGTTGCGGCCTTGCGGCTGGCAGGCGTCGCGGCCGACAGCATCAACTCGTCGCGCGACCGCGACGACAATGTCGCGGCGTGGCGACGCGTGGCTTCGGGCGACACGCGCCTCCTTTACGTGGCGCCGGAACGGCTGATGACCGAGCGCATGCTCGACGCGCTGGCGAAGCTCGACGTCAGGCTGATCGCGATCGACGAGGCGCATTGCATCTCGCAATGGGGCCCGGCCTTCCGTCCCGAATACGAGATGCTGTCGCGGTTGAGGCAGGTGTTCCCCGACGTGCCGATCGCCGCACTGACCGCAACGGCGGACGAAGCGACGCGCGGCGACATCACGGCGAAACTGTTCGCGGGCCGCGTCGACATGATGGTGCAGGGCTTCGACCGGCCCAATATCCGCATCACGGTCGAGGCCAAGCGCGAAGCGCCGCGGCAATTGCTCGCCTTCGTCAAGGCGCGCGCCGGCGTGAACGGCATCGTCTATTGCCTGTCCCGCAAGAAGACCGAGGAGCTGGCGGCGCTACTGGTGGAGAACGGCATCCGCGCGCTGGCCTATCACGCCGGCATGGCGAAGGAGCAGCGCGAGGAAAACCAGAACCGCTTCATGAGCGAGCGCGCGGTGGTAATGGTGGCGACGATCGCCTTCGGCATGGGTATCGACAAGCCGGACGTGCGCTACGTCTTCCACGCCGACCTGCCGGGAAGCCTCGAGGCCTATTATCAGGAGATCGGACGCGCAGGACGCGACGGCGCGGCCGCCGAAGCGCATATGCTCTACGGCCTCAACGACATCCGCATGCGCCGCATGTTCATCGACGAGGAGGATGCGGGCGAGGATCGCAGGCGGCGCGAGCACCAGCGCCTCGATGCGCTGGTCGGCTTCTGCGAAGCTTCGGGCTGCCGCA
Source organism: uncultured Alphaproteobacteria bacterium (assembly GCA_963802815.1). Lineage (GTDB taxonomy): Bacteria > Pseudomonadota > Alphaproteobacteria > Micropepsales > Micropepsaceae > Rhizomicrobium. Next base: position 30,263 of record CAWDKN010000006.1, read on the forward strand.
GGCAGGTGCTGCTCGGCTATTTCGGCGAGGCACCGGAGCCTTGCGGCAATTGCGACACCTGCATCGCACCGGTGGCGCTCATGGATGCGACGAAAGACGCGCGGCTGCTGCTGTCTGCGGTGCAGCTGACAGGCGAACGTTTCGGCGCGGCGCATATCGTGGACATCCTGCGCGGCACGGCGACCGAGAAGGTCGCAGAGCGCCGACACGACACGCTCGTCGTCTTCGGACGCGGCGCGGAACGCAAGAAGGAAGAGTGGCGCGCGATGATCCGCCAGCTCGTCGCCGGCAACTACCTGCAGCTCGACATCGCCGGCCATGGCGGGATCGCGCTGGCCGCGAAGGGGCGCGCGCTACTCAGTGGCGACGGCGTGTTCCTCTATCGCCCGGTGGTGCACACCAAGGCCTCGCGGCGCGAGGCGGCCGCAGCCACGCTCGACGACGCGCAGGCGATGCTGCTCGAAGCGCTGAAGGCGCTGCGCCTGCGCCTGGCGAAGGAGCGGCGCGTGCCGGCCTATGTGATCTTCTCCGACCGCACCCTGATCGACATGGCCCAGCGCCGCCCGCGCGACGAAGACGAATTCGCCGAGGTCAACGGCGTCGGCCAGGCGAAACTGGCGGAGTTCGCGGGGGTTTTCCTGGCGGCAATTCGGGCGAAAGTCGGACGGGCCGACGCCTGAGCGCGTGACAAAGGCCATCGACGAGTAGAAAATCCACGCGCTGACTCACTGCAACGGTGCAGTCTGCTTGAGACGGGTATTTGCGCGCGCCACTGTATTCGCGGCCATTGCGGCCGTGCTGGTCTTTGTTTCTCCTGCAGCGGTTGCCGCGCCCACTTGCCTGAACAAGAGCGGCGACACCGTGCGCTGCGGCGCACGAGATGCCATGCCGGTAGGCTGGACCCCGAGCGCGGAACAGGTCCGCGACTGGGAAATGTCGCGGCCGCCGGGCCCGAGCACGGGCGACGTGTTGCGAGTTGTGCTCGGCATCGTGCTCCTGCTGGCGCTCATCGCGCTGCTGCCGGAATTCGACGGCTCGCGAAGCGCGGATTGGGAGAGGCGGGACGACAACGATGAGGACGAACGCAGGCGCTAGGGTGCGGCTCACCAAAATCTCTTCCGGGCAAAAGCGTGACCGGTGGATTGGAGATTGCGCTCGAATTGTTCGGCCTGATCGCGGTTTGAAAATGCGATGTAGGTCACGAGCTCCCACGGCTTAAACTTTTGCCGCGTGATTCGATCTTCCTTCGTTGTGGTCCTTGAGCCGCTGTGGGATGTCGATCGTCAGACCGACCTATCGTTCTTCCGGGTCCGAGCGGCTCTCGATAAGATAGACGCGGTGCACGTGTCGCCCTCCTGCGCTGAAGCTTCTGAGGGCATCCGGCTTCGCGGGAAAGCGCGCCGCCAATCCTGCGAGGCCCGTAGGGCGAAGCAGGATGGCGCACCCGGCAGGATTCGAACCCACGACCCCCAAATTCGTAGTCTGGTGCTCTATCCAGCTGAGCTACGGGTGCATTCAAGGCGGCGCAAACTAGGCATCAAGGGCCCGGAAGGCAAGCTGGCCTGCGCGGCGACCCATCGTGGCACAAACCTAGGCGGCACCCGCGGAATTTCCCCCAGGAAGCGGCAATTGCAGCACTTGTCCCTTGCGCGGTGCGTGGTTAAGACTGCTTCGCCTGCGCCGCGGCCTTTTGCCCGGCGTTTTAGGCGCAAGTTCGGCATCGTCCGCGTTCACGCGTGACGGGGGGTGGCCGTAGCACCGGAGATCAGGCAGATGAGGGGATATCGGGCTTCACTCTCGGTCGCGGGATCGCGCGTCGGGACGGCCTTGGCATTGGCGGCGGTTCTAGCGCTGGCGGGCTGCGCCGACGTTGACCAGACGCTGTTCGGATCCTCGGGCGAGGCGCCTCCGCCCGCCACAAGCGCGTCATCCTCTTCCGATGAAGGCGGAGCTGCACCCGCGCCGACAGGTTCCATGGCCGGCACGATGCCTTCGACGGGCGGCAACGGGGGCGGCACGGTTTCCGGCGATCTTTCCCCCACCATCACGGTGGTCGCAATCGAACCGGGCAGCGATACCGGCACCGGGGTCAACAAGACCATTCAGTCGCTCCGCGGCACGATTTCCGACCTCGAAACTTCGCATCGCCACCAGCGCCCAACGGCTCGGCGATCTGCGCACGGCCGGCGCCGAGGCCGCCAACGACTACCAGACCGCCAAGGCGCATATCACCACCCGCCTGCAGGTTGGGACGACGCGCGGCAATCCCGAGCTGGTCAGCGAGTGGAACGTGGCGCAGGGCGCGCTCGACACGCTCTCGGGCAACATCAACGCGCTCAACGCGCTCGGCACCGACATCACCAATAATTCGTCGACGGCACATTTCGCCCTGAACCAGATCGGGGCGACCTTCGAGGTTTCCGGTGCGGTCGACGAAGACCACCGCCAGCTTTCCGTGCTCGAGGACGAGACCAACCAGACGATCGTTCTGATCGACCGGCTGCTGGAATCGGTCTCGGCCGACATCCAGCGCCAGACGGCCTACGTCGCCAATGAGCGCGGCAACCTCACGACGCTCGCCAGCTCGATCAAGAATGGCGAGCTCTATGGCGCCCAGTGGGGCGGCGGCGGCGCCCTCCTCGCCTCCAACGGCCCGGGCCCGGTCAGCACCGCCTATTCGGGGACGCCGCTGGTGGTGATCCGTTTCGATCATCCCGATGTCGACTATCAGCAGATCCTCTACGCCGCGCTGACCCAGGCGCTGCAGAGCAGGCCGAACGCGGGCTTCTCCGTTGTCGCGGTGTCGCCTACCCGGGGCTCCGCCGCGGCGGTGCAGCTGGCGCAGACTGCGGCCGAGCGGCATGCGCAGGAGGTGCTACGCTCGATGACCGACATGGGCGTTCCGGCGACGCGGCTCAACGTCGCCTCGGCCACCGATCCGGCCGCGACATCGAGCGAAGTGCGGGTTTTCGTTCGCTGACTGTCGTGGTCCGCAAATACGGTCCACGACAGTCAGGTTGGTTGATGCGACCGTCGACTACCCAACCCCATTCGCCTTGAACCACGCCAGCGCGCGCGCCCAGCCTTCCTTAGCGTCGGCCTCGTTGTAGGACGGGCGGTAATCCGCGAAGAAGCCGTGCTGCGCGTCGGGGAAGACATCGATGCGCGACGCCGTGTTGCCGGAGGCTGTGAGCGCCTGGCGCATTGCGGCGATGTCGGCGGCGGTGATGTTCGGGTCGAGACCGGCGTACAGGCCGAGCACGGGCTCCTTCACCTGGGCGGCCAGATCGATCGCGGTCTGCGGCCGCAGCGGATTCGGCTGGCCCGCGAGCGGGCCATACCAGGCGACGCCCGCCTTTACCGCGTGATTGTGGGCGCTGTAGAGCCACACGATGCGGCCGCCCCAGCAGAAGCCGGTGATGCCGAGCCGTGCGGTGTCGGCGCCCTCGCCGCCCGCGTAGCGCAGCGCCGCGTCGAGATCGCTCATCACCTCGGCATCGGGAACTTTGACGACGATGTCCATCATCAGTTCGTGGGCATGGGCGAGGTCGTACTTGCCGGGATCGCCGAAGCGGGCATAGAGCGACGGTGCGATGGCGTAATAGCCGAGCTTGGCGAATCGGCGGCAGATGTCGCGGATGTGCTCATGCACGCCGAAGACCTCGTGCACGACCAGGATCACGGGCGCACGAGTCTTGCCGGCCGGCCGGGCGCGATAGCCCGGAATGACCCCGTCCGAGACGGGAATGTTCACGAGGCCCGCATCGAGGCCGTCGGAGTCGGTAACGATCGCGTCCGCGTTGAGCGGTCCTGTCGCCAACGTGAAGCCCGCGACCAGCGTCATCACGAAGGAGCGCCGCGGCATGCGGAATTGACCGTCGTCCTTATCCATTCTTCTCCTCCCTGTTGGCGAAGCTGTCCCTGTAACACCTCAGCGAACCGAGCGACGTCGCCGCATAGACGCCGCGGGCGATCGCACGCGCCAGGCAATCTGCGGCAAGGTGCCCGATGCGCATCACCTCGCGGGCGCGCGGTTCTGGCAGCGTTCGCTTTCCCGTCGCCACGGCGAAGACGATGTCGCCGTCGAACGGCGTGTGAACCGGACGCAATGCACGCGCGAACCCGTCGCCCGCCATGATGGCAACGCGCTTCAATTCGACGCGCGAAAGATCGGCATCGGTCGCCACGATGGCGATGGTGGTATTCGCGCGCGGACGGCCGCCGCGCATGTCGGAAGGCAGGTCGAGATCGATTACGGGAAGGTCGCCCTTCGGCCGTCTTCCGCCGAACTCGCCGTTCTGCTCGAAGAGATAAGCCCAGAAGACGTCCGTGCCGGGAATGAGCGGCGAGCCTACCGCGTTCACGGCGACAATGGCGCCGATCGTGACGCCGGGCTCCACGACGCTCGACGCACTGCCGAGTCCGCCCTTGTAGACACCCGCCGCGGCGCCGAAGCCTGCTCCCGCGGTGCCGAGCGCGAAGTCCGCTGCGGCCCCTTCCACGGCCGCGCGGCCGAGCCGGCGATAAGGCGATTCGTCGCCCCAATCCTTGTCGCCGCCATTGGAGAGGTCGAACAGGATCGCGCCCGGCACGATCGGCGCCCTGGGCGCGCCCGGCGCAATCTCGAAGCCCCGGCCTTGCGCCCGGAGGAAGGAGGAAACACCGGACGGCGCGTCGAGGCCGAAGACAGAGCCGCCCGACAGCACGATGGCATCGACGGAGCCGACGAGACCGACGGCATCGAGTGCTTCGGTGTCGCGGGTGCCCGGCGCGCCGCCGCGCACATCGACGACGGCATGAGCGGGTTCGTCGGCGAGGAGAACCGTGACGCCCGTGCGCACCTGCTCATCCTGTGACTGACCTACGCGCAGGCCAGCCACGTCGGTTATGAGATTGCGCGGGCCGGGCCGTACCATAAGGTCGCAAGGTAGTACGGGCTGAGGCGAAAAGAGAGGGCTTATGCGTTTTTCCATCCGTCACATTTTTTACGCCGTCATCGCCGTCCTCGCGGTTGCGGTTCAGGCCTCGGCGGACACCGTCGCCCGTCGCGATATGATCGCTGCCGCCAATCCCTATGCTGCGCAAGCAGGCCTCGACATGCTGCGCGCAGGCGGATCCGCGGTGGACGCGGCCATCGCCGCCCAGCTGGTGCTGACGCTGGTCGAACCGGAATCCTCGGGCATCGGCGGCGGCGCGTTCCTGATGCTCTACGATCCGAAGACGAAAAAGGTCACGAGCTTCGACGGCCGCGAGACCGCGCCGCAATCGGCGACGCCGACGATGTTCCTCGATGCGAGCGGCAAGCCGAGGGCGCATTTCGATGCGGTGCCGGGCGGGCTCTCCGTCGGCGTTCCCGGCGATCTCGCCATGCTCGAGCTGGCGCATCGCAAATATGGGCGTCTGCCCTGGGCAAAACTGTTCGCGCCGGCGATCAAGCTCGCGCAGGAGGGATTTCCCCTCGGGCGCAAGCTCGCCGCAACGCTCAAAGAATTCCCGCAAATGGAGCAGATGCCGGATGTAAAGGCGTATTTCTACAAGCCCGACGGCACGGCCTATGTGCAGGGCGACATCTTGAAAAACCCGGCGCTGGCCGAAACGCTGCGCGCGATCGCGAAAGGCGGCGCGAAGGCTTTTTATTCCGGCGACATCGCGCAGGCGATCGTCGACAAGGTGCAGCACGCACCGGTCAATCCGGGTGGCATGACGCTGGCCGATATCGCGGGCTACCGCGCGCGCGAGCTCAAGCCCGTTTGCGGCACCTATCGCGGCGACCGCATCTGTTCGATGGGGCCGCCGAGCTCGGGTGGCATCGCCATCATCCAGATCCTAGACATGCTGGAACGCTTCCCGGCGGCGGAACTCGTGCCGGGCACGCTGTCGGGCGCGCATTTGTTCACCCAGGCGAGCCGGCTCGCTTTCGCCGACCGCGCGAAATATCTTGGCGATGCGAGCTTCGTCTCGGTACCGATCGCCGGCCTTCTCGATCGCGGCTACCTGGCGCAGCGCTCGAAGCTCATCGATCCGGCGAAGGACATGGGCCAAGCCGAGGCGGGAACGCCGCCGATGAAGCGCGCCGACTATGCGCCGCAGCGCACGCCGCAGCTTCCCGGCACCAGCCATCTTTCCGTCGTCGACGACACGGGCGAAGTCGTGTCGATGACGACGACGGTCGAATTCGTGTTCGGCTCGGAGATGATGGCGAAGGGATTTTTCCTGAACAACGAGCTGACCGATTTCTCCTTCGAACCGTCGCGCGACGGGGTACCGGTGGCGAACGCGCCGGCGCCAGGCAAGCGACCGTTGAGCGCGATGGCCCCCGCGATCGTCTTCGGCCGTGACGGACGCTTCAAGATCGCGACCGGATCGCCGGGCGGTCCGCTGATCATCGATTTCGTCGCGGAGTCGCTGATCGCGATGATCGACGCGAAAATGTCGCCGCAGGAGGCGGCCGCCGTGCCGCATGTGCTGAACCTGAACAGCCCGACCCTGCTCGAGGCCGACACGCCGGCCGCCGCGCTGGCGCCGCAACTGACGGCGATGGGGCATACGGTGAAGCTGATGCCGCTCGAGAGCGGACTGCACATCATCGAGCGCGTCAAAGGCGGCTATGTCGGCGGCGCCGATCCGCGTCGCGACGGCGTGGCGATGGGAGATTGAAGACCTACCGCGCCGCCACCACGAACCGTCGTTGAAATGGAAACAGCGTCTTGCCGGACGCGCGTCGCGGATATGCCGCGGTCAATCGCGCCTTGTATTCCGCGACGAACGCTTCGCGCTCGGCGCCGTCCAGCGCGTTGATGAACGGCCGGGCGCCGGTGCCGCTGACCCAGCGATAGACCGCGTCCTCGCCGTCCAGCACCTGGAGATATTCGAACTCCCAGATGTCCAGGCGCGCGGAATGCGGTTCGAGGAGCGCGTAATATTCCTCGGCCGAGAGCACCTGATGCCAGGGGCGCGCGTTTTTCAGTGCGTCATGCCAGCGCGGCTCGACCGACAGATCGCGCAGGATCGTATGGCTCGGCTCGTTGAAGTTGAACGGCACCTGGAATGCGAAAAACCCGTCTTTCGCGACGAACCCCATCAGGCGGGGCAGCAGGCGCACGTGATCTGGAACCCACTGGAACGTCGCGTTGGAGAAGATCGCGTCGTAAGGCGCAGTCGCAGACCAGGATGAAGCATCGGCCTCGATCCAGCGCGCTTTGATGCCGGACTTCGCCGCATCCGCCAGCATCTCCGGCGAACTGTCGAGACCTTCGATCTCGGCGTCCGGCCAGCGCTGGGCCAGCAGCGCGGTCGAGTTGCCGGGACCGCAGCCCAGATCGATCACGCGTTTCGGGTTCGCGAGCGGCATGCGTGCGAGCAGCTCGCCCGCGGCGCGGGTGCGCTCATTGGCGAAGCCCAGATAGAGTTTCGGGTCCCACGCCATGTCAGGCCTCCTTGCGATCGGGAATGACGATGCGGAATTGTGTCCCCGATGCATCCGTCGCCAGCAAGGTCACGTCGCCGCCATGGGCGCGCGCGAGCTCGCGGGCAATGGCGAGCCCGAGGCCGGAGCCGCCGGCGCGCGCCGACGCGCCGAAAGGTTGAAACAGCCTTTCGCGCACGGCATCGGGGATCCCCGGGCCGTCGTCGGCGACGTCGATCGCAACGTGGTTGTGGCGGCGCGCGGCCGAGACCGTGATCTCGCCCCCCTGGCCGCCCTCGGCGAGCGCTTCAGCCGCATTGCGCACGAGGTTGAGGATCATGCGGTAGAGATGCTCCGGATCGGCGTCGATCTCGAGCGCGGAGTCTATGCCGTTGCGGAAGCGGATCGGGGCGTCGCCGCGCACCGTGGCGACCGCCGATTCGCCCGCCTCTTCGAGCAGCGGCTTGAGCGCGATGTGACGCCGCTCGGGCGCGCGTTCCTCCGTGCGGCCATAGCGCAGCGTATTGGTGGCGAGCGCGACGGCACGGTCGAGCGAGGCTACGAGGCGCGGCGTCAGGCGCTTCACCACCGGATCGTCGACGGAGGCGAGGCGGTCGGAGGCGAGCTGGGCATTGGCGAGGATGTTGCGCAGGTCGTGCTGAATGCGCGCTACTGCTGCGCCGAGGGCTGCGAGCCGCGTCTTCTGCTGCAGGAAGCCGTAGATATCGCGTTGCATGGCGCCGAGCTCCCGTTCTGCGATGCCGATCTCGTCTTGGCGCGAGGAGGATTCGATGATGCGGCTCGCGTCTTCCGGATCGTTGCGGAAGGCGACGATGGCCCGCGTTAGCCGCGCCATCGGCTGCACCATCACGAAATAGAGGCTGACGAAGACCAGCATCGCCGTCGTGATCGAGATGAACAGCGACGTGACGATGGTGCGCTGCGCATCGGCGACGAGGGCGGCGCGCACCGGTTTCTCGGCCAGCACGATGCCGATCGATTCGGCGCCCCTGATCCGGGTCGGTGACACGACATGCATCACCCGGTTGCCGCCGTTGAGGAGACAGTCGAAAGCCTCGACCACATCGGACCACATCGTGGGGTGGGTGAGATCGATCGTGACGTCGACCTTTTGCGGCATCATGTCGACAAGGAAAAGCTGGCGCTGGTCGGCACGCTTAAGGATGACGGCTGCGGCGTCGGCACGCTTGAGGAGCTGGATACGCAAGCCTTCGGACAGCTGATCGCCGCCCGGCTCGGTGAAGGGCAGGATGGCGAGCTCCGCGGAGCGAATATGCTCGTCCAAGACCTCCCGATAGTGCCGCGCCTCGAGCGGTGCGAAGATCAACACTTCGCTGATCAGGACGTAAAGCAGCGTGAGAATGAGCAAGCGTCCGGAAAGGCTGTGCGCAAAGAGCCTCCGGGCTTCGGGAATCGCGGCACGCAGACGGCCCAGCATCGGACCGCATAAGAGCATCAAGAAACGCGGGAAATCAAAGACGCGAGAACAGGGTACGCTTGCGTTGCGCGAGCGCCGTCTGGGCAGCCGCCACGGCGCGTCGGATGTGCTCTCCCAGGCCGGGGCCGGGAACAGGAAGAGCTGCCAGTTGCGCGAGTCCGATATTTTCCGCAATCGCCATCGCCCAGGGCAGGATCAGCTCGCCCGCCTGCGGCGCGACGAGAGAAACGCCCAGAATGCGGCCTTTGCGTCCAACGATGAGCTTTACGATGCTCTCGCCCACGCCCTCCGTGCGCCCGCGCTGGGGGTCGTCGAGCGGAACCACGACGACGTCGAAACGCATTTTCTTTTTCTCCACATCGGCCTGCTTCAGACCGACATGGGCGAATTGCGGATCCGTATAAACGACCTCCGGCACAGGGTCATAGCTGCCATGCGCGCCGCGCCTGAAGCCCAAATTCCCGACGACGCGGTCGGCCTGATGTGCCGCGGCATGCGCTGATGGCGGCGCGCCTGCGACCTCGCCGATCGCATAGACGCGTTTGTTCGACGTCGCCAGATTGCCGTCGACCGTGATGCCGCTCGCTCCGGTCGCGATTCCCGCCTTCGCCAGATCGAGATCCTCGATGTTGGGCACGCGCGCGGTGACCGCGACGATATGGCTGCCTTCGATCGTCTCCTGCCCTTGCACGCGCGCGATCTGCACGCGGATTCCTTCTGGAATGCTCTCGATGGAATGGACCTTGGCACCCTCGCGCAGGACGACGCCGTCAGACCTGAGCGAGTCGAAGATGGGTTGCACCAGCGGACGTTCGAGCTGCGGCAGCATGCGCGCGGGCTCGATGACGGTCACGAGCGTGCCGAGACGCCGATAAGACTGCGCCAGTGCGAGACCCGTGGCGCTTCCGCCCAGCACGATCAGATGCGTCGGCAAGACTTCGAGCGCGAAGAGGTCATCGGTGGTGAGGCAGGGCACGGTCTCCAATCCGGGAAGCGCCGGAAGCACCGGCCGCGAGCCTGTGGCGATGACGAAGCGTTTCGCCCGCACGGCCACGCCGCCGGCCTCGACCGTTTTTTCGTCGACGAAACGGGCCGCGCCCGCGATGAGCCTCACGTCGAGCCCGTCGAAGGGCATCGTCCCGGCATCGGTTGCAGCGATGGACTCGCGCAGATAAGCGAGCACGCGGATGCCGTCGATTTGCGGCTCCGACGGCGCAATGCCAAACGCCTCGCCGCTTCGATGCGCACGCGCAGCCCGTCCGGCCGCGATCAGCGCGGAGGATGCCAGACGGCTCTTGTTTCCGCCGACGGCGCCCTTTTCGATCAGCACGACCTTGCGGCCGAGCTTGGCGGCGGATTCCGCGGCCCGGAGGCCGCCCGGGCCGGCGCCGATGATGCAAACGTCGGTTTCTATCGTTTCCATGGGACTTTGCAGGTTGGACTCCGCGTTTTAGCGGGGAACGGACACGACGGCCGGGAATCCCGGTCTGGTTGACAGGAAGGGGGGACCTGCCTAGAAACCCGGCTCTTTTTGACGGCCGTTGCGGAGCACTCGCTATGAAGCGCACTTATCAGCCAAGCAAGATCGTGCGCAAGCGCCGCCATGGCTTTCGCGCCCGCATGGAAACCAAGGGCGGCCGCAAAGTCCTGTCCCGCCGCCGCAACAGCGGCCGCAAAAAGCTGTCGGCCTGACGAATCCGCCTGAAAAGCGCCTGGACCTCGGCCAACTCAAAGTCCGGGCCGATTTTCTGCGCGCCGCGCGTGGCGTCCGGCGCAACGGACGGGGCCTGACGCTGGAGGTCTGTCCGACGCCGGACACCGCGGCAAAGCCAAATCTGGCCCGGATCGGGTTCACCGCCAGCCGCAAGGTCGGCGGCGCCGTGGAGCGCAATCGTGCCAAACGGCGCCTGCGGGCCGCGGCTGCGGCCCTGCTTCCTCTTTATGGGCTTGAGGGCAATGACTATGTTCTGGTCGCCCGGCGGGACACGTTGACGCGAGGCTTCGACGCCCTGCTTGAGGATTTGGCCGGCGCTCTGCGCGCTGCGCATGCCAAGTCGGAATCGGCAAAATCGGGCCGGTCCGGGCCAGGAGAGACCCCTTGATCCGTTCTGCGGGAGAGCAACTGCGCAGCGCCGTGGCGGCGGCATTGATCGCGCCGATCAGGGGCTACAAGCGCTTCGTCTCGCCGATGTTTCCGCCGGCCTGCCGTTTCACGCCGACCTGTTCGCAATATGCGATCGAGGCGATCGAGGTGCATGGTCCGCTCAAGGGTCTGGGACTCGCCGTGCGCCGCCTGCTTCGCTGTCACCCCTTCACATGGCTCGGCGGTTCGTCGGGCTTCGATCCCGTACCGCCGAGATAGGACTCCATGGACGAGAACAACCGCAATCTCCTGCTCGCCGTCTTGCTGTCGGGACTCGTCCTGTTCGGCTGGCAGTTCTTCGTCGCCGGGCCGCAGATGAAGGCCGAGCAGGCGCGCCAGGCCGCGATCGCGCATCAGGTAAAGGCAGTCTCGGCCGCGCCCGGCGTCCCGCAAGGCGGCGAAGCCGGCACGCACATGTCGCGCGAGGCCGCGCTCAAGCTCGGTGGTCCGCGCGTTGCGATCGACACCCCAACTGTCGACGGCTCGCTGACGCTCAAGGGCGCGCGCTTCGACGATCTGAGACTCAAGAATTATCACGAGACGACCGACCCCCGGAGCCCGGAGATCGTCCTGCTCGCCCCGAAGAACACCGAGTTTCCCTACTACGTCGATTTCGGCTGGGTGGCGCCGCCCGGTTCCAATATCGCAATGCCGAACAACTCGACGATCTGGAAGCGCGTCGACGGTACGGTCGTCTCGCCCGGCAAGCGTGTCACGCTGGAATGGAACAACGGCCACGGTCTCGTCTTCACGCGCCAGATCGGCGTCGACGACAAGTATATGTTCATGGTCACCGACAGCGTGAGGAACGTGGGCGCGGCGCGCACCACGCTTTATCCCTACGCATCGGTCGTGCGCGACGGCGTGAAGAAGTCTCAACATTACTGGGTGCTTCACGAGGGCTTCATCGGCGTCGCCGACGGCACGGTGAAAGACGCGACCTACGACGATTTCAAGGACGACGGCACCCCGCCGCGGACCTTCAACTCGACGCGCGGCTGGGTCGGCATCTCCGACAAGTACTGGATGGCCGCCGTCATCCCGCCGCAGGGCGAGAGCTTCGACGCAGCCTATCGCGCCTCGCCGCTTGACGGGAGCACCAAGGCGTACCAGGCGGATTACCGGCTCGGCGGCGAGACGCTCGAGCCGGGTGCAACGATCGCGGTGCAGCACAAGCTCTTCGCCGGCGCCAAGATCGTCGACGTGCTGCGCAACTACGAACAGAAATACGGAATCTCGCGCTTCGACTACGCCGTCGACTGGGGCTGGTTCTTCTTCTTCACCCAGCCTTTGTTCTGGGTGCTCGACCAGCTCTATCACCTGTTCGGCAATTTCGGTCTCGCCATCCTGGGAGCGACCGCGCTAATCCGCCTCGCGCTGTTCCCGCTTGCGAACTCGTCGTTCAAGTCGATGAGCCGCATGAAGAAGGTGCAGCCCCAGATGCAGGCGATCCAGGAACGCTTCGCCGACGACAAGGCGCGCCAGCAACAGGAGATCATGGAGCTCTACAAGCGGGAGAAGATCAATCCGGTCAGCGGCTGCCTGCCCCTGCTGGTTCAGATGCCGATCCTGTTCTCGCTGTACAAGGTCTTCATCGTCACCATCGAGATGTATCACGCGCCGTTCTACGGCTGGGTGAAGGACCTCTCGGCGCCCGATCCGACGTCGATCGTCAATCTGTTCGGCCTTCTGCCCTATCACGTGCCGTCATTCGTCCCGGTGTTCCTCTCGGTCGGCATCTGGCCGATCCTGATGGGCATCACGCAGTGGGTGCAGACGAAGATGAACCCGGCGCCTTCCGATCCGGTGCAGGCGCGGATGTTCGCCTTCATGCCGGTGTTCATGACGGCGATGTTCGCCTCGTTCCCCGCCGGCCTGATCATCTACTACACGTGGAACAACCTGCTCTCGGTGACCCAGCAATACATCATCATGCGCCGCCAGGGCGTGCCCGTGCACCTGATCGACAACTTCAAGATGCCCGCCTTCGTCGGACGCCTGCTCGGCACCGCGAAGGTTCCTGCCGGCGAGTGAGCGACGAGGACGCAGCGCTTGCCGAAACAGCGCGAAAGCTGTTCGCCGCGCCCTGCGATTTCGTCTGGGGCACCAGCCGCATCGACAACCTGCCTCCCGAGAGCCTGATCGAGGTCGCCTTCGTGGGGCGCTCGAATGTCGGCAAGTCGAGCCTGATCAACGCCCTTACCAACAGGAAGGCGCTCGCGCGCGTCTCCCACACGCCGGGGCGCACGCGCGAGATCAACTTCTTCAACCTGGGCGACAGGCTCATGCTGGTGGACCTGCCGGGCTACGGCTATGCGCGCGCCTCCAAGACGCTGGCCGCGGAGTGGCAGACCCTCATCTTCGCTTATCTGCGCGGCCGGGCCGCCCTGCGCCGGGTTGTGCTGCTCATCAATTCGCGCCGCGGGGTGATGGACGTCGACCGCGCGGTCATGAAGATTCTCGACGAGGCCGCCGTCTCCTATTGCCTGGTGCTAACCAAGACCGACGAACTGGACGACGAGGAGCGCGACTGGCGGTAGCGGCGCTCGACACCGAGGCGCGCAAGCACACCGCGGCGTTCCCGGAGCTCGCAGCCACCTCGGCGCGCACCGCCTCGGGCCTCGACGCCCTCAAGGCGCAGCTGACCATCCTCACCGAACATTAACTCGCCGGGACCGCGGTCTTTGGGTTCCCGGGCCTTTGGGTTATAAGGCGCGCGATTTTGCGGAACCGCGGCGCATGGCCCTTCAGGACGACGTCGGTCAGGACAAGAACCTGCGCGTGATGGCGCGCTGGCGGACGACCGCGCGCGTCCTCGTCGAGGCGCTTCCCTACATCCTGCAATACGACCAGAAAGAGCGATCGTCGTGGAAGTATGGCGGCAACGCCATGAGCGAAGGCGCCGCCGACGATTTCGCGCAGGACATCGTGCTGATGAAGCAGACTGGCATCGACCCTGTCGTCGTGCATGGCGGCGGACCCCAGATCGGTGCCATGCTGAAGAAGCTTTCGATCCCCTCGCACTTCATCGACGGCCTGCGCGTCACCGACCAGGCGGCGATCGAAGTCGTCGAGATGGTGCTCTCGGGCTCGATCAACAAACAGATCGTCAGCGGCATCAACGCGGCCGGTGGGCGCGCGGTCGGGCTTTCGGGCAAGGACGGCAATCTCGTGACCGCGCGCAAGCTCGAGCGCACGAAGATCAACCCCCAGACGCTGAAACCCGAGCCCATCGACCTGGGCTTCGTCGGCGAGCCGGAGAAGATCAATCCGGAAGTGCTGCACAAGATCATCAAATCCGACCTGATCCCGGTGATCGCGCCGATCGGCGCAGGCCCGAAGGGCGAGACCTACAACATCAACGCCGACACGGTCGCCGGCGCGGTCGCTGGCGCCATGAACGCGGAACGCATGATCCTGCTGACCGACGTCGAAGGCGTGCTCGACCGCGAGGGCAAGCTGATTGCGCACCTCACGATCGCGGAAGCCGCCGCGCTCATTGCCGACGGCACGATCTCCGGCGGCATGATCCCCAAGATCGAAACGGCGATCGACGCCGTCAAAGGCGGCGTGAAAGCCACCGTCATCCTCGACGGCCGCATTCCCCATGTCCTGCTGCTCGAACTGTTCACCGAGCATGGCGCGGGAACGCTTATCACCGCGTAATAAATCGCGGCCCCTTGTTCTCCCTGCTGGCATTCGCGGCGATCATCGCCGCGCCCCCGGCACAGGCGGAATTCAGGCTCTGCAACCGCACAAGCTACGTCGTCTACGCGGCGACCGCCGTACCATCGGGTGCGAAAGCGGATATTCGCGGCTGGACGCGGATGATTCCCGGCGATTGCGAGACCGCGATCGCGGGCGACCTGAGCGCGCCCTCCTATTTCGTCTATGCGCGCACCTCGCGCGCCCATATCGGGCCCAGACGGGCCTGGGGCGGCAACACCGCGTTCTGCGCGCGCGATCCGGATTTCATCCTGCAGATGCCGCTCCACGCGCCGTGCAAAAGTGTTAACGCGTCGCCGCTCCCCTTTGCGGCCGTCGACACGCATCGCGCCCGGTCGTGGACGATGACGCTGACGGAATCCGGCAACCTGCCGTCGCTCGACGCGGCACGGATTGCAGGGCTCAAGCGTCTTTTGCAGGATAACGGCCTGAAGACCGGGGCGTTCGACAGCCGCCCCGACAGGAACGCTGCCGCGAGCCTAGAAAAATATCGCGCGCGCAGGCCGCCAGGCGTCACTGCGAAAGCAAGCGATCTGTTCAATCTGCTGGAAGCCGATGCGTTGAAGGCGCAGGCGGCAATTCACAAAGGCACGTCGAAATAGCGCAGGTGCCAGCGCATCTCCTCCTCGGTGAGGGGAAAGCTTGTGCCCCCGCGCGCCGGCAGGAGCTCGCCAGACGGCAGGTGCATGATGAAGGACTGGATCTTGAACGACGACCGCATGCTCAGCTTCGCACGCCAGACAAGCGCCGTTATGGGTTTCGCGCTGCCCGCAACGAGTATGCGCTTGACGGTCTCGACGGGTACGTCGGCAAGCTCGGCGAGCGCCCGGCTGACGACGTCGCGCTGCCCCGCCTCGGCCGCGGCTTCCAGAAATCCGTCGTCGAGGCGGCCGGCGCGCAGCGCCGCCGCCACCGTGTCGACCTTGATTTCCGACTTGTGGTCGAGGCAAGCGTCGAGCTCGCGGCGCAGCGCCGCCTGCGTCTTCTCGTCAAGACCGTGACGCTGCGACAGCAACTCGATCAGAGCCTTCCCGACGAAAGGACGCTATGCGCCTGATCGCGCGCGCCGAAAGATCGCTGCGTAGCGTCAGCGGCAGGTGCCAGGAGGACACGTGTTCGGCCTGTGCGATGATTGGATCGAGCGTCCGCTCGCGGATCTCGGCCTTGGGATTGGCGAGAAGCGCCGCCACCGCGGGTATGTCGAGCGAGCCCACGATCGCATCCGACACGGCGGCGCTCAACGGCCTGCGCCGTGCGACGGCCTGCAGCGCTTCCTCTGCTTTGGCGGACGCCAGGATTTCGATCAGATCGGCGTCCGAAAGCAGCGGCGAATATTCGAGAATTCGGTCCCGCGACGATCACTTCCACGTCTCGCGCCAAACACAGCACCACATTTCGCGGAATGCAATCCAGCGACTTGATGCCATCTGCAAGGGCCGCGCGCACGCGCGGTTCCTGGTCGCGCGCCAGGCGTTCGAGCGTTTCGATCGTCAGCACGCGCAGGTGGTCCTGCTCGTCGCGCGAAAGATCGGGCATCAGCCGTGCGATCTTGCGGGCGAGCTCCGCGCGGACATCGTCGTCGGCGTCGTCGGCCAGCCGGCGGTTGGCGACGGGCGGTGCGGCGGGATTGGCGGCGACGGCGCGGCGTGTGGCGACCGCGCCATGGGCGGCCAGGTAGTCGAGGACATCGGCGCCTGCATCTTCGGCGCGCGCAAGTTCGTGCTGGCCGGCCCGCGCGCGCAGCTCGAGGACCTTCAAGATCTCGTCGCGCGAAAGTCCCGCCGGTACGACGGCGTTCGCGGATTTCGGCTTGTTGCCGGCCGCCATGCTCTCGATTCCTCCTGGATCGCGAAGTGTGGCTTCCCGGGCTTAAGAGCTGCTGAAGAGTCTTGGTTTCGTAGGCGTTAACGCGTCTTGCGCGGGCCTGTGGCATCGCTCATGGTCCGCCTATGCAAACACGTGAACTAACCGGGGAAATCGCCGGCGCCGGGCCGGATTTCCGGCACGTCGAGACATGGGTCTTCGACCTCGACAACACGCTCTATCTGTTGGGCCCCGATCGCATTTCGCTGGCCGAGGAGAGGATCTGCCTGTTCGTGCAGGGCCATTTCGGCATCGCGCGCGCGCAGGCGTGGGAAATCCAGAAGCGCTATTTGAACGAGTATGGAAGCACGCTCGGCGGGCTGGCGAGGCACGACGGAGTCGACGCCGATGCCTATCATGACTTCGTCAACGACATCGACTCGCTCAACCTGGTCCACGACGCGGACCTGCTTTCGGCGCTCGCGCGCCTTCCCGGGAAACGCCTTGTCTTTACCAACAATTGCGGGCGCTTCGCGGCAGAGGTCCTGGAGCGGATCGGCGTCGCGGCGCTGTTCGACGACATCGTGGATGCGCGCGCGACGGGCTTCGTCCCCAAGCCGCAGGCCGCGGCGTATGAGGCGCTGATCGCACGCGACGTGGTCGCCGGGCGCGCCGCCCTGTTCGACGACAGCGCGCGCAACCTCAAGCAGGCGCACGTGCTCGGCATGACGACGGTCTGGCTCAACAACGGCTTCGCCCAAGCGAAATTGGGCCCTCTTCACGACGCGACATCGACCGCGCATATTCATCACGAGACGCCCGACCTCGCCCCGTTCCTTCGCACGCTCAGGATCTGACATGGTTGAGAGAGAAGACCTTTCCCGCATCATCGACGGCGCGTGGGAGACGCGTGATCAGATCGGCCCGCAGACCGAGGGCCCCGTGCGCGATGCCGTGGCCGTGGCGCTCGACGATCTCGATTCGGGCGTCCTGCGCGTCGCCGAGAAGGTGAGAGGCGAGTGGCACGTTCATCAATGGCTGAAGAAGGCGGTGCTGCTGTCCTTCCGCCTGAACGCGATGAGGCTGATCGAAGGCGCGCCCGGCGATGCGTCGTGGTGGGACAAGGTCGATTCCAAATTCGCCGGCTGGGACGAGACGCGCTTTCGGGCCTCAGGCTTCCGCGCCGTGCCGGGAGCGATTGTGCGCAGATCCGCCTTCATCGCCAAGGGCGTCGTGCTGATGCCATCCTTCGTCAATGTCGGCGCCCATGTCGGCGAGAACACGATGGTCGACACCTGGGCAACGGTCGGTTCCTGCGCCCAGATCGGCAGCCATTGCCACATCTCCGGCGGCGCCGGCATCGGCGGCGTGCTTGAGCCGCTGCAGGCCGCGCCCACGATCGTCGAGGACAATTGCTTCATCGGCGCGCGCGCCGAAGTGGCAGAAGGCGTGATCGTCGGCGAGGGTGCGGTGCTGGCGATGGGAACGTTTCTCACCGCCACGACGAAGATCGTCGACCGTCACACGGGCGAGATCTTCAGGGGCCATGTGCCGCCCTATTCCGTCGTCGTGCCCGGCTCGCTCGGCGGCGGACCCGATCGCCCCGCGCTCTATTGCGGCGTGATCATCAAACGCGTCGACGAACGGACGCGCGCGAAGACCTCGATCAACGAGCTGTTGCGGGATTGAGACTTTTCTTTTTCTCTGCGCTAGCCCTTCGCCAAAGCCGTCATGTTCACGTCCTCCTCTCGCAATCCTGAGGCACCAACACGTCGATGCCGAGCGCCGGGATGATGGGCGTGAAGGCGATCAATCGCGCCATGCTGCGCGGCTCGCGTGAAGTCTTGCGCGACGGTTCGCAATAATACTTCGGAACCAAACCGTTCAAGCTTCGTTCCCTATACCTAAGCCGACAATCCAGCTGTCCATCGCGGCCATTCCCCGCCGGTCTCGCGCGCAGTTCTGTGCGCCAAAAGGAGCTCACTATGAAACGTCTCGTTCCAGCGTTGCTGGCAGCAGCCAGCGCGCTTGTAGTCTCCGCTTGCGCATTTACTGCACCGGGCGACAAGCTCAAGGAGCAGGCCGATGCATCCCGGTCCTTGAGTTGGGGCGTCGAGCAGGGCAACTCCGTCGACGACATGCACGCCGCGCAAATGGCGGGTGCGAGAGGCGATTGGACCGCCTCCGCAGATCTCGGCGAGCAGTCCTATAGAGAAAATCCCAGCATCTGGAACGAATTCAACCTGGCAACGGCCTACCAGAACACGGGCCGTGCCGGTCAGGCGATTCCCCTCTATGCCAACCTCGTTGATCGCGGCCGGTTCGTTGCTCTTGTTTCCGTCCAGAACTTCGACGGATCCTGGCCGGCGCCGATGGCCTCTACTGTTTCCGAAGAGGCGCAGTTGCGGCTCAACCGGCTCTCAGGGATCGGCGCGGGCCCCCATGTCACCAATTTCAGCTATCCGGCGCTTAGCGCACCGAAGTACATCGCGCTCGGCGTCGCGGGCGATCGCTCAGCGACCAACGATCCGTCGCTGAATTGAAGAGCGTTTTTCAGCAGACGTGCAGACGGAGAGAGACGTCTCCAGGGTGAAGCTCACGTCCTCCCCTCCGCCGCTGCCTGAAGCACCGATGCGTCGATGCCGAGCGCATGGATGATGGGCGCGAACGCGCTCAGTTGCGCCATGCCGGACGGTCCCAGCGTCAGGCCGCCATCGACGACGAGCGCGTGGCCATTGACGAAGCCTGCGCCGTCGCTCGCGAGATAGAGCGCCGCCTCGGCGATGTCGCTGGCGCGGCCGCCGCGCGGAATGGGTTGCGAATCCTTCGTCGCCTCCGCGATGGCGTCGATCCGCGTCTCGCCGAGCTGGCTCGGCAGGCCAAGGCTCTGGGCGAAGATGTTGGTCGCGATCAGTCCGGGGCAGATGCAGTTCACGCGGATGGCGTACGGGCCCAGCTGCGCGGCCGCGACATGCGTCATGTGCACGATGGCCGCCTTGGCGATGGAATAGAGGATCGGGCCGTAGCCGGTCCTGAGGCCCGCGACTGAGGCGGTCGAGATGATCGTGCCGCCGCCCTGCGCCTTCATATGCGGCACCGCATGCTTCATGCCGAACAGCGCGGCGCGGACATGCAGATGCATCACGCTGTCGAAGCCTTCGGCGGTCACGCCTTCGGCCGTCTCCTGCGCGCCGCCCGCGCCGGCGTTGTTGAACATGCAATCGATCCGGCCGAATGTGCCGACCGCCGCCGCCACGGCCGCGGCAATGTCGGTCTCCTCCATGACGTTGCAGCGGACATAACGGGCACGGCCCTGATGGTCTTCCTCGATCCGCGCGCCCTTGTCGTCCTGGATATCTGCCGCGATGACCCGCGCGCCTTCCGCCACGAAAAGGTCGACCGTTCCCCGTCCGATTCCGCTCGCTGCCCCCGTGACGACGGCGACTTTGCCCTCCAGACGTCCGGCCATGATCTCGATCTCCCGTTATTTGTGCGTGCTTGTGGCGCTGCGCCACCCCGCAACACCCGGCGCAAATTGCGCCGGGATGCCGACGCCCTATCCCGTACAACTCGCACAAAAAATGGGGGACGCGTTGCGAAAAATCTTCCCTGTTCTTTCCCTGATCATCAGGGAAAGAGGAAGTGCGTTTGGGGTAGGCTCCTTCCGGGCCTTCGCGGCGCAACGGCGGAGGCTGGAAGGGCCTCCCGCGTGCAATGCGGTATCAGGGCCAAGCTTTTTGCGATTGCCAGCCCGCGTTCAACAGTCGCGCGCGCAATGAAACTCCAGCGCCATCGCAGCTGGCGCAAAAGCTGGCCGGAATGTCCACGGGCGAGCGGGCATGCGCCGCCGCTCGCCGTGGTAGTCCGGCTGCCACCGGTTTGCGCCGGCGGCTTGTAGTCCTATTCAATTGTCAAACAGCGGTGTAATCCTATGACGTCAGTTGGCCAAAGTCAAGAACGAAATGCGAACATTCGGTCAGAAAGTTTAAAATAGGGCCAGATTCAAGTTCAAGCCGGATTAACCGCGGGGGCACGTCAGTAACGCCCCACCCCCTAGGGATTACGAGGACAAAATACTTATTTTTTGTCGCGCGCCCGCGGTTTGGGGCCCGGCTTGCCGCGGACGAGCGGGCGGCCGAGCCGTTTCTCCAACCGCTTGACGAAGGACTCCGCACCGAGCGGCCTGCCGGTGCGCTCGCTGGCCCGGATGGCATCGAGATCGTCGTCGCCCAGTCCCTCGCCCAGGAACGACGGCCAGTCATTCACCTGGCTCAGCAACGGCTTGGCGCGCACGAGGCCGTCGTCGCGTGCTGCCAGATGCGCCCGCGTGCTCGACCAGCGCCAGTCGCGCGCCCGCCGGGCCAGCTTGGCACGAACGGGATTGAGCTCGATATAGCGCGTGCATGCCAGGAGGTAATTACCGTCCATCGGGAAGGACGCGAACCGTCCCTGCCAGAGGTAGCCGCGCCAGCCCTCGCGCAGATTGACGTGGCGCGTATATCGCCTGTGCGCTTCACCGAGCGCCGCGCGCAGTCCGTCCGCATCGGGAGGAACGAGGATGAGATGGACGTGATTCGGCATCAGGCAGTAGGCCCAGACCTCCACCCCGGCGGTCTTGCAGCCCTCCGCGAGCAGTTCCTTGTAGGTCTGGTAGTCGTCGTCACCGAAGAACACCTGCTGACGCCGATTTCCCCATTGCGTCACATGATGCGGGACACCTGCCGCCACGACCCTAGCCAATCGCGCCATGGGCAAACATTAAACCCGCCGCGTGGGGTCGTCAATTAAGTATTATGTCCCCGTAATAGCCAGCCCTTGTGGTCTTCCTCGATCCGAGCGCCCTTGTCGTCCTGATGGATGTCGGCCGTGATGACCCGCGCACCTTCCGCGACGAAAAGGTCGACCGTGCCCCGCCCGGTCCCGCTCGCCGCCCCCGTGACGACGGCGACTTTGCCTTCCAAACGTCCGGCCATGGCCAATTCTCCTAATGCCGCAGCGAGCTTACGTATGGCGTTGCGCTGGCCGCAACATGTGGCCTAAATCGCGCCTCGATGACGACACCCGATCCCATACAACTCGCACAAAGCCTGATCCGCTGTCCGTCGGTGACGCCCGCCGACGAAGGCGCCATCGCCGTGCTGGAAGCGGCGCTCGCGCCGCTCGGTTTCGACTGTCATCGCCTCAGATTCGAACAGGAAGGCACCGCGCCAACCGAAAATCTCTACGCCCGGCTCGGAACGCAGGGACCGAATTTCTGCTTCGCCGGCCATACCGATGTGGTGCCGCCCGGCGACCGCTCGCTCTGGCGCACCGATCCCTTCGCGGCCGAGATCCGCGGCGGCGTGCTCTATGGTCGCGGCGCGGCCGATATGAAATCGGCGGTCGCGGCCTTCGTCGCGGCCGCCGCGCGCCTCGTGGACGGCCGAACGCCCAGGGGGTCGATCAGCCTACTGATCACGGGCGACGAGGAAGGCACTGCGATCAACGGCACGCCCAAAGTGCTCGAATGGCTGAAGGCGCGCGGCGAGAGGCTCGACCATTGCGTCGTGGGCGAGCCGACATCGGTGGCAGTGACCGGCGATACGATCAAGATCGGCCGGCGCGGCACGATCAATTCGCGCGTGAACGTGCGCGGCATACAGGGCCATGTCGGCTATCCGCGGGAGGCGCTCAATCCCATCCCGCCGCTCGCGGCGCTGATCACGAGGCTTTCCGGGCGTGCGCTCGATCGCGGAACCGCGCATTTCGATCCTTCCACCCTCGCCTTCACGACCGTCGATATCGGCAATCCGGCGACGAATGTGATACCGGCCGAGGCGCGCGCGGCCTTCAACATCCGCTTCAACGACCAGCACACCGCCGGAAGCCTGGAGCGCTGGATCGAAACCGAGGCCGATGCGGTCGCGACGGAGTTCGGTTGCGAGATCGCGGTCAGATCCACTGTCGGCGGCGTAGCGTTCCTCACCCAGCCCGGCGCCTTCACCGCGCTGATGGCGGGTGCGGTCGAGCGCACGACCGGCAGCAAACCCGTCTTCTCCACGAGCGGCGGCACGTCGGACGCCCGCTTCATCAAGGATTATTGCCCGGTCGCGGAGCTCGGCCTCGCCGGCACGACCATGCACAAGGCAGACGAATGCGTGCCGGTCAAGGAGATCCTGAGCCTGACCGACATCTACGCGAGCCTGCTCGACGATTATTTTGCGAATCCGCCGGGATGAACGATTCTGCCATCGGCATCTTCGATTCCGGCATCGGCGGGCTGACCGTGCTGCGCGCCTTGATGGAGCGCCTGCCCGAGGAGCATTTCCTCTATCTGGGCGATACGGCGAGGCTTCCCTACGGCACCAAGAGCGCCGACACGGTTACGCGCTATGCCCTGCAGGCGGCCATCGCCCTGACGCGCCGCAACGTGAAGATGCTGGTCGTCGCCTGCAACACGGCGTCGAGCGCGGCGCTGCCGGCACTCGAAGCAACCTTCGACTCGATCCCGGTGATCGGCGTGATCGCGCCCGGCGCCAAGGCCGCGATCGGGGCCGCGCCGGAAGGGCCGATCGGCATCCTTGCGACGGAGGGAACGGTGAAGGGCGGCGCCTACGTACGCGCTATCCAGAACCGCGCCCCGCATATGCCGGTGGTACAGCAGGCATGTCCGCTTTTCGTATCGCTGGCCGAAGAAGGCATGATCGCGGGCGAGATCGCCGAGCTTGTCGCGCATCGATACCTGGACCCTCTGCTCGCCACGATGCCCAAGTCGAAGGCGCTCGTGCTCGGCTGCACGCATTTCCCGGTCTTCAAGGACATGATCGCGCGCATCGCGGGGCCGGACGTGACGCTTGTCGACAGCGCGGACACGACCGCGGAAGAAGTGGCAAGAACGCTGGACGCCCGCGAGCTCCGGCGCCGCGGCGCGCCCATGGCTTCGTCGTTCCTCGCCACCGACGCGCCGGACCGTTTCGCGCGTGTGGGCGAGACCTTCCTCGGCCGCGGCATAGATCCGGGGGCGGTGGAGCTGGTCGATCTTCGGTAGCGCAAAAATCCTCAGCCGGCGAGCGCGCAGCGCGAGGTAAAAGGAACCTCGCAAGCGAGCGTCAGCGAGCGTAATAAGTCACTCAGCGCGCCGACGCGGGCTTGCCAGGTCCCTTAACCTCGCTTCGCTCGAATGACGATCCCATTTTGATCGATCCTCAGTAATCGACGCGCACGAGATAAAGCCCGTTCGGCGGCGCAACCGTACCGCAGGCGCTGCGATCACGGGCCGCGAGCGCGCCGGCCAGGTCGCTCGCGCTCCACTTGCCCTCGCCGACCAGCTTCAGGCTGCCGACCATCGAACGCACCTGGCGATGCAGGAACGAGCGCGCCGACGCCGCGATGCGGATATCGCCGTCGGCGCGGCTGACCTCCAGCACGTCGAGCGTCTTCACCGGCGATTTCGCCTGGCACTCGGTCGCACGAAAGGTGGTGAAATCGTGCTGGCCGACCAGCGCTTGCGCTGCCTTGTGCATCGCCGCAGCGTCGAGCTCGCGCACGACATGCCAGGCGTAACCTTCGTGGAGGGCAAGCGGCGCGCGGCGGCAGACGATGCGATAGAGATAGTGACGCGCCTTGGCCGAGAACCGCGCATGGAAGTCGGGCGGCGCGACGCTCGATTCCAGCACGGCGACGGGAGCGGGACGCAGATAGTGGTTGAGCGCGTCGCGGATCTTTTCGCCGGTGAAATCCTTCACGAGATCGAAATGCGCGACCTGGCCCTGCGCATGCACGCCCGCATCCGTGCGCCCGGCGCCGGTAACGGTGACGGTCTCGCCGGAGAGCTTGAAGGTCGCCTCTTCCAGCGCCCCCTGAATCGAGGGACCATTGTCCTGACGCTGCCAGCCGACGAAAGGCCGGCCGTCATACTCGACCGTGAGGCGATAGCGCATGGCGACCTAATTGGCGTCCGGTGGGGCAACCCAAAGCGTGGCGTGCTTGGCCTCCTCCGGCCGACCGCAAAAAATATGCGTCCAGGCCTGTCTCAAGCCCGGCCAATGCAGGAGCATAGCGCTTTCAAACGCCTTGAACCCGTACATGCGGTCGTCGAGCTTGAAGCGGTGTCCTGTCTCGTCGAACAGCATGACATAGAAAATATCGACGATGGGCGAGGGAGACCTGCCCGCTTCGATCCGCGTGATATCTGTCCAGTGCATCCCGTGGGACCTGCGGCCGAATCGGACGCAGAAACCATTTTCGCCGACATCGATGAGTCCGGCGGTAAGGCGTCCATGCCATTGCCGCAACGAGGACAGGACGGTCATGAGAACACGCTGCCGCGCGGGACGGAAAAGCCGCGCAGGAGATCGCTTGCGTTCATGGCGCCGCGACCGGCTCGCTGGACTCGCGCGATCTTGAGCGCGCCTTCGCCGCACGCGACTGTCAGTGCGTCGTCGAGCGTTCCGCCCGGCGCACCTTGGCCCGACACGGGTTCGGCGTAGAGGATCTTGAGGCGCTCGCTTCCCAACGCGCTCCACGCGCCCGGGACCGGCGAGAGGCCACGGATGATGCAGTCGATCTCGCGCGCGGAACGTGACCAGTCGATATGGGCTTCTTCCTTGCCGATCTTCCTGGCGTAGGTGGCGCCCTCGTCCGCCTGCGGCTGTTCGAGGGCCTCGCCCGCTTCGAGCGCCGACAGCGCGCGCGCCATCAGCTTGGCACCGGTTGCGGAGAGTTCGTCGTGGAGCTCGCCATAGGTCTTGCGCCCGATGGTCGTGCGCTCGCTCATCAGCACCGGTCCCGTGTCGAGACCGGCTTCCATCCGCATCGCCATCACGCCGGTTTCGGCGTCGCCTGCCATGATGGCCCGCTGGATCGGCGCGGCACCGCGCCAGCGCGGCAGAAGCGAGCCGTGGAGATTGAAGCAGCCAAGCCGCGGCGCTGCGAGAACGGCTTTCGGAAGTATCAGCCCGTAGGCGACGACGACCGCAGCATCGAGGTTCAACTCGGAGAAGATCGTCCTCGCCGCTTCGTCCCTGAAGTTCTCCGGCGTGCGGACTTCGAGACCGTGCTTCCGCGCCAGCTTCGCGGCCGGCGACGGTTCGGACGCATAGCCTCGTCCCCTCGGCCGCGCGGGCTGCGAATAGACGGCCGCAATTTCGTGACCCTGTGCGATGAGCTCGGCAAGCGCGGGCACGGCAAAATCCGGCGTGCCCATGAAGGCGAGGCGCAGCGGCACTAGCCGGCGTCTTTCAGCCGCTTGGCCTTCTGCAGCTTGCGCAGCGCGATGGAGCGCTTGAGTCGCGAGAGATGATCGATGAAGAGAACGCCCTCGAGATGATCCATCTCGTGCTGCAGGCAGGTCGCGAGCAGGCCCTCCGCTTCAAGCGTCTGGCGCGCGCCGGCGCGGTCGAGATATTCGGCGCGGATTCGGGCTGGGCGCTCGACGTCTTCCCAGATCTCGGGAATCGAGAGACAGCCCTCTTCGAAGGTCGCGAGTTCGTCGGACGCCCACAGGATCTTCGGATCGACGAAGACGCGCGGATTCTTCTTGCCGTCTTTCTGGTCGATATCCATCACGATGATGCGTTTGGGCACGCCGATCTGCACCGCCGCCAGCCCGATGCCATCGGCGGCGTACATGCTTTCGACCATATCGTCGATCAGGCGGCGCATCTCTTCGTCGACCTTGCCTGTGGCTTCAGACACGACTTTGAGGCGCGGATCGGGCGCGGTAAGGATTGGCCGGATGCTCATAGGCCGGAGATAGGCGAGCGGCTCTTTTGGGTCAAGATAGGCCGTATTTGCATGGATATTTCCCTCTTAATCCTGGCCGCGGCGGTGCTGGTGGCGGCGGCGATCGTGGCTGTCGCAGTGGCGCGTTCCAGACCCGCGCCCGAACCGATCCTTTTAGGTCCCCGACTCGACCAACTGGCCGCCGTCCAGAGCGAGATCGCCGGACGCTTTGCCCAGGCCATCGAAGGTCAGGGCCAGCTTCAGACCATGCTGGCGGGCCGCATCGACGCGCTCGACAGAAGGCTCGGCGAGAGCCTGAAGGAGACGGCGACCAAGACCGCCGAGACGCTCGGCGGCATCCAGACGCGCCTCACCGTCATCGACGAGGCGCAGAAGAACATCACCGCGCTGTCGGGCCAGGTCGTGAGCCTTCAGGAAGTGCTATCGAACAAACAGTCGCGCGGCGCTTTCGGGCAGGCCCAGATGGAAGACATCGTGCGCGACGGTCTTCCGCCGACACTGTTCGAATTCCAGGCGAAACTGTCGAACAATTCGCGGCCCGATTGCCTTATCCATCTGCCCGGGACGGGCACTTCGATCGTCATCGATTCGAAGTTTCCGCTCGAAGGTTTCCAGGCCCTGAAGCAGGCGGCGACCGACGATGAACGCAAGCAGGCGTCCGCGCGCGTGCGCGCCGACGTGCTGAAGCATGTGGGCGACATCGCCGAAAAATATCTCATTCCGGGCGAGACCCAGACGCCGGCAATCATGTTCGTGCCGTCGGAGTCGATCTACGCCGAGCTGCATGACGGTTTTTCCGACGTGATCCAACGTGCGCATCGCGCCCAGGTCATGGTGGTGTCGCCGAACATCCTGATGCTCGCGATCAACACGATGCAGACGGTAATGAAGGACGCTCGCATGCGCGAGCAGGCGAGCCTGATCCAGCGCGAGGTCGGCACGCTGCTGTTGGATGTGCGCCGGCTTGGCGAGCGCGTGGGGGCGCTGCAGCGGCATTTCGGCCAGGCCGAGGGCGATCTGCGCGACATCACCACCTCGACCGAGAAGATCATCAAGCGGGCGGGTGCGATCGAGCAGGTCGAGCTGTCGGCACCGGAGGCGGTTGTCCCGGCGCTTCCCCATCAAGGGTGATTCTGCTCGGGAACTTGGGCAGGCGGAGCAACCATAAGGCGCCGGAGCCGGTCCGCACCACCTTGCCGCCGTTTACGGCACCGTTGCCGGGCTGCCAGCCGGGTTCCGGGGGCAGTTCTGGCGGGACATCGCATGCAAATGGCCTATATTCGGCAACGCTTACGGTCGCGCAGTTCGCGAACGAGCATTCCGTAAAGGAACGGAAACGTAACCGGCAATTGCGAGAATGGCATCGTGCGCAGACGGCGCGCGCGGCTTGAGACGATGAGATCGACATAAGAACATGATCGCTGGCCTTTTCATCGCGTCGATCGCGCTTCTCGTTGTCGCGCAGCACCCCTTCGTGACCTATCCGCTCAGCCTCCTTGTATGGCGAGCTGTTGCGCGCCGACCGATCCTCCTGCCACACGAGCTTGCCGCGTGCCCGAGCCTGAGCGTGTTGTGCTGCTGCCACAACGAAGCCGGGGTGATGGACGGGAAGGTGCGCAACATGCGCGCGGCGGCGGAACGATATCCCGGCACGATCGAGTTCCTGTTCTATCTCGACGACTGCAGCGACAACACCAAGGAAGTCATAAGGTCGGCCGACCCCGGCGCCGTGATCGTGACGTCGAACGGGCGCACCGGAAAGAGCATCGGCATGCGCGAGCTCGTGTCGCGCGCCAAGGGCGACGTTCTCGTCTTCACCGACGCCAACACCTTTCTCGACCAAAACGCGTTCGTCGAGACCGCACGCGGCCTGAGCGATCCCGACATCGGTGGCATCGGCGGCACCCTGGAATATACAAATTCCGGCGAGAGCGAGATCGCGCGGGTCAGTGGGCTTTACTGGAAGCTCGAAGAAATGAACAAACGCCTGGAAAGCGATACGGGGACGACGCTGGGCGCGGACGGCGCGTATTTCGCGATCCGCCGCGATCTGTACGTTCCGACTCCGCCGGACATCATCGATGACATGCATACGTCGATGAATGTCGTCCTGGTCGGATCGCGCTTCATATCCCTCGAAGCGGTCCGTACCTTCGAGAAGACACCCACCAGAAGCGCCGACGAGTTCCCGCGCAAAATCCGCATCGTTTGCCGCGCCTTCAATTGCTACCGGCTGATCGCGCCGAAGCTGCATGCCGCGGGGCCAGAGGTCGTCTACAAATACTATTCGCACAAGGTCATTCGCTGGTTTTTTCTCCCCATCGCAGCGGCAGGGGATTGTTCCTGATCGCCGCCCTGCTCGGCAGCGGCCGCTACATCCTCGCACTTTCGCTGGTGGCGGCCGCGGCGCTATCGCTGTTCGCCGGCATTCGCGGAGTCTGGCCCTTTGCAGCGCTCTACGAGATCGCGTTGTCGCTGTTCGCCGCCATGCTCGGCGTATGGCAATCGCTGCGGGGCGAGCGCTATCAGACATGGACCATCGCTTCGTCCGGCCGCTGACGCGGCGCAGGCGGCGCTATTTCAGCTCGCCGCTCGGCGAATTCTGCTTCCAGTGCCGTAACGCCCCGGCGAGATCGAACCGAAATGGATATCGGCTATCCAGGAGCTTCGCCGGCCGGATATTGGTCGATTGGACGATCTTCATGACACGCGCGCGGTTGATGGATGTGCGCAGTCCCACCTTGCCCGCCACTTCGAACAGCCAGCCGGCAGCGAGCATGAACGAGAGCGGGATTGTCGCGCGCGGACGGGAATAGCCGCACGTCGCGGCAATCGCATTGCAGATCGCCTCGATCGTGTAGACATCTGGATAAGCGCCGTTGTAGGTCACGCTGTCGAGGCCCAGATCGCGCATATAGAGAAGCGACTGCACCAGCTCCTCGACGTAGCAACATCCCTTGATCGTGTCGCGCCGGCCCGCATAGACGAACATGCCGCGCTTCATCGACGCTGCGAGTCGCGTGAAGTTCCCGCCTTCACCCCGACCGAAGACGACGGCCGGCCTTACGATGACAAGCTTGCGACCAGGCGCCGCGGTTTGCCAGTTGCGATGAATGCGCTCGGCCTGCGACTTCGAAACGCCGTAGGCCGATGTCGGCCGGAGCGGGGAATTCTCGTCGATGGGGTCTTCGGATGGACCATAAACCGAGATCGAACTGGTGAAGATCATCCGCCGGCACCCGATCTGCTCCGCGAACGCGCAGGCGTTCAGGGCGCCGGAAATGTTGGTCACGAAGTATTCGATGTCCGGATGACCGGGGGTCTGGTGAACCGCCGCCAGATTGAAGATATCGACCTCACCCTCGATTCCGGAGAGATGGATCGGCTCGCGCACATCACACGTGAGGTATTCTACTCCCGCGACCGGCTCTTTGGCCGGCCTGATGTCGAGCGAAACGACGCGGCTGTATTCCTGCCGACCTTGCAATGTTGCCGCCAGATGCGTGCCGATGAATCCCGCACCGCCAAAGATGATTGCCGTCGCCATGTCGCCTGTTTGCCGCTAGTTGCCGACGATGGTCGCGCCGCCGCCGGCCGGAGCCGGACGCGACGCTTTCGGCGCGACGCGGGCACCCGTGATGGTCGACGTTTGAAGAGGCGTTAAGCCGATAAACACACTGAAATCCCTGCTGCCGCAGCGATTCACTGTCGGGCAATTCGATCGGCTGACAAGGCGGATCGCCCGCGATACACCGACGCGGCCGGCCAAAGTTAACGTCAGGGATGATGAGACCTCGCGCGGGTTGTCTCTGGCTCCCGAACGCATTATCGCTCAAAGCCACTGAATGTTCCCTATGACCGATTCCCGGAGTCCGCGGCAA
>CAWDKN010000007.1:0-33887 GCA_963802815.1 uncultured Alphaproteobacteria bacterium
ACTGCTCCGTCGCAGTGGTCTTCTCGGCAACGCGGTCACCGTCGAGCACTTCCACGACATGGGCAAGCTCCTCTTCGGCTGGATCGCGTTTTGGTCGTACATCGCATTCGCTCAGTTCTTCCTGACCTGGTATTCGAACATCCCCGACGAGGTGGCCTGGTTTCACAAGCGATGGGACGGTAACGGCGGAACGTGGCGTGCTGTCAGCCTGTCGCTGGTGGCATTCCACTTCTTCGTGCCCTTCTGGCGCTGACGCACCGCTCCTTAGCCAACGAGCATGGGGCCGGCCAGCAGGAAACGGGCAAACGAACACCCAAAGATCAGATTCCGCTGAGCGCCAATCCATCCAACGAAACGACCGGCGACAATGAGCGCCTCGAGTTCCTGGGCGACGCCGTGCTGGGACTGGTGGTGGCCGAATCCCTCTTCCTGCTTCACCCGGAGTGGCACGAGGGCGAACTGACCCGCGTCCGCGCGCAGCTGGTTAGCCGTAATCACATCGCGGAGGTGGCCGAGGCCATCGGCCTGGGCAGCCACCTGCGCCTCAGCCGCGGCGAGGACAAAGCGGCCTGCGGCGCAACACCACGGTGCTCTCCAATACCATGGAGGCTGTGCTTGGGGCGCTTTTTCTCGACGGCGGCCTGCAAACGGTCACGAGGCTTTGTCCGCCGCTGGGTGATGGGCGAGACCGCCGAGCAGTTGGCCAAGGAGCTGCGCTCCGGAGCAGCACTGGGCAACTACAAATCGGCGTTGCAGGAGCACCTGCAGGCCGCGCGCGCCGGAGCGCCGGTCTATCGGGTCAAGAGCGAAAGCGGCCCCGACCACCGCAAGCGCTTTCTCGTCGAGGTCCGGCTCAAGACAGCCGAAGGTGAGGCAGGAAAGCGACTGGCTCGCGGCATGGGAAGCACCAAGAAGAACGCCGACAGGATGCCGCGCGGCGGGCGCTGGAGCGGCTGACTGCGGCTGAGAATCTGCTCGCCTCCGCGGCCAGCACCATCGACAGCGACGGCGAGCAAAAGGCCGGTGCGCGATGAGCGATACACATCCCGGTCCCGCTTCGTTCCCGCTCTGGCTGGAGCAGGTGCGGCTGCATCTGCCCACGGTTCCCGAAGCTCTGGCCCGTCTGCTCTTGCTCCTGGTTGTGGCGCTCTTTCTCAATACTTTTTTGTTGCAGCCATACCTGATTCCCTCTGAGAGCATGGAGCGCACGCTGCTGGTGGGTGATTTCCTGCTGGTCAACAAACAGATTTATGCTCCGCCTGACCGCGTCTCCCGGTGGTTCATGCCCTATCGCGATGTGGTCCGCGGCGACATTGTCGTCTTCCACCATCCCCAGCACCCTTATGTCGTCAAGCGCGTCGTGGGCCTTCCCGGTGACCGGCTGCGCATCGTCAATGGCCACGTCGACGTGAACGGCAAGCCTCTCGACGAGCCTTATCTGGCCTTTGAGCCGCCGCGTGATCCGCTTCGCGTCAACATTCCCGCCCAGATTTATCCCGATCCCAACGTGGACACCGCCTGGTGGAAGCAGATGCAGAGCCTCACGCAGAACGGCCAACTGATCGTGCCCCCGGATGAGTACTTTGTCCTCGGTGACAACCGCAACAACAGCAAGGACTCCCGCTTCTGGGGCTTCGTGCCGCGCGGCGCCATCGTCGCCCGTCCGCTGGTGATCTACTTCTCGCTCACCCGCCCCTCCAGAACCGATGTGCAGAGAGCCGCGCTGCAAGCCTCGGATGATAGACTCGGACACGGCAGGGAACTCACGGCCCGGCTGCAGGGCTTTGCCCGATGGAAGCGCATCTTCCAGGTGGTGCATTAGTTCACACACACGAGCGACAGAATGACGAAGAAGAAGAGACAAACTCCCAAATCGCCGGCCGAGGCTCAGCCGGACGCAAACCCGGTCGATGAACGTGTGGAAGAGACTCCCTTCGAGGCTGTGGCCAGTATCTGCTCCATCCTTGTCATCGGTCTCTTCATCCTCACCTTTCTGGGGCAGAACTACGTCATTCCCTCCGGATCCATGGAGAATACGCTGCTGATCGGCGACCACCTGCTGGTGGACCGCATCACGCTGGCTCCGCCCACCAAGTGGATGCCTCTGATTCACTCCCGCGAGCCGCAACGGGGCGACATTGTGGTCTTTATCAAGCCCGTGCCCGATCCGGACGCCAATGGAAATCCGCAGTATCTCACGCTGGTCAAGCGCCTGATCGCCGTTCCTGGCGACCGCATCCATCTGCGCGACGGTGTCGTGATCCTCAACGGTGTCGCCCAGAGTCAGCCGCACGCCCAGCCGACAACGCCAGAAAATTATTCCACCTTCCTCGACGAGTTTCCCGCCGAAGCGCCTCCCGCAATCGGCCAGGTTCCCGATTCTTGGGCGATGATCGAACTTCCCAAAGAGGTACAAGACTCCGGCCTGCAGCGCGCAGAAGAACATCATGCCCCAGAAATAGGCGGCGGCGGAAAACACGACGTCGCCGGTCCTCGAGGCCGCAACAATGACGGCCAGGGCCGTGAGGCCGCGCCCGATCAGGGTGACGATGGCGGGGATGTCGTTGCGCTGAAGACCGAAAAAAACGGCCAGCAGGGCGCTGAAGGGAAGCGCAATCGCGGTGCTCGAGCCCACCCAGAGTATGGCAGCCCGGGCGGGCCCGATCAGCGACGCCTGTATCTGACGGAACACATCGGGCAGCGCGAGCGCCAGACATCCCACGACCAGCGCGCCGAAAAGCGCCAGCACGGTCAGGATTTGCAGCCCGGCGTCTATAATCCGTTTGATCTCGCCCACATCGCCGCGGGCTTCGGCGTGGGAGACATAGCGGCCGATCGCCGTCTGAAGCCCGAAATTCAGATAGTTCACATAGGCCGACAGCTGGAGGACGAGAACCCAGAGCGAGAATTCCTGCGCCGTGAAATGGCGGACAAGGAAGTAGGGGATGACCAGGGCAAATAGCGCACCCGTGCCGCCATTGACGACGTTGGAGACGACATTGACGAAAATCTCTTGCCGCCGGCGTGCATGACGATCAGCCGAAGAGGCGCAGAGGCAGCCGCCCGACGGCAAGACCGGCGCGGCTCTGCGCGCATCGCATGCGGATCATTTCGACCCTGCGTACAGGCTCGACGTCAACGCGCGGATCGTGGCGGCGAGGTCGGCGCTTCCGACATAGCGGCCGTCGCGCGTCGCGTAGTCGAGATCAGGCACCGTCGACAAGTCGTTCTCGTTGCGCGTGACGGCGCATGGCTCGCCGGTGACCGATTCCCCCGATCGCGGCGCAGAGCCTGGCAAATTCAAGCACCGACAGGTTGGACCTTCCGACGGGATTGATGGTGGTGAAGCTCGGCGCGGCCGCATCGCCGAGCCAGGTGCCGATGGCGTGCGCGATGTCCACGGCGCCGACGAAATTCCGGCGCTGATGGCCGACATTTGAGCACGATGCGATGGCGCTCCACGGCGTCGCGCGGGAAAGCAAAGGGCGCGAGCGTCCAGCGGCGGAATTTCGTCGTATCCTGAAGCATGCCGAATGCCGCGCAAGGGCGGAACACGGCGCCGCGAAACGCGGGGCTCGCGGCGCGCCGAAGGATCTGTTCGGAGGCGAAATGCGCGATCGCGTAGTCGTGCAGCGGATTAGGCGGCGAGTTTTCGGTGAAGGCGCCCGACCAGCGGGCCATAGACATGGGCCGTCGAAATATAGGCGAAACGTTCGACGCCAAGCTGGGCCGCGCGCCTGACGAGCGCAGCCATGCCCAAGGTCGCCTGGCGGAAGGCGCGCTCGGGATCGGAGAAATCCTCGTCCACGACTTCGGCGCAGTGCACGAGCGTCTTGCAACCGGGCAGTTCGAGCTGTGCGACGGCGGCCGGCTCGGAGATGTCGGCGATCACGTCCGATGGCGCCCGGCGTCCAACCGAAACGACATTCTGCGAGCGCGCGAGGTGCGCGACCACGGCCGATCCGATCATTCCGTTGGCGCCGATGACTGCGATCATCTGCCGCGTTCTCGCGCGAAGAACCCGGTCAAGCTCCGTCGTGCCGTGGAGGGCCGGATCGAAATCCGGCGACTGGGCATCCTTGGGCGAGATCACGGTCGGCGCGATCGGCCACGCGATGGCGAAACGCGGATCGTCATAGCGAACGCCGCGCTCCAGCTTCGGCGAATAGGCCGCCGAGACCAGATAGGTCACTTCAGCATCGTCGCTCAGCGTGACGAAGCCATGCGCGCAGCCACGCGGAATGTAGAGCGTCGTGCGGTTCGCCGCGCTGAGCTCGATCCCGAACGACTTGCCGAAGGTGTCGGAGTTGGGCCGGAGGTCGAGTGCCACGTCATAGAGCGAACCGGCCGTGCAGCGCACGACCTTCACTTCTGCGGCCTGGCCGATCTGGTAGTGCATGCCGCGAAGCGTTCCGCGGTGCCTGCTATGCGACAGGTTGGACTGGACGAAGCACGTCTCCAGGCCCTGCGCGGCGAACTCGTCGGCGCAGAACATGCGCGCGAAGAGGCCTCGCTCGTCCTGGCGCGCCTCCGGCCGGACGATGTTGACGCCGCGGATTTCCGTCTGCTCGAAGATCATGTGGGCCGGCCCAATTGGCGATAGCGATCGATCTGCTGCAAGGTCGTTTCCTTCGCGTCTCTGCCCTCGTTCACGAGGCGATACCACTCCGCGGTCCAGGCAAGAGCCGCGCGCGGCACAAGACCGGGCTTCCAGCCGAGAGAATCGCTCGCAGCGCTCGCGTCGAGCGCGAGCTTTTCCATCTCGACCACATGGGTCTCGTTGGAGACGTTGAAGCCCACAGGCGATCTGAGTGCGTCCAGGACGGCTGTTGCGACCTCGGCAACCGTCAGCTCTTCGTCGGACAGCGGCCCGAAATTGAGCGCCGCCGGAGCCCTGGCGCCTGCATTCGTCAATTCCTCGGCAAAAACGAGATAGCCGCTCAACGGATCGAGCACGTGCTGCCAGGGCCGCGTCGCGTTGGGATAGCGCAGCGTGACGGGCGTGCCGGCCTTCGCCGCGCGCCACAAATCCGGTACCAGCCGGTCTTCGGACCAATCGCCGCCGCCCACGACATTGCCCGCGCGCGCGCTGGCAACCGCAATACCCTTCTGCTCGAAAAGCTCTGCGCCCAACTGGTGGTGACGAGCTCCGCGGCAGCCTTCGAGGCCGAATAGGGATCGTGGCCACCGAGAGCATCGCTCTCGAGGAACGCCCTGCCGCTGTTGTTGTTGCGATACACCTTGTCCGTGGTGACGACGAGGATCGATTTCAGCTCTGGCGCTTCGCGCAAGGCGTCCAGCACATTGGCCGTGCCCATGACGTTGGCCGCGAATGTCTCCAGCGGTTCGCGATAGGAGCGCCGCACCAATGGTTGCGCCGCCATATGGATGGCGATCGTCGGATTGGATTGCGCGACGGCCTCCTTCACCGTGGCGAGATCGCGGATATCTCCGAACCAGGAGGTAAGGCCCACGATAGGCTGGACCAGATCGAAGAGATTGGGCGTCGTGTCCGGCGGCAGCGAGAGGCCGAACGTCTGCGCGCCCATCTGGCCGAGCCAGACGGAAAGCCACGCGCCCTTGAAGCCCGAATGGCCTGTCAGCAGCACGCGCTGCCCCGACCAGAATTTCTGATCGGGCAGCCTGCCTATACCCAGACTTTCCACGGCGCCTGTCCCTGTTGCCACAAGCCTTCGAGATAATTTTTGTCGCGCAGCGTGTCCATCGGCTGCCAGAAGCCGTCATGCGTGTAGGCCGCAAGCTGGCCGTCCGCCGCGAGGCTTTCGAGGGGCTTGTGCTCCCAGGACGTGCTGTCATCGGCGATCCTGTCCAGCACGCGGGGGTGCAGAACGAAGAAGCCGCCATTGACGTAGGCGCCGTCACCCGCCGGCTTTTCGGTAAAGCGCTCGACGCGCGATCCGTTGATGACGGTCGAGCCGTAGCGGCCGGGCGGCTTGACCGCCGTCAGCGTCGCGTCGAGCCCGTGCGCTTTATGGAAATTCACGAGCGCGGCGATGTCGAGGTCCGCAACGCCGTCTCCATACGTCATGCAAAACGGCTCGTCCGGCGGGAGAATGCCCTTCAGCCGCTTTAAGCGCCCGCCGGTCATGGTGAGATCGCCGGTGTCGATCAGGGATACACGCCAGGGCGGGACCTTCGCAGACTTGCTATAGGTCATCTGGCCCGTCCCGAGATCCACCGTCACGTCCGAGCGATGCAGCACGAAATTGGCGAAATATTCCTTGATCACGTAGCCCTTGTAGCCAAGGCAGATGACGAAATCGGAGAAGCCGAAGGCCGAGTAAAGCATCATGATGTGCCAGAGGATTGGCTGGCCGCCGATCTCTACCATCGGCTTTGGCCGCGTCGCCGTCTCTTCCGACAGCCGTGTCCCCAAGCCGCCCGCGAGCAACACCACTTGCATTCATGTTCTCCCAAACGAAACCAGAACCAGCGCATGCCGCCTGATGCGGCGCGGCCACTATCCAACGGCCGCCGTTGCAAAAATACCTATCATTGTTTGAAGGCTTAAGATGGGCGGCTGCACCCCAGCGGGTGTGACCCTATGCCTCGCGACCGCACCGGCCGACGTCTGCGCGTTGCCGCTCTTGGCCGCGAATTGCCCAAGGCATCGGCAAATCAAAAGTGTCCGCAACCAAGCAACAATATTACTGGGCTTGCCCAGCGAGGTTTAGTTGTCAAGGAAGCTTCGCAGCTTCCGGCTGCGGCTCGGGTGCTTGAGCTTGCGCAGCGCCTTGGCCTCGATCTGGCGGATGCGTTCGCGCGTCACCGAAAATTGCTGACCGACTTCCTCGAGCGTGTGATCGGTGTTCATGCCGATGCCAAAACGCATGCGCAGCACGCGTTCCTCGCGCGGGGTGAGCGTGGCGAGCACGCGCGTCGTGGTCTCGCGCAGATTCGCCTGGATGGCCGCGTCGATCGGAAGGATCGCGTTCTTGTCCTCGATGAAATCGCCCAGATGCGAATCTTCCTCGTCGCCGATCGGCGTTTCCAGCGAGATCGGCTCCTTGGCGATCTTGAGCACCTTGCGCACCTTCTCGAGCGGCATGGCGAGACGTTCGGCCAGCTCTTCCGGCGTCGGCTCGCGGCCGATCTCGTGCAGCATCTGGCGCGATGTGCGCACCAGCTTGTTGATCGTCTCGATCATGTGCACCGGGATGCGGATGGTGCGGGCCTGGTCGGCGATCGAGCGCGTGATCGCCTGGCGGATCCACCAGGTGGCGTAGGTCGAGAATTTGTAGCCACGGCGATACTCGAACTTATCGACCGCCTTCATCAGGCCGATATTGCCTTCCTGGATGAGGTCCAGGAACTGCAAGCCGCGATTGGTATATTTCTTGGCGATGGAGATCACGAGGCGAAGGTTGGCCTCGATCATTTCCTTCTTGGCCTGGCCCGAACTCGCGCTCGCCCTTCTGCACCGTGTTGACGATGCGGCGATATTCCGAGATCGACTGGCGCATCTCCTGCGCTACGGTCTGGATCTCGTCGCGCAGCCCGTGAATCTTGTCGCGCTCGTCGGCGACGAAATCCTTCCAGCCCAGGCGGGATAGGCGGCCGACGCGGCGCGACCAGTTGGGATCGAGTTCGTTGCCGAAATGCTCGCGCAGGAAGTCCTCGCGGGCGACGCCATGCGCCTCGGCGAGGCGCAGCAGGCGGCCTTCGAGAGAGACAAGACGGCGGTTGATGCCGTACATCTGATCGACGAGCGCTTCGATGCGGTTGTTGTTGAGCTTGAGGCCTTTGACGAGGTCGACGGTCTCGTTGCGCAGCTTCTTGAAGCGGCGTTCCTGGCTGTTGGACAGCTCGTCGGCCGCAAGCGCCGCCTCGACTGAGGCATCCTGCAGTTTGCCGAGCTTCTTGTAGAGCGAGGCGATCTGGTCAAGTGTCTCCAGCACCTGCGGCTTGAGCGCCGCTTCCATCGCCGAGAGCGGAAGATTGCCCTCGTCGTCGAAATCGTCACCATCTGCGGCGCTGTCCGCGACCGCAGCGGCTTCCGCGGGATCGACTTCTTCGCCTTCGGCGCGTGGCGGCTTCGGTGCGGCGGGCGGGGGCACAGGCTTGGGTGCCGGGGCCGGCACGGCGTGACCGTTCACGGCGCCGTTGAGCCCTGCGGCTCCAGCCCCTCCGGCTAGCGCGGCGGCAGCCGCCGCACTGTTCGCGGCAGCCACGGCGGCGGCGGCCTGTCCTTCGGGACCGGCGCCGTACATCGCTTCGAGATCGATGATGTCGCGAAGAAGGACTTTTCCTTCCATCAGCTCGTCGCGCCACACGGTGAGCGCTTCGAAGGTGAGCGGGCTTTCGCACAAGGCACCGATCATGAGCTCGCGGCCGGCCTCGATGCGCTTGGCGATGGCGATTTCGCCTTCGCGGCTCAACAGCTCGACCGAGCCCATCTCGCGCAGATACATGCGGACGGGATCGTCGGTGCGGTCGTATTGCTCTTCCGCGCCTTCCTTGACGGCGACCTGCTTGCCGCCGGTGAGCGCGGGCACTTCGCCCTCCGCCTGCTCTTCCTGCTCTTCGCTCTCGATGACGTTGATGCCCATTTCGTTGAGCATCGACATCGTATCTTCGATCTGTTCGGACGAAACCTTGTCGGACGGCAGCACCTTGTTCAGCTCGTCATAGGTGACGTAGCCGCGTTGCTTGGCGCGCGTGATCATCTTCCGCACGCCGACATCGGACATATCGAGAAGCGGCGAATCCGCATCGCCGGGCGTCTCGCCCTCGCCCGGTTTCTTGCCGGGCTGAACCTTGGCATTGGCTTTGGCCTGCGGCTGCAGGACCGAGAGCTTCTTGGCAGCTGCAAGATTGGCGGCCGCCTTGGCGAGAGTTTTCGTGTCGACCTTGCCCTTCACAACTACAGGCTGTGCCTTAATGGCTGACTTCGCGGTGGCGGGTTTGGCCGCCGACTTCATTTTGGCGGCAACCTTCTTGGCTTGAGCCGCCTTGGCCGGAGCGGGTTTCGCCGCCGCGTGCTTTTTGGCTTGTTTTGCCTTGGATGCGGGCTTGCCCGCTTTTTTAGCAGCCTTTGTCGCCACGAGAAATTCCGTTCCTCATGCCCCTCTATATTAGGGGCATCAATTGCCAAAACCGATCGAAGCTTCAATCGCCCACGCGGCGCCGAAAGCGGATCCCAGCCAACCCAACCCTACTCTGTAGGAAACGTCCGGCCGGCCAAAAGGCGCTGCGCGTCGCGCCAAGTTTCGTCGCTGGGCTCGTCCCGGAACCGCTCGACGGCACGGCTGCGTTCGGGCTGTAGTTCAGCGATATCGCGAAGACCGGCGGCCGCGCGGAGGAAACGAGCTTCGCTATCCTCTGCATCCGTGCCCCCTGGATCGTCCGTGGGGCCGGGATCACCGCCCTTCCGCCGCGCGCCAAGACGCTCGACGAGGTCGGCCATACCCTTCCGGACGAGATGGTTCTCAAACCCCCTGCTTTCAAGCCTGAAGCCGGAGGCCGCGAGGTTTAAGAGTTCGTGGCGGAGCCTGTCAAGCGATGCATCCGCGAAGAGAAGTCCTGCCAAGACCTCGCCCTGCCGGACAGCCAGGTCCGGGTCTTCGATCAGGATGCGGGCGAGCTCGGTCTCCTTGGTCCGGCGGGCACCCGCCGTCCCCGAGCGGCCGATCAGGCTCGCCTTGACCGCGGGCGAAACGGCGTCGCCCCCACGGTTGGGGGAGCCGGCACGTGGCCGCGAGGACTGAAAGTCGCGGTGCGGTCGCTGGCCCTTGGCCGGTCCTGGCGAACGCCGCTTGAACGCCTCAAAGACCCTCTGCTCGAAATCGCGGCGGTAGTAGTCGGCGATCGTGCCGTCGTGGATCTGGGCGACAATCTCGCGAAGCGAACGCTCAAGCCCGGCGCGGCGTTCGGGCGTCGAAAAATCCTTACCCTCGGTTTCGATGCGCCACAGCACGCGGGCGAGCGGCTCGGCGTCCTCCAGGATCTTCTTCATGGCAGCTGGGCCTGAGGCGCGGACGAGGCTGTCGGGGTCCTCGCCGGGCGGCAGAAAGGCAAAGCGCAGCGAAAGTCCGGCCCTGAGGTGCGGAAGCGCCAGCCGGGCCGCGCGTTGGGCAGCGCGAAATCCCGCCTCGTCGCCGTCGAAGGCCAGGATCGGTTCGGCCGCCGTGCGCCAGAGCAGATGAAGCTGGTCCTCGGTCAGCGCCGTGCCCAGCGGGGCCACAGCGGCCTCGAAACCCGCGCGCACCAGCGCGATCACGTCCATATAGCCTTCGGCGACGATGATCGCCCCGGCCTTCAGGGCGGCCTGGCGTGCGGTCGCGAAATTGTAGAGCAGGTGCCCTTTGGAAAAGAGCGGCGTCTCGGCGCTGTTGATGTATTTCGGCTTGGCTTCGGCCTGCAGCGCGCGCGCGCCGAAGGCGATGATGCGACCGCGCGGGTCCCCGATCGGGAACATCAGGCGATCGAAAAAGAAATCGCGCAGCGGACGGCCGTCATCCGATGGCCGCGCCAATCCCGCCGCGACCATGTCGTCGGCGGTGATGTTCTTCGTCTTGAGATGCTCGATCAGGCCGCTATGTCCCGACGGTGCATAACCGAGGCGGAACTGCGTCCAGGCCGCCTCAGCCAGCCCGCGAGACTGCAGATAGGCGCGCGCCTCCACGCCGTCCCGCCCGCGCAATTGCGCCTCGTAGAATGCACAGGCCGCCTCGACCACGTCGTAGAGGGATTTCTTCTTTTCCTCGCGCGCCTCGTCCTCCGCCGACCATTTGGGCAGCTCGACGCCGGCTTCGCCTGCGAGCTTCTCGACGGCTTCGGGGAAGGAGAGCGCTTCGGTCTCCATCACCCATTTGAAGGCGTCGCCGCCCGCGCCGCAGCCAAAGCATTTGTAGTTCCGTCGCTCGTTCTCGACCTTGAACGAAGCCGATTTCTCCTTGTGGAACGGGCAGCAGCCCCAGAAGACGCGGCCCTTGCGGACGAGCTTCACCCTGCGGCCGACAAGCTGGACGATGTCCGTCCGGCGCTGGATCTCGTCGAGCAGGTTTGGGGGGTAGCGCATGACCCTAATGTAGGGCTTCGGATAGCCCCGTGCGCGGCAATCTTTCGCCAATTCCTGTGAGTCCCTGAACGAGCGCGCGCAGTGTTGTCTGCGTCCTGTTCAAATCCGATCCGGGACCCGTCAGTTTCCGATATGGGCTGACAGGAAGGTCTCGACGGCTTTGAGCAACTGAGTCCGCGTCGACGCCAGTTCCAGATAATGGTCGTCGCCTTCGAGCGTAATGAACTGAACGTTCTTTCCCGCCGCTTGCAGCGCCCTGTTCTCGACAACACTCTGGTTGATCGGCACGGTGACGTCCTTGTCGCTGTGGATGAGCAGGACTGGCGCCATTACCCGGTCGGCGTGTCGCGCAGGCGAGGCGGCTTCGAGGGATTTCTCGTCCGTGTCGCGATCGCCGATCCGCGACTGCCAGTAGGAAACGGCCACCGAGCCGGTCCCGCTCTCATAGGCCTCGTGGTCCAGCATGTCGGGAAGATCGGAAACGCCGGCGAAGGCAACGACGCAGGCATAGAGATCGGGCGTGAACGTCGCGCCAGCCAGCGCGGCATATCCGCCATAGCTGGCGCCTACGATGCAGATGCGCTTCGGATCGGCGATCCTGTCGGCGATCAGCTGCTTCACGCCATCGGTCACGTCGTCCTGCATCTTGGCGCCCCATTGGCCGTTGCCGGCATCGCGGAACTTCGCCCCATATCCCGATGAGCCGCGAAAGTTCGGCTGCAGCACGGCATAGCCGCGCGACGCCATGAACTGGGCCCACCAGTCGAAGCCGATGTCATCGCGGAATTCAGGCCCTCCATGCGGGAAAATCACCGTCGGCAAATCGTGCGGATCTTTTCCGGGCGGCAGCGTCAGATAGGCATCGATGGCAAGCCCGTCGCTAGCCCTGTAGGGATAGGGCCTCATCTCGCCGAGATCGCTCGTCGTCAGCAATGGGTAGGCCGCGGCGAGAAAGCTGAGCTGCCCGTTGGCTGGCGTATAGAGCTGGAAAATCGGCGGTTGCCTTGGGCCGCTGCTCTCGATCACAAAAGCGTCCTTGGCAAGGTCGGCCGATTCGATCACGACGGACTGACCAGGCAACGCGTCTTCCAGCTTCTTCTGTAGCGCGGCCCAATC
The DNA here is from genome assembly GCA_963802815.1 of uncultured Alphaproteobacteria bacterium. Classification (GTDB taxonomy): domain Bacteria; phylum Pseudomonadota; class Alphaproteobacteria; order Micropepsales; family Micropepsaceae; genus Rhizomicrobium. The sequence goes on from CAWDKN010000007.1 coordinate 12,158, forward strand.
CGCGTCGAAGTAATGCTGCTCCGGTTTCGTGTCCGACCACGAAACGCCGATCACCCGACGAGTCCATTCGTCGACGATCGTGCCATCGATATCGTAGGTCGAACTCTGGAAAAGCGGTTCGTCGGCGAGTTTGGCGCCGGCGAATTCGAAGCGGTAGGGGACGGTGAGACCCGCCGCATTCTTCCGCATGATCACAATTCCGTTGCCGTCTTCGGTGAGCTCTTCAAGCCTTGCCTCGCCGCCTTTGGAAAGGTCATAGGAATAGACGGGTTTCCAATCGGCGCCGCTGCCCGTGAACAGCGTCGCTTTGAGATTCTCGTCCACGTCGATTTTCGCGATGGCGTGACCGTGACCGTCCATGAACCATCCACCGGTCTGGTCCGAGCCGGTTTCGCTGAGTGAAGAACTGCCGGTCGCAACATCGACTCGATACACGTTGAGTTGGGTTCTGAACGTCGACAGATGGGTCCCCGTCGTCTCGCCGCCTGAGGCTTCCAGCGCCTGGATATACACATGGCTGGGGTCGTCGGTCGGAATGTCCACGATGCCGCCCGTGTTCGCATTGTAGGCGCCGACACCGTAGTTCCCCATCAGCAGCACAGGGTTTTGCGCATCGGCGGAAATCGAGACGGCCCGCTGCAACGCCTCGATGTCGCGGTCCCATGGCCCCTTGAGATTCGCGTGGCAGATTACGATGAGATGGTCGTTTCCGGCCCATGCGATATCGTTGACCAGCCCATCCGCAACACCGAACTCGTGGCTCGTCACGCCGGTCGGCGTAAAGGCATAGATCATCACCTCAGGCTTGCCATCGATGTTCTGGATCGCCGCGATGTGGTGGCCGTCGGGCGACAAACGCATCATGGAAATGAGGGGAAGATTGCCGAACGCTTCGGCAGGCGGCGCGGCCTGCGCGCCAGACAGCGACAGAACAACGGACGACGCGGCCATCAAGCCGGTAGCCCGACCAAAGAATCGCATGCTAAGCCCCACCCCTGGAACGCACCAAACCTAGCAGGGCTCCGGCGCGATGTCAGGCCTTCGGCGGAGTCAGCGCCTCTTTCACCGCGGCGCTGGCCTTGGAGAAATCCATCTGGCCGGCGTAGCGCTCCTTCAGCGCCCCCATCACCTTGCCCATGTCCTTCATGGCGCTGGCGCCGGTTTCGGCGATGACCTTGGCGATGGCGGCTTTGGTCTCCTCGGCGCTCATCTGCTTGGGCATGTAGCCGCGGATGATCTCGATCTCCTCGCGCTCGTTCGCGGCGAGCTCGGGACGGCCCCCGCTATCGAATGCGGTCGCGGATTCCTCGCGCTGCTTTATCATCTTGGCGAGCAGCGAAAGGATCTCGTCGTCGCTGATACCCTCGCGGCTCGTCTCGCTGCGATTGGCGATGTCGCGGTCCTTGAGGCCGGCCAGGATCATGCGCAGCGTTCCCGTGCGCTTCTGGTCCCTCGCCTTCATCGCCTCTTTCAGCGAATCGTTCAGTTGCTCGCGCAAGCCCATGTCGTGCTCCGGTGGCGGAAAGCAGCAATCTATGCGCCTTTGCCCTCCTGCACAACGCGTTGAGAATGCATGGGAAATTCGTGCGCGCTGAAGCTTGACCCCGTGCCCCTGCATTCCTATTTTCCGCCCGACCTTAAGGGCCAACCCCAATGTCCGAATCCTCGCTCGCTCCCGCCGCAAAATCGGCGGCGGCCGTTTCGCGCGCGGCCCTGGTTCTGGCGGACGGCACGGTGTTCGAGGGCCAGGCCTTCGGCGCCGCGACGCAAGGCGTGGGCGAGGTGTGCTTCAACACGGCGATGACCGGCTATCAGGAGATCCTCACCGATCCCTCCTATGCCGGACAGATCGTGGCCTTCACCTTCCCGCATATCGGCATCGTCGGCACCAACAGCGAAGACATCGAGTCGCTGACGCCGGTGGTGCGCGGATTGATCGTGCGCGCCGACGCACAGCATCCCTCCAACTACCGCGCGCTTTCGGCGATCGACCGCTGGCTCAAGCTGCACAACATTCCCGCCATCGCCGGCATCGACACGCGCGCGCTCACCGCGCGCATTCGCGAGAAGGGCATGCCGCATGGCGTCATCGCGCATGAACGCGCGGGCAGCCTCGATTTCACCGCGCTAGGCAATGCTGCGCGCGCCTTTCCGGGCCTCGAGGGCCTCGATCTGGCGAAAGACGTCACCACGCGACAGACCTACAAATGGCGCGAGACGCCGTGGGCGTGGAACAAGGGTTATGGCGCGCAGGCGGAGCCCGGCTGGCGCGCGGTCGTCATCGATTACGGCGTGAAGCGAAACATCCTGCGCATGCTGGCGGGCCTCGGTGCCGACGTCACTATCGTGCCCGCCCAGGCGACGTTCGACGAGGTGATGCGGCACAAGCCGCACGGTGTGCTTCTGTCGAACGGTCCCGGCGATCCGGCTGCGACCGGCACCTATGCCATTCCGACGATCAAGGCGTTGGTGGAATCCGGCACGCCGGTGTTCGGCATCTGCCTCGGCCATCAGATGCTGGGCCTGGCGCTCGGCGGCAACACCCGCAAGATGGGCCAGGGCCATCACGGCGCCAACCATCCGGTGAAGGATCTCGAGACCGGCAAGGTCGAGATCGTTTCGATGAACCACGGCTTCACCGTCGATCGCGATACGCTGCCCAAAGGCGTGAAGGAGACGCATGTCTCCCTGTTCGACGGCACCAATTGCGGCTTCCGCGTCGAGAACAAGCCCGTCTTCGCTGTCCAGTATCACCCGGAAGCTTCGCCAGGCCCGATGGACAGCCACTATCTCTTCGATCGTTTCGCCGCCGCGGCGAAGGCGCACGCGAGCTGAACGATGACGAAGGACAACACGATCAAGCTCGATTTTCGAGTTGAGGCCGAGCGCGTCGCCGAAGCCGCCAAGCCGTTCCTCGTCCTGTTCGAGCGCGATGAGCTTCTGATCGAGCTTTTCGTCCCGCGCGACGCCGACATCCAGGGCCCGCATGACCGCGACGAGATTTACATCGTAGTCTCGGGCCATGGCACGTTCCGGCGCGGGAGCGAGCTCGTGCGCTTCGCCGAGGGGGATGTGCTTTTCGTCGCTGCCCATACGCCGCACCGCTTCGAAACCTACAGCGGCGATTTCAAGACATGGGTCATCTTTTTCGGGGCCGCTAGACCGAGACCCGCCGGGGACTAAAGTGCCGCTCCACCATCCATCCCAGGATGCAGGCGGTCGTCTGCGGACGTCATGGCGTTGAGTTGCGTTTCCGCGCGACGACGCGGGAAAAGCCCAGCAGGTCGCCGTCGTCCTTCTCCAGCATCTCCGCCTCACGCGCGGCGTTGGCGCGAAACTTCTCCGGCCCATGATCGGTGCCGAGATTGCTCCAGTCGCGCCACAACACGCGACCCTCGGGCATCCAGCTTGCGTCCTGCACCTCGACCAACCCGGTCTTTTCCCAGTGTCGCCGCCACCATTGCGGTGAGTGGAAGCAGCAGAAGTCGGGTTCCCAATAAGGCGCCAGCGAAGGCGGAACGGCCGCGATCTCCTCTCGCACGCCCGGACAGACGATGCCGATCGCACCACCGTGTTTCAGGAATTTTGCGATCTGCCAGAGATAAAGATCGTCGGTGCCGAAGTATTGGTAGGAGTCGAGGCTGACGACTGCGTCAAAGTATCCTTCTGCGAACCGCAGCGCGTGGGCTTCGCCACGGAGCGGAAAGACGGAGTTTGAAACGCCGGCCGCTTCGATGCGACGGAAGTTTTCCGTCGGTGCGATCCACAGATCGGTGGCCCACACGGTCACGCCGAATTCGCGCGCGAAGAAGATCGAACTCACCGCCTTGCCGCAGCCCAGATCGAGCACACGCATGCCGGGCGAAAGCGTCACCGCCTGGCTCAGATACTCGGCGAGCCAGAGCACGTTCGGGCCCATGAGATTGTCGAGCACGAAGCCGGGCTGGTAGGCCGAAGCGCGGGGAAATTGCGCCCGGTGCAACCGGGCGCGCAGGGTTTCGTCGGTCATGCGTTTTCCTTTCAGCGATTGTCGGCTTGTGCGCGCACGGAGGAAATGCCGAGCGCGGAAATACGATACGGACCGCCGTCGCGCGAAACGACTAGTCTCCTGCGCCGGAGGCGGCGGAAGAGCTCGAGCGTGCAATCGGCGAGGCGATGGCCGTCGCGGGTGAAGCAATCGACGGCGACGATGTCGCCGTCGTCACGGGTATGGCGGATGAAGCCGCCCTGCGCGAGCACGTGCAGGACGCGTTGTTCCAGCTTGGAAATATTCACGGGAAAGGGACTCGTTCGTTCGAACCGCAGAGACGGCGCACGCCGGCGCGAGACGAACGTCTCGTGCGGTGCGGCCGCGTTCCTGGCTCAGCGCCCTCAACAGGCGCGAGCGATCGCGGTTGACGACAATCCCTTGCATTGTTCCCCCGAACGGGTGCGTGAATGGCGGGAAAATAGCGGAGCGGTGGCGGGGGTCAAGGCTCCTTCGTCACCACCGGCACGTCGGCGACTTCGAGCGCCGTCGGCCGTCCCATCATCTTGAGCGCGATGAGAAAGATGGCACCGGCGACGAGCCAGCTTCCGCCGGCGATCTTGGCGTTGGTTTCGGTGTTCCACAGCACATAGCCGATGATGAAGAATCCTATGACCGGAAGAACGACGAAGCGGACCCATTGCCTCGCCTCGCCTTCGCGGATTCCGTAGACGACGACGGAGACGTGCAGGAGCAGGAAGCCGAGCAGCGCGCCGAAGCTCACCATCGAGGTCAGGAGCTCGAGCTGGTCGACGAGAAAGAGTCCGAGCACAAGCGTGACCAAGGCGACCGCGAAGATCGCGATGTCCGGCACCTGCCGCCCGGCATGAACATGGGCGAGGATGTGCGGCAGCTTGCGGTCGCGCGCCATGCCGTAGAGCAGCCGCGCCGTCGCGGCCTGCGCCGTCAGCGCGGCCGGAACGCCGCCGATCAGGACGCCGAGGATCGAGACGATCACCTTGTACCAGTGTCCGCCGACCGCCTGTGCAATGCCGTAAAATGCCGTGTCCGTCGCGTCGCCGGCCGGAAACGAAGTGCGCCCGAGCACGAAAAGCGAGGCGAGATAGGTCTGCAGAACGAAGAGCACGGCCGCCAGGAGGAGCGAGATTATCGTCGCGCGGCCGATGAGGTGCGGGCCGCCCTTGGTCTCCTCGGCCAGCGTCGAGATCGCATCGAAGCCCAGGAAGCTGAGCACGGCGAGCGACAGCGCACGGAAGATCAGGCTCGGCGAAACCAGCTTCGCATTCAACAGTGGTGTGAGCGAAAGATGCGCGCCAGCCACGCCATGTGCGAGCGCGATGACGGCGAGGACAAGGAAGATCGCGAGCATGACGAGCTGCAGGCCCAGGAGCGCGATATTGACGCGCGTCGCAGTCTCGATCCCGAAAAAATTGATGACGGTGCTGAAGGCGAGCAGCGTCACGACCCATACGCCCTTGGGAACTCCCGGAACGAAGACGTGCACGGCAATGGCGCAGATGACGTAGATGAGCGTCGGCTGGAGGATGTAGTCGAGCAGGATCCCCAGCCCGCGAAGAACCCCAGCGTCTCGCCGATGGTGCGGCTGGCATAGGTGTAGACGGAACCGGCGACCGGGAAGGCCCGCGACATCGTCATGTAGCTGAAGGCGGTGAACATCATCGCCACCAGGCCCACCGCATAGACGAGCGGCACCATGCCCTCGCTGGCGTTGAAGATGATGCCGAAGACCGGAAATGGCGCCGTCGGCACGATGAAGACGAGGCCGTAAACGAGGAGGTCGAAAAGGCCAAGGCTGCGCTTCAGCTCCTGGCGGTAGCCGAAGTGCTCGACGTTCGCAGGCACAGAGCCCTCGCCGGACGCCGTAGCAGAATCTCCCATTGCAACCTCGAGGGCACGCGCAACCAGCGTCAGTCTGTCGAAGGATCGCGGCTGCGGCCAGATAGCTGTCGCTAGCTTTTTCGCCGCAGAGCGTTCAACGAAGGTGTTTTCGCACGCCCGGCTTGAGGCCCGACCAGATATCGGTCACCGCGCACACTTTCACGTCGACGAGATCGCCGGCGAGCGCCAGGTTGCGGACCGCATCTTCGGTCAAATCCGTCGGGATGTTCGCCGATTTCTTGTACCAGGAAACCCAGATCATGCCGTCCGCCGCGATGGCGCGGCGCTTTCGGCAGCTCGCGTTTCAGCTCATTTGCCGACGTCACGAAGAGGTGCACAAGCATGCAGCCGCCCTTCGGCGGCTTGGCGACGAAGCCCGCGCCTTCCGGCAGCGGTCCGATCCAGCCGGCATAGTCTTTCGGGCGCATTGAACAGCAGGATCGTCGTACCCGGCTTGATGCCAAGCTTCTTCGCGAGCGGTGTGCCCGAATAGCCGGCCATGATTACCGGCGCAGCTCGATCACGTCGAAGGTGGATTCCTGTACCGGATAGGGAAACTCGATCCGCGCCGTGTTCTCGCCGGTCCCCAGCAGCAGACCGATCTGGTCGTCCGGCGTCGCCTCCGCGCCGACGGAGGCACCGTTGCCCGAATAGGTGTGGGCAGGTTCGCCGGTCACGCTCGAGGCGCCGAGATAGACATAGCCGCCGGACGGGTCGGGATAGAGAAAGCCGTTGGTCCGCTGCGAGCCCGAGATCTTCTGGAAATAAAGCCTGTCGCCATGCGCGCTGATGCGGCAGGCGAACCAGCCATAGATGACATCCGGCGTGATGCCGCCGAGCTTGATGGTTCGGCAGCGCCAGCCGCCGACGAGAGCGGACGGCGAAATGCTTGTCGGATGCGCGTCGAGCACGGCGTGAATCGCGGCCACGTCGGCTTGCGGGGCGCCGGCCTCGGCTTCGGCAAGACCCTTGGCTTTCGATTCGTCGAGCTTGCCGAGACGGCCGACATCGTATGCCGACGCCTGGTCCTGCCAGCCCGCCTGCGCCGCCGTGCCGGCCAGTGCGAACCCGGCGGCGAGAAGCGCGAGGCTATACTTTCTCCGACGCCGCATGCTTGCCCCCTTCGCTCTGGTCGTGCCCGTTCTCCGGCGCGATCCATCCCTTGAGATCGGCTGTCGGAGGCATCCCGACGACGTTGAAGCCGGCGTCGACGAAATGGATTTCCCCGGTGACGCCGGCCGACATGTCGCTGAGCAGATAGAGGGCCGCGTTCCCCACATGATCGAGCTCGATCGTCTTCTTGAGCGGGCTGTGGGTGCGGTTCCACTTGAACAGCAGACGTGCGTCGCCGACGACGGAGCCCGCGAGCGTGCGCATGGGACCGGCGGAGATCGCATTGACCCGGATGCCGTCACGGCCGAGATCGGCGGCGAGATAGCGGACGCTCGCTTCCAGCGCCGCCTTGGCCACGCCCATCACGTTGTAGTTCGGCATGACGCGGCTGGCGCCCAGATAGGTCAGCGTGATCAGCGCGCCGCCGCGACCGCCCAGAACCTCGGGCGTCATCAGCTGGGCCGCGCGCTGCGCGACGGCCGTGAAGGAAAAGCAGGAGATGCCGAGCGTGCGCATGAAATTGGCGCGCGTGGTGTCGACATAGCGGCCCTTCAGCTCGTTCTTGTCGGAATGCGCGATGGCGTGGACGACGAAATCGAGCGAGCCCCATTTCTCGCGGATGGTGGCGAAGGCAGCGTCGAGCTCTTCATCCTTCTCCACGTCGCCGGGCAGGAGGATGGTCGCGCCGATCGAGGCCGCGAGCGGTTTCAGCCGCTTGGCCTGCGCGTCGCCCTGATAGGTGAAAGCGAGCTCCGCCCCATGGGCCGCGAGCGCGCGCGCGATGCCCCACGCGATCGAGTGATCGTTGGCGACACCCATGATGAGCCCGCGCCGGCCCGCCATCAGTCCCTTCGCTTCGGTCATGTCCGCAAGCCTTGTTTCAATTCGGGACGAAAAAGAGGATTTGGCCGGTTTCCCGCGACGTCTGGCGGTTCGTTGCAAAATTCATGCGTCGAGCCGCTGGAACACCAGCACCGCATTGGTGCCACCGAAGCCGAAACTGTTCGACATGGCGACGTTGATCTTCGCGTTGTCGATCCGCGAGCGCACGATCGGTGCGTCGCCCACGGCCGGATCGAGCTCCTCGATATTGGCGCTCTCGCAGATGAAGCCGTGGCGCATCATCAGCAGCGTGTAGATCGCTTCGTGGACGCCCGCCGCGCCCTGGCTGTGCCCGGTCAGAGATTTGGTGGCGCTGATCGGCGGCATCTTCGCACCGAAGACCTCGCGGATCGCGTTGATCTCGGGAATGTCGCCGACCGGCGTCGAGGTGGCGTGCGGATTGATGTAGTCGACCGGCGCGCGAACCTTCTGCAGCGCCAGACGCATGCAGCGCACGGCCCCCTCGCCCGAGGGTGCCACCATGTCGGCGCCGTCCGCGGTGGCGCCGTAGCCGACGAGTTCGGCATAGATTTTGGCGTCGCGCGCCTTGGCGTGCTCCAGCTCTTCGAGGACGAGCATTCCGCCGCCGCCCGAGATCACGAAACCGTCGCGGTTCCTGTCGTAGGCGCGCGAGGCTTTCCCGGGCGTCGCGTTGTATTTCGACGACATCGCCCCCATCGCGTCGAAGAGGACGGAGAGCGTCCAGTCGAGCTCCTCGCCGCCGCCCGCGAACATGATGTCCTGCTTGCCCCACTGGATCATCTCGGCGGCGTTGCCAATACAGTTGGCGGAGGTCGAGCAGGCGCTGCTGATAGAGTAGTTGACGCCCTTGGTCTTGAACCAGGTCGAAAGATTGGCCGAGCAGGTCGACGACATCGCCTTCGGTACCGCGAAAGGTCCCACCCTCTTGGGCGAGGATTGCCGCGCCGTGTCGGCCGCGGCCACGATCGCCTTGGTCGAAGGTCCACCCGACCCGACGATCAGTCCCGTGCGTTCGTTGGAAACGTCATGCGTGTCCAGCCCGGCATCGCGGATCGCCTGCTCCATCGCGAGCCAAGCATAGGCCGCGCCGTCGCCCATGAAGCGACGCGCGCGGCGATCGACGCTCGAGTCGAGATCGACTTTCAGGCTGCCATGCACCTGGCTGCGGAAACCGAGCTTTTCGTATTCGTCGGCCTTGACGATTCCCGATCGGGCCTCGCGCAGGGAGGCGGTGACCTCCTGCACGTTGCTGCCGATCGAACAGATGATCCCCATCCCCGTGACGACGACGCGTCTCATGGACGGTGTTCCTTCTTGTGCTCGGGTTGCCGAGGTGCGCGATGCACTGTTTGACGCAATTTTGCCAGCCCCGCGACTTCGACGTGGCCCGCTATGCCGGGGTCGCCGCCTTCTGGGCGAGCGCCGCAACGGCGTCGCTGAACAGGCCGACGCGCAAATCCTTCACTTCGTAGACGACCTTGCCGTCGACCTTCATGATGCCGTCGGCGATGCCCATGACGAGCCTGCGCATGATCACCCGCTTCAGCTCGACATAATAGGTAAGCTTCTTCGCGGTCGGCAGGACCATGCCGCTAAGCTTCACTTCGCCGACGCCGATGGCTCGGCCCTTGCCCAGACCGCCGAGCCAGCCGAGGAAGAAACCGACCATCTGCCACATGGCGTCGAGCCCGAGGCAACCCGGCATTACCGGGTCGCCCTGGAAGTGACACTTGAAGAACCAGAGATCCGGCTTGAGATCGAACTCGGCCTCGATCACGCCCTTGTCGTGGGCGCCGCCGCGGTCGGCGATCCTGATGATCCGGTCGAGCATCAGCATCGGGGGCAGCGGAAGCTGGGGATTGCCCGGACCGAAGAGTTCGCCTCGCGCGCAGGCCAGAAGCCCCGCCAAATCGAAACTCGAGGGCCGTTCCGGTGTCCGCGTATCCACGTGCTTTTCCTCAATATTCAAGCCGCCCCTTGACAGGGAAGGCATTTGAGCCGATTTCTTCATTAGAAGCGTTCTAATAAATGGCCGGCCAAGTTGGCATCCTAGCAAAGATGACGCCCGAGTGTCAGCGGCACAAGCTGCTCCCGGAAAGATAGGAACAATAACCCGCCATGCGCGCAAAGGTTCGAGAGACCAGCGAGGAGACCACCGCAAAATTGCGGGCGGCCGGCCTGCGGCCGACTCGCCAGCGCGTGGAGCTGGCAAGCCTGCTTTTTGCGCGAGGCGACCATCACTTCACGGCCGAAGCGTTGCACGACGAGGTGCTTCGTGCGGGGGCCAAGGTTTCGCTGGCCACTGTTTACAACACGCTGCATCAGTTTACGGGGGCGGGATTGCTGCGCCAGGTCGTCGTTGACGCCGCGCGCAGCTATTTCGACACGAATACCGGCGACCACCAGCACTTCTATGTCGAAGATGACGGCACGCTCATCGACATTCCGGGCCACGAAGTGGCGGTGTCGAACGTCCCCGAGCCGCCCACGGGCACGGCGATCGACCGCATCGACGTCGTAGTTCGAATCAGGCGCCAATAGCGCTCCCGGCTCAAAAATCCTCTTTAGAATTGTTCTAAACTATTGACTCGCGCTTTCTGCGGACGCATGGTCGCGTCCGGTTAACGGGTACGAGGCGCCCGCGGGTTCAACGATGGAGGACGAAGCATGGCATCCCTGAAAGGCAGCAAGACGGCACAAAATCTGAAAGAGGCATTTGCGGGCGAGAGCCAGGCGAATCGCCGCTATCTCTACTTCGCGCAAAAGGCCGACGTCGAAGGCTACAACGACGTTTCGGCGGTGTTCCGCTCGACGGCGGAAGGCGAGACCGGCCACGCGCACGGCCATCTCGAATATCTGGAGACCGTCGGCGATCCGGCGACGGGCGAGCCGATCGGCGACACACGCTGAACCTCAAGGCTTCGATCGCGGGCGAGACCCACGAATACACCGACATGTATCCCGGCATGGCGCGCACCGCCCGCCAGGAAGGCTTCGACGAAATCGCCGACTGGTTCGAGACGCTGGCCAAGGCCGAGAAGAGTCATGCCGGACGTTTCCAGAAGGCGCTCGACACGCTCGGCAAGTAACGCCGATTTCCGCACGTCGTCTTCCGGCCGCACTCTCCCCACTCCGGTGCGCCCGAAGACGGCGTGCGCTTTCTCTCTGCCAGAACGTTTCCTGCCAGGCCGGTGCATTGGCGCCGGTGCGCTTGCTCATCCTGTGAAGGGAAGGTATCCCGGCGATGTCGCACGAAGGCAGTCTCGGCGCGCCCACACGAGACGTGATCGCGTGGCGCGATCCCGATTTCACCGACGCCGAAAAACTCGACAAGGAGATGCGGCGCGTCTTCGACATCTGCCATGGCTGCCGCCGCTGCTTCAATCTCTGCGACTCCTTCCCGCGTCTATTCGACCTGATCGACGGCGGTCCGACGGAAGAAGTCGACGGCGTGAAGTCGGAGGATTTCCCGAAGATCGTGGAAGCCTGCACGCTCTGCGACATGTGCTTCATGACGAAGTGCCCCTATGTGCCACCGCACCCTTTCCATCTCGACTTTCCCGCACCTGATGCTCCGCCATCGCGTGGCCGAAGCGAAGAACGGCAAGAAGGATTTCACCGCGCGGCAACTGGCCGAGATGGACAGGAACGGGACGCTCGCACGCTTAGCCTCCCCCATCATCAACTGGGCGTCGGAGACCGGCAATACGCTGACGCGGCCACTGATGGAATCCGTGCTCGGCATCGACAAGACGGCGGAATTGCCGAAATTCCACAGCCGGACCTTCGTCTCGGCCGCCAACGGCGATCCGGTGGCGCCGAACGCATCCGCGCCTGCCTTCGGCAAGCGCAAGGCCGCGCTCTATGCGACGTGCTTCGTAAACTACAACAAGCCCGCCACCGGCATGGCCGCGCGCGCCGTGCTCAATCACCTGGGTGTCGAGACGCGCGTCGCCTATCCGGGCTGTTGCGGCATGCCGTTCCTCGAGCAGGCCGAGCTCGAACGCGTGGCGCAGAACGCGGCGAAGGTATCGAAGCAATTGGTCAAGCTGATCGACGAGGGCTACGACATCGTCGCGCTGACGGCATCCTGCGGGCTGATGCTGAAGTTCGAATGGCCGCTGATCGTACCCGACAACGAAGACGTCAAGCGCGTCGCCGACGCGACCTTCGATATCGACGAGATGTCGTCGATATCGCCAAAGAGAACGGCATGCCCGACGGCCTCAAGCCGCTGCCCGAGGGCGTGACCGTGCATCTCGCCTGCCATGCGCGCGCGCAGAACATGGGCCCCAAGGCGGCCGAGATGCTGCGCCTCATTCCCGATACGCCGGTTGACGTGATCGAGCGTTGCTCCGGCCATGGGGGCACCTTCGGCGTGATGAAGGAAACGCACGCGACGGCAGTGAAGGTCGGCCGCCCCGTCTTCCGCACCGCAGCCCAGCAGGCGCGCGGCCATATCGCGTCGGATTGTCCGCTCGCGGCGCAGCACATCGTGCAGAACGTAAAGGAAATGGCCGAGAAAGACGGCAAGGACGCGCTCGTGCGCACGCCGGAGCATCCCATCGAGATCTTCGCGCGCGCCTTCGGGCTGATGGAGACCTAGATGAGCAAGGCACAACGCAAGATCACGCCGGACGACATCCTGCCGGATGCGGAGTACGCCGTGCGTCGCAAGGAATTGCGCGCGCAGTCCATTGCGGCCAAGCGCGACCGCCGCGTCGAGGTCGGCCCTTTCGCGACGCTCTATTTCGAGAACTACGACACGATGTGGCTGCAGGTGCAGGAGATGCTGCGCATCGAGAAGGGCGGAAGCGAGCAGATCGCAGGCGAGCTCGAGGCCTACAACCCCCTGATCCCGCAAGGTTCCGAGCTGATTGCGACCATGATGCTCGAGATCGAGGATCCGATCCGGCGCAACTCCGTGCTGCTGCGCTCGCCGGCGTCGAGGAAACGGTGTTCCTGGAATTCGGCGGCGACCGGATCAAGGCGACACCGACCGAATATGACGACCGCACCACGCCGGACGGGAAGACGTCATCCGTGCACTGGGTGCGCTTCGTCTTTACGCCGGGGCAGATTGCGAAGTTCAAAAGCGGCGAAGGCCAGGCGATCCTGGGACTGTCGCATCCGAACTACGGCCATATGGCGGTGGTGCCGCCGGCGGTGAGAGACGCACTGGCGAAGGATCTGGCGTAGCCCTCCCCCAAACGCTTCGCGCGGTGCTCCACCGAACACTTCGCGCTTCGCGCGAAGTGTTTGCCGCCTCCAGCAAGTGGAGGGGGAACCGCGGAATCCCCTCCGCTTGTCCGGGCGCTTGTCGGAGGGGGCATCGATTTCGCGCGCCGCGCGAAATCGATGGGGGAGGACCGCCGCGAGCGCCGGCGAGCGGAGGCCTACGACTCCACCCTTGTCCCCATGAAGTCGCGTTTTCCCACTTCGACGCCGATGCTGCGCAGGATGTTGTATGCGGTCGTCTCGTGGAAATAGAAATTGGGCAGCGAGAAATTCAGCAGGAATTGCTGGCCGGTGAAGGTCATCTCGCCGCGCGCCGTCTTGAAGATTACCTCGCGGTCTTCGCTGCCGTCGATCTGCTCCGGCTTGAAGCCCTTGACGAAATCGATCGCCTTGGCAATGCGCGCCTGAAGTGCGGCAATCGTCGTCTCGTTGTCGTCGAAGCTGGGCGGTTCCTGGCCAGCCAGGCGCGCGCAGGCCCGCGTCGCGTGGACGGTCACCTGCTGGACCTGGCGGACCAGCGGAAACATGTCGGGAAACAGCCGGAGATTTCAGCAGCACGGGCTGCTCGATCTTGCGCGCTTCGGCGAGCGCGGCCGCCTTGTCGAGCACGACGGACAGGCTCGTCAGGAACTGCACGAAGATCGGAACCGATGCCTTGTACATGGAAATCGTCATTGTCATGTCCTCTTGTCTGGGCCTTCCTTGCGAAGACTTCGCGCCGGCCCTCTGCCTATAACGTCCTCCTGCCACACTGGCCCCCCCGTGGTAAAACGCCAAGATCAAAAAAAACGAAGGACACCCCATGCTCGAAGTTTATTTCTGGCCGACGCCGAACGGCAAAAAGGTCACGATCCTGCTCGAGGAAGCAGGCCTCGCTTACACAGATAAAGCCCGTCAATATCGGCCGCGGCGATCAGTTCGCGCCGGACTTCCTCAAGATGTCGCCGAACAACCGCATGCCCGCGCTCGTCGACACCGAGCCGATGGGCGGCGGCGCGCCGATCGCGATCTTCGAATCCGCGGCGATCATGATGTACGTCGCCGAGAAGTGCGGAAAGTTCTGGCCGCAGGCGCCGCACAAGAAATACGACGTCGTCCAGTGGGTGATGTGGCAGATGGCGAACCAGGGCCCGAAGATGGGCGAGCAGGGCCATTTCGGACGCGCCGCGCAGAACAAGGACAACGGCGATCTCAGCTACGCGATCAAGCGCTTCAGCGACGAGGTGCACCGTCTCTACGGCGTGCTCGAGCTCGGCCTGCACAAGAAGAACTGGCTCGCCGCCGGCGAATACACGATCGCCGACATGATCTGCTATCCGTGGGCCGCGACCTGGAAGCCGCGCGGCATCGATCTTGGCGAGTTTCCCGGCGTAAAGCGGTGGCTCGAAACGATCGAGGCACGACCCGCGGTGAAGAAGGCGATGGCGGCGGGCCCGGAATATCAGGAAGACACTTCGAAGCTCTCCGACGAAGAGAAAGCGCGCCGCGCCAAGCTGCTGGTGAACCAGCGCGCGACGCCGGTCCCGAAGGCGTGGGGGTGAGGCGTAGGGCGTCACGCCCTCGTTGCGACCCTCACCTTGAGGGAGGGTCGAAAAATCATGGCTCGCAGCGCGGAGATTTTTCGGGGAGGGGCAAGCCGTCGAAAGCGAGGCGCGCCCCTCCTTCAAGGGCTACGCAATTCACACATCCCCAATAGGTCGTCATGGCCGGGCTCTTCCCGGCCACCCATGAACACGAATTCCGCATTTGCGGGCCCTTGCGCCCGCCACGCAAAGGCTTTCCCGCACACCGTGGCCGCGCCAGCCGCGGCCATTTCGACGCTTGCGTTCATGGATGGGCGGCACGGGAGCCTGCACTCCGATCGCGCTCTCGCGCGGATCGGGGTGCCGCCCATGACGATCTTTTCGAAATGTCTGAACATCGCAGCCTTAAGGGGAGGGTGGCCCGGTGCGCTCGCGCTGACCTTCTACCGCAACACCATCCCCGTCGCCGCCTCGAGCTCCTTGATCGCCTTGTCCGCCGTCTCGACCTTGATCGTCGTCATGCCCATGGCGCGCGCGGGCTTGAGATTCACGCCGAGATCGTCGAGGAACACGCACGCAGCAGGCTCGACGCGAAGCTCGTCGCACATCATGCGATAGATGCGCGGGTCGGGCTTGCGGATGCCGATGCGTGACGAACTCGATGACGTGGTCGAACAGCTCCATGATCTCGCGCGCATAGAGGGTACGTCCGGCCTGCGTCCCGCCGGCCGCGTTCGAAGGCATGTTGTTGGTGATGCAGCCGGTGGAGAACTGCGTCTTGATGCGGCGCAGCGCCTCGATCATCTCCGGACGAAAATCCCCCGACAGCAGCGGAAGGACGTCCCGCCCCGGCACATGGTGGCCGAGCGCGCGGGCTTCTTCCGCGAACGCCGCATCGAATCCTTCGATGTCGAGCTCCGATCGCTCGAACCGCGCCCAGGCATTGTGCTCGTGATTGGTAGAATTGATCTTGCGGATGAGGTCCTTGGGCAGGCCCTTCTCCAGCTCGTAGCGCGCGAACGCCTCGAAGGGCGAGGTCGTGAAGACCCCGCCGAAATCCCAGATCACCGCCTCGACCACGCCACACCTCGTCCGTTCCTCTTGCGCAGAACAAGCAGGCCTGCCCAAATTCCGTCAAGCTTTATTGGCGAACGCGCTCTCGCGCGCTTCGCGGAGGACGTTCAATGAGCGACCGAACCGTCCATATGCCGCAGGAAAGTGCCGGCACTGCGCCCGGACGCGGACGGCTTGCCGGACGGCGCATTATCGTCGTCGGCGGCGGCCAGACGGATATCGGCGAGGCCGATACGCCGGCCGGCAACGGCCGCGCCATGTGCATCCTGTTCGCCCGCGAAGGCGCGCGCGTCGCCGTCGCGGACCGCAATCGCGCCAGCGCCGACGCAACGGTCGCGCTTTGCGAAAAAGGCCGCGCCTTCACCATCGAAGCCGACGTGACCAAGGAAGACGACATCGTTCGCATGGTGCGCGAGGCGATCGAGGGGCTGGGCGGTCTCGACGGTCTCGTCCTCAATGTCGGCATCGGCGCGGGCGGACCCTGGCTCGAAGGCACGACGGCCGAAAGCTGGAACAAGGTCTTCGCGATCAACCTGACCAGCCACATGCTGACGGTGAAGGCGGCGCTGCCGAGGATGGACGACGGCGCCTCGATCGTCTTCATCGCCTCGGTCGCCGGTCTCACGGCGGGGAGCCGTCTGCCCGCCTACGATTCCTCGAAAGCCGCGCTGTTCGGACTCTGCCGTCACGTCGCCTTCGAAGGCGCGCGGCGCTGGATCCGTGCGAACGTGGTCGCGCCCGGATTGATGGACACCTCCATCGGGCGGCTGGCGACACGCGGGCGGCCGGGTCGCGCGGCCACCAATGTGCCGCTGAATCGCCAGGGCACCGGCTGGGAAACCGCCTACGCGACCTTGTTTTTGATTTCGGACGAAAGCGCCTACATCACAGGCCAGACGCTGGCGGTGGACGGAGGATTGTCGGGACTATGAGCACCCTCACTTTCCCAAAGGCCCGCTACGAACCGGGTGTCGTCGAATTCGGCAATGGCAGCTTCGCCTATCTGCAGCCCGACGGTGGCTGGGGCTTTTCCAATGCGGAACTCGTGACCGATGGCGGCGAGGCGCTGCTTGTCGACACGCTGTTCGATTTTCCGCACACGCGCGCGATGCTCGACGGCTTCAGGCGCGCGTCGCCCGCAAAGATCGGCACGCTCGTCAACACCCATCACAATGGCGACCATTGCTACGGCAACGCGCTTGTCGAAGGCGCCGAGATCATCGCCACCGAGCGCGCGGTCGACGAGATGGGCCGCGAGCAGCCGCAAATGCTCGCGCAATTCCTCAAAGCCGCGCCGGGCATGGGCCTTGTCGGCGAATATTTCACCCATTGCTTCGGCCGCTTCGATTTTGCCGGCGTCCGGACGAAACTGCCCGACACGACCTTCACGGGGCGCATGTCGCGCCGCGTCGGCGCCAAGATGGTCGAGATGATCGAGGTCGGCCCCGCGCACACGGGCGGCGACGCGCTGGTCCATGTTCCGTCCGACCGCACGCTGTTCACGGGCGACATCCTCTTCGTCGACGGCCATCCCATCATGTGGGCGGGCCCGGTCGGCAACTGGATCGCGGCCTGCGAGATGATAGAAGCGATGGACCTCGAGACGATCGTGCCGGGCCACGGGCCGGTGACGGACAAGAAAGGCGTTGCACGGGTGCGCCACTATCTCACGCATATCCGCGACGAGGCGAAGAAGCGCTTCGAGTCCGGAATGGGCGCTTTCGAGGCAGCACGCTCCATTGCGCTCGACGATTTCGAAGGCTGGGGCGATTCCGAGCGCATTGCCGTCAACACCGCTTCGCTCTATCGCGAATTCGGCGACACGACCGCGCCGTCGGATGCCCCAACCCTCTTCGGCTGGATGGCCCAAATCTGGAAGGACAGGAAATGAGCGTCGTCGTCTACGAACATCCGCTTTCGCCCTATGCGCAAAAAGTGAAGATCGCGCTCGACGAAAAGGGCGTCGCCTATGAAACGAAGATGCCGGTGGCGATCGGCAGCGGACAGCCCGATCACGCCTTCCTGAAAGCCAATCCGCGCGGCGAAGTGCCGGCGCTGATCGACGGTGACGTCACCGTCTTCGATTCCACCATCATCCTCGAATACATCGAGGACAAATGGCCCGAGCACTCCCTGCTGCCGCGCGACCCCGCGGCGCGCGCGACCGCGCGCATGATCGAAGAGGTGATGGATACGCATTTCGAGCCCATCAATTGGGGCCTTGGCGAGTTGCGCTGGTTCAAGCGCGCCGAAGGCGAGCGCGCCCGCACCATCGAAGCTCATGCGGTGGGCCAGGCGCGCGGTCTGTATGAATGGCTCACGCGCCATCTCGGCGAGCGCGAATGGTTCAACGGCGACAGGTTCGGCTGGGCCGATCTGTCGGTCGTGCCTTATCTCAACGGCGCACGCGGCAACGGCATCGGGCCGGGCGATTCGTCGCCCCTTGGCCGCTGGCTGAAGCGCGCCAACGAACGCGCCTCGGTGCAGAAATCCGCGAGCGCCGCGGCGGCGTCGCTGCAGGCGCTGAGCCAGGTGGCGGGCGCGGTGCAGTCGGGCATGTTCAAGCGCGAATACCGCGATCACCGCCTGGAATGGATGATCCGTTCGGGCGGGATGGAGGTCGTGCTCGAAGGCATCAGGAACAACAACATCCGCTTCTCGAACGAGCTGAGTTGAAGGAGGATTTTTCACGCGGAGCCGCAAAGACGCGGAGGGTTGGGCGATCATTTGAAGGACGCGACGTCGAAGGGACGATTGGCGCGAAAGGCGCGCCGGCCAAACTTTGCCGGCGTCCGAATTCTAAACGGTCACCAAAATCCCCGCGCCTCCGCGTGAATCACTTTTTGTCGCCAAACCATCCGGGAGACGCCAATGTCGCACGAGATCATCTTTCATCACTATCCGACCTCGCCGTTCTCGGAAAAAATCCGCCTCATCTTCGGCATCAAGAAGCTGCCGTGGCGCTCGGTCGAGATTCCCAACATGATGCCGAAGCCGGATCTGCTGCCGCTCACCGGCGGCTATCGCAAGACGCCGGTGATGCAGATCGGCGCCGACGTCTTCTGCGACACCCAGATCATCATCCGAGAGCTGGAGCGACGCTTTCCCGAGCCGTCGCTATTCCCGCAGGGCAAGGGGCTTCCCTACGCGCTCGCCTTCTGGTCTGACCGCCTCTACTTCATGCCCGCCGTCGCGATCATCTTCGGCGCCATAGGCGACGCCGTGCCCGAGGCATTCAAGAAGGATCGCGCGGCGATGAGCGGATCGGTGTTTTCCACCGATGCGATGAAGGCCGCGGCCCCCTTCATGCGCGACCAGTGGCGCGCGCATTCGGCTTTCATTGCCGACCATCTCGACGACGGCCGCGCCTTCCTGCTCGGCGCGTCGCCGAGCGCGGCCGACGTGCACGCGTCGATGAACCTCTGGTTCATGAACGGCGCGCTGCCCGCGGTGACCACGGCGACCTTTGCGGAATTCCCCAAGCTCGGCGCCTGGTACGCGCGGTCGACCGCGATCGGCCACGGCAAACACACGGCGATGGAGGCGAAGGAGGCTCTGGAGATCGCCAAGGCCGCCACGTCGGATGCGAAAGTCGCCGCCGATCCGCACGATCCCCTCGGCCGCAAGCCGGGCGACAAGGTGAAAGTCGCGGCCGACGACTATGGCCGCGACCCGATCGCGGGCGAGATCGTCTTCTCCAAGGCGCACGAAATCGCGATCCGCCGCAGCGATCCGCAGGTTGGCGACGTCGTCGTGCATTTTCCGCGCGCGGGATTTACGGTGACGGCGGGGTGAGTGGGGCTGGCGCTTGTGGTCCGGGCTGCAGTCCTTCGCGCGATTTCTTACCCATTCGGAGCATCGAGAGGATCAGCCGCAGCTCAACGCCCCGAAAGCTGGCTAATCCCAATACGGCTACGACAATGCTCGCACCCGAGAAACCAGAAACGCCCAACAACGCCGCCGCAATCAACAATAGAACGCCCAGAACGTGCATGGCGGCGAACCGCCCAGTCGGGAGGTTGCCCATGCGCCAACTCTCTGACGACGGAATTGACGCGACAACACCCCCAGGCGATACCGAGCGCGATGCTACCGATGGCACTCAAACCCAACATCCCCTTCTGTGATGACCATAAAGGCCCCCAGAGTACCAAGAATAGCGCGGCTGCACCGGCAATATCCTTCATCGCGTGTTCCAAGTATCCTCGAAAGGCACGGTCGCCTCGGCTGAAACAGAGGTGAACGGTCACGCATGTCGAGGCCATTGTGCATGATTTCGCCTCAGGAATGCAAATTCGTGCAGCCCGACCGCAACCGTGCGATTGCTGCTAGCCCAAGAACAAATCCCGCAGGAAAGCGCGACGGACATCGCTCAATCTCCGAAGGAGGTTAGCGCTCGTGGGCTGCTTCGGATGTAACTTCGCTGAGCGGCGACAGAAGATAGTCGATCACGCGCCGGTTGCCGGTGCGGACTTCGGCGCTCACGCTCATGCCTGGTGTCAGCGGCACGTCCTTGCCGTCGGCTTCGATCGTCGTGCGGTCGAGCGCGATCATGACCGGAAAGACAAGCCCCTGCATTTTTCGGGCGTCGGCGAAGCCGCGGAATCCGTAGGCGACACAGGAGCCTGTTGGAATCGCCCGACTGCTTGGCCTCCCGCTGGTCGACGGATTTGCGAGATACACTTTTCACAACGCCCGAGATCGTTCCGTAGCGCGTGAAGGGAAACGCATCGATCTTGATGACAGCCGTGTCGCCGGGCTTCACGAAGCCGATGTCCTCGTTCTCGACCAGCGCCTCGACCTCCAGGGCGCCGTGGCGCGGAACGATCGTCATGGGTTCGTTGGCCCGCCGTCACCACCTGCCCGATCGTCGTCACATCCAATTCCTGAACCGTTCCGTCGATCGGCGCGACGAGTTGCGTGTGCGCAAGCTTGTTCGAGGCCTTGATGAGTTCCTGGGCGTGCTGGTCGTGCTTTTGCTCGGCCTCCGACAGCGCATCGGCGTTGTCGGCGATGAATTGCGCAATCGAATTGCCGATCTGCTTTTTGTATGTTCCCATACTTGCATCCTGCATCCCGCACTTGAACTCTCGATGACCGATTAAGTGCATCTATCTTGAGAGGGTACGATAGACAGAAGCCCGGGCACGACTATCCGACAAATGCGGGGTTGACAGTTTGCGATGCGGGCTTGCAGCGTCGCCGACGTGCGGGACGTGCAAATGGATTGAGCACCGTCCCGCCATATGACGAAAGAAGCGTGAAGCGGACGCAGCTGCCTGCTAGCCAAAGCGCGCGTTGGCCGCCGTCGACATTCCGCGTAGAAGTAGACTAAGACGGCAGGAGACCGACCGCCCCCCACCAGCATGGGCCGAACAGTTGCTACTCGTCGCGCTCGCGCCACTTCTTAATGCACCGCAGCGTATTACCAATGGCTGCAAGGATAACGACGCCTGTCAGCCAGAGGACGAACTGGACGAACGGCGTACGCCCGGTAAAGGAATAGACCAGTCGATAGAGGGGAACCATAATCAGAATTGTGATCACGGCCGTAAGGAACGCGACACCGGGAGTAACCGGATTGGGTGGAAACAGCGGATTTCCAATTCTCATCGGGTTCTGTCAAGTCGCGATCCCCTTTCGTCGTCGATTGGCATCAATACGTGCAGCGCGGCACCTGGCGAAGCATATTCACAAGTGCGGCAACGTTCAGGGAAGATGCCGGCCCGCCGATCGCGATCTTTCCCCTTCCGCCATTCGGATATGCCCTTCGCCAACTGGCCTCTAACTCTTGCAGGCTGGACGGCCAGAACCCATGGACCTCTACACCCTGATCTTTGAGATATTTCCGATCAGGAACCCAGCCAATAAAATCCGAACGATACGCGATCTCGAGCGGCGCGCCGTTCTGGGCCGGAATTGTCGTAACGCACTTGGTACCGATCATGAGCTGAGGCTGTAGCAGCAGTGAAATCGGAAGGCCGCGTTGGCTGAACAACTCGCTGCTTTGCCGCGCGGCCTCAGCGTAGTG
>CAWDKN010000008.1:0-11709 GCA_963802815.1 uncultured Alphaproteobacteria bacterium
CGAGCAGTACGTCGCGGGATTGTGGGATCGCTTCGAGTCGGCCGGCATCCGAGCCAGCGGTCCGAGCAAGGAGGCCGCGATCCTCGAAGGCTCGAAGGGGTTTGTGAAGGATCTCTGCCGCGAGGCGAAAATTCCCACGGCCGCGTATCGCCGTTTCCGCGATGCGGCCAACGCGAAGGTGTTTGCCGATACGCTCGGCCTGCCCGTCGTCATCAAGGCCGATGGTCAAGCCGCGGGAAAAGGCGTGATCGTCGCGGATTCGACCGCCGATGCGCACAAGGCGATCGATTTCATGTTCGAGGGCGGCTTCGGCGAGAGCGGACGCGAGGTCGTGGTCGAGGAGTTCATGGACGGCGAAGAAGGGAGCTTCTTTGCGCTGTGCGACGGCGAGACCGTGATCCCGCTCGTCGGCGCGCAGGACCATAAACGCGTCTTCGACGGGGACAAGGGGCCGAATACCGGCGGCATGGGCGCCTATTCGCCCGCCCCCGTCCTGCCGCCGGCGATGGAAGCGGTTGCGATGGAGCGCTTCATCCTGCCGACCGTCGCGGCCCTGCGCGCGCGACAAATCAAGTATGTCGGCGTGATGTATCTCGGCCTGATGTTCACAAGCGCCAGTCCGAAGCTCGTCGAATACAATTGCCGCTTCGGCGACCCCGAATGTCAGGTGATGATGCCGCGGCTAAAGAGCGATCTGCTGACCGCGCTGATCGCGGCGCGCGACGGTATGCTGAAGGAGATCGATCTGCGCTGGAGCGACGAGACCGCGCTTACCGTGGTGATGGCGTCGAAGGGCTATCCGGGGAGTTCCGAGAAGGGCCACGTCATCACCGGACTCGACGAGGCGTCGCGCCTGCCGGGCGTGCAGATTTTCCACGCCGGAACGGCGCGTCGCGACGGCAGTATCCTCGCTGTCGGCGGACGCGTGCTCGACGTGACGGCGACGGGACAAACCGTCGCCGAGGCGCAGGCGCGCGCCTACGCCGCGGTCGACCTTATCAAATGGGAAGGCAGTTTCGCGCGCCGCGACATCGGCTGGCGCGCCGTCGCCCGCGAGCGGGCGACGGCGTGAGGGACATCGAAGCCATCGTGTTCGACCTGGGCGGCGTCATCGTCGATGTCGATTTTGCGCGGGTCACGAAGCGCTGGGCGGAGCTTGCGCGATGCGACGCGGCGGCGCTGCATGCGCGTTTCAGCCTCGACGAGGCCTATGCGCAGCATGAGCGCGGCGGGATCACGGCCGTCGAATATTTCGCCTCGCTGCGCCGCTCGCTCGACATCGACATCAGCGACGAGCAATTTCTCGAAGGCTGGAACGCGATCTTCGCTGGCGTGATCCCGGGCATAGAGCCCTTGATCGAACGCGCCGCCGGGCAGTATCCGCTCTACGTCTTCTCGAACAGCAACCCGACCCACGAAGCGCTTTGGGCGCCGAAATACGCACGCACGCTGGAGCCTTTCCGCAGGGTGTTCGTGTCGTCGAATATCGGCCTGCGCAAGCCGGACGTGGCCGCCTACCGTTTCGTGGCGCGGGAAATCGACGTTGCCCCCGACCGAATTCTTTTTTTCGACGACTCTCCTGCGAATGTCGCGGGTGCTGAGGAAGCGGGACTGAAGGCCGTGCTGGTGCGCTCCAATGACGACGTTGCGGCAACGATGTCCGCGCTGCTCGCCGAGCAGCCCTGACGCCGCAGCGGGCGCAGGAGACAGGTCAGCGGCGCCTTGTGCCAGGCAGCGAGTCCGGCCCAAAATGCCGCCAAAGCAAGACCCAAGGGAAACGCCATGAGCCAACCGGCCGCCAGCCGTCAGGAAACCTACTCCGGCACGAAGGAGGTCACGGAGGTCCACAGATTCGACGAGAAGAAGCTCGAGGCCTATCTCGCAGAACGCATCGCGGGCTTCCAGACGCCGCTCGAGGTGCGCCAGTTCAAAGGCGGCCAGTCGAACCCGACCTACCAGCTCGTCACGCCCAACCGGAAATATGTGCTGCGCCGCAAGCCGCCCGGCAAGCTGCTGCCGAGCGCGCATGCCGTCGACCGCGAATTCAAGGCCATCTCGGCGCTCCACCCAACCGGCTTCCCCGTCGCGAAACCTTACGTGCTTTGCGAGGACGAGAGCATCATCGGCACGACGTTCTACGTCATGGATTGCGTCGAGGGCCGCATCCTGTGGGACGGGGCGCTTCCCGGCATGGACAAGGCCGAGCGCTGGAAGACCTATGACGCGATGAACGAGACGCTCGCGCGCCTGCACAACCTCGATCTACGAGAAGATCGGCCTTTCGGATTTCGGCAAGCCCGGCGCCTATGTCGCGAGGCAGGTCTCGCGCTGGACGAAGCAGTACCAGATGTCAGAGACCGAGACGATCGACGAGATGAACAAGCTCATCGAATGGCTGCCCGCGCACCTGCCGCCGGAAGGCCGTCCGTCCGTCGTGCACGGCGATTATCGCCTCGACAACATGATCCTGCACCCGACCGAGCCGAAAGTCCTCGCAGTGATCGATTGGGAGCTCTGCACCATCGGCGACCCGATGGCGGACTTCACCTATCACCTCATGCAATGGATGCAGCCCGGGACCGGCGCGAGCGCGAGCTCGATCATGGGGCTCGACTACGAGGCGCTCGGGATCCCGACGCGGGATCAGTACGTCGCGATGTATTGCAAGCGCACCGGCCGCACCGAGACGCCGAACATGGATTATTATGCGGCGTACAATTTTTTCCGCCTGGCGGGCATCCTGCAGGGCATCGTCGGGCGCGTCCGCGACGGCACGGCGTCGAGCGCGAACGCCGCCCAGAATGCAGCCGCCGTGCGTCCGCTCGCGGAGCGCGCCTGGTATTTCGCCCAGCGCGCTGGCGCGCCAAACTAGGCCAGGCGCTGGCGCGCCAAACGCCAGCTTGGCGCGCCGACACGCGCCGGCGCGCCGAATAGGGCAAGCGTGGCGGCGCAGCAGGGTAAATCGCGCTCAGATTGTGACGGTAAACGCCGCCCGGCGCCGCGCGCAGGCTGTTAAGCAACGCGTGCGAATCCGGTATCTCGCAAGCGTTGATTAAGAAGATCGGCCTAGGTTGCAACCGCTTCGGGCGTTCGCGCCCGGGTTGGGAGATCTCATGGCCAGCAAGAAAGCGCGAGCGGGTGCACGCGCCGTCGATCCCTTGGCCGCGCCGGCGGGAAATCTCGCCGGCCGGAACATGGATCTGGCCGAGCGCGCCGCGCATTTCGGCTACTGGCGCACCGACCTCGCGACGGGCGACTACTACTGGTCGCCCGGAATGTACCGCATCCTCGAAGCCGACCTCTCGATGAAGGCCGATCCGGACTGGATCTTCGAACAGATCCGCCCCGAGGACCGCCCGGTGGTCGAGGCCGCCATCGCCAACGGAATCCGCACGCGTTCGCCCTTCTCCTATCGCGTCCGCTCGCGCCATACGGATCGCGCCGCGAAGATCGTCGACACCCAGGGTGAAGTCGAAATCGGCTCCGACGGCCGGGTCGTGAGCGTGCTCGGCGTGTGCCACGACGTGACCAAGCAGGTCGTGGCCGAAGAAGCGCGCGAAAAGGCCCGGCAGATGTATCGCGTGATGGCGGAGGAAGCCTCCGACATCATCATGTTCTACGCTCCCGGCGGGCGCATCCTCTTCGCCTCCAATGCGCTGCAGACCGTGCTGCAGCGCTCGCCCGACGAGATCGAGGCCGGAAAGTTCTTCGACCTCGTCCATCCCGACGATCGCGACGAGGCGCTGAAGGTGCGCAGGCGTCCCAAGCCGGACGAAGTGCTCATGGCGGTCTACCGCATCATGCGCGGCGACGGCCAGTACATCTGGCTGGAGACCACCACGCGCGGCGTCTTCGACGAGAACAGCGGCGAATACAAGAACCTGATCAGCGTCTCGCGCGACGTCACGCTGAGGCGAATGCACGAGTTCGAGATGCACGCGGCGCGCGAGCGCGCCGAAGCGGCGAACCGCGCCAAGTCGACCTTCCTCGCCAACATGAGCCACGAGCTGCGCACGCCGCTGAACGCCATCATCGGCTTCGCCGAGCTGATGCGCCAGGGCATGTTCGGCGCGCTCGGCAGCCCGCGCTACGAGGAATATGCCACGCTGATCTACGATTCCGGCCAGCTCCTGCTCGACCTGATCTCCGACGTGCTCGACATGGCCAAGATCGAGGCTGGCAAGCTCGACCTGAACATGGAGCATGTCGACGTCAACGGCGCGATCGAGGATTGCGCGCGCCTGCTGCGCCACCGCGCCGACGCCAACCGCATCACCCTCGCCGTGGCGCTCCCGGACGACCATGTCTCGCTCGTCGCCGACCGGCGTGCCTTCAAGCAGGTGGTGTTGAACCTTCTCTCCAATGCGCTCAAATTCACGCCGCCCGGCGGCCGCGTCGAAATCGCCGTTTGCCGCAAAAGCGAGCAGCTCACCCTCGCGGTGCGCGACACCGGCATCGGGATCCCCGCGTCCGAGCTTTCCCGCCTCGGCCAGCCTTTCGAGCAGGTCTGCGCCGATCCGATGCTGGCCAAGGCCGGAACCGGGCTCGGCCTCGCGCTCGTCCGTGCGCTTGCCGAACGCCATGGCGGCGCCATGCGCATCGCCAGCCGCGAAGGCGCGGGAACCGAGGTCTCCGTCGAATTCCCGCTCACCCAGCTCAAGCGCGCGGTCGCGTAACAGGTTCTCCACGGTGCCACCAAAGAAAAAGGGCGACCTCACGGCCGCCCTTTTTCCGTTTCACGCGCGCGAATTACTCCGCCGCGGCGCGGCGCGGCGAGCGATCGGAGTGCTTGCCGTATTCGAGGCGGGCGATCGTGCGGCAATGGACCTCGTCCGGGCCGTCGGCGATGCGCAGCGTGCGCTGCCCCGAATACATCCTGGCAAGGCCGGGATCGCTGGTGACTCCCGCGCCGCCCCAGGCCTGGATGGCGTCGTCGATGATCTTCAGCGCCATGCGCGGTGCGGCGACCTTGATCTCGGCGATCACCGTGCGCGCGACTTTGTTGCCGACCTTGTCCATCATGTCGGCCGCCTTGAGCGTGAGCAGCCGGCACATGTCGATGTTGATGCGGGCCTCGGCGACGCGCTGCTCCCACACCGAATGCTCGGCGATGCGCTTGCCGAACGCCTCGCGGGCGAGCAGCCGCTTGCACATCAATTCCAGGGCGCGCTCGGCGACGCCGATCGAGCGCATGCAGTGATGGATGCGGCCGGGTCCGAGGCGGCCCTGCGCGATCTCGAAGCCGCGGCCCTCGCCGAGGACCATGTTCTCGAGCCGGAACCTTGACGTCCTCGAGCAGCACCTCGCCGTGGCCGTGCGGCGCGTCGTCATAGCCGAACACCGGCAGCATGCGCTCCACCTTCACGCCGGGCGCGTCGCGCTCGACGAGGATCTGCGATTGCTGGCTGTGACGGTCGCCGTCGAGCGTGTTCTTGCCCATGACGATCATCACCTTGCAGCGCGGATCGCCCACCCCTGACGACCACCATTTGCGGCCGTTGATGACGTAATGGTCGCCCTTGCGCTCGATGCGGGTGGCGATGTTGGTCGCATCCGACGAGGCGACCGCGGGCTCGGTCATCAGGAACGCCGAGCGGATCTCGCCCGCGAGCAGCGGCTTCAGCCATTTGTCCTGCTGATAGGGCGAGCCGTAACGCTCGAGCACTTCCATGTTGCCGGTGTCGGGGGCGGAGCAGTTGAACACTTCCGAGGCGAAGCCGACCTTGCCCATGAGCTCGGCGAGCGGCGCATATTCGAGATTGGTCAGGCCGGCGCCATGCTCGCTCTCGTTCATGAACAGGTTCCACAGGCCCTGGGCTTTCGCCTTCTTCTTGAGCTCCTCGACGACCGGCACGACGATCCACGGATCGCCCTTGGCGCGCGCGTCGGTCATCTCCTTGTTGTAGGTTTCCTCGGCCGGGAAGACGTACTGGTCCATGAAGTCGCCGACGCGCTTCATCCACTCCCGTTGCCGGGGCGAATAGTCGAAATCCATCTTGTTCCTCCGCTGATTTTGGTTCGATAGCGATGGGCCGGACTGTAGCCCCGCGCCGAAGCAGTCACCAGCCCACAATGCCGCAGCGCGGTACTGGGAAATGAGCGCCGCCGGCCGCCCGCGTTTGACAGCGGCAATCGCACGCGGCAATCAGCGCAGATGCTTCTCTGGGCCGGCGCCGTCTTCATTGTCATAGGGATCGCGTGCCTGGCCGGGGACCGGCGGGCGGCGCATTATTTTTACGATCACGTGAACGAGCCGTTTTTCATCTTCCTCGACAAGACGACGCATTGGGCCAAGGCCGGTCATTGGCTGGTCGCCGCGGTGATCGTTTATGTCGCGGCCGAGACGGCGATGCATCTCCTTGGCGCGCGCGACGTGCTGCACCTGGCCGCAAAATGCGCGCTGGCCTTCATCGCGAGCCTCGCCATCGGCAGCGCTGTGCTGCACCCCATCAAGCTCGTCCTCGGGCGCAGGCGTCCGCGCGACGATATGGAGATGGGCCTCTACGGCTTTGCACCCTTCGCCTTCAACCTCGACTACAACTCGTTTCCGTCGGGCCACGCCTTGACGATCATGTGCGTGGCGGTGATCGCGAGCTGCGTCTGGCCGGGCCTCGCACTCGTCTGGTTCGCGCTCGCCTTGTGGCTCGGCCTGACGCGCGCTTTCCTCACCGCGCATTTCCTCAGCGACGTCTTCGTCGGCGCCGGCATCGGCCTCATCGCCGCGCGCGAGACCGTACGCCTTCTCTTTCCCCATCTCGGACCGGCATGGCTGTGACGATCTTCGCGCTCCTCACCTCGTTCGACGCCTGGGCGGCATTGGCGACGCTGACGGTGCTGGAGATCGTGCTCGGCATCGACAACATTATTTTCCTGGCGCTGGTCGCCAGCAAGGTCGCCAAGCCCCGGCGCGCGGCGGCGCGGCGCATCGGACTCGTGCTCGCGCTGCTGATGCGCATCGCCTTCCTGTCGATGGTGGCCTGGATCATCAGGCTCTCCGTGCCGGTGATCACGCTGTGGGGCGTCGGCCTGTCCTGGCGCGACCTCGTCTTCGGCGCCGGCGGCCTTTTCCTCCTCACCAAAGGCACGCGCGAGATCCACGGCATGGTCGAGGGCGACGACGCCTCCGGCAGCGAGGCGAGTGCGAGCATGGTCTCGGCGGTCGTACAGATCGCCCTGTTCGATATCGTGTTCTCGATCGACTCCGTCGTCACCGCCGTCGGCATGGCCGAACACCTGTCGATCATGATCGCGGCCGTCGTGCTCGCCATGCTGGTAATGCTGTTCGCGGCCGGCGCCGTCGCCGACTTCGTCGAGCGGCGCCCGACGGTGAAGATGCTGGCGCTGAGCTTCCTGCTCCTGATCGGCATGTCGCTGATCGCCGACGCCGCGCACTTCCACATCCCCCGCGCCTATCTCTACTTCGCCATCGCCTTCTCCGGCGGCGTCGAGATACTGAACCAGCTGGTCGCGCGCGGCCGGGCGAAAAAAGAAGACCCATTGCCTAGGGATTAGACGGCCGGGCGATGACGGCCTCTCGTTATTTCGCGCAAACGCAGGCGAGCGGCCGCCACCAGCCGTCCCAATCAACCAATTGGTGACCGCTCGCACCGCAAAATGCCCCATGACGCTCGCCCTGCGCCTCCCCATCACCGAAGCGGCCCCCGCGCGCCGCATGGGCGACGCCGTCACCTCGGCAGCGCTCGCGCTGCTCGCCTTCGCGGCGCTGGCCTTCGCGCCGAAGATCCTGAACGACGGCGACACCTTCTGGCACGTCCGCGCCGGCGAATGGATGCTCGACCACCGCGCGATCCTCGCCTTCGATCCGTTCTCCTATACTTTCGCCGGCAAGCCATGGACGACGCATGAGTGGCTGTCGGAGATCGTCTTCGCGCTCGCTTTCCGCGGCGCGGACTGGAGCGGCATCATGCTGCTCTCCGCCGCCGCCTTCGCCGCGACCGCCGGCTTGCTCGCCTGGCACCTCAGCCGCTTCCTGCCGCGCGGCGCCGTTCTCGTCGTGACGGTGCTCGCGCTCGCAGCCACCGCGGCAAGTCTTCTCGCGCGCCCGCATCTCCTCGCCTTGCCGCTCCTGGAACTTTGGACCGCGGAGCTGGTCATCGCGCGCAACGAGAACCGCGTGCCATCGCTCGCGCTGCTCCCGCTGATGGCGCTGTGGGCCAACCTTCACGCCAGCTTCGCCGCCGGCCTCGGACTCGTGGCTGTGTTCGGGATCGAGGCCACTTTTGCTTCACGTGAGACGCGCCGCACTGTCGCGCGCGACTGGCTCCTGTTCGGCGTCGGTGCGCTGGCGGCCGCCTGTCTCAATCCGCACGGCATCGACGGCGTGATCTTTCCCGTCACGCTGTCGCAGATGCCGAGCCTCTCCTTTGTCGGCGAATGGCAGCCGACCGACCTCACACAGCTGCAGCCCTTCGAGCCCGGTATCGCGCTGGCGCTCTACATCATCGTCACGCGTCGCGTGCAGATTTCGCGCGTGCGCGCAACGCTTCTCCTGGGCCTCCTCGCGCTCGCCTTCGCGCACGCGCGCCACCAGATGCTGCTCGCCATCATCGCGCCGCTGGTCCTCGCCGAGCCGCTTGGCGCCAAGCTCGGCGCGCCCTCGCCCGCTGTTTCCCCCGCGTGGAGAACGGTTGCCGTTTCGCTTTGTGCGGCGGCGCTGCTCGCGATCACGCTCGCCCGCCTCGCCATCCCCATCGTCCGCAGCGACGGTCCCACGGCGCCGATCACAGCCCTTGCGCATGTCCCGGCCGTGCTGCGCCGCGAACCCGTCTTCAACGACTACGCCTTCGGCGGGTATCTCATCTTCGCAGGCGCGAAGCCGTTCATCGACTCCCGCGCCGAGCTCTACGGCAATGCATTTCTGCAGGGATACGCCGCAGCGATCTCCCACCCGCAAGCGCTTGAGCGCACGCTCGACCGCTATCATATCCGCTGGACGATCCTCGCGCCGAGCGACCCGGCGGTACGGATGCTCGACGGATTGAAAGGGTGGAAGCGGGTCTATCAAGATCGTTGGGCCGTGGTACAAGTCGGGGTTCGATCGACGAACATCTGAGTGACCCCTCCCTGCACCGGACGGCTGAAGCGCAAGATTGTCACAGCGGACGCGCTTTTCTGCAGTCGAGCCTTCGCAAAGACCGTGATCGACCGGGGTGGCAACTACGCACTGGCGCTCAAGAAAAATCAGGGAAAGCTTTTTGCCGACGTGGAACGGCGCTTCGCCCGCAAAGGCGCGCGACACACCGCTCAAACTCTGAAAGAGGCCACCCACGATCGCCACGAGCGGCGAACGGCCACCATCATGCGCAACAGCACCCTTGCCGGGCTCCACAAATTTCCCGGCATTGCCGCCATCGCCCGAGATTACATCGCGGCGCCGGCGCAAAGGTTGCGCAGCGGACAAACCCTTTGTCCGCTAGTTCATCCTTTCCCGATATGTCTCGGCCAAGAGGCTACTCGAGATCGTCCGCTCTCACTTGGCTGTCGAAAACCAGTTGCACTGGGTTCTCGATGTCGTCTTCGCGGAGGACGCAAATCGCGCACGCAAGGACGCCGCACCCGAAAACCTCGCCGTCCTGCGAAGGATCGCCATCAACCTCCTGCGAGCCCAACCAAACCCCATCTCCATGCGACGCAAAATGAACGCCGCCGCCTGGGACGACGGCTTCTTTCTCAGCCTCTTCGGCCAAAAGCGATAGCCCCTGCCTGCACCGGTGCGCTGGCCGTCGCGTCGATCCCATCGTACAATACGGTTAGGCGATGGGGCGTATCGACATTGCGCGAGGCTCTCGGCAGGCTGATTTGCCATCGAAAGCGGCGCTCAAGGCCGGCATCCGGCAGTTGTGCCGCAACAGGGACAGAGTACGGTCGCTTTGGCATGGCTTTGCGTCCGACGGTGGCGCATGGACGAAAGCGGTCGCGCAAAAAGTTGCCCCCATCCGAAGCCGGCTCGGGCCGCGCTCCGATCGCGCGATCGCCTTTGGCTTCGTCGGCGCATTGCATGTCCTGATCCTATTGGCGCTCGTTCGCGGGCTCGCGACCGAGAGGCGAGGCCGCCCGGTAAGCGCGATCTGGTGCTGGTCGGCGGCATGTATGCGGTGAAATCCGATCCATCGAAACCGGTGAATTACCTGGCGACGCCTTACCTAATCCCCAAACCGAAACTCACGCTGCGAAGTTGTCTCGGCGGCTTTCTTGCGTCCGGGCGCGCGGCGCGCGATCCGGCGTCCGAGCAACCGCTCCAGCCCCGCAATGAAATCGGCATTCGCCAATGGTCGTCCCGATCGCTCCGACAAGCGAAGCGCGGAGAAAGAAGCGTCATCGCTCGGACCCGGAGACAAGAGCCGTGCGAACTCGCGCACGCGCTCCAGTACGGGTTTGACGGTGACCAGGCCATCGTCGCGACCCGAAAGGTGAGCCCTCACGCTCGACCATGGCCATCCTCGGCGCGGGCCACCAGTCTCGCGCGAACCGGATTGAGGCTCACATAGCGTACCGCGGAAATCAGATGATCCTCGTCCATCACCACCGAGCCGTAGCGGCGTTAAACCGGCGACGCCTTACCTAATCCCCAAACGGAAACTCACGCTGCGAAGTTGTCTCGGCGGCTCTCTTAGTCCAGGCGCACGGCGCGCGATCCGGCGTCCGAGCAACCGCTCCAGCGCCGCAATGAAATCGGCATTCGCCAAAGGTCGTCCAGATCGCTCTGACAAGCGAAGCGCGGAGAAAGTAGCGTCATCGCTCGAACCTGGAGACAAGAGGCGTGCGAACTCGCGCACGCGCTCCAGTACGGGTTTGACGGTGACCAGGCCATCGTCGCGACCGGAGAAAGATGGGCCCTCACGCTCGACCATGGCCAATCTTCGGCGCGGGCCACCAGTCTCGCGCGAACCGGATTGAGGCTCACATAGCGTACCGCGGCAATCAGATGATCCTCGTCCATCACCACCGAGCCGTAGCGGCGTTGAAAAGATGCCCGCTCCAGCGCGCGCGTGCGTTGATGAAGTTCGTATAGCGGCGTGTGTTTCACCGATCGCGCGTGCAAGGCCGTCCTTGTCACTGGGCGCGACGATCAGATGGACATGATTTGGCATCAGACAGTAGGCCCAGATCGCGACCTGCGCTTTCCGCGTCTGCTCGGCCAGCAGGTCGCAATAGACGTCTTGGTCGCCGTCCTCGAAGAAGATGGGTTCGCGCCGGTTGCCGCGTTGCGTGACGTCGTGCGGACAGTTCGGGACAACGATGCGCGCAAGGCGAGCCATGGTCCGATTTCAGGCATGCAGCGCGTCCGTTGAAGTGCGCGTCGCGCCGATATCGCAATTCATGTGCAAGAGAGTTTCGCAAAGAAGGCGCAGGGGAAGATTTGGTGAATTGGGTAAGGTGTCGCCCAATTCTGGGATCGCGCGCCGGCGACTTTCGCAAGGCCAATAAGGCTGCAGGTTTAGTGAAGACGCCGGAGGGCCTTACCTGGCATCATCACCAAGACGGTAAAACTATGCAGTTGGTTCCCCGAGATATACATTCGAAAACAGGACATACGGGGGGCTTTTCGCCCGGGCCTTGACAAAATGATAGAAGTGACTGAGCAAGGGGCAACAATAGAGGAAGGCGATATTGCGTCTTTCGAAAAAGAGTTTGGCGCACGGTTGCCTCAGTCGTATCAGCAATACGTACGAACGAATAAACAGGACA
>CAWDKN010000009.1:0-33990 GCA_963802815.1 uncultured Alphaproteobacteria bacterium
GCTAGCCGCATAAGCTGCCGCGATGCGAGCGGTCATTTCGTCTAGCAGGACCCTCCACGAGTTCCAGGCGCTGTAGCGGTATCCTCGCCAGCCTCTTCCATGGTGCCGAACGATACCGGGCAGATCTTGCCCCTCCGTTCAACGCAGGTCGATTTTCCCATACGTTGGTATTATGTCGATGCGAAGCCCACGGGAGCCTCTCTGATTTTTCAGAGTGATTTTGACAAAAGTGCGCGCAATGATATTGCCTTGCACTCAACTCTGCGTGCTGAGATCGATTTGATGCGATCCTTCGACGATTCTGGTTCGCGGAGATGCTCTTGAATTTGATGATATAAAATAGATAGCTAATCTACCAAGCAGTCAATGTTCTTCGAATCGAGACCGACCGATGGATCGCATCGACGCCATGAAAGTGCTTGTGTCGGCCGTGGACGAAGGCAGCCTCGCTGCAACCGCCAGACGCCTCGGTAAATCGCCAGCGGCTGTAAGTCGCGCGATCGCGTTTCTCGAAGCCCATGTCGGCGCCGAGCTGCTGCATCGCACAACCCGATCCCTCAGAGTGAGCGAGGCGGGCGAGCGCTATGTTTCCGCTTGCCGTCGCGTCCTGATCGATCTTGAGGAAGCTGACATTCTCGCCGCTGGCGAACGATCCGCGCCGCGCGGCACGCTGACCATCACGGCGCCAGTCATCACCGGCGAGACCCTTCTGAGGCCGATCCTTGAAGCCTTCATGGACGAATACCCGACAGTGTCGGTCAGGTTGTATTTGATCGACAGGCCGGTGAATCTGATTGACGAAGGGATCGACGTGGCGCTCCGCATCGCGCATCTCATGGACTCCAACTTCGCCAGCATCCGCCTTGGCGAGGTTCGCCGCGTCATCGCCGCGTCGCCGGTTTATCTGACGCAACACCCCGTAATCCGTGAGCCCGCAGATCTGGCAAAACATCGGATTATCTCGATGACGCACTTCGGAATGGATTCCTGGAGCTTCCCTCCACTCGAGGGTTCGTCCATTCCAAGAACCGTTCAGTTCACGCCGCGGTTGGTCGTCAACACGGTCCGTGCGGCGGTCGCTTCGACGGTGGGAGGGTACGGCGTCACCCGCCTGTTTTCCTATCACGTCGCCGAGGAAGTCGCGGAGAAGCGGCTGCGAATCCTCCTTAGCAAGGACGAGTACCCACCATTACCCGTTCAGCTACTCGCCCCGGAAGGCCGTTTCGCCGTGCCCAAGGTACGTGCGTTTGTCGATTTTGCTGCACCGCATCTCAAGAAATACTTCGCGGAACGCTCGAGTCAAACCAACTGCAACGCGGGTGCCATTCGATCGCCGCGCGGAAGAATGTCTGCCGAATAGCGGGCATTCGCTGCGTCAGCGGAGATGCCTACCTTGATCATCATCAAGACGATGGTCATGGAGGCCAATCATGGGCGCAGAACAAAGGGTCGCAATTGTCACAGGCGCATCCCAGGGCATCGGATCGGCTTTGGTGCAGGCCTTTCGCGCTCGCGACTATCGCGTCGTCGCCAATTCGCGGAAGATCAAGCCATCCTCGGATCCGGGTATTCTGTCCGTTCCGGGCGACATCGCCGATCCGGCAACCTCGCAGCGTATCGTTTCCGAAGCACTGCTGCGCTTCGGCCGCATCGATTCGCTGGTGAACAATGCAGGTATTTTCATCGCAAGGCCGTTCACCGACTATACCGACGAGGACTACCTTTTGGTGCTCGCGATCAATCTTGGCAGCTTCTTCCACCTCACCAGGCGCGTCGCAGCCGGAATGTTGACGCGGGGCTCGGGCCATATCGTTCAGATTACGACGAGCCTTGTGGACCATGCCAACAGCCATGTGCCGTCGGTGCTGGCCTCGTTGACGAAGGGCGGATTGAATGCTGCGACGAGATCGCTGGCCATCGAGTACGCATCGAGGGGCGTGCGGGTAAATGCCGTGGCTGCCGGCGTCATCAAGACGCCAATGCACGGTCCGGAAACTTACGACGATCTATCGAAACTGCATCCACTGGGACGCATGGGTGAAACCCGGGACATTGTCGACGCGGTTCTATTCCTGGAAGGCGCACCCTTCGTGACCGGCGAGATCCTGCACGTCGATGGCGGCCAGAGCGCCGGCCACTGAGGCGCGAGCTCAAGGCCCCCGCGAGGAAGCGCTGATGCGATTGACACAGAGCGGCGACTGGGTCAGAGCCGTCAGATCGGATTTTTAAAGGTTATCGTTTTTCAGGACACATCGGGGGATCTAGCCCATGCAGATCGATGTGATCTCGGCCATGATGACCGCAGGCCACGAATGAGAAGTGACGCACTCACGGTCCCAGAGCTCCTTCGATCGATTTGATCAAATCATTGATTTCAAATGGCTTCTGGAGAAGGCAGGCCGCGCCTGCGGCGGCCGCCCTCGCATCCAGACCAGCCTCGGAATGTGCGGTGATCAACACGGCAGGGATCTTCGAACCCGAAGCTGAGAGATGCCTGATCAGATCCAGTCCGCTCATGCCGGGCATATGAACGTCTGTTACAATCAACCGGCAAAGTCCCTGCCCGTTCCCGGCGATGAATTCCCGAGCGGAGCTGTATCCGCTGGTCTCGAACCCAAGTGAACAAAGCGAATCGACGAGGGCTATCCTGAATGAATCGTCATCATCAATGACCGCAATTGCGCAACGTGTCTGCACAAAAACGTCCTCGCCCCCTGTTTGATCGGCCACCGCCAATTCTACGTCTTCGCATATTCCTGCATTGCCTAGACATTATACACCAGTGTTATTGCCGTTGCGCTCTATCGGCTGGAGGATTGCAAACAGCCCGGACCTCAAGATCCCAATCGCTGAGGTACCAAGTTCAATGAGGCGGTGCGAGTCGACGCCTGAATTGCGAGGATGAAGGCGACAGGAGTAGCTCAGTTCCGAATGGTTCGTTAGCAATACTGCCTGCGATGAGCGAATTGGCATGGGTCGACACGGCTGGTGAACAACGACTTCTGCAACCGCTGTGGGATGACGGCGAGCGTCTTTATTGCAGAACATGGAGCAACGACGCTAAGTCTGGTTGACCGGTTTCGGCATCGCAACACGGGCTCGCCTTTGTTTGCAAAGTCGGCTTCGGAATAATCGAGGGCTGGATTCTGGGCCAGCTCGGTCTCATCCGCAGCCTACGGGGATTGACCGCCCGTCTAGGCTCGCGCTGTTCCGTGAAAATGATCTCGAGCGTAATCTGGCTGGCAACCCGGCGCTGGCGCTCCCGCAATGTTGGTACTACATCCGCGAGCTGTAGGTCCGCTTTCTCGCCGGCGAATACGTAGACGCATGGCGCGCTCGTCGAGGTAAGTGATTCCGGTCCGGGGCTGCCTCCGGCGAATCTCGCGCGCATCTTCGAGGCTTTCGATACGACCAAGTCGAACGGTTCGGGCATGGGGTTATTGATCTGTCGCTCGATCGTCGAAGCGCACGGCGGCCGGCTCTGGGCGACGGCGAACGAACCTCGCGGCGCTGTCTTTTGTGTGATGCTGCCGATCGAGGAGCAATCGCTCGGGACTTGGTGCCATCGGAGGCCTAAAAACCGCCGTGGCGTTAGCGATGAGGCAAGTCTCGTGTTACCATGGCGTTGACACATACCAAGGTATCAGATAGCCGTGCAGGATTGGAGCATATCAAAGGGCCAAGAATAGCTTAGCTTCCAGCGGATGGTTAGGCGATGCTGCCCGCGATGACCGAATTCGCATTGGCCGATGTTGGTGGGGAACACCAACTTCTCGAACCGCTGTGGGATGACGGCGAGCGCCTTTATTGCAGAACGTGGCGCAATAACACGGAGGGTGTCCGGCAAGCACTTATAGCCGTGATGCCGGTTGCCGAGCACCCCGCGCCCACCACCATCAGTCGACTCGCTCATGAATTCGAACTCAAGAACTATCTGGATAGCGCGTGGGCGGCTCGACCGCTGGAACTTGTGCACAATCGCGGTCGAACGCTACTGCTGCTTGAGTCCCGCACTACCAGCACGCTGGATTCGTTGCTGAGCGAGCCCCTGCCGTTGGGACACTTTCTTCGGCTGGCCCCAGCTATCGCTCATGCCATCAGCCGGTTACATGAGCGCGGCCTGGTCCACAAGGACATAAAGCCAGCCAACATTCTTCTCGACCCCCTCACCGACCAAATCTGGTTGACCGGTTTCGGCATCGCCTCCCGGTTGCCTCGCGAACGTCAGGCGCCCGAGCCTCCCGAGTTCATCGCCGGATCCTTGGCCTACATGGCGCCAGAACAAACCGGACGAATGAATCGCTCCATCGACTGGCGCAGCGACCTATACGCGCTCGGCGTTACGTTCTATCAAATGCTGACGGGAACGCTGCCGTTCGCGGCAACCGATCCCATGGAATGGGTGCATTGCCACATCGCCAGGGTGCCCGTGGCGCCGAGTCGTCGATGCACCGAAATACCCGAGCAGCTTTCCACCATCATCTTAAAGCTGCTGGAAAAAGCTCCAGAAGGTCGCTACCAAACGGCCGCGGGTCTGGAGACCGACCTTCAACGTTGTCTTTCGACTTGGCAAGCGCACGGGCGGATCAACTCGTTTCCGCTGGGCGCACGTGACGTACCCAAACGGGTGACAATTCCCGAAAAGCTCTACGGACGGGAAAAAGAAGTCGTACTCCTGCTTGCGACCTTCGACCGCGTCGTCGGGCAGAAAGGGACGGAACTGGTTTTGGTTTCCGGCTATTCCGGTGTCGGAAAATCTTCTGTCGTCAATGAACTCCACAAGGCCCTTGTGCCACCGCGCGGTCTGTTTGCAGCTGGCAAGTTCGATCAATACAAACGCGATGTTCCCTACGCAACGCTGGCGCAGGCATTCCGAACCCTGGTTCGACAAATACTAGGCGGAAACGAAACCGAGATTGCTCATTGGCGCGACTCCCTGCTTGAGGCGTTGGGAGCAAATGGCGAACTCGTTGCAACTCTGATCCCAGAACTCGAACTCATCATAGGAGCGCAGCAGCCTGTCGTCGACCTACCGCCGCAGGAAGCCCAGGCGCGCTTCCAATCGTTATTCCGACGCTTTCTTGGTGTTTTCGCACGCGCTGAGCACCCTCTGGCGCTTTTTCTCGACGATTTGCAGTGGCTGGATGCCGCAACCCTCACGCTGCTGGAATACCTCGTTACGGAGCCGGATGTTCACCATGTCATCTTCATCGGCGCATATCGAGATAACGAGGTCGGCCCTACTCACCCGCTGTTGAGGACACTTGAGCGTTTGCAGGCCAATGGAGCCAGGATACATCACATCGCCCTACAGCCCCTGACACAAACTGACGTAACGTGCCTGGTTTCCGACTCACTTCGGTGTGAGCAGGAACGTGTCGGCTCGTTGGCGGCGCTGATCTTTGAAAAAACCGGAGGCAATCCTTTCTTCACAATTCAGTTTGTCACCGAACTGGAGGAAGAAGGCCTTCTGAGGTTCGAGCCGGCTGCTGCGGCCTGGCGGTGGGACGTTGATCGCATTCACGCCAAAGGCTACACGGCCAACGTGGTAGACCTGATGGTCGGAAAGCTGAGCCGATTTCCGAATGCGACACAGGAATCCTTGAAACAGCTCGCCTGCCTGGGGAACAGTGCTGAGTTCGAACTGCTGCGAACAGTGTATCAACATTCAAAAGAAGAAATGCATGATCAACTCTGGGAAGCTGTTCGCGCCGGCCTCGTTTTTCGCTCGGAAAACTCCTATCGTTTCCTTCATGACCGGGTCCAGGAAGCAGCTTACTTCCTGATTCCAGAGCAGCTGCGCGCTCAGACCCATTTGCGCATCGGCAGAATTCTCAGGGAGAGCACCCCTCAAGAGCGGCTGGAAGAAGCGATTTTCGACATCGTCAATCAACTCAACCGCGGCTCAAGTCTCATCACTGATGTCGGTGAGCGTGAGCGAGCGGCCGAGTTGAATCTTATCGCGGGCAAACGGGCGAAGGCATCCACGGCATACGCCTCGGGCCTGAAATACCTTCATGTCGGCCGCTCGCTATTGAGTGAGGCTGCTTGGGAGCATGACTATGGCCTTGTCTTCGCGATTGAGTCTCTGATTGCCGAGTGTGAACTGCTCACTGCAGATATGGTCGCCGCCGAAGGCCGCCTGAGCATGTTGGCGCGGCGTGCCGGAAGCCGCCACGACTTTGCGGTTGTTACTCGATTGCAGATAACCCTTTATACAACCCTGGACCGCAGTGATCGCGCCATCGACGTGTTTCTCGATTACCTTCGCCGCAACGGCACGAATTGGTCGGCGCATCCAGCGCGCAATGATGTCATGCAGGAGTACGACCGGATCTGGTCGTTGGTTGGCACCCGTCAGATCGAGGACCTCATCAATTTGCCGCGGCTCGATGATCCCGACGTCCTCGACATGCTCGATGTTTTCACCGAAATCGTCCACCCGGCCATGTTCTTCGACGAGAATCTATCCACGCTAGTGGTATTCCGCATGGTGAGTCTTTGCCTGGAGCACGGTAACTGCGATGCGTCGTGTTTCGGCTACATCTGGTTTGGAATGTTCGCTGGGCCGCGCTTCAACAATTATGCGGATGGATTCCGATTCGGACAGCTGGGCTACGATCTCGTCGAAAAGCGTAACCTCACTCGCTACCAAGCGAGAACCTACACATCGTTTGGCACGCTAACGCCGTGGGCGAAACATGCCGCGAAGGGACGTGAACTGCTCCGGCGTGCTTTCGATGTAGCATATCGAACAGGGGACCTCACATTCTCTGCCTATAGCTGGCATTCGCTGATCGCCAATTATTTGGCCGTAGGCGACCCTCTTTCCGAGGTCCAATCGGAAGTTGAGAAGGGCCTCAATTTCGTCGAGAAGGCCGGCTTTGGGCTGGTGATCGAGAATTGTAGGGTGAATTTGGGCCTCATTCGTACGCTTCGCGGCCTGACTCCGACCTTTGGATGCTTCGACGCCCACGACTATAGCGAATCGGACACCGAACTTCGTTTCGCAAGCAATCCGGTGCTGGCTCTGGCCGAATTTTTCTATTGGACTAGAAAGCTGCAGGCCAAATTCATCGCTGGCGATTATGCCTCGGCTGTCGAGGCGTCGCAGAAAGCCCATCTGTTGCTTTGGCCGGCGGCATCGCAGGTGGAAACGGGCGATTTTCGCTTCTATGCAGCCCTGGCCCATGCTGCCGCCTGGCACTCCGCTTCTTCCGAAGAGAGACAAGAGCATTTTGCCGCCCTTGACGGCCATCACCGACAGCTCGAGATATGGGCACTGCATTGCCCTGCAAATTTCCAAAATAAGACTGCGCTCGTCAGCGCGGAAATCGCGCGCATCGAGGGCCGGATGATCGACGCTGAACATTTCTACGAAGCGGCGATCCGTTCGGCGAACGACAGTGGTTTCGTGCATTGTGAGGCGGTCGCCAACGAATGCGCAGCACGATTCTATTCGGCACGAGATCTTGCTAAAATCGCTCACGTCTATTTGAGAGAAGCCCGGGACTGTTATTTGCGTTGGGGCGCGGACGCGAAAGTTCGACAGCTCGATGAATGGTACCCACAGATCAAGGCAAAGAAGACTTCACCCTATACCGGCACGATTCACGCCTCTGTCGAGCAACTCGACCTGGCGACAGTCATCCGCGTGTCGGAGGCGGTATCGAGTGAGATCGAGCAGGAGGGACTGGTCGATACACTCATGCGCACGGCGATCGAATATGCCGGTGCCGAGCGGGGCCTGTTGATTTTGCCGTGCGCAAACGAGTACCGGATCGAGGCGGAGGCGACGACGGGCGTGGAGGGGCTGACCGTCGCGCTGCGGCAGGCAGAAATCAGCGCTGCGGACCTGCCAACATCGGTTTTTCAGTTCGTTTTGCGGACCAGGGAAAGTTTGCTCCTGCACGACGCCGCGGCGGACAGTTCCTTCTCGACCGATGAGTACATTCGTCAAAGCGGCACCCTATCCATGCTGTGCCTCCCACTCCTAAAGCAGAAGCATCTGATAGGTGTCATTTATCTTGAAAACAATCTGGCCAGGGATGTCTTCACTCCCGCCCGGATGACGGTTCTGAAGCTGCTAGCCTCTGCGGCAGCGGTCTCGCTTGAGAACACCCGCCTGTACACCGATCTACGTGAACGAGAGGCTCGGGTCCGTCGCCTGGTCGAAACGAACATCATCGGGATTTTCATTTGGGACGTCGACGGTCGTGTCATCGAGGCCAACGACGCCTTTCTCCGCATCGTTGGATATGGCCACGGAGACCTGATGTCGGGCCGACTGTGCTGGACCGCCTTGACACCCCCCGAATGGAGCGCCGCCGACGAACGGGCCTTGGAAGAGTTGGCTTCCACGGGAACCTGCAAACCTTTCGAGAAAGAGTATTTTCGGAAAGATGGCAGCCGTGTGCCCGTGCTCGTGGTTAGGGCGACCTTCGGCGCACTACGGCACCAGGGCGTCGCCTTTGTCCTTGATTTGACCGAGCGAAAGCGCGCCGAAGCAGAGCTGGCGCACGCCAACCGCGTAGCGACAATGGGTCAACTGACGGCCTCCATTGCCCACGAAGTAAATCAACCTCTTGCTGCTCTGCTTACGAATGCCGAAACTGCCAAGCGCTGGCTCGCCCGTCAGCCGCCAAATCTGGAAAAGGCAGGACAGTTGATCGACCGTATCATCAGCGACGGCAAGCGGACCGCTAATATTGTGAGCCGGATTCGTGACTTCTCCAAGAAGGCGCCAGCGCGGAAGGGCGATTTGGCAATTAACGAAGCAATTTTGGAGATTATGAGACTGACCAGTGCCGTCATGTCGGAACATCGCGTTTTGGTAAAGATGCAACTGTCAGAGGGGCTGCCGCCCGTTTTGGGGGACAGAGTCCAGTTGCAACAGGTGATTCTGAACTTGATCATGAATGCCATTGAAGCCATGAGCGAGGTCAAGGAGAGATCGCGCGAGTTGATGATCAGCACACGCGGGATCGAGCCAGTCAGCGTACTTGTCGCGGTAAGCGATTCAGGCCAGGGGCTGCCTCCGGGCAGCATCGAACGCATCTTCGAGGCTTTCTATACGACCAAGTCCAGCGGCTTGGGGATGGGGCTATCGATCTGCCGCTCGATTGTCGAAGCGCATGGCGGCCGGCTCTGGGCAACGCCGAACGAACCTCACGGCGCCGTCTTTTGCATCATGCTGCCGCTCGGGCAAAAATCTTGAGGCGGAGCGCTAGATTCTGGCACTTGGCTCGGCAAAGGCGGCCGAGGCGGTCTCCTGAACGACATTATCAAGAATGGCCGCCGCGCCGACAGCGATAACAACAGCAACCGCGCAGGCGATAGCAAAAGATCGCATCGGAGTCCTCCCTTATCTCGTAACCTCGTTTCGTCCGGGCGACAAACGCCGTTGCAGACCGGATATTCAAGCTGAGAGGGCAAACGCCTCGGTTTCAATGGCCACGAAAACCCGTCCGAGCGAACCGACGCAGGCATAGAAATCCGCCGATTGCGCTCGCTCCAGATCGGCAAAAAAGCGTCCGATCCACGGAGCGAGATGTTCTTCAAAGAACGCTCGATCAGAGCCGACCGGGCCTACGATCTCGCCATTGATAAGACTTGCCATAATCTCGCAGAGAATGGCGACATGATCCTCGGGTTCCGAATGACCCACCGCTCTTTCGATACCGAGACGTTGAAAGGTTTCGCGCAACCGCGCCAGCGGGCGTCCATAGAGCGAGCCCGAGATGTAATGGGATGCATAGGGCAGAAGCTGACCCTGTCCCAGTCCGGCGACCAGATCAAAAAATTCTCGCCCTGCCCTGGCTTCGTCCGTCCGAGCCGCGGCTTGCCCGAGCGCTGCATGGGCTGTTCCGAGCGGGGTAGCGTCCCCGGTCAACTGTGTCAGCCGTCCAATCATTTCGCCGTCCGGACTTCGAGAGAGCAAGACAGCGAGCAGCGCATATTCCTGGGCGCGGGCGCAATCGATCTCATCGATGTCACACGCCGAAGAAATGTAAGATTCGGGCTCCTGCGCATGCTCCATTTTCGGCCTCGGCTATCCGGCCAGCCGCGGCAACGCACTGC
Organism: uncultured Alphaproteobacteria bacterium; assembly: GCA_963802815.1. Classification (GTDB taxonomy): domain Bacteria; phylum Pseudomonadota; class Alphaproteobacteria; order Micropepsales; family Micropepsaceae; genus Rhizomicrobium. The sequence continues at coordinate 10,081 of CAWDKN010000009.1, forward strand.
CGTGGCGACCTGGATTTCGTCTGCGATCATCCGCTTCGGCATCACCTGCATTTTCAAGCGCCGCACTTTCTTGACGTCGATCGTCGGATACACTGCGCAATTCGTCAACGGCGGATCGCGGCGCGTCGAGGCCGGTGTTGTCGGGTTCGCGATCGGTTATGGCAGGTGGCGACATTTGAGCGGATACCGATATTTCCGGAGCCTTTCCGGCGAATTGGTCGCAGCTGCCGAGTGCTTGCGGCATAAGGCCGGACACGTCGTATCCTTCCGGCAGCGGACCGAACCCAGGTATCGCATCGGGGTCATTGAAATCCCATTGGTTCTCAGCGATCCCGATGAAATCGCGGATGGCCGGATCGCTGGCCCAGGCGCGGCGCAACGCAGCCCGGGTCAACTCGACAGGTACTCGGCTTTGCAAGAACCCGCGGATATCGCTGTCGACATCGATAGTGTCAATCGACGGCAGGTTTGCCGGATCAAACGGCGCATCGGCTACCGCTGCGAGTTCAGGCTTTACAATGGCGGCCTTGCCCGCGATTGCGGTCGCTTCTGCCGCCGAGGCCGGAGCCAGATCGTCCGTCACGTGCCTTTTGCGCCGCATATCGGAGCCGCGCTTCAATCGCGCCCAACGCGAAACAAAGCTCTCCGGCGAGGTCATTTCGCGCTTCCCTTTCGGCCTTCGTTCCAGGCAGGCGCCGGCTCTGCGGGCTGACGACGGCGCTTGACGAAGGGACGTTCGACATGGTGCTCGGCGAGGAACCGACCGATGGTCTCTGCGATGTCGGCCGGCATCGCGACGGCTTCGACGATGTTGCTGCCAGCATCGGTGAACGCCTCCCCTTCGCTCGGATCGGCGGTGACGGCAAGTATCTCAAACGGACATTCCGACGCGACCGGACGCAACGCTACCCACAGCGCCGGTGCGCCCGACGCAAGATTGTCGCGATAATTTACAGTCTCGGTCCGGTGCAGCTCGATCGTTGCCTCACCCGCGAAGAACAATGTCGTTTCAGCCTGGTTGGCGAGCGGTGTCCAAGGCGCGGCTGACGTCTTTCCGACCAATATCGAAACCGGTCGCCACAGAAAATCGGCCCACATGCTTCTGGTCCTGCGCCGCTCGACCACGACCCCAACAGGAATATGCGCAAGCGCTGTCGATCTCAATTGACCGTCTCCCCGTGCCGAATTGGCAAGCCCGTTACAAGATTTTGCGGCTTCAGGTGCAGAACGTCATCAGGCGTCATCGCCGCCAGCAGGTATATCGGCTCGCCTCGTATCCTCTCGATCATATCTTTCGGATTGCGGAACGTCAGCCGAAAAAGTCCTATCAGCCGGCTTCGGGTTTCCTCATCGAGATCGGTACCGTTCCAGAGCGCGTCCCCAATGCGCGTGGCCTCCGCGTCGAGCCCCACATACCAGGATATCGGAGCGTTACGGAGCTCGGGAACAGGTTCGATCGCAACATCGATTGCAAGCAAATGCGAAAGCCATCGCTTGACGACCTCCCCGAGCGCAGCTAGCCCGCGCGGGCCAGGGGTCAGGTCGAGCGCCATATCGAAGCGGTCGCTGCGCGCCCAATAACTGTTTGCGGTGATATCATTGAGCATGTCGACTTCAGTGGCCCCTGGCAAGCCCAGCAGCGCCGCCAGCGGCGAGCTGCGTTGGCGACCGAGCAGTGACTCCGTCTCTTCGTCGATCGCGGTCACCGCGCCGTCCCGCATCAGCAGTTTCTGCGGTCGGAAGAATAATTCGCCGGCGCGCAGGATGAAAGCGTCCACGCAGTCATTCAGCGCGCTTCGCAAAATCACCTGGGTCAACTGGCGCACAAGGATGTGAGGAAACCTGATGCGCCGCCGCACGATGTCGAGATAGGCGGTTTCAAGGGTGCGGTATTTCACAAGATGATCGCGCCATCCGATCATCACTTCCCAGTTTTCGCGGGCGTCCGCGTCAGAAATCGCGGCAATCTGCCAAGGTGCAACCGGGACCTGCGGATCCTTCAACAAGGAGTCATGCAGCCTGTGTTCGGCGGCGCAAGCCTCTGGCGGCGGCACAAGCTCCGGGCGCGCCAGATAGACTTTCAAGAATTCGTTGGTGATAAGCAACTTGCCCTTAGCGTCGCGATCGAGCAAATGATGGCCGCAGGAGAGCCAGAAATCACGCTGTTCTCTCAACGCTGCGCCCCCCTTGCCAGCCCGGCGGGGTCGAGGTGTTCATCCGCCTGCGCGGCTTCGCCGACCATCTCCAGAAACTCGAAGGCGCGCGTGTGCCCGGCTCCCTGGCGCGGGCGCAACGTCCTGAATATCTCGCGAATGGCCCCCTTTTCGAGGCGCCGGGTCACCGCGACCAGCACACCCGGCGGATGATCGCAGAGCGACGCAACAAAATCCATTTCCTCTTCAGACGCCCGGCGAGCCGCTGGCAGATCGGGGGCGCCGAACCATCTAACCAGTTGCGCGGCAAGCATTTCGGCAACCGAACGGCGATCGGCTTCGTTGGCCTCAACGATCTGCGCCAGCGTCGAACGGCCAAGCGATCTCAGACCTAAAAAGCCGGCGCGAAATGCGGTACGCGCTTTGCCCTGCAGATTGGCCGGATCGGACCGGCCAAATGCGAAGGCGCCGGAGACTGCCCATTCACCGGATTCTGCCGGCTTTTCAAACACGAACGAATCCGATGCATCGAGCTGGATGGTCCGCAGCAGCTTCACCGGTTTGACCTCCTGTCGGCTGCGCCAACATCGTACTTTTCAGCGGAATAAATATATACTTTTCCGGCCGGATCGGCCAGCTTGGCGGCGGCTCTGGAAGGCATACTTCAGCTACAAGTAACTGTGAGAGCATGGCTGATTCAAGCGAAACCGGATGGTCCGGCGAAGCGGTCCGATCAGGGCCCAAAGAAGTCGCACTGCTTGCGTTGGCGGCTGAACCTGTGCCGCCCGTGCCATTCGTGACGCTGGAGAGTGCCGGCGTCGTTCTGATCTGCGGCCGCGACGAGGTTGCCGTCGAAGCCGGCAACCTTCTCAAGGACCATCTTGACGTTACCGTGCTGATCGAATCCCCGGCGGCCATCATGCTACCGCGAGTGGCTGATTTTCCGGTTGCAAAGGGAAAGGTCAGAAACGCCAGCGGCCATCTCGGCGCCTTCAAGGTCACGGTTGACGATTTCGCACAGGCGACACCGTCCTTGCTCGGCCCGTTGACGTTCGCTCCATCGCACGACGATGCACGATCGAGCTGCGATATCATCCTTGACCTGACCGGCGGGAGCGCCTTTTTCCCGGCTGGCGATTTGCGCGACGGTTATCTGCGGGCCGATCCGGGCAGTCCAGCGGCGATGCTGCGGGCGGTTTTGAAGGCGCGCGACCTCACCGGCAGCTTTGAAAAGCCACGATACGTCGCGTATGACGGCACCCTGTGTGCCCATTCGCGGTCCGGGATCGTCGGCTGCACCCGTTGCCTGGACCTCTGCCCGGCATCGGCCATTACACCTGCTGGAGACCGCGTCGCCATCGATGCCTACATATGCGCCGGGTGCGGGCAATGCGCCGCCGCCTGTCCGACCGGTGCGGCGTCCTACGCCTTGCCTTCGGAAGATGCGCTGATGCGCAAACTGCGTGCGTTGTTGATCGCCTACCGCGAAGCCGGTGGCGAACGGCCGGTCGTGCTGGTGCATGACGATCCCCATGGCGCACCGCTGATCGACGCGCTGGCCCGGTTCGGCGACGGATTGCCGGCGCATGTGCTGCCGCTTCCGGTCAACGAGATTACGCAGATCGGCCTTGAGAGCATCGCGGCTGCATTCGCCTATGGCGCGTCGGCGATGCGTGTACTGCTTCGGGCACGGCCGCGCCACGACATTTCCGGATTGCTGCAGACGATGGCGCTGGTTGAGCCTATCCTCGCGGGGCTCGGCTTCGGCCGGGGCCGGATCGCGGCCATCGAGACCGACGATCCCGATCTTCTGTCGGAGGCGCTCAGTGCCATTCCGGCGATGCCCGCGGCACCGCGTCCGGCAACGTTTCGCCCGCTGGGTGCCAAAAGAGGCGTGCTGCGTTTTGCGTTGAGCGAACTTCATCGCGCGGCGCCGAATCCGGTCGGCATCATCGCGCTTCCCAAGGGAGCGCCGTTCGGCACTATAGAAATCGACGTTGACGGCTGCACGCTGTGCCTTTCCTGTGTGTCGGTCTGTCCAACCGGCGCGCTGCGCGATGACCCGGACCGACCCACGCTGCGCTTTGTGGAAGACGCCTGCGTGCAATGCGGATTGTGCCAGGCGACCTGCCCCGAGCACGTCATCACGCTAAAACCTCGAATCGATTTCGACGCCGCCCGGGCGCCAGCCCGTATCCTCAAGCAGGAAGAGCCGTTCTGCTGCATCCGATGCAGCAAACCGTTCGGCGTCAAGAGTACGATCGAGCGCGTGGTGGCGAAGCTCGAAGGCAAGCACTGGATGTACAGCGACGGGTCCGGTCGGCTTGACGTCATCCGAATGTGCGATGATTGCCGCGTCGCCTTCGTCGCGGACCAAGGATTTGATCCCTACGGCGCGCAGAGCCGGCAAGTTCGCACTACGGACGACTATCTGCGCGAGCGCAACGCCCAGAAGCGCGCCGATCCCGACCGAGGCTGATGCCCACGCATCCGTCATCGGTGACAGCCGATCATGCCGGCACGACGGGGAATTTCTCCTTGTGGAAGGCTGCCAAAGTCGACGGATCCAGCTTCAGATGCGCCTGCACGAGCTCGGGAGGTGTCAACGCCAGCCACTGGTTGAGCGAGACATCGGCATAGTAGTCGCTTTTGAAGACTTCGAGGAAGCGCAGCATCGTGGCGCCGGTGTTTTCGACGTAATGTCCCATCGCGAATGGCACGTAGCCGACATCGCCGGCTAGAAAGTCGAAAGTGCGCGCCTGGCCCGACGCCGCGAATACGCCCATCCGCGCCTGACCTTCAATATAATACTGCCACTCGTTGGTGTTGGGATGCCAGTGCAGCTCGCGCATACCACCCGGCTCGACTTCCACCAGCGCGGCCGAGATCGTCTTCGAGGCCGGGAACACGCTGGTGTCGGTGATCCGCACCGTGCCGCTTTTGGTCTTGACCGGCTGCTGCGCCATCATTCTGTGGCTGAGGGTGGGCGACACCGGAACGGCGCCGGCGATCTTGTCGGAGCTGAGTGCCCCCGGCACCGGCGCTCCGAAAATATAAAGCTGGCTCGGATCAGGCACGTTGGCGAGTGCCGCGCCGGGGACACCGAAATTCTTCGACAGCACCTCCGGCGGGACGTGCTTGAACCAGTCACTAAGCAGGAAGGTGTTGTCTTCGTCGAAATCGCCGTCATCGAAAACCAGCAGGAATTCGCAGCCGTCCGGATTGAGCCCCTGGATCGAATGCGGGGTGCCGCCTGCAAAATACCAGAGATCGCCGACGCCGACGTCATCGACGAACTGGTGTCCCTGTGGATCGACCGCGGTGATGCGGGCGCTGCCGTAGAGCATGTAGGCCCACTCGGCTGCCTTGTGCCAATGCAGCTCGCGAATGCCGCCCGCGTTCAGGCGCATGTCCACCCCGGCGATGTCCTTGGAAATGCCGAGTTCGCGCTGCGTGATCTGCCGGGTCCAGCCACCGGATTCTTGCCGCACGTGGGCATCGGCGAAAGAGAAGCGCAGGTTAGGAAGCGTGCCGTGATCGGTCGAAGGCGGCACCAACAGATCCGGATTCTGCCGGTCGCGGACGAGATTGCGCGGACCGGGGTCGGTGCCGCCATGTCCGGGGCGTTCTGGCTGCGGCACGGCTTCGCCGGTTTGCGCGCCCGCTGCGGTTACCGCCGTCGCCAGTCCGCCGGCAGCCGTCGCCGCCAACAATGAACGTCGCGTCACATCAGCCATGATTTTCACTCCCTTATATTTTGCTCCTCGTGGATGCCCCCAATCAGCGAGGTGAGAGGCGTGGCGATGCAGTAGACATCGACAGTACTTATTCCGCAGGCGTTGCCGAAGCCTGTCCTCGCCGGTCTTCGCTTGCCAGCATTCGGGCCAACCAGACGTCGTGATGTTCCTTTGCCCAATTCAGATCGACCTCGCCGGTGCCCATGGCCTCGAACGCGCCCTCCATGCCGAGCGTGCCGATATAAATATGGCCAAGGATCAGGGCGATGAACAGAACAGCGACAATGGCATGCACTGCCTGTGCGATTTGCATGTCCGCAATATTCGTCCCGAAGAACGGGAATAGCAAAACAAAGCCCGAGACCGAAACAACCAAGCCGGCGGCAAGCGATAGCCAGTAGACCACCTTCTCGCCGAGATTAAACCGTCCGGCGGGGGCATGCTTGTTTTTTATGAATCCTCCACCCTGCTTAAGCCAATCAAGGTCGACCTGCTCCGGAATATTGTCCTTGAAAAAGGTCGCGGTGATGAGGACAAGACCGGCCACAAAGGCGAAACTGGTGAAGTTGTGCGCGTATTTTGCCGCCTCTGATAGACTTGAAAAGGCGTCCGGGCCCATGACGGGCAATAGCAATATCTTCCCGAATGTGACGTTAAGACCCGTCAGGCCAAGAATGACAAAGGACACCGCGGTCAGCCAGTGCGAGAACCGCTCGAAGGCCCTGAAGCGGACAATCTTCTGGCCGGACCGTCCGGCCGTGATGCGCAGCCGCCCCAGGATCAGATAGGCGACGCCCAAAACCACGATCATGCCAAGGATCACGATCGCGCCACCCCGATGCAAGAGAACTTCGTGGAAATAATCCCAGGTTCGCCCGGCGGGCTGAATCAGCACGCTCGCCTTGATATCGGGAATATCGATGCGCCCCTCGGCACGCGGGACTTGCTTTAACAACTCTTGCTCGCTGGTGACGCTGGCGGTTGGATTCGGGGCGCCGTCGGGGCCGAGTTTCTGCGCAATCGCCGGGGCACACACCGCGAGCACAAGGATCATGGCAAATGACGCGAGACCAATGCGTCGAACACACCGCATAACGATCATCCTCCTCGCATGCCGGGGGGCATCCACCAAAGGTCGCCCGCTCAAATCTCGACGCCCTCGTGATAAGCCGTCATCCAGCCCCACGCGCCGGAGCCGTAGCCGCGTTTCAAAACCCGTTCCTTGTAAATCTGGGCGATGATATCGCCGTCACCCGCGAGCAGGGACTTGGTGGAGCACATCTCGGCGCAAAGCGGTAGTTTGCCTTCGCCAAACCGGTTCGAACCGTATTTTTCAAATTCCTCAGCGCTGCCTGGGGCCTCCGCGCCGCCACCGCCGGCGCAATAGGTGCACTTGTCCATCTTCCCCCGCGAACCGAAATTGCCAACCTTCGGATACTGCGGTGCGCCGAACGGACAGGCATAAAAGCAATAGCCGCAGCCGATGCACAGATCCTTCGAGTGCAGCACGATGCCGTCTTCGGTCGGATAGATGCAGGAAACCGGGCAAACGGCCGCGCACGGCGCATCGGTGCAATGCATGCAGGCCATCGACACCGAACGCTCGCCGGGTTTGCCGTCATTGATGGTGACAACGCGGCGCCGGTTGATGCCCCACGGCACCTCATTCTCATTCTTGCACGCGGTGACGCAGGCGTTGCAGTCGATACACCGGTCCGCATCGCAAAGGAATTTCATGCGCGCCATTATTCATTCCGCCTTTCACGCTGCACTGATCTGACAAAGGGTAGCCTTGGGCTCCTGCATGCCAGTCGCGGGATCGTAGCCATACGTCGTGAGCGTATTGACGCTCTCGCCCAGTACGAATGGATCGGCGCCTTTGGGGTACTTGGCGCGCAGATCGGCGCCCTCGAACCAGCCGGCGAAATGATATGGCATCCAGGCGACGCCTCTTCCGACCCGCTCGGTCACCAGCGCCTTCATCCGGGCTCGCGAATTGTTTTCCGCTCCGGTCACCCAGACCCAGCCGCCGTCCCCGATGCCGCGCTCGCCTGCATCCACCGGATTTATTTCAACAAACATATGCTGCTTCAGTTCAGCAAGCCACTTGTTGGAGCGCGTCTCCTCGCCGCCGCCTTCATATTCCACGAGCCGGCCGGAACTCAGGATCAGCGGGAATTGCTTGGAGATGCCCCTGTCGACAGCGGACTTTTGCACGGAGAATCCGATATTGGGCACACGGAATTGTTTGGCGTCAGGCAAGGTCGGATAGTCGGCGACGAGATCAGGCCGCGGCGTGTAGATCGGCTCGCGGTGCACCGGGATCGGATCAGGCAGATTCCAGGCGATCATCCGCGCCTTGCCGTTACCATAGGGCGCACACCCATGCTCGATCGCCACGCGCTGAATCCCGCCGGAAAGGTCGAGCGACCAGGACACCGCATCGGGGTTGGCAGAGTTCACCCGCTGGATGACTTCCATCTCCTGTGCCGTGAGGTCCTTGTCCCAGCCGAGCTTTTTGAGCACCGCGAGCGTGAACTCGGGATAGCCGTCCTTGATTTCCGAGCCGACTGAATAGGCCCCCTCGGCGAGGAGATTGTCGTGATCTTCCCTTTCGATTTCCTGCCCGTCCTCCATGACCTTGCGTTTGACGATGCGTTCAACACCAAACCGGGCTCGGAACGTGCCGCCGCCTTCCTTCACCGGAAGATTGGTATTGTAGAGAATTGGCGAGCCGGGGTGCCTGAACTCCGGCGTTCCCCAGCACGGCCATGGCAGACCGTAATAGTCACCGCCGACTTCCGGATCATCTTTGGGCGCCCGCATGGTCACCAGATCGAATTTGGCCTGGTTCTTCATGTGAGCCTTGAGCCGTTCCGGAGACTGCCCGCAATAACCTGTCGACCAGCCGCCACGGTTAATCTCGCGCAGGATGTCTTCCGCCAGCACCGCGTTATTTTCGACCTTGATATTCTTGAACATCTGCTCGGCGAAGCCGAGTTTCCGGGCTAACAGATACATGGTGTCGTAGTCGTTTTTCGATTCAAACACCGGCTCGACGATCTTCTCACCCCACTGCAGAGAGCGGTTCGAGGCGGTACGCGAACCGTCCATTTCGAAGCTCGTGCAGGCCGGCAACAGATAGATGCCATCCTTGCGCTCCGAGAGCACCGACCAGGCTGTCGGATAAGGATCGCAGACCACCAACAGCTCGAGTTTCTCGATACCGCGCACCGCTTCCGGCATTCGCGTGATGGTGTTGACGCCATGTCCCATGATGAACATCGCCTGCACCGGCTCGGGCTGGCTGATCTCGTCTTTCGGCAGCAGCGTCGCGTCGAACCAGCGCGTGCTCGGGATCCCCGGCGTTTCCATCAGCTTCTTGTTGGGAAAGCGGGAGCTCATCCAGTCGTAATCCACTTCCCACACCCGACACCAATGCCGCCAGGCATCTTCGGCGAGACCGTAATAGAGCGGCAGCGACGTCACATCGAGGCCGAGATCGGTCGCACCCTGCACATTGGTGTGGCCCCGAAAAATGTTGGCGCCGTCTCCGGCGTGTCCGACATTGCCGGTGGCAAGCAGCAGAATGCAGCTCGCACGGACGTTCGCCGTGCCAGTCGTAAACTGGGTCTGCCCCATCGCCCAGATCAGCGTCGCCGGCTTGTCCTTGGCGAAGATCTCGGCGACGTGCTTGACCTGAGCTTCGGGCAGGCCCGTGACACGTTCGACTTCGTGGGGCGTCCACCTCGCCACCTGTTTACGGACTTCCTCGACGCCATAGACGCGCTGGCTCAGGAACTCCTTGTCTTCCCAGCCATTTTCAAAAATATGCCAAAGCATCCCGTAGATCGTGGCGATATGCGTGCCGGGGCGCACGCGAACGTATTCGGTCGCGTGCGCCGCGGTCCGCGTCATCCGCGGATCGACGACGATCATGTTGGCGCGGTTGAGTTCCTTGCCCTCGAGGATGTGCTGAAGCGAGACCGGGTGTGCTTCCGCCGGGTTGCCACCCATGACAAGAATCGTCTTGGAGTTGCGGATATCGTTGTAGCTATTGGTCATCGCGCCGTAGCCCCAGGTGTTGGCGACGCCGGTGACCGTGGTGGAGTGGCAAATGCGCGCCTGGTGATCGGAATTGTTGGTTCCCCAGAAGGCCGCGAGCTTGCGGTTGAGATAGGCGGCTTCGTTGGTGAACTTGGCCGAACCGAGCCAGTAGACCGAGTTCAGGTCCGGATTTCTGGCGAATATCCAACAATTTGTCGCCGATCTCGTCGATCGCCGTGTCCCAGGAAATGCGGACCCACTGTCCGTTCACAAGCTTCACGGGATAGCGCAACCGACGCTGGCTCAACACGTCGTCGCGCACCGCCGCGCCCTTGCAGCAATGCGATCCGCGATTGATCGGGCTGTCGTAGTCCGGCTCCTGGCCGATCCACACGCCGTTGGCAACCTTGGCGATGACGGAACAACCGACCGAACAATGGGTGCAGATATTCTTGCGCATTTCGACCGTGGCGCCCGCCGGCGGTGGTGGGCCGGCCTCCGCTTTACGGATACCGCTAAGAGGGATACTACCCAGCGCCCCAAGCACGCCGGCGGCGACTCCGGATCGCTTCAGGAATAGGCGACGATCCCAGCTGCCGCTCGGCTTTCCCGTTTCTGAACCGGCGATTTTCTTGCGATTTGGACTTAACCCCGGCTTCTTGATCAGCAAAGACATCTCCCCTAGCGGGTCGGATAAGAATTGACACGGTAGAAGTTGCGGACCTCGGCAGAATTGGGCTGATAACGCGCCTTGCGCTTGTTTTCGAGGTCGACAGGTTTAGCGGCTACTGGCTGCGCCGTGCTCACGGTCAATGCAGCCGCAACCGAAAGCCGAAGCAAATCGCGCCGCCCGATCGCCGTTTCCAGACATCCCTTCATCAAGGCCACCACCCGTTGAAATTCGCTAGCTGCTACGCGCGAAACTCGGCCCTCAATCCCAATATTTTATAGATACCGACGATACCGCGATAATTGCCGTGCCGGCAATAACCAAGGCACGACGTGGGTTCACACTTCCACGTGAAAAGTCTGGTTTCTCGTTAGAGACATTTAGGCCACCTCAAACACCTCGACCACAGCGTGGTGACATCCAGAAGCGCCGTCCGAACTCGTCTAAACGGCCGCCATCGCATGAACCGAAAACATGCGCGCCGCATCTGTCCAGGATTCGCGACGGGTCCAGCCCGAACCGTGCGCCAGTGCGATGAAGCGCTCGAGGCTGTATTTATAACTGTTCTCGGTGTGAATGCTTTCGAAGGGGTGGAATGAGAAACTTCGGTCCAGCACCCGAACCCTCTGCGCCTTGGTGCTGATCAGGTGCATTTCGATCCGGTGCCGGCCGCTATCGTAAATCGCCCGATGCCTGAACGCCGAAGTGTCGAAATTGCCGCCGAGTTCACGATTGATGCGATCGAGAAGGTTGAGGTTGAAGCGCGCGGTGACGCCGGACGCATCGTTGTAGGCCTGATAAAGCACGCGCTGGTCTTTTTCGAGATCGATGCCGATCAGCAGTTGCGCATCTTGCCCCAGAATGCGGCGGACGCTGCGCAGGAAGGCGCAGGCTTCATGCGGCTCGAAATTTCCAAGCGTCGATCCCGGGAAAAACCCGACCTTTGGCATCGCGGCGACGGCGGCCGGCAAGGCGAATGGCACGGTGAAATCCGCCGCCACCGGGTAGACGTCAAGCGCGGGGAAATCGTGGCGCAGGGCCTCGGCCTGCGCCGTCAAAAAGTCCCCGGAAATATCCACGGGAACGTAGGCGCCGACCCCGCATTTGTTCAGCAGCAACCGCACCTTGGTGGTCGCGCCGGCGCCGAATTCCACCAATGCCGCGCCATCCGGCATGATGGCAGAGATCTCGCCGGCCCGCTCTTGCAGGATGGCAAGCTCGGTCCGGGTCGGGTAATATTCCGGCAGCCGAGTGATCGCTTCGAATAGTTCGGAGCCCTTCGCGTCATAAAAATATTTCGGCGACAGCCGCTTCGGGTACTGCGACAAATCCTCGATCACGTCGCGGGCAAATGCCGATGTCTGCTTGTGGAAATCATGCACTTTGGCCAAAGCGGCGTGCACATTCATGGCAGGCTCCTGAACGCGATCCCGCGCGGTTGAGTTGGAAGTGAGAGATCAGACGGCATCATCGGCAAGACGCAGCACCGTGGATTGCCCGCGATGGTGCGGATGCCACTCTGGTGTCCCCAGCGACGGGCCGCGCGGTACCAGGCCATTCCGCCGGAATCGGAGAATGATGACCGCCAGGGCCCGACCGCCCCGGCCGGTTCGGACGCTGGCTTCGTCGCAATCGTCTCCGTATTCGAGCCAGGATCAATTGTTGACAGTCCCATTGCACCACCACTGGTTGCGAACCGGAAAAACAAAGGATAACGCGCCTAACTTTGCCTCTCCATTCAACCCAGGTTTCGCTTTGCCCATACGTAGGTGCTAGAACGGCACTTGGGAAAGCTGGACGCCTGTCTCTCTGCTCGCTCTACGAGAGATATGGCGGTGGACAGCACCAGCGCCCCTGGCTCCAGACACGCGAAAGTCCACGCGAAAACTTGATCAGGGGCGACGATCGCATCCGGCAAAGTGGCGGCAATAAGCGGAGGTTTTTCAGGAATTTACCCTTGAAATCCGGGCACTGTCCGCTTCACGCCGCAATGCGGAAAGGAACCCTTGCATCTTAGTCCAGTTTTGCCAGAATTGCGCGTCGCGGCAACATCGTCGCAACATGATGCTGAACCGGCGGAGGTCCGCCATGAGATTGATTGGTATTTTCCTTTCTCCTTACGTTCGCCGAGTGGCCGTTAGCCTGAACATCTTGCAACTTTCATTTGTACATGAGGGAGTTTTCGTCTTCGGAGAACCTGACCTCGTTCGGCGGCACAATCCGCTTGTGCGCATCCCCGTACTGGTGACCGACGACGGTGAAAATCTTGTCGAGAGTGGAGCGATCCTTGATGAGATCGACCACATGGTCGGTCCAGAGCGGCGTCTGACACCAAACGATGGTCCGCTACGACGGCGCGTCTTACAAACCGGGGCGATGGCGCTCGGGTGCGCAGACAAGGCCCAGTGGGCATTCTACGAGGATCGCGTAAGACCTGCCGAAAAGGTCCATAGACCTTGGATCGAACATAACGACAGACAAGTGCTCGGCGGCTTCGAACATCTAAACAGGGTTACGGCGAAGCTCGAAGACGGCGGTTGGATTGCTGGAACGTCCCATATAAGCCAAGCCGATGTGACAACCACCGCCGCCTTCACTTTTGCCAATCTCGCCCGGCCCCAGCTGGAACTGACACAACGATTTCCTGAGCTCTCGCGCTTTGTTGAACGTTGCGAAAGCCTACCCGCTTTCCTAAAGGCTCCACTTCCCGCAGCCTCCAAATTGAAGGGTCTGCTGTCTCAGCCATTCGTCTCCTAAGGCACTCCCTTTAGGAACTGAAAGTGAAGTTGTCGTGTCGACTGATCGGGCGATCTGGTTTGGGCCATTTTGTCTGCGACCCGCGGAGCATTTGCTGCTCGAGGCAGATATACCCGTTCACATCGGCGCTCGTGCACTCGACCTCTTAGTTGCTTTGGTTGAGCGCGCGGGCGAGGTCGTCACGAAGGACGAACTTTTCGCTCGTGTCTGGCCGACCCTTACCGTCGATGAGGGCAATCTCAGAACTCAGGTAGCGCTGGTGAGGAAGGCCCTTCGCGATGGCCAAGGTGGCGCCCGCTACTTGATGAATGTGCCCGGGCGCGGCTATCGTTTCGTTGCACCCGTCTCGATTACGAAGACCCCAAATCCCATCAATCCGCGAGCTTCTCCTATCGACTCTGCGCCTGGTCTGCCCATCCGCCTGACACGGCTGATTGGCCGCGCTGATGCTGTGAACGATATTGTCGGACGATTAAACAACCATCGGTTTGTCACGATCGTGGGGCCGGGCGGGATAGGCAAAACGTCAGTGGCCTTGGCTGTTGCCCAAGAAGCGGCGATCTCGTATGACGACGGCATCTGCGTAGTGGACTGTGCATCACTGTTGGGCACGTCATTGGTCGCAGCGAAACTGGCCTCGACACTCGGACTCGAGATTGCAGTAGACGACCCCACCCGCGGGCTGATTGCATTCCTGCACGGTAAACGGATGCTGATCGTCCTGGATTGTTGCGAGCGAGTTGTTGAGGCCGCCGCCGTCTTGGTTGAGAACCTGCTCAAAGGCGCTGCGGGCGTCGGCATCTTGGCGACGAGCCGCGAACCCCTGCGGGCAGAGGGCGAAATTGTATATCGTCTTCCCCCTCTCGAAATCCCTCCGGCATCGATCGCATTGACCGCGCGCGATGCGCTTACTTACCCCGCCGTTCAGCTTTTCGTTGAACGTGTTACATCAAGCGTCAGCCGATTCGAGCTGAGCGATACCGACGCACCAGTCGCCGCCGACATCTGCCGCAGGCTCGACGGGATCGCGTTGGCGATCGAAATGGCGGCTGGGCGCGTTGATGTATTCGGACTGTGGGGCGTGGCCGCGCGGCTGGAAGACAGGGTCCGCCTTTTGACGCATGGCCTGCGGACCGCACTTCCGCGGCATCAAACCCTCGCCGCTACGCTTGATTGGAGCTACGACTCCCTTCAGGAGCCCGAACAAACGGCACTCCGCCGACTGTCGGTGTTCGCGGGAGGCTTTACGCTCGATGCAGCGCAGGCGGTGGCGACCGATGATACGGTCGTCTCGTCCGACATCGTTGAGGTCGTGGCAGGCTTGGTCTCCAAGTCGCTGTTGAATGCCGACGTCACAACATCAATCGGCCACTATCGCCTGCTCGACACGACCCGCGCGTATGCCCTGAAAAAGCTCAGGGATAGCGGCGAATTCGACCAGACTACCCGCCGACACGCCAAGTATGTCCAATCTCTGCTCGAGATGACGAGTGCCGATGCGGCAACATCCTCATCGATGGCCGCGGCAGCGGGTTTGTCTGCCGAGTCACAACTCGTCGATGAAGCTCGAACGGTGATCGACTGGGCGTTTTCGGGTGGCGGCGACATTGAATCCGGCATCGCGCTCACCGTCGCCTGCGTACCTCTGTGGACCCGTCTTTCCCTTAACGGGGAATGCTGTCGGTATGCGCAACAAGCCCTGCTCGCAGGTAAAGCGATTTTTGCACAGAATGACGTTCGCGAAATGCAGCTACTGGCCGCATTAGGTGCGGCGCTGGTCTGGACGAAGGGATCTGGCCCAGAGGCAGACGCGGCTTTCACAAACGCGTTGAAGATCGCCGATTCACTCGACGACGCCGACTACAAGATGCGCATCCTTTGGGGTTTATGGTCCAGCCATTTCAATAGCGGCCGCATTCGGATGTCTCTTGAAACCGCAATACAGTTCCGCGATGTGGCCGCGCGCCACGGCGACACCGCGGCGGCCCTGATCGGCGAGCGCACCATCGGAATGTCGCTGTTTTATCTTGGCGACCACACCGGTTCACGTCATCACGCGGAGTTAATGCTTCGTCATTATTTTAGACCGGGAAATCGTTCGCACATAATCCGCTTTCAATTCGAGCCACGCATTGTGTCTCGAACTTTGCTTTCGAAACTTCTCTGGGCGCAGGGATTCCCGGATCAAGCGCTGGATCAGGCTCATGGCGTGATCGAAGAGGCCGAAACTGTCGATCACGCGATGTCGCTGGCTCTCGCTTTGGCTCAAGGTGCATGCCCCGTGACACTCCTTTCCGGCGATCTGATTGCAGCGGATCGTTTCATCAATCTGCTGCTCAGACACGCGATGGAGCACGGACTGGACCTTTGGCATGCCTGGGGCACGTGCTTCAGTGCCATGCTGCTTATTGCAAGCGGCAGAAGCGATGAAGGATTGGAAAGACTTAACTTAACCCTCCACGAACTGCCCAACGGGGCCTTCTTTGCTCACTACGCTGGGATCCACGCGACATTGGCGGAAGCGCTCGGGAGGTTAGGCGCGACATCGAGGGGGCACTCAACCATCGACGCTGCGATCATCCGGTCCGAGCGCGACGAAGAACGCTGGTACATGGCCGAGTTCCTGCGCATCAAGGGCGAGCTTCTCCGGCTTGAGGACACGCCAAGCGCAATACGCCAAGCCGAAGAACAGTTTCGACGGTCACTTGAATGCGCTCGCCAGCAGGAAGCTCTCTCGTGGGAGTTGCGGACGTCCATAAGCCTTGCGCGGTTATACCATGCGCAAGGGCGACTGATTGCGGCGCGGGACGCACTTGCACCGGTCCATAGCCGTTTCAGGGAAGGTTTTCAGACTGCGGATGTAAGGGCGGCGAAGGTTCTCTTGGAGACGTTGCTCTAAGCAGAACCTGCTTCGGACCAGGGAATTAGTGCGGATCTCTTGTACCATTCGACCTTGGGAGGGTGTCGCTCATATCATTGTATGAGTGATTGCCGCACTATCGGTCCGCTAAAGAGTGGGTCGCTTCGCAAAAGGATGGTTACAATTCGACCAGGGACGGCCGGTTGGGCCTTTAGCAGGTTCCACATGAAAACGGCAAATCAGGAGAACGGTGTAGCATCCGACGTCTCGCCATTGGCTCGCCTGGGCGTCGGGTCGTGGGTCGTTCTCATCGTGCTCGTGCTACTGCTGGCGGCCAGTTTCGTCGTTGCTTATCTTGGCTGGACCCTGGCAAGCGGCACTGACGTGCCAGCGTCAGGCTATTTTGCCATGGCGCTCGGCGTGTTGCTTTCGCTGGGCGTGGGCTTCGGTCTCATGGCTCTGCTGTTTTACAGCAGCCGGAAAGGATATGACGAGCCGCCGGTGCTGATTTCGAGTGAGGGCGACGGCAACGAGTCCGAGAGAGTTGCCGAGAGCCATAAATGAGGCGATGTACTTGAGAATTCACTATCGCTCGCTAAGCATTCGCCGCGGCCAGGCCCGTTGCCATCCTACCGACGAGGAAGCCGGACAACGCGGCCACCTGTTGGGCATCGAGCAGATGTCCCTGATTTGAACGAAAACTTCGAAGCGGCCGCTCTGGCGGCAAGGACCGGTGTTGACCAACGACCCTCGTGCTCGGCGACCAACGACGAGCCGAATTTTGTCCCACCACCCCCGTCAATTTTGTTCCATTTAGCGGAAGCAGCAGCCCAGGGATCGGCCTCAGCCGCTTTGGCCTCGATTGAAAATCATTTGTTGAATCAATTGCTTCACGTCACTCGCCCGCAACAACTCACAACAATTCACAACAATTGATTCGCGAATGGCCGCCGGGGCGCCAGTCTGAAGGCTGTGTCGACCGGAAAACGGAAGGCAACATGACTGAGATCCCTTCGAATGTAAGCGGCGTCCCGCCGCTAGAGCCGGCCACCCAGCAATTCCTCGACGACCTCGCAGCACGCTATGCCGATATCGGCGAGCTATCGATAGAGGCGGCGCGCGCCACTCTGGTTGCACTGCAGGCGAGACCGACAGGCAAACCCATCACGGTTGCTGAAAGCATCACTGCCCCGGTCGGCCCCAGGGGATGTGTTCATTTGCAACTTGTCCGCCCTTCCGACCTGCACGAGCCGCTACCCGTAGTGATGCTCTTCCATGGAGGGGGATGGGCTTTGGGAGATGCGACGACACACGACCGTCTCGCTCGCGAGCTTGCTGTCGGTGCGCGTGCAACCGTGGCGCTGGTCGAATTCAGCCGAACACCGGAGAGCCGATTTCCTGTCGCGATAGAGGAGGCATACGCTGCCACCAAGTATCTCGCCGAAAACTCCACTTCGTTCGCCGTCGATGGATCCCGCATCGCGATCGTAGGAGATGGCAGCGGCGGCAATATCGCCGCCGCAATCACGCTGCTCTGCCAGCAGCGTCGAGGCCCAAAAATAAGCTTTCAGGTTCTGTTCTATCCGGTGACCGGCGCAGATTTCGACACCCCCTCCTACCGGCATTTCGCAAACGGACCCTGGCTGACGAAGCAGGCAATGGAACACTTCTGGGCCGCTTACATACCGAACAAGTCGGATCGTGAGGTCATCACAGCAACACCGCTCAATGCAACGGTCGATCAGTTGCGGGGCTTGCCCGATGCCCTCATCATCACCGCAGAAAGCGACATCTTGCGTGACGAAGGCGAGGCCTACGCGCGAAAGCTCTGCGAAGCGAACGTGCGCGTCACCTGCTCGCGCTACCTTGGCACGATACACGATTTCGTCATGTTGAACGCCATCGCAGATACGCCAGCAGCGCGCGGCGCAATCGCGCAGGCCACGAACGCACTTCGAGAGTCATTAGCCTCACATCAGGCGTTCGACTTCGAACAGCGACCATCGACGGTATGTCGCCACAAGGTGGGATTACAGAGATGAATATATTTGATAGTCGCAAAATGGATGTTCTTCTGACGATGGCGTGGCTTGGTGCGATCGAGGAACGCGAAATCCCGCCGCCTTCTACCGCTGTTGCCGATCCCTCCCGACTGGAAAAGGAGGCGCTGCGGCGCATGCGCCGCGCACTTGCGCGCGCTACGCGGATCTCAAGGCTTGGCGAGCTGGCCTCATCCATCGTTCATGAGGTAAATCAACCTCTCACCGCGATACGACTCAACGCCGAGACTGGATTGCGTTGGCTCGATGGAGGGCACCCCAGCGTTGACCGCGCGCGCACGTTGATGGAGCGGATCATCCAAGATGCCGGGCGCGCCCTGGACATCGTCGCCCTGATCAGGACGATAGCGGGCGGACACGCGACACAGCAGGCGATTCTTAACCTCGATGAAATAATCGAAGATGCAGCGAGGTCACTTCAACACGAGTTGCGCTCGAACAATGTCGTCATCACCTTCGATCTAAAGTCGTCTCCGTCCAGGATAAGCGGAAATCAGCTTCAGCTTCAACAGTTGGTAGTGAACCTGTTGATAAACGCAATGCATGCTCTCGCAGACTCCGGAACAGACTCTCGAAAAGTCACTGTCCGCACCGAGATATCGACGAACGGGAGTGTGCGCTGCTGTATCGAAGATAGCGGTCCGGGAATTGATCCTTCTCATTTTGCACACTTGTTTGAAGACGTGTTTACAACCAAAGCGACGGGCATGGGTGTTGGTCTGCTGATAATCAGATCGATCGTCGAGGCGCACGGCGGCGATATAAGTGCCGACAACAAATCCTCCCTTGGAGGCGCCCGCTTCACCTTCACATTGCCCATTCTGGGAGGATCACAATCGGCGCCAAAGTTCGAATGACACCGCCACCCGTGTTTCATCTCGCAAAAGCGCGTGATCTGACATGCATTGAAGTTACCGAGAATCATACAAGGGTGTTATCGCGGGCACCCCGTATCAACGTAAGCCGCCCGGCGCCGCAGGCCGCCTGTTGCGTTGCCAGCGATTTCGTCGACATAGCTCAACTGAAAATCCAAGCTGGCATTCTTTAGCCGGTCCGCGCGGCGCCATGCCGACCAACCGCGGCTGCCAAACATCATACGATAAGCTGATCATCAACACCGAAAGGTAGGATGGCAAGATCCCGTCAACCGGCTTCTGATGAAACCGCCGTTATCGAAAGCTGGAGGGGGAATAGCATGAGAACGTCTGAAGGCCCAGCGGCTGCGAAGAAGCAGCATCGGAAGCCAAAAGCCCGCGTCGCGCAGGACTTTCAAACAACGATTGTAGGGATGCTGGGACACGATCTGCGTCAATCTTTGCAGGTGATTCAGGGAACTTACTCGCTGCTGCGCTCGCGCCAGGAGCAAATGCCACCGCAGGCATGGCTGGACCGCGGCGAGCGTGCCGTCACCAAGCTGACCGAACAACTCGATTGTCTGGTGGATGCGTTTTACTTGGCCGAGCGCGCCAATGCGTTGGAGGTCTGCTCAGTCGGGCTTGGACCTCTATTCTGGCGGCTCCGCAACGAAAACGAGGATGCGGCAATTCAACGAGGCATCGATCTTCGAGCCATTACGGCGAATGTTCATGTGACGAGCAATCGGGTGCTGCTCGGTTGCGTCCTCCGCAATCTGTTGACTAATGCCATAAGATACACGGAGCCTGGCGGGCGGATTTTGATGGGTTGCCGCCGTAGAGGCACCGAGGTCAGGATCGATGTATACGACACGGGCATTGGAATTCCAGAACACCAGCTGCCTCGAATTTTCGAATCTTTCACGCGCCTTGCGCCCGAATCCAGTAACGGCTTGGGCATCGGGCTTTCCATTGTGCGTCGTGCGCTCGAGGTGCTTGGCCACCGGATCGAAGTCCGATCGGTTGTTGGAGAAGGATCACTATTCTCGATCTACGCCCCCGTTGCACGGGCAAACGGGGGCTAAAGTGCCGCCAGACTTGAACTTTTTGAGAAGCACAGGCGAGATTCCACCTCGGGGACCTATACCTTGGTGTGATCCGCGGCCAGTCACCCTTTGTGCTAGCACTACCGTGGTATTACGGGGCATACTAAACGGCATGCAGTACGCCGCCAACGAGAGGGCCCTTGTGCACGTCGTCGACGACGACGCGTCCATGCGCAAAGCCTTGGAAGAGCTTTTCGAGTCGGTCGGACTTCAGAGCCAGACCTATGCCACGGCAAAGGACTTCCTTTCGGCAAACCTCTGGGACAGGCCTGGCTGTATCGTGCTCGATGTTCGGCTACCAGACATGAACGGCCTCGAGTTTCAAACCCAATTGATCCGCACTGGCGTCGGAATTCCGGTGGTGATGATGACTGGACACGGAGACATTCCAATGTCCGTTCACGCCATGAAGCATGGCGCCGTGGACTTCCTAGCGAAACCGTTCCGCGATCAGGATATGCTTGACGCGGTCATGTCCGCCATCGAGCGCGACCGACAACGGAGGGTCGTCGAGGACGACGTTTTGCAGTTGCAGCAGCGATTTGAATCGCTTTCGCCGCGCGAGCAGGAAGTGATGCTGCTTGTCACGACCGGCAAGATGAACAAGCAGGTAGCCGGTGATTTAGGGATCAGTGAAATAACGGTCAAAATTCATCGAGGCGCTGCCATGCACAAAATGGGCGCCCGAACCTTAGCCGACCTGGTCCGCATGGCCGATGCTCTCAAGCCAGGACACCGAAAGCTCAATCGATAGCAGTCCAGCCGGACCGTGCCGTCCTGGCTTCCGTCATCGTTTTATCTCCAGCGGTAGGCCCTGATGACCCCGGGATCGGGGTCAATGCCGAGACCCGCGTCCTGAGGCACGGAAATCCGGCCGGCCCTCGGGATGAGCTTGTCGCCATAGATCGTGGCTTCGAGGTCGAACCAGCGCCACTCGATCATGGAGTCGGCGGTGCCCAGTGCAGCGGTTGCGTGGATCGCCGCCAGTAGACCCGGGCCGTCGTAGAAAGAGTGCGGCATCACAGGGATGTTGCGCGTAGCCGCGAGGGGGAAGATTTTGACCAGCTCGGTGATGCCGCCCATTTTGGCCGGACTTGGCTGAATAAAGTCCACAGCCTTCGACGCCAGCATTCGTTCGAAATCCATCAGCGTATAGACGTTTTCGCCGGCGGCGATCGGGATGCCGCTCGATTTCCTCAATGCGGCGAGGCCGTCCAAATTCTCAGGCGGCCAGAGCGGCTCCTCCAACCACTTCAGGTCAAACGCCTTGAGCTCTTCCGCTTGCTGGCGGGCCTGGTGCAACGTCCAGGGACAGTTGACGTCGACTGCGAGCTCGATGTCGGGGCCTGCTTCCTCGCGGGCTGCCCGGATTGCCGGAAGCGCGATCTCGTGAAGCTTGAGGGCGCCGAAACCGGCGCCGACCGCCCGGCCCACGCTGGCGCGCACAAGGGAAGGGTCGGAACAACGAACCAGGCTTGCATAACACGGCAGATCGGGCGGGCCACCTCCGAGCAGCCGGCATAACGGCATGTTGGCCGCCTTGCCGGCAATATCCCAAAGGGCGATGTCGACCGCTGATATCCCAAAGGCCAGAGCGCCGCCCCGCCCAAAGACGTGCAGCTTCCTTTGAACGTCCAGCATCATCAGATCGAGCCGTGCCGCGTCCTGACCGACACAAAGCGGCGCGACCAGTTGGTCGATGGAGAGCTTGGCGGAAGCCACCGCTCGAAAACCAAAGGCTTCGCCCCACCCCACCAATCCCTGGTCGGTCGTCACCTTGACGAGCAGCGCATCCGCGGCCGGCAGGTTGCTGTCGCCCCAGGCGGAAGCATCAGATTTGGTTCCGGCCTTGAAGGGGATACGCAACGGCACGGTCTCGATGTCCGTGATCATCATTTGTCGAAGACCTTCCGTGCGGGCCCGCCATCGTCACGGCAACGAGGCCTTAGGCCGCCGAACCTGGAATAGTTCGCGGGCTGTCCGGGTCGGATGCCACTTCCGCATGCTGATGGCGCGGATCGTCATGAAGTTCGTGGTATTCGAGCCCGAGGGGGCCGATAGCGCTCACCTGGGTGATGTACTCGCCGGATTTTGCCCAGTGGAAATGCCAGGTCTCGCCGGGCAAGACGATGACGCTGCCCGGTGGATAGGCCTTTACCTTGTCACCATCGAACGTCTCGCCAAGCCCGATGTAGAAGACGCCCGACATGACCGTGTAGATGCGATCCTCTGGATGCTTGTGTGGCATCAGTTTTGTGCCCGCAGGCACCTTGACCCTGACAACGTACGGACCAGGTTCCGCGGGATGGCCAACCAAGACAGCGAGGCGAGCCCCAGGTGGAAAAGCCGGGAACGGCTTCCACTGGACGTCTTCGGGCAGGATCACCCTGAAATCGGCTTGATCAGGCTGATGATTGCGGGTCATGGACGCTCTCCTTTTTCTGACGAAAGAAAGTATGCGGGCGCGAAAGCATGCGCCACCTGGAGCACATTGTGCCGATTCACGGCCTCATTGTTTCTCGCGATCACCGCCTCCGCCATTTCACGGGCGGTAGGTCGAACGGGACCCGCGACCATGACGGAAACCCTCGTTCCACAGGGGCGCTCTCCATTGCAAACGCTCGCGCCCAAAGGTTCATCATTTGCTTCTTCGTTGATGAAACGATCCGCGCGCCGGCCGCCGCGCGCCGACTCGTCTCAAATCGATTGGCGGAGCGATCGGAATGCAGCGCGCATTTCAGAGCAAAACAGCGCCGGCTGTTCCCAAGCGGCGAAATGACCGCCTTTGTCGAGCTTATTGTAGTATATGAGCTTTGGATACGCCCGCTCTGACCAGCTCTTTGGGGCCGCATAGATTTCGTCAGGGAAGGCACTCACAGCGACCGGAATTGTGACGCCCCTGACGTCGAAGAAGCCTGCGCCCGCCGAAATCTGTGCAGTGTCCCAGTAGAGACGCGCAGAGGACACCGCTGTATTTGTCAACCAGTAGAGAGTGACATTGTCGAGGACGTCGTCCCTGCTCAGCCCCTCCGTTTTTCCATCAAAGACACGTGAGATCATACCGTAACTGCGGATATCATGATCCAACATCCATGCGGCAAGGCCGACCGGGGAATCCGCAATTCCGTAAAGCGTCTGTGGCCGGTTCGACATTTCCTGGGCGTAAGCCAGGCCGTGCCTGTAGAAATCATCGAGTTGGTCCCAAGCATGCTTTTCTTCCGCGGAGAGGCCGGCGGGCGGCGGACCGCCAACCGAAAGCGCTTTTGAAACATCCGCTGGAGCCGTGGCCGCCATATTGGTGTGAATGCCGAGCAATCCCGGCGGCTGCTGCAGCCCCATCGTCTCCGAGACTGCGTTGCCCCAATCACCGCCCTGCGCCACGTACCGTTTGTAGCCGAGGCGTTGCATCAACGTCGCCCACGCCCGAGCAATGCTGACAGGCGTCCACCCGGGCGCAATCGGCTTGCCCGAAAAGCCATGGCCCGGCAGCGATGGAATCACCAGATCGAACGCGTCGGATGCGCTCCCGCCGTGGGCCGTAGGGTTGGTAAGCGGATCGATGATCTTCAACTGCTCGATGATCGAGCCGGGCCAGCCGTGGGTCACGATCATCGGCAGCGCATTTTCATGTTTCGAGCGAACGTGAATGAAATGAATGTCGAGCCC
>CAWDKN010000010.1:0-13600 GCA_963802815.1 uncultured Alphaproteobacteria bacterium
AATGGCAGCGTGCTGTTTTGGTTGCATTTAGGTCTTTGTGCGCTGAGAGAATAAGGTGGCTGGCTACTCCTCGATGCCGATACGCAGAGCTTAGCCTATTCGCGCGAGGGGCCCGGCGCCGCCTAGGGGCGCGAGATAAGTGTTCAAACCCTCCATTTGGCTAAAATGATGCGTTCAGAAGATCACGCTGAGGTGAAAACCGCTGTTTGATGCGTGTATGGCGCCACTCAAACCCTTGGCCTGCGGGTGAGCGACGCGTGCGTACTTATCTACCTCGCAGAACAGATTTGGCAGTCGATCAATTGGAGGGGGCGCCCCCACAGCGAGCGGAACTGAAGGCCGCGTGCCTCGAATTCCTGGCTCGTCTATTGGCCACCGATCTAAGCCTGCTCCGGCTTCATCAAAGTCGCCGAGGTCATCAAAGCATTTCCGGATGCCGTCACGCGCACCGGGGCCGGGCATGTCGAAATCCATTTCTGAAAAGTTCAGATAGGGGCTGTAGTTCAGATCGATAACGTATTGGTATGCGAGGAATGGCCCGAAACTCGGGACTGCGAGAATTTGCTCATAGGCGTTTTTGAGGGACGGCGCTCGGCTGAGTGCCAGCTCCAGGTGACTTCGATTTATTTCATCGAGAAGCGCCAGGTGCATGCGGTGTTTGCGCGCCTGACGCAGCACGGCAGGTCCGCTCGGCATGATGTATGCCCCCGAGTAGATCGCGGCACCTTTTTCGATCACTTGATCCAGCACCTGCGCAATACGCGCGCTCGAAAAGTTTCTTGTCGATATAGTTCCGACTTGGGATTCGATTAGCTCCCAGGTCGAAATCCTATTGAAGATCTTAAACAACAAAACGCGCAGCATTGTGGACGGCCAGTCCTGCTCGGTTCCGTAGATGATTTTCTGGATCAGATATTGGCTAACCCGGTCTGCCGCACGATAGGCATTAGTGAAACGGTGCTCGCGCAGGATGGGGTCTCTCGTCCAGGGCTGTAGAGACCCAGCCAACCGCGCGTGGAATACCGCTTGACGCTCGGTTGCAAATCTCCAGTAGGTATCAAAGATAGCGGAAGGTTTTGGCGGCTTCCTGGAGATAATAAGATCAGGAGACGTCCGAGCGAGTGGGCGGCTAGCCCTGTCTTGGTCATCGACGGAAGTTGTGGCGCCGGATCGCTTTCGCAGGCTAGTGGGAGCCGACATTTGCACCTCCGAATCAGCTTAATCACTCTAAGTGACCCGATTCGCGAATTAAGTTTCGTACTGATAGTCAGCTACGTCGCGGTTGCGCATTTGATTCCACTCCCGAACGCCGCATTGACGCGCACGCGGGTGATGAACCGAACCGGGTGAGTTATGGACGCGCTGATAGTGTGAAAATTGGCGATGCTTCGAGGCGTCACAGGCACCGAGTGTCGTCGCCGACTACGGGCGATAGTTCGCTTCCATTGGGTCTGTGGAAATGCGGGACTGAAGAATAGCAATCCGGCGTAAAGGCACCTCACTCATTTGCTGATCAAATCAACCAGCCGCGCCCTCCCCACTACCCCCCCGCCTTCGTAACCCTCTTCTTCTTCGCCTTCGCCGCCGGCTTCGGCACCAGCGCTTCCGCGGCGCGGTCGGCGTCTTCCTTCGCCAGCCTCAGCGCCCGCAGCTTCGCGGTCTTGGCGTCGGTCGCGGCGCGCTCTTTCTCGAGCTCCTGCTTGACCAGCTTGTCGCGCTGCTCGCTCTGGGTGAAATAGTTCTGCGCCTTCTTGCGCGCCTTGTCCTTTGCGTCTCCGGACTCGGACATCGTCGTCACTCCTTCGAGACGGAAATTCGTCTCATTGTGCCGCGACCGCGTCGGCCGGGCTCTTGCGCAAAATGAAATCGGCAGGATTGGGCGCGCGCGTCGCCGTCCAGTAATCGACGAGCAGGAAGGGCCAGTTCTGCGATACGCGGCCCTTCTAATTCTTATACCAGCTCGTCACCTGGGGCACACCCCAGGCCATCGTCTCGTTGCCCGCATCGATCAACTCGTTAAATCGGTCGTGTACGTCCTTTTTCACCTCGAGCGAGGCGTTTTGGCCCTTCAGCATCAGCTCGAGGCAACCCATGATATAGCGAACCTCGCATTCGGAGAAGAAGATGATGCTGCCGTTCACCACGATATTGGTGTTCGGGCCGTAAAGGATGAACAGATTCGGGAAGTTGGGCACGGTCATGCCGAGATAGGCGCGCGCGTCGCCTGCCCATTGTTCGTGCAGGTCGGCGCCGCCGCGGCCCTTGAATGTCATCGGCTCGAGGAAGTCGCTGGCCGTGAAATCCGGTGCCATAGATGATGACGTCGGCCTTGTGCGCGCGGCCGTCGGCCGTGATCAGGCCCTCGGGCGTGATCTCGCGGATCGCGTCGGTCACCACATGCACGTTCGGCCGCTGCAGCGCCGCCAGCCACACGCCATTGTCGCGCACGCTGCGCTTGCCGCCGACGGGGTAGTTGGGGATCGCGGCGGCGGCCAGCGCCGGATTGTCCTTGATCTGGCTCCTGGTGTACTCGGTCAGGAGATCGCGCAGCATGGCGTTCTCCGCGCTCACCGCCGTCGGGGGCCCGTTCCAGCCCGGATCGGCCTTCACGAACGGCAACAGCCCGTCGGTCAGCATCCAGAACAGCCAGAAGCGATACCATTTGCCGTAGAAGGGCACGTGGCGCAGCAGCCACTTTTTCCCCTCGCTGACGTCGTCGTGATAGTTCGGCGTGGCGCCGAGCCAGGGCGGCGTGCGCTGGAACACCGTCATCTCTTTCACGTCCGGCGCGATCGCGGGGACGAACTGGAACGCGCTCGCGCCGGTGCCGATCACCGCGACGCGCTTGCCCTTGAGATCGACGGAATGATCCCAGCGCGCCGAATGGAACGACTGCCCCTTGAAGCTGTCGCGCCCCTTGATGTCGGGCAGGCGCGGGCGGTTCAGCTGTCCCACCGCGGTGACGACGACGTTTGTCTCGATCGTCTCCTCGCGCCCGTCCGGCCCGCGCAGCGTCGATGTCCACAGCGCGCGGCCTTCGTCGTAGACGGACTCGACCATCTCGGTCTCGAAGCGGATGTGCTTGCGCAGGCCATACTTGTCGGCCACGCGGCGGAAATAGGCGTAGAGCACGGGCTGCGTCGAGAAATGCTGCGGCCAGTCGTGGTTCGGCTCGAAGGAATAGGAATAGAGATGGTTGGGGTTGTCGACGCGGCAGCCGGGATAGGTGTTCTCGTGCCAGGTGCCGCCGACATCCCTGTTCTTGTCGACGATGACGAAGGCAATGCCCGATTGCTGCAGGCGGATGGCGGTGAGGAGGCCGGACATGCCCGCGCCGATGATCAGCACACGGAAGTCTTTCTTCGCGCGCTCCGGCACCGAGGTGGCGAGGGCGGGCAGCTTCGCGTCCTCGCCGGTGAGCGAAAGCTCCTCGTTGAGGAAGCCGACATAGTGCTCGGGGATCTCCGCGCCGGCGACGAAGTTCATCATCGCGCGCACCGTCTGCGGCGCCGGGATCGGCGCCAGCTGGCCGCTGTCGCGGTAGGATTTGAGCGCCTCGAAGGCGAGCCGCTTCACCCGCGCGCGCTGCTCGTCGTTGAGCCCGCCCTGGCCGTCGCCGAAGAAATCGTAGACCGGCTTGATGTCGCCGGTGACGATCGACGGATCGCCCGTCAGATGCACCAGCGAAGCGGCGAGCGACGGCAGATGCGCGTCCTCGATCGCGGCGCGGATCTCCGCGTCGGTGCTGGTGATCGGCTCGAGATGGGCATCGCGACTTTCGGCCATCGTGTCACTCCCTGGATGTGTACAGGATATAGTGTCAGGGCCTGACGGGCGAGGCTATCGTTCCGCCGGGGAAGTTGCGGATAAATAAGTGATTTCAGCGGCTTGGGGTGGGGCGACCCCTCACCCGGGCGGCGCAGGCGGGGATGCCCGCGCTCTGCATCCCTCTCCCACAAGGGGAGAGGGGAACTTGGAGCGTGGCCCAAGTAATCGTTGGGCAGAGCTCAGCGTCACCCTCTCCCCTTGTGGGAGAGGGATGCAAAACGCCAATTCACCGTCCGCTCAGCAGCAGGTGAGGGGTCCGGCAGCGCCTTGCAGTTCGATTTGCGAGCCGTACTCCGCATCGCCCTCTCCCCTTGTGGGAGAGGGATGCGAAAACGCCGAATTCACCGTCCGCTCAGCAGCAGGTGAGGGGTCACCCCGTCACCGTATGCTCGCTCAACGGCGGCGGCGGATGCCGTCGCGCCAGCAGTGCGATGAAGATCGCCGGCAGCACCGTCAGCCCCGCGAGAAAGAACGGCGCATCGACCGCGATATTCGAAAACGCCAGCAGCGCCAGCAGCGGCCCGATCATGCGCGCGAGCGCGCCCGTCGCGTTGTTGAGGCCGAGGAACTGGCCCTGGTGCTCCCAGTCGACGTGACGCGAGATCAGCGCCGACACGTTCGGCCACGCCACCGATTGTCCGAAGGCCGCAAGCGCGAACAGCGGCACCACCGTGATGCCGCCGAGGCCGAAGGGCTGCAGGAACGTGCACGCCATCGTCAGCGCCATGCCGACGGCCAGCATCGTCGCCTGTCCGTAGCGTTGCGACAGCGGTCCGGTCACGAAGATCTGGCAGATCGCGGCGGCGATGCCGACGGCGGTGAAGGCCCAGCCCACCTGCTGCGGCCCCCAGTGGAAGCGCACCGCCGTCCAGAAGCCGAACACCAACTCGATGCCGTTGAAGGCGCAGCCGCCGAGCAGCGTCACCAGCATCAGCGCGCGGATGGTCGGATGCGACACCGCCTGGTTCAGCACCGCAAAGCGGCTCGGCTGCTTGGAGAAGCGCACAGTGCGCGTGCGGCTCTCGCGCAGGAACAGCGTCAGCCCGAGCGCGCAGGTCGCCGACAGTCCCGACGCGATCAGCAGCGGAATGCGAAATCCCGCATGTCCGGCGGAGGGATGCGCCAGCACGCCGCCGAGCGCGGGGCCTGAAGATGAATCCGATGTTGTAGGCCGCGCCCAGCAGCGACATGCGTCCGGTGCGGTTGTCGGGCGGCGTCACGTCGGCGATGTAGCCCTGGATCACCGAGCCGTTGCCGCTCGCCATGCCGCCGAGGAAGCGCACGATGAAGGCGACAGACACCGTCGGCGCGAAGGCGAGCGCGAGATAGCACAGGCAGTTGCCGGTGACGGTGCTGATCAGGATCGGCTTGCGGCCGATGCGGTCCGACAGCCGGCCCCAGAACGGCTCGCCGAAAAACGCGCCGATGGAGTAGGCGGAGAAGACCAGCGCGATCTGCCAGGCCGGCGCCTGGAACGACTTGGCATAGAACGGCAGCAGCGGCACGACGATGCCGAAGCCGAGCAGGTTGATGAACATCACCGCCAGCAGCGTCGGCAACGCGCCGGCCGACACGGGCTTGGCGATTACGGGATCCTTGGTCATCAACATGGGCGGGGGCGTCGGGCGGACCGGGCACTGTGCGGTGCTCCCTCTTAATAGGAGCTTGCGCGCGCGGGACAAGGGCGGGCCCGGCCGCACAACCGGGAATGTGTGGTGACGATCGCCCTACCGCCGCGCTTGCCACCTTCCCTTGAGGCCCTCAAGGGGAGGGTGGTGACTTGGTGAACCCTCGGATCAAGAATTTGATGCCTGGGGACATTTCCTCGGTTCCCCGAACCGCCCACACTGCGCCATGAAAGCCGCCATCATCGCGCGCTACGGATCGCCCGACGTCATCGCGATCCGCGACGTGCCGAAGCCCAAGCCCGCGCGCGGCGAGGTCCTGATCCGCGTCCACGCGACGGCCGTTGGCCGGACGGATTGCGGCGAGCTGCGTGCGCATCCCGTCTTCATGCGGATCTTTACCGGGCTCTTCCGGCCGCGGCGGCAGATCCTCGGGCTGGAATTCGCGGGCGAGGTCGAAGCCGTGGGGCGCGGCGTCACCGCGGTCAAGCCCGGCGCGCGCGTCTTCGGCATGTGCCCGTCGCGCAGCAATGGCGCGCAGGCGGAGTATGTCTGCGTTCCCGAAAGAACGGTCGCCGCGATGCCGCAGGGACTTCGGTTCGACGAGGCCGTGGTCTGCGAAGGCGCCTTCTACGCCAACGCCGTCCTGAAGAGGATCGGCCTGGTGCGCGGCCAAGCCATCCTGATCTACGGCGCCTCGGGCGCCATCGGCACGGCGCTGGTGCAGCTCGCGAAATCGGCCGGCGCCGCGGTCACGGCCGTGGTTGCGACCCGGCATCTGGACCTCGTCAAGAGCCTGGGCGCCGACCGCGCCATCGACTACACCGCCGGAGATTTCACGCGCCTCGGCGAGCGCTTCGATTTCGTCGTGGATGCGGTCGGCAAGACCTCGTTCTTCCGCTGCCGCAAGCTGCTGAAACCAGGCGGGATCTTTGCCGCGACGGACCTGGGAGCCGGCGGCCAGAATATCTGGCTGGCGCTGATGGTCGTCGCTCACGGGCAGCAACCGCGTCGTCATTCCGACGCCCGGGCGCATCGGCGATTTCATGCGCGTCCTGAAAACCCGCATCGAGGCCGGCGAACTTCGCGCGATCGTCGACCGCAAATACCCCCTCGCGCAAATCGCCGACGCCTACCGCTATGTCGAGACCGGACAGAAGACGGGCATCGTCGTGATCGAGGTCGTGGCGCCGGGATCGTGAGAATCCCGGCTTTTTTTTGTTCTCATTTCGTTCTTGACAAGCGGCGCCGTTTGATATAGGAATAGTCCTCCACTCAGGAGTTCTAGGCCTATGGCAGTTTTTGCTCGTTTCCCGCACGTGCAGTGCGCGTCCGGCGCGTCCGGCGTGTCCGGCGAGACCATCGCGGCCCGTCAGCCGGATGGGATCGCCATCCCCTCCAGGACGGACGCGCCGCCCCGCGAAATCTCCCTGATATCTCCCTGTTTATCAGGGAGCGGCGAGCGCCCGGAGATCGCGGATGCGCCGTCCTGGGAGATCTCCCTGATATCTCCCTGTTTATCAGGGAGCGGCGAGCGCCCGGAGATCGCGGACGCGCCGCCCCGGGAGATCTCCCTGATATCTCCCTGTTTATCAGGGAGCGGCGCGCCTCAGACGATCCCGGAAACATCCTACCCGGCGAACCCGCGCTCGGTCCGCAAGCCGCCCCCGAAGCTCTATAACGTCGGCAACGGCAAGCCGCCGCTCGCGACGCGCTGGAGGCCCGGGCAAAGCGGCAACCCGAAGGGCCGGCCGAAGACGGTGAGCCTCGCCGAGTCGTTCCGGCGCATCGCGGCCCTGCAGCTCGGCAACGTTGACGGGGAATCCTATCAACGTCCGGCCATGGAGATCCTGGTCGAGCGTGTGTTCGAAAGAGCGATCAACACGGTCAATATCGACGCGGCCCGCCTCATCCTCGGCATGGCGCGCGAATATCTGCCGGAGCAATCCGCGGACACCGACCTCAGCGAAGAAAGCGGCACCGCCGGTGATGCAACCTTGCCGCAATAGCGCGGGAACGCGACGGCTACATCCGCGGTGCAGACGCGCTTGCCGTCCTGCGCCGGAGATTGCGTCCGTCGCGCCTGGCCGGATAGGGCACGTTCCCCATCGTGCCCGTCCACAGGATGCGGTCATAGGCGACGGGATCGACCTTGTCCTCGGACGAGAAGTCCATGCCGCCGGTCCTCGCCGCCCAGTACGCCGCGTCGTGCAGCGGATGCACTGCCGCCGCCTTCTTCTGCGGCGGCAGCGGCAGGGACGTCGTGCGCAGCATGTCCGGGACGCGCGCCTCGTAGTGCCAGCGCGCATTCTTCAGGTCGAACACCGCCGCCATCGGCCGCGCATTGGCGTCGTGGAAGTTGAGCGGCTTGAGCCCCAGCACCTCCTCGATCGTGCGTACCATGTTGACCGTCGTATAGCGCTCGGAGACCAGCGCACCCTGCTTCACATACGGCCCCGCTATGAAGGCGACCGAGCGGTGCGCGTCGACATGGTCGGGCCCGTCCTGGGCGTCGTCCTCGATCACGAAGATCAGCGTCGAGCTCGCGAACCTGCTCTCCGCCACGCGCGCGATCAGGAGCCCGACCGCGTAGTCGTTGTCCGCCACCTGCGTCTCCGGCGTGTTCACCCCGTCGATCGCGGTTTTGAAATCGCCCGTGTGGTCGTGCATGAAGCGCACGGTCTCGAAGCGCGGCAGCGTGCCCGTCTTCTCGTAGCCCGCGAACTCGCGCTCCCATTCGCGATAGCGATAGAGGTCGGGGAAATTGTTGTCGAAGCCGCGGAAATAAGGATCGGTCACGCCGGCGAGATCGCGGTTGGCCGGAAACGCCACCACGAGCTTCCTGGCGAAGGCGTCGCGCTCCGGCGCAATCCGCACCGCATCGGGCACCTTGTCGTCGTAGAGCGTGAGATCGAGGAAGAAGCCGTAATTGCGGATGGTCTCGTGCGCGCGCAACGCCGCGTCCCACAGATAGCCTTCCTCGTCCTCGCCGTCCGGTCCGTCGGGTGCGGCCTGGTTCGCCGGCCCCGGCAGCAGATCGGGGTCCTTGTCGTTGAGCGGATTGGCCGCAAGCCGCTCCGGGATCGGCAGCGCCACATTGATGTCGCGCGTCGTGCCTTCGAAATCATAGGTCAGCCCGCGCTCGGCATAGTTGACCGGCATCTCCTTCTCGGTGACGTCGGTGGTGCGCGCGGCGGTCGTCCAGTTCCAGCCATTGCCGCTCGCCTCGCCGCTGTCGAAAAAGGCGTCAAGCGTGACGAACTGCTTGGCCAGCGCATGCGCGTTCGCGGTGATCGCAGGCCCGAACTGCACCAGCGCCGGATCGCCGTCCGCGCCGGCCACGTCGCCGAGGATCTGGTCGTAGGTGCGGTTCTCGCGCACGATATAGATGACGTGCTTGATGCGGGCGCGCAGAGCCGCCATCAGCTTCGCATCCCCGGCGACTCGACCTCGCGATAGCCGTTGTTGTCGGCGACGGTCGCGGTCAGCCGCTTCAGCGTGTCGGGATCGGGAACGGGAAGGCTTGTCACGCCGCCCGTCGTCTTCTGCCAGACATACTGGTTGGCGACATGCTTCTCTTCGAGCGCGCCGCAATTCGCCGACATCGTCGCGGTGTGGGCGCACATCTTCGGATCGGGACCGGCGGGGCTCTTGCCGTTGGCGACGTAAAGCGTCCGCCCGTCGGCGCTCACGCTCACGGAGTTTGGATCCCAGGCGGTCGGGATCAGGCCTTCGAGATGCGGCGCGCCGTCGAGGCCGATGACACCGACGGCGTTGATGCCGCTCTCCGTAACATAAAGTGTCTTCTCGTCTGGCGAGAGCGCCAGGCTGTTGGGCGAGGCGCCGGGAAGGCCGGTGTTGGCGCCGTAGCCGTCCGGCACGCCCGCGGCGATCGCCGCGGTGATCGCGTTCGTCGCGGTGTCGATCACCAGCACGCGGTCGGAATTGTCCGCCGCCACGAACAGCCGCGCGCCGGCCTTGTCGAGGATGAGCCTGTTGGGGTTGCCCGGCACCTTGATCCGCGCCGTCACATGCGGCGTGGGCAAAAGCGAAAGCACGACGATCTCGCGGTCGCGCAGGCTCGAGACGTAGGCCGTGTCCGAACCCTTGACCGCGATCCAGTAGGGAAACTCGCCGCCCGCGACGCCCGTGTCCTTCGGGTCGATCTTGCCCGGACGCAGGTCGAGCTCGCTCGATATTTTCCGCGCCGCCGTGTCGACGACAGCGACCGAGTTGTTCTCGTAATTGGCGACGAGGAGCGTGTTCTGGTCGGCGGTCAGCGCGGTGCCCGCCGCCATCGGCTTCAGCGCGATCGCGCTCTTGATCACGCCGTTGCCGGAGGGATGCCCGAGCGCGACCGCCGCGCCGTCCTCGGCCCACTTGCCCTGATCGTCGGCGCGGAAGACATGGACGTTGTCGTCGCTGCCGCCCGCGACATAGAGAGTCTTGCCGTCGCTGCCGACCGCGAGCCCGCCATAGGCATTCGGCACCGTCACGTCCTGCGCCAGCGCCGGCGTGCCGTTCGTGACGTCGTAGACGAACAGATGCTCCGTCGACGCCGCATCGACCTTCTTCCCCGTCGCGTCGACCCACGAATTGAAGCCGCTGGTCAGCAGGAACAGCGCGTGCCCGTCCGGCGCAAGCGCCGTCGTCACGCCGGCGCCCGCGACCTGCTTGCCGACGACGGGAAGATCGACGCTCAGCGGCTGGAAGACAGACCCTGGCGCCGCATCGGGAGTCACGCTCTGCCCCGTCGGCAGCCACAGCGTATCGGCGGCGTTGGCGGCCGTGGCAAGAACGAGCGCACAGGCGAGAGTCAGAAGTCGCAGGCGCATCGTCAATCTCTTTCCAATAGTGCGGCCCTCCCTCTGGGAGAGGGTAGCTTGCAATCCTTTTGTGCCAGTTCCGCCACAACGGCGCGATCATTTTCCCTTGAACACGGGCACGCGTTTTTCGAGGAAGCTTTTCACGCCCTCGCGGTGGTCCTCGGTCTGGAACAGCCGGTAGATCGTCGAAATGGCCCAGGTCCCGATCTCGCGCGGGTCGCCGGGTGCGGCGCGTCTCAGGCCTTCCTTCATGGCGCGGACGGCGAGGGGAGGATTGGCCGCGATCCTGCCCGCAAGCGTCTCCGCGCGCGACATCAGATCGCCGTGAGGCATGACCTCCGACACCAGCCCGATGCGCAACGCTTCGTTCGCGTCGATCATGTCGCCGGTCATCAGCAGCTCGGCTGCCTTCGACGGTCCGACCAGCGCGGGCAGGCGATAGAAACCGCCGACATCGGCGACGAGACCGCGCTTCACGAACAGCTCGGCGAAGCTTGCGCGGTCGGACGCCATGCGGATGTCGGCATAGAGCGCGAGTTCCATGCCCCAGCCGACGGCGGGACCGTTCACGGCCGCGATGACCGGCTTGGAACAATCGAGCACGGCCATTGCGGCCGGCGTCGGCTGAGCCGCGGTGTGACTCGAGTCGGTTCGCGCCTCGCCCGTCATCATATCCTTCACGTCCTCGCCGGCGCAGAAGGTGGGATCGACGCCCGTCACGATCACGACGCGCACATCGTCGTCGCCATGGGCCGCCTTGAAGGCCGCGGCGATCTCGGCATAGGCGCGCGGGTTCAGCGCATTGCGCCGTTCCGGACGGTTCAGCGTCACGGTCGCGACATGATCGCGCACGGCGTAGAGAACGGTCGTGAACTCGCTCGTGGGGATCGTGTCAGGCATGGCGTTCTCCCGAAGATATCGTTGCGGCCACACTCGCACAAAAGGCCGCCCGATCTAAGAGAAAGGGGGCCGGGGCGGGCCGGGCTCAGGCCAGGGCGAAAGCCAATCGCTTGTTCCGGACCGGCCCAGCGGATAGGGTCCGGCCCGCTGCAAAAGACCCGACAAAAGACCGCCCGCCATGCCCTTTCTGCGCTTCATCCCCGAGACCACCAACATCGATTTCGTCGGCTGGCGCTACTACGCCTTCGCCATGGACGGTCTCCTGCTGCTGGTCGCCATCGTGTCCATCCTGACGCAGGGCTTCAATCTCGGCATCGACTTCACCGGCGGCGTGTTGATCGAGGTCAAGACCGCGCAGGTCATCGACATCGGCAAGCTGCGCAGCGAGGTGAATTCGCTCGGCTTCGGCGAGTTGCAGCTGCAAAGCATCGGTGGCGGCGTGTGCGACCATCCGGTCAATTCCTGCGCGCAGATTTGCGTGCAGCCCGACGCGGCGCATCCCGGCGACGCCATCGTCAACACCATCAAGGCGAAGCTCGGCGCAGGCTACAATTTCCGCCGCGCCGAAGTCGTCGGCCCCAAGGTCAGCCAGGAATTGTTCTCCGACGGCGTCGAGGCGACGATCCTCGCGATTCTGCTGATCTCGATCTACGTCGCCTTCCGGTTCGAATGGCAATACGGCATCGGCGCGCTCATCGCGACCGGCCACGACGTCTTCGTCACCGCGGGACTGTTCTCCGTCCTGCACATGGATTTCTCGCTCAACTCGGTCGCGGCGCTCCTGCTCCTCGCGGGCTATTCGATCAACGACACCGTCGTCGTGTTCGACCGCATCCGCGAGAACCGGCGCAAATACAAGCGCATGCCGCTCGCCGAGCTGATCAATCTTTCCACCAACCAGATCGCGACGCGAACGACGCTCGTCTCCGCCGCGACCGCGCTCACCATGGTGCCGCTGCTGCTCTTCGGCGGACCGGAGCTGTTCGGCTTCAGCGCCGCGATCCTGTTCGGCATCCTGGTCGGCACGTTCTCGTCGACCTATGTCGCCGCCGCGCTCCTGCTCTACCTGCCCGCGCCGGCCGGCACGACCGACACGCCGGTCGCAGCGGCGACTCCTTAAGGTCGGAGCTAGGCGGCGCGATTTGCGTCGCGGATCGTGCGGCTCGCGGGAAAGCGCACGCTCACCGTGGTGCCCGCATTCGGCCGGCTCGCCACCGCGAGCGTCCCGCCGTGAAGCTCGATCAGCGATTTGCAGATCGGCAGGCCGAGTCCGGTGCCCTCGTGCTTGCGCGTGAGCTCCGAATCCACCTGCCCGAACGGCGACAGGGCGACGTCGATCTCGTGCACGGCCATGCCTATGCCGGTGTCGCTGACCGAGAGCTCGATCGCGCCCTTGGAATTCGAATCCGGCGGCCAGCGTGACGCGGCCGCCCTCCGGCGTGAACTTGACCGCATTGGACAGGAGATTGAGCAAGACCTGCTTCACGCTGCGCATATCGGCGCGCAGCAGCGGCAGCGCCTGTGCGGTTTCGACGGAGACTGTGACGCGTCCCGATTCCGCCCGCGCCTTGACCAGCGTCACGCATTCCTCGATCAGGCATGGCAGGTCGACGTCGCTCTCGTGCAGATCGACCTTTCCGGCCTCGAGCTTGGAAAGATCGAGAACGTCGTTGACGAGCGCGAGCAGGTGGCTGCCGCTCGAATGGATGTCGCTCGCATATTCCAGGTATTTCGCGCCGACGGGTCCGAGGATCTGCTGGCCGATCATCTCCGAGAAGCCGAGGATGGCGTTGAGCGGCGTGCGCAGCTCGTGACTTATGTTGGCGAGGAATTCGGACTTGGCGCGGTTGGCGACCTCGGCGGCGTGGCGCGCGCTGGCGAGCGCGGCTTCCTGGCGCTTCTGTCCCTCGATGTCGAGCAGAAGGCCGACCCCAAGGAGCGGCTTGCCGTCCGGGCCGCGGCTCGAGATGTCGTAATAGAGCCGTACCCAGAGCGGGCCCTTGTCGCTGTGCGTGCGCAATTCGAGCGAGCCGCCGCGGCCCTGGCGCTCGACGGTGGCGATCAGCGCGAGAATTCGCGCCCTGTCTTCGGTGCCCAGGAGCGAAAGCGGTTTGTTGCCGGCGCGCCGGAGCGTCTCCTTGCCCAGGAGCTCCGTCGTCGCCCGCGATATCCAGAACGAATCCGCGGTGTAATCGTATTCGAAGACGCCGGCCTGGGCCGCCATCAGCGCGAAGCGCAGCCGCACCGATTGCCGATTGGCCTCGTCGCGCGCCGCGGCCACCGGCGTCACGTTCTGGCTGATGCCGAACATCTCGAAGCGGCCCGACGGCAGCCGCTCGGCCGAGCGGTAATGGACGAGAAGATGGGTCCAGCTTCCACCGGCATCGAGATAGCGGATCTCGGCACTGTCCTTGCCGCCCT
>CAWDKN010000011.1:0-12792 GCA_963802815.1 uncultured Alphaproteobacteria bacterium
ACATCACCAAAGCGGGTGGTGATGGCCGGGCTCGTCCCGGCCACCGATGACCTCGCCTTTTGCATGTGCTGGCAGTGTTGCCGCGCCCGCTCGCCTGCGGCCGGTAGGAAAGGGCTCGCGCCTTAGCCGACCGCCCGCAATTGCGGGCGCGAAGCGCCAGCGTTTGCCGGTTCGGCCGTCGAGTTGCCGGTGGCAAAAATCGACGTCAGCTCGAACAATCGCGAGGCTTCCGCGGCAAGGTTGCGCAATGCTGCCGTGCTCTCTTCGACCATGGCGGCATTCTGCTGGGTGACCTGGTCCATCTGACCGACCGCGGCGTTGACTTCGCCGATGCCGACCGATTGCTGCTGTGAAGCCCGGGCCATCTCGTTGACGATCGCGTCGATCTGCATGATCTGGTCGACGATGCGCACCAGCGCGGTTCCGGTCTCGCTGACATGCTTGACGCCTGCTGTGACATGATCGCGCGAGGCGTTGATCAGCTTCTTGATCTGCTTGGCCGCGTCCGCTCGAGCGTTGCGCGAGCGCGCGGACTTCGCTGGCGACCACCGCGAAGCCCTTGCCGGCATCGCCGGCCCGTGCGGCTTCGACGCCCGCATTGAGAGCCAGCAGGTTGGTCTGGAACGCGATCTCGTCGATGACGCCCGTGATGTCGGAGATCTGCTTGGAGGATTGCTCGATTTGTCCCATCGCCTTGATCGCGGTGTCGGCGACCTTGCCGCCATCCTCGGCCTGGGCTTTTGCCGTCCTGACGATGCCGCTCGCGTCCTTCGCATTCTTTGCGGTGCGCGTGGTCGTGGCGGTGATCTGCTCCAGAGCTGCGGCGGTCTGCTCTAGGCCGGCGGCCTGCCGTTCGGTGCGCCCGGACAGGTCGTCGGACGCGGATGCGAGCTCGGACGAGCCGCTCGCGATGGCGCTGGCGCAGGAAATGACACCGCCGACCGCGTGGTCGAGCCGCTCGGCTGCGATGTTGAAATCGTCCTTGAGCTTCTGGAAGGTCGGCGGAAATTGCGTCGTCACCCGCACGTCCAGCTTTCCCGCGGCAAGTCCGGCAAGGCCTGCGCCCGCTGCCGTGCAGCTGGTCATGATGTCGCGCATCACCTCGTCGGAATAGGCCGTGACCGCGAGCTCCATGTCGAGCATGAGCGCGGCAGTCACGGCCTTGATCACAGTCTTGGCGCGGCCGGGGACGAACCGGTAGGTGCCATGGGAGAGATCGACGAGATCATTGAGGACGTACTGGTAGCCGGCGATGTACCAGCGCGGCTCGAGGCCGATCTTCTTGTGCGCCAGGCCGATGCGATAGGTGCTTTGCATATAGTCTGCGTCAAAGCCGCTGCAGAACAGCCTTTGCCAATGCGAAATTTGCGCAGCCTTGAGGTGCGATTCCCGTCCCCCGATGATTTGGACGAGCGCGGGCACGGCAGAGAGATGCGCATAGAAATGATCCAGAACCTTCGGCAGCCGGCGATTCACGCGCGGCCAGAAAGCGCGCAGCGTTTTGGACGTGGCGGGTGTTATCCGCGCAAAACGCAAGCGTGCGGCGCGGTCGAAGTCGATGTTCTGTTCGACGATCATGCGCGCGTTCCCCCAAATGCCTTACCCACAGGGATTGTGGGGCGAGCGAACATCGCGCCATTTTCTCACTCGCCCGTTAATCGGCAGATCGGGATAAGTACGTAGTCGGCGCAACCGTCCGGAATGTTTGCCAAAAACCGTCGCGGCCGGAATCAGAACTTGATCTTGGCCCGCGACAGAAGCGCGACCGCATTGGTGCCGCTCTGGCCGGCGAAGTTCATCTGGTAGGCGGCGTTGGTCTGCAACGCCACCGAGCCGTCGAGGAAGGTCGTGACATAGCCGACTTCGATGTCGGTTTCGGGCTTCAGGTCGTCGAGCAGATGATCGCGGCCGATGAAGACCGGCGCCGACTGGCCGCCGTCGACGGTCGCAAACGCGCTTGCGTTCTGGTCGGCCGCCATCGGCTGCGACACCGACAATCCCAGCGAGTTGTCGCCGAACACGCCGTGCTTGGCGATGGCGAAGGCGTAGCTCGGCCGATGCAGCGGATCGACCGACGGCGTCAGCGAAAGCGCCGACTGTTTCACGTCGAGCTTCGACAGTGCCTCGCCATAGGACGCCGTCGTCACCCAGCCGTCGCCGAACTTGACGTGCGCCGAGAGATTGAGCGTGGAGCTGTCGAAGTTCGTGCCCAGAAGGCTTGGCCGCTCGCTTGTCCGCGCGGTCGTCGCATCGACGCCGCCCCAGCGCGCGAAATTCCACGAGACGCCGGCCATCAGCGAGCTCGCCGTGCGCTCGCCGTAATTCAGCAGCGCGCCGACCGGCTGGCCGATCGCATCGAAGGTCTCGAAGGTGAAGGCGCTGCGATCCTGCGTATAGGACGCAGCACCCAGATGCACGCGCACATTGTTCCCCACCATCCACGACGCGCCGGCATAGGAAGCCCGGGTGTCGAGCGGCGCATAGGTCGCGGTCAGCGCTGACGCAGACAGGAAGAGGCCGTCGAATCCGGCCGCGCCGAAATCGTCGCGCGTCAGATATCCGGCATCGTCGAGGCCATAGCCGAGTTGGAGCGCCAGCACCGGTGTCAGCGCAACGCGGGT
The DNA here is from genome assembly GCA_963802815.1 of uncultured Alphaproteobacteria bacterium. GTDB lineage: Bacteria > Pseudomonadota > Alphaproteobacteria > Micropepsales > Micropepsaceae > Rhizomicrobium. The sequence goes on from CAWDKN010000011.1 coordinate 2,622, forward strand.
GGCGAAGTCGCGCAGATCGTAATCGCGCGCGGCGGGCGGTCCGTAGGGTGACGCAAAACGCTGGTCCGGCACGGCATAGCCCGACACCGAGATGGTGCCGGTTGGGCCACCGACGGTGGCGCCGAACGGAGTTCCGTCGAAATAGGCGGAGGCCGGACGCGGCGCGGAATTGGTCGCGAGCGATAGAGGAACAGGCTGCGGCACGGGCACGGCTGCGAGGCCCGCATTCGCGTTAAACGCGAATGCACTCGCTGCTGCACACAATGTGCGGACGAGCCCCCTCATGTCACAATCCAATACCAGTCCTGACAGGCGTTGATCTTAGCAGACGACCTAGGGTCATGAAAGGAAACGCACAAGGCCGGCGCGGCAATTGGGCCCGGAAAGCCTGGAAAAAAGGCGCTCTGTGACCCGGATTTCTCAATCGTGATGAAAGAAAATGCCAATTCCACAACGTCGGTATGTTGTTTATCTGATTTTTCGTCAGCTCCGAGGCCGACAACCATTGCATGCCGCCATGGGCGTCTTCTATGTGAATCCCATGAGCCAGCCTCCCATCGCCGCCAAAATCCTGCCGGTGACGCCCTACCAGCAGAACTGCTCCCTCGTCTGGTGCACGGCGACCGGGAAGGCCGCGCTGATCGATCCGGGCGGCGACGTCGAGCGCCTGAAGGCGGCCCTGGCCGAAGCCGGGGTCACGCTCGAGAAGATCCTTCTCACCCACGGCCATCTCGACCATGCGAGCGGTGCGTCGCGGCTCGCGCGCGAATTCGCCGTGCCGGTCGAAGGTCCGCACACGGATGATCACTTCCTGCTCGAGGATCTGGGGCGGAACGCAAAACGCCCGGGCTTCGCAGACGCCGAGAACTGCGCCCCCGACCGCTGGCTCGCGGACAATGAGACCGTGCGCTTCGGCAACATCGAATTCGGCGTGCGCCACTGTCCGGGCCACACGCCGGGCCATGTCGTGTTCTTCCACCACGATGCGAAGATCGCCTTCGTCGGCGACGTGCTGTTCGCGGGCTCGGTCGGGCGCACGGACTTCCCCAGGGGAAACCACCAGCAGCTGGTGGACTTCGATCACCGAACGCTTGTGGCCGCTCGGCGACGACATGCGCTTCGTGCCGGGTCACGGCCAGATGTCGAGCTTCGGCTGGGAGCGCAAGACCAATCCGTATGTGTGCGACCTGGCCTTGGGCCGCGCCTGAAGAGGAGCAAGTCCGCAATGATGTTCATGGTGGTCGAGAAATTCCGCGACCAGGACGCCAAGGCGATCTACGAGCGCCTGCGCGACAAGGGCCGCCAGATGCCCGACGGGCTCAAATTCGTGAACAGCTGGGTCGCGGCCGACCTGAGCCGCTGCTTCCAGCTCATGGAAGCCGACGACGCCACGCAATTTCAGCGCTGGATCGCGGAATGGTCCGACCTGATGGAATTCGAGGTCGTGCCGGTATCCCAGAGCCGGGAAACGGCGATCGCGCTGGGCGCTGCGGTATAGGCCATCTCCCCCTCCGCAAGGTGGCACTCGAACTCCGCGCCTCCGGCCTGATTTTTTGTCGCCAACGACTATTCCAGAAACCGAGGGAAACGCCATGACTGCGATCAATGCGGTAACCGACCTGTCGAAGGATGGCGATATCGCCGTCATTACGCTCAACTCGCCGCCGGTCAACGCGCTGTCGGCGAATGTGCGCGACGGGCTGTATGAGGGCTTCAAGGCCGCCATCGCCGATGCGTCGGTGAAGGGCATCGTGCTCATCTGTGACGGCCGCACCTTCATCGCCGGCGCCGACATAAGCGAGTTCGGCGGCGCCATGAAGGGCGCGAGCCTTCCCGACGTGCAGAAGATGATGGAGGACTCGCCCAAGCCCGTCGTCGCCGCGATCCATGGCACCGCGCTCGGGGGCGGTCTCGAAGTCGCGCTCTGCGCCCATTATCGCGTCGCCGTGCCGAGCGCGCGCTGCGGCCTGCCGGAGGTCAATCTCGGCCTGCTCCCCGGTGCGGGCGGCACGCAGCGCCTGCCGCGCATCGCTGGCGTCGAGAAGGCGCTCGAGATGATGACCAGCGGCCAGCATGTGCCGGCGAAGGAATGCCTCGCCATGGGCCTCGTCGACGAACTCGCCGAGGAAGGAAAGCTGAGGGAGGCGGCGATCGCCTTTGCCCGCAAGATCACCGCCGAGAACCGCCCGCTCAAGAAGGTGCGCGAGAACGACACCAAGCTCGAACCTGCAAAAGGCCATCCCGAGATCTTCGCGAAATTTCGCAAGGACAACGCGCGCAAATTCCGCGGCTTCGAGGCGCCCGAATACAATATCCAGTGCATCGAGGCGGCCGTGAACCAGTCCTTCGAGGACGGCATGGCGACCGAACGCAAGCTGTTCATGGAGCTGATGATGGGCCCGCAATCGGCGGCCCAGCGCTACGCCTTCTTCGCCGAGCGCACCGCGAACAAGATTCCCGACGTGCCGGACGACACCAAGATCATTCCCATCAAGAAGGTCGGCATTATCGGCGCCGGCACCATGGGCGGCGGCATCGCCATGAACTTCGCCAATGCCGGCATCCCGGTGACGCTCGTCGAGGTGAAGCAGGACGCCCTCGACCGCGGCCTGGGCGTCGTGCGCAAGAACTACGAGACCAGCGCCAAGCGCGGCCGCTTCACCATGGACGAGGCCGAGAAGCGCATAAGCCTGCTCAAGGGCTCGCTCGCCATGGAAGCCCTCGCCGATCGCGACCTCGTGATCGAGGCCGTGTTCGAGCGCATGGACATCAAGAAAGACATTTTCACGAAGCTCGACGCCATCGTGAAGCAGGGCGCGATCCTCGCCACCAATACCAGCGGCCTCAACATCGACGAGATCGCGAGCGTGACGAAGCGGCCGGAATATGTGATCGGGCTGCACTTCTTCTCGCCTGCAAATGTCATGAAGCTTCTTGAGATCGTGCGCGCCGAGAAGACTTCGAAGGAGGTCATCGCGACCTGCGATGAAGCTCGCCAAGACCATCGGCAAAATCGCCGTCCTGGTCGGGGTCTGCCCGGGCTTCGTCGGCAACCGCATGCTCGCGCAGCGCGGCCGCGAGGCGCAGAAGATGGTGCTCGAAGGCGCGATGCCGTGGGACGTCGATCGCGTGCTCTACGATTTCGGCTTCCCGATGGGACCGTTCGCGATGAGCGATCTCGCCGGCCTCGACATAGGCTGGGTGAAGGAGAAGTCGCATGGCGAGACCATCCGCGACGTGCTCTGCGAGATGGACCGCCGCGGCCAGAAGACCGGCGCGGGCTATTACGACTACGACGAGAACCGCAACGCCAAGCCCTCGCCCGTCACCGAAAAGATCATCAAGGACTTCGTGGCCAAGAGCGGGCGCAACCCGCGCACGATCTCCGACGAGGAGATCCTCGAGCGCTCGATCTTTCCGATGATCAACGAGGGCGCGAAGATCCTCGAGGAGAAGAAGGCGATCCGCGCCAAGCGACATCGATGTGGTGTGGATGAACGGCTATGGCTGGCCCGTCTATCGCGGCGGCCCGATGTTCTACGCCGACCAGATCGGCCTCGATAAGGTGCTGGCCAAGATGAAGGAATTCCAGGCACAGATGGGCGACGCGTTCAAGCCATCGGCGCTGCTGGAGAAGATGGTGGCGGACAACAAGAAGTTCGCGGATTTGCGGTGAGCGGTGCGACCTTCCTTGGAGGAAGGTTCGCTCTTTAGTACCAGCTCGTATCCGGAAACCCGATCCGTTTCACGCCGATGCGTTGCGCGTCAGCGAGTAAGATCGCGATCGTATCGTGCTTCGCGAGACGATCCGGCTGCACGTGCAGCTCGTCGCGAAATGCGCGAAGAGAAGAAAGCGCCTCCATGCCCTTCGCCAAACTCGACGGTCTCGACTTCTATTACGAGCGCGCCGGGAGCGGCGCACCGCTGCTGTTCATCTCCGGCACCGGCGGCGATCTGCGCCTGAAGCCGAACGTCATGGACGGGCCGTTCAAGAACAATTTCGACGTCATCGCCTATGACCAGCGCGGGCTTGGACAGAGCGCGAAGCCGGATGCGGCTTACACGATGGCTGACTACGCCGACGATGCGGCGCGGCTGATGGATTTCGCGGGGTGGAAGACCGCGAATGTCGTCGGTGTCTCGTTCGGCGGCATGGTCGCGCAGGAACTCGCGCTGCGCCATCCGGCGCGGGTCTCGCGCCTCGTGCTCTGCTGCACCTCGCCGGGCGGCGAAGGCGGCGCGTCGTTTCCCTTGCACGAGATCGATCATATGAGCCGCGACGAACGCGCGCGCCACATGATTCCGATTTCCGACACGCGTCGCGACGCGGCCTGGTCCGAAGCGAACGCCGATCAATACGAGCAGTTCGTCGCAATGGCCGCAGCCGATCCGTACACGGACGAACCGGGCCACGCGATGGGCGCGCGCCGCCAGCTCGAAGCCCGCGCCGGGCACGACACGTTCGACCGCCTGCCGCAGATCGCCTGTCCCATCATGATCGCGGCAGGACGCTTCGACGGCATCGCGCCGCCGGACCGGCAGGAGGCGATGGCGCGGCAGGTGCCCGGCGTGCAACCTTGCGCGTCTTCGACGGCGGGCATCTCTTCATGCTGCAGGACCGCGCGGCGCTGCCTGCGATCATGGAATTTCTGCAAGCCAGACCGTAAGAAAGTTTGCCGCAGGGCGACTGCCTCGTTTGACTCGCGCCCGCGCCAGCGGAGACGATAGGGGGCACCGGAGCGTCAAGAACTCCGGACGAAAGGTCAGACTACGCAGCGGAAGGATCTCCATGTCGTCACCAGGCACGGCCAGCCCCCCGAATTACGCGGATTTCCCCTCTATCAGCCGCAACCTTTCGGCCATCGCCGCACGCAAGCCGAACGCCGCCGCAGTCGTCTTCGAGGGCCGCACGCTGACCTGGTCCGAGCTGGACAAGCGCTCGAACCGCATCGCGCGCGCGCTGCTCGCGTACGAGGCGAAGCTCGGCGATTTCATCACCATCGCGCTGCCAAACGGCATCGGCTTCATCGAGGCTTGCTATGCCGCGTGGAAGATCGGCGCGACGCCCCAGCCCGTGTCCGCGCGCCTCCCGCTCGCGGAGCTCCGGGCGCTCGTCGAGCTCGCGCAAACGCCTGTCGTGTTCAGCGATGTGCCGGTCGATGCGGGCAAGCCCGTCGTCTCGATCAAGGAGATGCTCGACCGGGAGACCGATGACAGCCCACTTCCCGATGTCGTCGCGCCCTCATGGAAGGCGCCGACCTCCGGCGGCTCGACGGGACGGCCGAAGCTGATCGTTTCCGGGCAGCCGGGCGTGGCGACGGGTCTCGGCGCCGGCCTGTGGCGCATCACGGAAGACGACGTCGTCCTGATGCCCGGTCCGCTTTATCACAACGGGCCGCTGGTGACCGTGCTCGCCGCACTGGAGGTCGGCGCGACCGTCGTGATCATGCCGAAATTCGACGCCGAGAACACGCTACGCGAGATCGCGCGACACAAGGCGACGTGGGTTTATCTCGTGCCCACGATGATGGGCCGCATCTGGCGCCTGCCGGAAGAGGCGCGCAACGCTTACGACCTCTCCTCGCTGCGCACGCTCTGGCATCTGGCCGCCCCCTGCCCGGCCTGGCTCAAGGAAGAGTGGATCGCCTGGCTCGGTCCCGACGTGATCTGGGAGCTCTATGGCGGCACCGAAGGCGTCGCAGTCACGACGATCTCCGGCGGCGAATGGCTCGCGCATCGTGGCTCGGTCGGCCGCGTCGGCGCCGGCGGAATCATGGCTGCGTTCGACGCCAACGGAAACCAGCTGCCGACAGGCGAAACTGGCGAGATCTTCATGAAGCGCGCACCGGGCATGACGATGACCTACCGTTATGTCGGCGCGACCGCACGCACGCTGCCCGGCGGCTGGGAATCGATCGGCGACATCGGCTGGTTCGACACGGACGGCTATCTCTATCTCGCGGACCGGCGCACCGACATGATCCTGGTCGGCGGCGCCAACGTCTACCCGGCCGAGATCGAAGCCGCGCTCGAGGAGCATCCGCTCGTCGCCTCCAGCGCCGTGATCGGGCTTCCCGACGACGACCTCGGCAATCGCGTGCATGCCATCGTGCAATTGCGCGGCACCCTCAGCGAGGACGATCTGCACCAGCACCTGTCGCAGAAGCTGGTGGTCTATAAGCGCCCGCGCAGCTTCGAATTCGTGAGCGAGAACGTTCGCGACGACGCGGGCAAGGTCCGCCGCACGGCATTGCGCGACGAGCGCATCGCGAAGACCAAATCGAACGGCTAGGCCGCCCGTCTCGGCGCAGTCCCCTTCACGCTGGTGCGCACCATCTCGCGACGGTGGCCGTGATAGTCGTTGAGAGCGAAGTGCTGGGTGCAGCGGTTGTCCCAGATCGCGAGCGTTCCCTTTGCCCAGCGCAGGCGCCAGGTGAAGTTCTCGTTCACCGCGTGGCGATAGACGTGCTGCAGGAGGCTTTGCGAATCGGCGTTGCTCCAGCCCGCGAGGCGCGTCGTGTAGACGGGATTGAGATAGAGCGACGCCCTGCCCGTCTCCGGATGCGCTATGACCGCAGGATGGACCTGCTCGCGATAGGCGTCCTTCGACGGCTCGATCGGCGTCGACATCAGATGCTTGACGCCGTCGAGATAGCCGCCGGTGCCGTAGGCCATGCCGGCGGAGTGCACCGCTTCGAGGCCCATCAGCGTGTCGCGCAATCCGGATGAGAGAGTCTCGAACGCCATGTACTGGTTCGCCCACACCGTGTCGCCGCCCACCGGCGGCAATTCCAGGCAGTAGAGAATCGTGAAGCTCGGCGGCTCCGGCAGATAGGAGAGATCGGTGTGCCAGGCATTTGCGAAGTTCAGTTTCTCCGACGGCTCCTTGAGGATGCGGATGACGTAAGGCCTGTCGGGCATCGCTTTCACGAACGGCGTCACGTCGCGTCCGCCGAGCGCGTCGGTGAGGCGCTCGAGATCGTCGAGCGACATCGCCTGGTCGGGAAGCGCGACGACGAGATGGTCGAGCAGCGCGCACCGCAGCGTCGCGATCTCGTCAGGCCCGTAAGCTTTCGAAAGATCGAGACCTGCGACAATGGCGCCCGCCGATCCGCCCGCCGGCGACACTGCGATTTTCCCGCGTGTATGCAGCTGCTGTGCGTGTCCTCCCAGCTCGAACTATACACCTGTGCCGCGGGGGCCGCGCTATAGTCGAGCCGCAGGGAGCGAGCGGGGACCGCGTTGGACAAGGAGCCGTCCGCAGAAGGCGAGACGCTGGAAGAGCGCGAGGCCGCCTATGAGGGCTTCGTCTGGGCGAACCTGAGGCGCAACTATGCCGGCCATTTCGTGCACGGCATGCTGGGGCTCACGGGTTTCCGCCTGTTCAACGCCCCCACTTTTATTCCCGCCTATCTCCAGGTCCTTTCCGGCTCGCCGGTGCTGACCGGCCTCGGCATCGGCCTGCAGCAGCTCGGCGGCACGATCTCGCCGATTATCGGCGCGGCCCATATCGAGCACAGGAAGCGCGTGCTGCCGGTCTCCATGTTCCTCGGCACGCTGATGCGCGTGCAGGTTCTGGCCATCGCCATCGCCGGCTGGTTGCTGCATGGCAAGCCGCTGCTGTTCGCGATCATGGCCTTTCTCTTCCTGTTCGGCCTGTTCTCCGGGCCGCAGGGCGTCGCGTTCCAGTTCCTGCTGGCGAAGGGAATCCCGATCACCCTGCGCGGACGGCTGCAGGCGTGGCGCAACGTGACCGGCGGATTGATCGCGGCGATCCTCGCCTATCTCGCCGGCCGCTATCTCATCGGCGGCAACGTGCTCGGCAACGGCTACTCGACCACGTTCCTGCTCGCCTTCGTCCTCACCAGCTTCGGGCTCACCGCGTTTCGCCTCCTCTTCCGCGAACCCATCCCGCCGACCGTGCGCCCGAAGATGAAGATCGTCGACCGCGTTCGCGAATTTCCGGCGATGCTCGGCGCCGATCGCGGCTTTCTCTATTTCATGATCTCGCGCACCTTCGCGATCGCGGGGCGCGTCTCGGTGCCGTTCTTCATCATCTATGCCGGCCGGACCATCCACATCACCGGCGCCAATCTCGGCCTGCTCTCGTTCGCCTACCTGATCGCCGACACCGCGACGAACCTGATCTGGGGCTACATGGCCGACCGCAACGGATTCAAATCCGCGTTCGTCGCGGCGCTGGTCCTGTGGATCTCGGGGACGGTCCTGATCATGACCGTGCAGACGCTGCCCCTGATCGTCGCCGCGTTCTTTCTCGCGGGCGCGGCCAATTCCGGCTCACCAGATGAGTGCGCAAAACATCGTCTTCGAGTTCGGCCATCGCGACGACATGGCGATGCGGCTGGCGCTCTCCAACACGGCGGAGAGCGTGATGTCGGCGATCGGCCCGCTCGCGGTCGGCCTGATCGCGAGCACGCTCGGCTATACCACGGTGTTCTCGGTCGCCATCGTCTCGGAAGCGATCGCACTGGTACTGCTCGTGTGGCTGGTGGAGGAGCCGAGAAAGCGGCGAACGCTTCAGACTGTCCGCGCCCACGAAGCCGTGCCGGAACCGTTTCTCGCGCCCGAGGCCGTGGTGCTCGCGAGCGTGGCCGTCGGGAGAGACTCTCACTATGCAGCCTCCGTAATAGCGGCAGTTCTCCAGATAAAGCCATTGGCATCCAATGCGGAGCCATCGGGGAATCCGCGTTCATGGCCCTTGAAGAAGGTGCGGCCATTGGCGATCTCACCGGTGGCCATATCGTAATCGTACTGCCAGATTTCGTTGGCGGATGTGTCGCCAGAATAGTAACTTAGTTCGTTCGGTGTTCCAGGCGAACGTGTTTGAAATGCCGATCTGGCTGCGCTATCGCTTCGGCAGTCCGATCGGGATCGATACGGGATAGTGCGCCGATAGTTCCCACCACTTCACCGGGGCGAGCCATCGGGATTCACGTTGTTCGACATGGAACCAACCCAGAGCGAGCCCCGCGGGTCTGGCCGGCCATTGTTGAAGCGCGCCTTGGGCCAGTTCGATAGACCAAAGCCGAAATCTTGGCGCGTGTCAGTAGCAGGATGCCATAGCGTTACACGAGAGCCGAGTACAACAGTAAGCCAATCGTCCGAGGCGGTAAGCGTTAAGGCGGTTACCGGTTCATGAAAGTACCAAGTCTTCACCGAGCGGTCGGAGGCTTGAAAACGGTGAACCAGAAAGCGGTTGATGTCGGTCCAATACAGCGCCTGTTCGCCTGCATGCCAGACCGCGCCTTCTCCGCAAACGTCGGCAGTGGGCGCCACGCAAATTGGTTCGCCAATAGAAAGACTCACTTAGTTTTATCCAGTTCCCTCACTAAATCAAGCACTACATCGCCCACTACTTGAAGGCTGTGAGCACTGATCTTATCCACGGTGTCCTGGCCAGTACAGTAGGCACGATTCGGACCATAATCGAGATCGAGCAGGTCTATAACATTTACTCCGACATCGGCGAAGGGCTTGTGATCGTCGTCGGCGCCTTCCAGATCCTTGCGGAAGAACTTTGCATCGCCCAATTTGGAGAGGCGGGGAATGGATAGGTGCTGAGAAGAGGGAAATGATTGGCCAAGAGATAGGTGGCGAGAAGAAGGAAATGATTGGCCAAGAGATAGGTGGCGAGAAGAGAAAAATGATTGGCCAAGAGATAGGTGACGAGAAAGAGAAAAATGATTGGCCAAGAGATAGATGGCAAGAAAAGGGAAATGATTGGCTAGGAGATAAGGAACAGTCTTAAAAGGATTTAAAAGTGGAGGGATTGGATGAATAGCTATAAATAATGAAGAAGAAACCTAGCCATAACTCTTGAATATATATTTTGCTGCACCCTGACTCTGATCTTTTCCCAATATAAATATTATAATTAGCCTTTAAGTAAATTCTTTGTTTAATAAATAGTAGCCCGAACTTTATTCCATTACATCTTCGTAACCTTTCAACTTCATCCTCTATTTAAATCTGTTGGAAATTTTATTTTTTCTACAACCCAACAACCGAATGAAGATAGATGCAATATGTCACAGCGCAAACGACAGAAGAAAGGAGAGAAAAACCAGATCACCCAAAAAAGTACAGCAAAGATCCAATAGAACACCACCCCTTTTTATTAGAAAGAGAATATGTACGCGCACTGAATGCC
>CAWDKN010000012.1:0-45199 GCA_963802815.1 uncultured Alphaproteobacteria bacterium
TCGTGGAGAAGCCGATCGGCCGCGATCTCGCCAGCTGCCGCGCCATCAACAACTCGCTGGCCGAGACGTTCAGCGAAGACCGCATCTTCCGCATCGACCACTATCTCGGCAAGGAAGCGGTGCAGAACCTCCTGGCGCTTCGCTTCGCCAATACCTTCTTCGAGCCCTTGTGGAACAAGGTCAGCATCGAGCATGTCCAGATCACGGTCGCCGAGACGGTCGGCGTCGAGGAACGCTGGTCCTACTACGACGAATACGGCGCGATCCGCGACATGGTGCAGAACCATCTCCTGCAGCTTCTCTGCCTCGTCGCGATGGAACCGCCGGCAAGCCTCGATCCGGATTCCGTTCGCAACGAGAAGGTGAAGATGCTGCGCTCGCTGAAACCGATCGTGGGCCGCGACGTCGACCGCAAGACGGTGCGTGGCCAGTATCGCGCCGGGATCTCCGACAGCCGCGCGGTGCCGGGGTATTCCGACGAGTCGGACGGCCGGCAAAGCAGCACGGAAACCTTCGTCGCGATCGCGGCCAATATCGACAATTGGCGCTGGGCGGGCGTGCCGTTCTATCTGCGCACCGGCAAGCGCATGCCGGTCCGCCGCTCGGAAATCGTGATCCAGTTTCGCGACGTGCCGCACTCGATCTTTCCCGGCAATGACCTGCTCGCCAACCGCCTGACCATCCGCCTGCAGCCGGACGAGGAAATCTCGCTGCTGCTGATGAACAAGACGCCAAGCCTGGAGCAGAACGGCATGCAGCTGAAGCCGCTCAGCCTCAATCTCAGCCTGAGCAACTCGTTCAAGCGCCAGAGTCCGCGCCGCCGCATCGCCTATGAGCGGCTCCTGCTCGAGGCGCTGCACGGCAAGCCAACCTTGTTCGTCCGCCGCGACGAGGCGGAGGCCGCCTGGTCCTGGATCGACGCCATCGTCGCGGGCTGGGAACGCCAGGGCATCGAACCCACGCCCTACGCGGCCGGAAGCTGGGGCCCGTCCGGCGTCTTTGCCCTCACGGAACGCAATGGGCATAGCTGGTATGAGTGAAAATCTGAAGCACAGCCATCATTGTCATCCCTTCGCGACGCTCGCACGTCGCTCAGCCGGGGATGACAACATATTTTTGGTTTCTGGAGTTCATCCGTGACCGCCAGCGCTCCTGCTCCTCCAACATTCCTCAAATTCGCGAATACGGTCGCGATGTTCAATTCTCTCGCGAACGAAATCACGTCGCTCCTCTCGATAGGCGTTGATGCGCATGGCCGCGCGAGCCTCGTGGTTTCCGGAGGGACGACGCCCGCGCCGCTCTACGACGTGCTCAGCCGCAGCGATGCGCCCTGGGCGCAGACGGTGGTGACGCTTTCCGACGAACGCTGGGTCGAGCCGACATCGGACCGCAGCAACGAAAAACTCGTGCGCACGCATCTGCTCGTGGGCAACGCCGCTGCCGCATCGTTCGTCCCGTTCAAGACGGGGATGCCACATGCGGATGAAGCGGAAGACGACGTCCACGCAGCGCTTGCCGCCATGCCGCTTCCGTTCGACGTAACCGTGCTCGGCATGGGCACGGACGGCCACACCGCCTCGCTCATTCCCGGCGCGAAGGGCCTGGTGCGCGCGCTCGATCGCAACAATCCGATGCTGGCCCGCGCTGTCCATCCGCCGAAGCTTTCCGCGATGGGCGAGCGCATGACGCTGACCCTGCGCGCCATCCTGAAGTCGCGCCAGATCGTGATTTTGATCAAGGGCGACGACAAGCTTGAGGCGTATCGCGATGCCCTCGCGGGCGACGACATGCTGGCCGAGCCCGTCCGCGCCGTGCTGCTTCAATCCGAAACGCCCGTCACGGTGTTCTGGTCGCCATGAGAGAGGCTCGCCCACGCCGGAGCTTTAGCGAAGGCGGCCCTCGAGGGGAGGGTGGCGCGCGATTGGTGGTCACCACTGTGGTAAGCGGAGACGTCTCATGAGCGTTCCCCTTCATCCGACCATCGCCGACGTCACCGAGCGGATCCGCGCTCGCAGCCGGGACAGCCGACGCGACTACCTCGCGCTCATGGAGGAGATGCGCGCAAAGGGGCCTGCGCGCACGCAGCTCGATTGCGGAAACATCGCCCATGCCTGTGCTGCATCCGGCCCCGACAAGCGCCCGATCCGGCAAGGCGATGCGGCGAATATCGGCATCGTCACGGCCTATAACGACATGCTGTCGGCGCATCAGCCTTTCGGCCCCTACCCGGACATCATCAAGGACGCCGCGCGCGGCGAAGGCTGCACGGCGCAGGTTGCGGGCGGCGTCCCCGCGATGTGCGACGGCGTCACGCAAGGCCAGCCCGGCATGGAGATGTCGCTGTTCTCGCGCGACACGATCGCGCTCGCGACCGCCATCTCGCTCAGCCACAACGTCTTCGACGCCGCGCTGCTGCTGGGCGTCTGCGACAAGATCGTGCCGGGGCTGATGATCGGCGCATTGTCGTTCGGTCATCTGCCGGTGCTGCTCGTTCCGGCGGGACCGATGCCGTCCGGTCTTCCCAACAAGGAAAAGGCGCGGGTGCGCGAAGCCTTCGCGCACGGCGAGGTCGACCGCGCGGCGCTTCTCGAAGCGGAGAGCGCGTCCTACCACACGGCGGGCACCTGCACCTTCTACGGCACCGCCAACACCAACCAGATGCTGATGGAGATCATGGGCGTCCACATGCCCGGCTCCGCTTTCGTCAATCCGGGCACGCCGCTCCGCGAGGCGCTGACGCGCGCCGCGGCGCGGCAGGCCTGCATGCTGGCGCGCGACGGCTCTGCACCTCTCTGCCGCGTGGTCGACGAGCGTACGGTCGCGAACGCCGTCGTCGCCCTGACGGCGACGGGCGGTTCGACCAATCACACGCTGCACCTGCCGGCGATGGCGCGCGCCGCCGGCATCATTCTCGACTGGCAGGATTTCGCCGATATCTCGCGCGTGACTCCGTTGCTGGCGCGCATCTATCCCAACGGCCCCGCCGACGTGAATTTGTTCCATGCGGCGGGCGGCACCGCGTTGCTCGTACGCACGCTGCTGGATGCGGGTCTGCTGCACGGCGACGTCACCACGGTCGCGGGCGAGGGCCTTGCCGCCTATGCGCGCGAGCCGCGTCTGGCAAACGGTACCCTCGCCTGGGGCGAGCCCCCGCCAAAGTCGCTGGATCGCAACGTCCTGCGCGCGGCGGACGATCCCTTCGATACGGAAGGCGGGCTGAAGCTGCTCAAAGGCAATCTCGGGCGCGCGGTGATGAAAGTCTCCGCCGTCGCGCCCGAGCATCGCGTCGTCGAAGCGCCGGCCGTCGTTTTCGACAGCCAGGACGCGTTCCTGGACGCGTTCAAGCGCGGCTCGCTCGCGCGCGACGCCGTCGTGGTGCTGCGCTACCAGGGGCCGAAGGCGAACGGCATGCCGGAGCTGCACAAGCTCACGCCATCCCTGTCGGTGCTGCAGAACAAGGGCTTTCACGTCGCCTTGCTCACGGATGGCCGCATGTCGGGCGCCTCGGGCAAAGTTCCCGCGGCGATCCATGTGACACCGGAAGCGGCCAGTGGCGGAATGATCGCCCGGCTTCGCGACGGCGACGTGGTCCGGCTCGACGGCGAGCGCGGTGTTCTGGAGGCGAAGGTCCCGCGCGACGTTCTGATGGCGCGCGAACCGGCCGCAGCGCCTGAGCCCGGACGAAGCCTGGGACGCGAGCTGTTCGCGCCGTTTCGCGCCATGGTCGGCCCCGCCGACGAAGGCGCGAGCGTGTTGTTCCCAAATCCGACGCGGGAGATCGCGCTGGCATCATAGCAGTCCGAGCCGGAAGCACCGGGGCAGGGGGGAGCCGACGGGTTCGAGCCCCGGCTCGCTGTTCCCAGATGGGACCGGACAGGAATACCAAGGTGTTGACTCCATCGCCGGAACCCCCGCATCGCAGTTGCGTTTCCACCCTGAAGACGGCCCGCTTCCCGCGGCGCCGTCACAGGGGTTAACGCCGATGAAGCATCTGGCGATAGTCGTAGCAGCAGCCACAGCGGTGATGATCGGTGCCGGCGCCGGCGCGGTCACGCGGACGCCCACACCCGATCCCAACGCGGAAGTCATGAACCCGATGGTCGCGGGCGAGGCGATGCTCCCGTCGCGCGATCTCTTCGACAATGCCGCCCATTCGCCCGAGCACACGGTGCTGGTCGGCGCCCTGCAGCAGACGGGCGTTGCCGATGTCCTGAAGGGCAAGGGGCCCTTCACTGTGTTCGCGCCGACAAATGATGCGTTCGCCGCGGCCGGCGCCCTTGGCGATAAGGCCGAGGTCGCCAAGGTGCTCGACTATCACATCGTCCGCGGGATGCTCGATTCCAAGAACTTCTGCTGCGCCTGATCGGCGAAGGCGGCGGACAGGCGAGGCTCAAGACCATCGAGGGCGACACGCTGGTGGCCCAGATGAACGGGCCCACGAACATCGTCCTGATCGACAGCAAGGGCCAGGTCGCCGATATCGCCATCTACGATGTCTACGAGGCGAACGGCGTCATGCAGGTGATCGACAAGGTCGTTCGCCCCAGCTGAAAGCGGCTCATTTCGCCCACTGCGCCAACCAGTCCGCGATTCCCTGCGGCGTCATGTGGCGCGCGTCGGCGAGCGCCGCGACGTGGCCGGCGTCGACCAACGTTCCATCCGGATCGACAATCAGCACCGCCGGCACGCCTTCGAGGCGCGTGGTAATCCCGTAGCGCGCGGGAATCTGCAGGTTGGTGTCGAAGCGTCCGACATTGACGACGACGACTTCGTAGTGGCGTGCGACGAAGGCCTTGATCTCCGGCAGCTGCAGGACGTTGGCGAAGACGATGCAGTCCGTGCACCAATTGCCGCCGAGGTCGATCAGCACGCGTTTGCCGTTCGCCTTTGCCCGCGCCAGGGCCGCGCCGACATCCGCGTTGGCGTCAGCATTTTCGTCATAGGGCGCGGTCACGACGACCGGCAGGTCCGACATCGTGGCGATAGCGACTTTCGGCGGCTCAACCGCGCGCACGGGAAAAGCGATTAACGCCAACGACGCGACGAGCAATGGGACCAAAGGGCGAAGCATATTTTGTCCTGCAATTGATGTATCGCTCCCTTGCGCCGGAGCGATAAGATAAAGCCTCAACTTGAGAATTCACGCAATGGCTCCACGAGACCGGCGCTGCCGGCGCGCTCAAAGGAGCGCGCCGGTGCTGCAAAAATTCCGGATTGCGGACTTGCCGCGCGGAGCCTACTTGCCCCTGGCCGAGCGAACTGCGAACTCGGTTTCGATCTTAGTCCCGTCCGAGAATTTGAGGGCGACGGAAACCGTTCCCCCGGACTTCATGGCCGCTCCGGGACTCATGCACATCAGATGGTAGCCTCCGGGCGCGAACGCGAGCGTGCCCCCGGCAGGTACGTCCACGCTCGTCACCTCGCTCATCCCGGACATGCCGCTCATCGTCTCCGATTTGTGAAGCATCAGCATGGCGCATGCCTGTGACGTCGCACCGACAAGCGTCAGCGGTCGATTTCCTTCATTTTGCAGGGTGAAATAGCCGCCGGCCGGCAGGCTTTCGGGCAACGCTCGAAACCACGCATCCGTGACCACGATTTGCGGCGCGGAAGCGGCGCATGCCGGCATCACCGCCAACGATACCGAGGCCATCGCGACGAATACGACACCCGAATAAGCTCGCTTCATTTTCGTACTCCGCATGAAGATGACCGTCGGTTCTGGCGCTTGCGTTCAAAGATCATAGCCGAGCTGAATCTTGTACAGTGCTGACGCCACCAGCTGTCCCGATGTTCCCTCTATCGCTACGCTCTGAGCTGCATTTGTGTATTGGTAGATCGGGAGTTCGACATCGGCGTAGAGTTTGAACTGGTTCATCCGGACCTGGATGCCTGGTGCGATCAGCAATCGCTTGTAGCCGGAATTCAGCGGATCGGCGTTTGCCTGGCTGTCGCTCTCGCGATAGC
Organism: uncultured Alphaproteobacteria bacterium; assembly: GCA_963802815.1. Lineage (GTDB taxonomy): Bacteria > Pseudomonadota > Alphaproteobacteria > Micropepsales > Micropepsaceae > Rhizomicrobium. The sequence goes on from CAWDKN010000012.1 coordinate 5,968, forward strand.
TTCCGAGCAGCTGCAGGATCGGCAGCAGATCCGTGAGCGGTCCGTGTTCGCCGAGGTCGTAGCTGAGCCCCACAGCGGCATCGAGCTCGTTGCCGGGGCGATAGCTGTCGCGGGTCATGACCGCGAACTGGTAACGCGCCTGCGCAAAATAGCCGAGAGAGCCGTCGGAGTTGAGCGTGCCGATGTGATAACCGCTGACGATGAGATCGGTGCTGCCGGTGCCGGGGAGGCTGTCGCGATCGAACTCCGCGCCCCCAAGCGGTCCGTTCGGACCCGTGTAATTTCCGCTTGGCAGCTTCACGCCAAGGCTGAGGCCGTTCGACATATCCGAGGAGAAGCCCGTGTACATCGCGGAGAGTTCCAAGTCTCCGAGGTCGGTGATCCGGCCGGTGTAGACGCTGCCCGCCGGGCCGAAAACCGTGCCATCGTCCGTCGTCGTGAGACTGCGCTGGTAGACCGGCAGCTCGGCCATCACAGTCCAGTCGGAATTGATCATGTATTCGGCGCCGACCGTGTAGAAGTCGGTATCGATGTTCTTGTCGCCATTGTCCGCAGCAGGCGCCTTGGAACCGTGTTCCCAGTTCTGGTTCTGGTTCATGGTACTGTAGCGCAACCAGACCGAAACGCCGCTTGGCGAGCCTGTCGGCATCGCCCCCAGGATGTTCCCGCCGATATCGAATATGCCGCAACCGCAAGCGCAGGCCTGCGCGTCCGACGGAAGCAGTGCGACGACGAAAAGAAGCGCGGCGGCGGCCGCTGCGTGCAATTCCACCAACCGTGACGACACGCGATTGGCGGACCGCGCATCCGCGCGGGAATGAATGTTCAACATGGAACCCTCGTTCGAAGAGACAAGATCGCGCAGGCACGAACTAAGGGCGTGCCCGAGGCTCAGACAGTTCGGCGTCTAGGCCAGCGAGGGTGGGGCGCGCGGAGACTGGCGCGAGTAACGCGCGCCATTTGCGATGAAGCGAATACCGGGCGGACTGGACTCGAGTGCTGCCGTCAGATTCGAAGGAAGCAGCCAAACGCCGCCGACAGGCGTTGCCCAATGCGCGGCAGCGGCAAACGGGCAGGTGTCGTGCTGCCTGTCATTGTCTTGGTCTGAATGATGCTTGCCCGAATCAGCCCCGAGCGTTGGAGCTGCGTGTCGCGGCCCGTCGACCGTGCAAATGACGAAGGGCGTGCCGGCCGCGCCGCCAGGGTTGGGCATCCAGCCGGCCGGAAGAAGCGCGCGCAAAACCATAGCGACGAGCGCGATGTGAATGCCGGCGAGCTTTAAAGACCGGACCATGAATCCCCTCTGATGACATAAGTTCCGGCAGCGGCGCGGGAGAGGTCAAGAGGCCGAGGCGTCGCACGCCTGCGATCTCCTCTCCCGCCGCGCGGAGTTTATCCCCGCGCTGCGCCTCGCGCGGTCGAAAGGGGCGCGGCGGCCTCAACCAAGTGGGCCGCCAGGTCCGAGGGGGATGCTCGGCGCAGTCCACCCACGGCTTGTCAGAGGGCAAAGTTCGGCGCGGACAGTGCTGAATTTTTTGAGGAGGACCGCCAACCCTTACGCCGCCTTCAACCCCCGTCCCTCCAGCAGTGCGTCGATCTTCGGATCGCGGCCGCGGAAGGCGCGGTAGGCCTCGGCGAAGTCGCGCGTGCCGCCGCTCGAATAGATGTGGTCGTGCAACCGCTTTGCGGTCGCCGGATCGAAGGCGTCCTTCGTCTCGGCGAAGGCCTCGAAGCCGTCGGCGTCGAGGACCTCCGACCACATGTAGCTGTAATAGCCGGCCGAGTAGCCGTCGCCGCCGAACACGTGCAGGAAATGCGGGCTCGCATGGCGCATGGCGATCTCCCTCGGCATGCCGAGCGCCTCGAGCGACGCGGCCTGGAATTTGGCCACGTCGAGATCGCGCGCCTCGCCCAGCGCATGGAAATCCATGTCGACGAAGGCCGAGGCCAGGAACTCGACGGTGGCGAAGCCCTGGTTGAAGTTTCGCGCCCTGACGAGCTTCTCCAGCAACGCCTTCGGCATCGGCTTGCCGGTCTCGGCGTGGACCGCGAAGCGTTCGAGGATCTGCGGCTCCTCCAGCCAGTGCTCGAAGATCTGCGACGGCAGCTCGACGAAATCGCGCGCCACATTGGTGCCGGACAGCCGCGGATAGCGGACGTTCGACAGCATGCCGTGCAGGGCGTGGCCGAATTCGTGGAACAGCGTGCGGGCCTCGTCGAAGCTCAGCAGCGCCGGCTCGCCCTTCGGGAAGTTGCAATTGTTGAGGACCAGCGGCGTGACCTCGCTCTTCAGGCGCTCCTGGTCTCGCAGCGAGCTCATCCAGGCGCCGCCGCGCTTCGACGCGCGCGCGAAATAATCGCCGTAGAAGATGGCGACATGCTTGCCGCCGCGGGTCACTTCCCAGACGCGGACATCGGGGTGATAGACGGGAATGTCGTGGCGCTCGCGGAATTCGAGGCCGAACAGCCGGTTGGCGGTGTAGAACGCGGCCTCGATCATCCGGTCGAGCTGGAGATACGGCTTGATCTCGGATTCGTCGAGATCGTAGCGCTGCTTGCGCAGCTTCTCCGCGTAGAAGCGCCAGTCCCAGGCGGCGAGATCGAAATTGCCGCCTTCTTCGACGATCACCGCCTGCAGGGCGTCGCGTTCCTCGAGCGCCCGCGCCCGCGCCGGCGCCCAGACCTGCTCCAGCAGCGCACGCGCCGCTTCGGGCCGCTTGGCCATCGTGTCGTCGAGCTTGTAGTGGGCGAAGGTCGGATAGCCCAGCAGCTTCGCCAGCTCCACCCGCAGCGCTGTGATCTCGGCGATGTTGGCGATGTTGTTCTGCGCGTTCGGATTGTCGCCGCGCGCGGACCAGGCCTTGAACACTTTCTCGCGCAGGTCGCGGCGCGAGGCGAATTGCAGGAAGGGCTCGACGCTCGAGCGGGCGGTGGTGACGGCATAGGGCGCATCGAGCTTGCGTTCCTTCGCCGTCTCGGCCGCGGCGTCGCGCGCATAGTCGGGAAGTCCGGCGAGGTCGTCCTCTTTCAGCGGAAGGACGTAGTCCTGCTCGTCGGCGAGCACGTTCTGCGAGAAGGACGTGCCGAGCGTCGCCAGGCGCTCGGTGATGGCGGCAAGCCGCGTGCGCGCGTCTCCTTCGAGTCTGGCGCCGGCGCGGACGAAATCGAGGTGATGGCGTTCGAGCACGCGCAGGGATTCCGCGTCGAGGCCGAGGCCGGCGCGCGCCTGGTAGAGCGCATCGATGCGGCGGAACAGGGCGGCATTCAGATAGACCGCGTTCCAGTGCTTGGCGATGACGGGCGACATGTCGCGCTCGATTTCCTGCAGCGCGTCGTTGGTGTGAGACGAGGACAGGTTAAAAAGCACGAGCTCGACGCGGGCGAGCGCGCGGCCCGTGTCTTCGAGCGCCGCGATCGTGTTCTCGAAGCTCGGCGCCTCCGGATTGCCGGCGATCTGCGCGATTTCGCGGTCGTGCTCTGCCAGCGCGTGGTCATAGGCCGGTTTGAAATGCTCCGGCGCGATGCGGTCGAAGGGCGGCGCCGCGAAAGGGGCGGTCCAGGTCTCGAAGAAGGGATTGGCGGTCATGGGGGATCCGGATGGGGTGCGATCGGGACCTTTATATAGAGCAGGTTCTCTCGCGCCGCCCCAGGTCTTCGGCGCGACATTTCCGAAGCAAAACTGGGCGCTCGCCGCCACGATCTTTCGGGACTCCGGGCGCCATATTGCGCCCGCCGCGGCTATCCCCTATCGGGATCACGCAGGCGTGACTGGCCCCGTGGCGGCCCGAACCGCTACGCCCGTCTGACGTCCACACACCAATCGGGGGATCCCTCATGAAAGCCTGGGCCATTGCGCTTCTGATCACGGCCGCGCCCTTTGCGGCATTCGCGGACGACTCCACGCCGCCCGCATCAGACGCGAGCAACCCCGCCTATATGTGGGACCTGAGCGACCTTTACCCGTCGCCCGAGGCCTGGACAGCCGCACACGACAAGATCGCGGCCGAGGCGGCGACGCTCTCGGCTCTCAAGAGCACGCTCGGCAAGAGCGCCGATGCGATGCTGGCCGCGCTGTCCAAGATCAGCGCCGTGCACAAGGAAGTCGACCGGCTCAACGTCTATGCCACGCTAAAGGGCGACGAGGATGTACGCATCGCGGCCAACCAGGAGCGCGTGCAGCTGGCCGCGGCGCTGGCGACCCAATTCGGCGAAAACACCTCATGGCTGACGCCCGAGATCCTGAGGATCGGGGCGGCCAAGGTCCATGCCTATATCGCGAAGTCGCCCGAGCTCGCGCGCCGCTTCGGCTTCTCCCTCAACGATGCGCTGCGCGCGGCGCCGCATACGCTGAGCCCCGAAAGCGAGAGCGTCATGGCGGCGGCGGGCGACGTGCTGCAGCAGCCCGACAGCATCTTCAGCCAGCTCGCCAACGGCGAGCTGCCGTTCCCGACGGTGACGCTGTCCGACGGCACCAAGGCGACGCTCGACACCTCGACCTACGAGAAATACCGCCAGTCGCCGAACCGCGCCGACCGCAAGCTCGTCTTCGACGCGTTCTGGGGCACGTGGAAGAAATACGAAGGCACCTTCGGCCAGACGCTGGCGACGCAGGTGATGGGCGAGGAGTTCGACGCCAAGGTGCGCCACTATCCCGACGCGCTGTCGGACGCGACCTTCGCCGACAATATGCCCGAGGCCGTCTACGAGCAGCTGGTGTCGCAGGCCAATGCGGGCCTGCCGGCGATGGTGCGGTACCTGAAGCTGCGCAAGAAGCTGCTCGGGATCACCGACGATCTCGGCTACTACGACGTCTATCCCTCGATGTTCACGCTCGACCAGCCGCTGCATTTCAGCATCGCGGATTCCGAGCGCATTGCGTTCGACGTCACCGCGCCCTATGGGCCGGAATATGCGGCGGAGCTGCACAAGGCGTTCGCCGGGCGCTGGATGGACGTGCTGCCGCGCCAGGGCAAGGCCTCGGGCGCTTATATGAACGGCTCGGCCTACGACGTGCACCCCTACCTGCACCTGAACCACAATTACGACTACCAGTCGCTTTCGACCTTCGTGCATGAGTGGGGGCACGCGGTGCACACCCTGCTCGAGGACGAGACGCAGCCCTACGAGACCTCGAACTACTCGACCTTCATCGCCGAGACGGCCTCGATCACCAACGAGATGCTGCTGGCCGACTACATGGCGGCGCACGCGCAGACCAAGCAGGAGAAGCTGTACTACCTGGGACAGGGCCTCGAGCTGATCCGCGCCACGTTCTTCCGCCAGACCATGTTCGCCGAGTTCCAGCTCGCCATCCACAAGGAGCTGGAGCAAGGCCGGGCGCTGACCGGCGCGCGGATGACCGATCTCTATTGCGGCCTGCTGAAGAAGTATTACGGCGAGGCCGACGGGGCGATGAAGGTCGATCCCGCCTATTGCATCGAATGGGCCTTCGTTCCGCACTTCTATTACGGCTTCTATGTCTGGCAGTACGCGACGTCGATGGCGGGCGCGGCCGCGTTTGCCGACGCGATGGAGCACGATCCGGCCGCCGCGCGCGACCGCTTCATTCCCATGCTGAAGGCGGGCGGCTCGGACTACCCGTACGCGCTCTACAAGAAGGCCGGTCTCGACATGGCGACGCCCGCGCCCTACCAGGCGCTGGTCGCCCGAATGAACCGCATCATGGACCAGATCGACGCCCTGGAAGCGCAGAAGTAGGGAAACGCTGCCGTATATTGGTGCGCCCCTTCCCTTGAGGGCTACGACATCTCGTCGAAATGGACGCGGCTCGCGCGGCCACGGTGTGCGGGGAAGCCTGTGCGTGGCGGGCGCAATCCCCGCCAATGCGGAATTCGTGTTCATGGTGGCCGGGACGAGCCCGGCCATCACGACCTTTGGGGATGTGTGAATCGCGAGCCCTCGAGCCCTCAAGGGGAGGGCCGCGCCTCCAATGAACAAAAATCGCCCACGTAATCGACACGCCCGTGTTCGCCTGCTCGCCAGCCGGGCGATGACGACCGTTGGCCATTTCGCTTCTGAAAAATGTGCGGCGAGCGGCCCGGCCGAAATGGCCCGAAAAACGCGCCCGGGCCCCATTTTGAAATTTATTTCGCGCCATTGCTGGGATTTTGGCACCTCGACCAAAGCCAGGAATGCCGCAAAATATACGCTGTAAGTTCACATTTCGTTCTTGACTCCATCGGAGAGTGGAGCTATATATTTCGTTATAGTCAGTTCGTGCGCCTCGCGAGCAAACCCCTCGGCGGGGCGCTTTCATATCCGGCGGGATTTGAGCCGCAAGTCGCGCCACTCCCGCCCTAACGACACGGATGAGACAATGTCCGACGCCTCCCGGCGCGCGCGGAACTGCGCGTGCGGACGGAAAGCCTGTCGCCGGCATAGCGAAGCTGAAATCTTCGTCCCGCAGCGCGGTACACGAGCGTCGATTCGGAAAATCCGTCCCCGCGGGGGGCCCGTTCTAGTTCAGCCTCCCAACAAGCGTCGCCACCGTCGCTGCAATCCGTTCGACCGCGACGTTCGCCTCGGAGATCGCGCCGCCCATGGTGAGGAAGCCGTGGATCATGTCGAGAAAGGCGAGCGTGGCCGTAGGGACGCCCGCGTCCTCCAATCGCCCCGAATAGGCAATCGCCTCGTCGCGCAAGGGATCGAAGCCCGCATAGAGAATGACCGCCGGCGGCAGGTCTGACACGTTATGCGCAAAGAGCGGCGACAGGCGCCAGTGGCCGGGCTTGGGAAAGCCGCCGACATAGTTGCGGCGGTACCAGGCGTAAAGATCATGGGTCAGCAGATACCCGTCCGCGAACTCGCGATGCGAGTTCGAGACAGGCCGTCAGATCGAGGCAAGGATAGAGAAGCAGTTGCAGCCAGAGTCGCGTACTGGCATCGCGCTCTTCCAGCGCGATCGCGGCGGCGAGATTTCCTCCGGCGCTGTCTCCGCCGATTCCCACGCGCGCGGGATCGATGCCGAGCCAGGCGCTGTTCCGGACGACCCACTGCAAGGCGATCCGGGCGTCCTCATAGGCTGCCGGGAAGGGATGCTCGGGCGCGAGCCTGTATTCGACGAACACGATGACCGCGCCGAGCGCGTTCGCGAGCTGGCGGCAAAAGGGCTCATAGGTCTCGAAGTCGCCCACGGTCCAGCCGCCTCCGTGAAGATAGACGAGACCCGGACGCGCCAGGCCGGGCGTGAAGCCCGCCGGGCGTATGATCCAAAGGGGCGGCGAATTGTGCGGGCCGGACCGGACGTGAACGACGCTCTCCACATCCGCGAGCGGCGCCAGAAGCGGCCTGCGGGAATCCTTGTAGCAGCGGCGGACCTCGGCGATATCGGGCTTCGGACGCGGGCCGCTGTGCGAAAGGCGCTCGATTACGCGTAGCGCTTCGGGCGCGGGTCCGTGGGACGAGGCGCCCGCGATCAGCGACGGGCCGAAACACGTACCCGCAATGTTGCGATCGCCATGTCGCGCGCCTTGCCGCATGAGGCCATCTCCCGATGTGTACCAACTTGCCAAAATTTATCGATAAACTATAGTATTGCAAGACAGGAACAGGAGGCCGATGTGAACATCCGCGAATCCCAGTCCCTTAGTGGCGTGCGAACGACCCTCAACTACCTCGTGCGCACCGAGACCAAGCCGTACAACTACACATTCGAGCCGCCGCCGGGGAAACCGGCGCGATCTGGCGAGGTCAACGCGGTCGACGGAATTCTGGTGCGCAACGCGCGTCCTGTCGCCAACCGGCTCTCGCTCGACGAGCAGGGCTTCGTCCTGCGCCGGCACGCGAGCGAGGTCGCGGATTTCTACGACGAGGACGAGATCCGCAGCCGCTACTATCCCGAGATCGAGACGCTGCTGAAACGCGAAACCGGCGGCGAGAAGGTCGTCATCTTCGACCACACGATCCGCTCGATCCCGAAAGCGCGGGCGGGCGTGAAAGGCATGCGCGAGCCGGTGCGCCGCGTCCACAACGACTACACCGAATATTCGGGGCGCAGGCGTCTCAACGACCATCTGGGCTGCGCCGAGGCCAGCTGGCGGCTCGAAAACCGCTTCATCGAAGTCAATGTCTGGCGCCCCATCCGCGGGCCTCTCGAAGATACGCCGCTCGCCGTCGCGGACGCGCGCACGATCGCTTCCGACGATCTCATCGCGAGCGATCTCATCTATCCGGACAAGGTCGGCGAGACCTATGCCGTCGAACTCAACCCGAACCATCACTGGTACTATTTCCCGCGGATGGCCCGGGACGAGGTCATCCTGATCAAAGGCTACGATTCCGACCGGGCGAATCCGGCGCGCTTCACGCCGCATACGGGGTTTGACGATCCGACGACACCCGCGACGGCGCTCCCGCGAGAGAGCATCGAGGTTCGCGCGCTCGTCCTGTTCGCGCCGGCACGCTGAGCGCGACCATGGACCTCAACGAACGATCGGCGTTCTGCGAGCTTGGCCAGCCCGACCGCGGCGAGCCGCCACGACCGGCGTGGCTTCGCCGCACCGTGGCGGAATTCTTGCGAGATCTGTCTTCCGGGCGGCTCGAAAGCGCCAATAGCTGCGACTGCGGCCGCGAGCGTACGCTTCCGTACGTGAGCGAATGGGACTATGCGCGCGCCCGCGCGGGATATTGGCAGTCTGGAGCCATCCCCTGAGCGGACAAGCGTGCCATGTGGAAGTGGCGGCGCGCGTCGATGAAGCTAAACCACCCGCCCCTTGACGGAGGGTCGAAAAATATCGGAGCGAAGCGGAGAGAATTTTCGGGGAGGCAAGCCTCGGTGCCGTAAGCCCCTCCCCGAAGCGCTTCGCGCTTCGACCCTCCCTCGAGGGGAGGGTCGCTCTTCTACTGAATTCCCATGTGATCGCCACGCCCGCCGAGATGCTCTGCTGGCCGGCGGCGACCGGTGTCGGCGCGGGGGCAGCCATCCGCGCCATCGCGAACATGACCGGACGCGGTCCTTCGCCGCCGCTTTCCTGGATCGAGAGGATCGGGCCGAGCGTCACATGCGCGGCCCTGGTCAGCACTTCCGCGCGCGCCACGGCGTCGTCGACCGCTTCGGTCCGCGCCCGGTCGAGCAGTGCCTTCGAATCCTTGATCGTGAAGGCGATGCTGTTCATCTGGTTGGCACCCGCCGCGACCAGCGCATCGATCGTGGGTCCCACGCGCGAGACGCTGTCGAGCGCGACGTTGACCTGGTTCGAAACCTGATAGCCGACGATGTGCTGGGTGTCGGTGCTGTTGGAGTTGTAGGGCGCATATTGCGGCTGAACCGAGAAGTCCGAGGTCTGGATGTCCTTGTCGGCGATGCCGAGCCCCTTCAGCGCGGCGAACACATTGTTCATCGCGGCGGAGTTGCGGGCCAGAGCCTCGGCAGCGGTCGTGGCTTGCGTCGTGACGCCGGCGGAGATGTGCGCCGAATTGGGCGTGCCGAGCGCTTCGCCTTCGCCGCTCACCGTGATGGTGCGCTGTGGCGGGTCGGCGAGCGCGGCCGTGGCGGGAAGTGCCAGGACGAAAGCGGTGAGGCAGGCGCGCGCGGAGGCGCTCGCGAGCAGGCGGTGAAACTCCTTCATGGCGTTATCCCTTCGATCAAACAGGCGCAGGACCGTCGGCCGCGCCCGCGGCGAAAGCACGGCAGGCCTGCGGCGGATCATAGACCGCCATTCACGACATCGGGATTTTGACTTTGGCCGCCGCGGCCATCCGGACCGGACGCCGCGCCGACAGGCCCTCGCCAAGGGGTTTCCGCACCAGCACAATTCCGATAGGAAGCGGCTTCGGTGGGGCCTGTAGCTCAGCTGGTTAGAGCTGGCCGCTCATAACGGTCTGGTCCCAGGTTCGAGTCCTGGCAGGCCCACCACGCTCTAGTCGTTTGCGAGATAGGCAACGAGCGCCTTGATCTGGGCGTCGGAAATGCTCTTGAGGTTCGGGTGCATGACGCCGCTCTCGCGGATGTCGAGCTCGAGCCGCGTCATCTGATTGAAGAGATATTCGCCATGCTGGCCGGCCAGTCGCGGCACGGCGCCATTGCCTTCGCCGTTCGCGCCATGACACGCCTGGCATGCGGGGACGCCGGGGGCGCCGTTGTCGTAGAGCGTCTTACCTTCGGCCGCGTGCAGGGCGCCGGAACGGGACCGCGTGGGCGCCTGGCTTGCGTAGTAGGCGGCAATGACTGGGAACGCCGCGCTGTTGGTGTTCGACACGACGTCCCACATCGACTTGATCGCGTGCGGATCCATGCGCGTCGGATCGAGAAAATCCTGGAGCTGATTTGCGATGTAGGCGGCCTGTTGTCCGTTCAGCCTTGGCACGCTCGCAGAGGCGCTGTCGCCGCCCGGACCGTGGCAACTCTGACAGCGGGCAACGACTTCGGGCGGCTGTGCCTCGGTATCGGCCGCAACGGCCTGCGGTGCGAGAATAAAGACGGCGGCCGTGGCGAGCGCGAGAGGAACAATTCTCATATCGCGACAGTAGCAAAGAAAACAGCCCAAGGTCGATGAGGCGACAATTGCTGGCTAGCCATAAGCGGGAAGATTGATCAAAGCCACGCCGGCCGCGACCAGCACCGCACCCGCGCCTTTTCGGGCCAGGTTCGGCCATGACAGATCTTCGCGGCCGAGCGCAGGGTAGAACCAGGTCAGAAGGATGCCGAACGCGAACACGAACAGCGTCGATGTCGAGGAGACCGCGGACACCAGCGCCACCGGGGCCAGCAGCGAGGCATAGCGAACGCCCAGCCCCCCGCCGAGATTGATCAGCTCGTTGGCACCGTTGATGGCGGTGACAGCGCCGGGGCTGCGCCGGAACAGCGCCACAAACTGAAGGCGGTAATGCGGGACGGCGATGATCGCCAGTCCGAACAGCGCTTCGCCGACATTGATCCAGAACGTCGTGATCCAGAACTCGTCGCGCACGGCGAAATATTTGAAGATCACCGACGACAGCGCCATCACGGATGTTGCGGCGAGCATCAGCGGGACGAGACGGGATCGGAACGCGCGGGCGCGAAACGGCGCGCCGAGCGAGACGACGAGCGCGCCGGCGAGAATGAGCCCGCCGGCCGCGAGCTCGATCGGTCTCAGGACTTCGCCGAGAAGGAGGTAGCCGAACAGGAGCGTGAACAGCGTCGACGCCTGGAAGAGGGGCGCCACGACGGACGCCTCCTCGGACTGGATCGCGCGCAGATAAAACAGCATCGCGCCCATGTAGAGGATGCCGGAGACGATCATCACGGCGATATCGAAAAGATGGAGCGAGAAGACGCCGCGCCGGAAGAACCAGATCGGCGGCAGCATGACGACGCCGATCATCGCGGTAAACACCATCAGCACCGCCGTGTCGCTGTTCTTGAAGAACCGGTCGACGAGGTACTTGTCGATGTGCGTCGATGCGGCCCAGAGGACCGGGCCCGAAAGCGCGAAAAGAAGCCACATTGGCGCTTGATAGCGCGAAGGCCGACATTCGGCCAAATGGCGGCGATTGCAGAGTCCCGCAGGCCGATTGCGACCCCGCTGGCAACCGCCTAGAGGCTTGAGGGATTCTCCGCCCCGAGACAGTGCGGGTGCTCGCTCGCGAAGTGCCGCAGCGCCATGAACAGGGCCGCCGCGTGATTCGTCTTGTGCTGAGCGAGCGCCGCCTGGATGTCGTCGACGATCATCGCGCGGATCGCCTGCTCGCCGTCCGGCTGCTGGAGCAGGTAACTCGCGAGCGCTGCCGCGGCGATTTCCGGCACATGCTCGTGCTCGGCGATGGCGGCGATCTCCTCAGGATCTATGCCGCAAAGAGCCGCGCAGTCCTCGAACGAGATCATCGGTGAGACCTCCCATATTTTCGCCATTGCGCACGGTTCGAAGCCGGCTTTCCCTGATTTGCGTCAACCTTTTTTGAACATTCAACGACACCGGCGGAGGCCGACAACCGCATGTGCCGGAGCCCCCTGCTTCTCGGCCGGAGGATGGGCGCTAACGGGGCGGCTGGCTTGACGGCGGCGTGGCGGGCTGCGCCGGATTGTCGACGGGATCGTAGTGCAGGATCGTGCGATTGAGCCTGCGCTCGACCCTGCGGTGCTGCAGGTTGACCATCTCATAGCTTTCGATCTTTGAGCGGTACGCATCGAACCGCGCGTCGTCCTGCGGAAGGCGCTTGTCGCAGCGTTCCGGCGGAAGATGACGCTGCTCCTGGCACCACATGTCGAAATTCATCTCGGCGGGCTGCTCGCGCGGCCTCTGCGCTTCGACGCGTCCTGCCGCAATCGTCGCAATCGTCAGGCCGATGGCCAAGCCAATCCAGCGCATATCGAAGATCCCCCTTGCGAACAATGACAAATACCCCGCGACACGGCGGAACGGCTTGTTCGAGATCAACTTCGTTGCCGATCGCGTCGCCATCGTTGTTGATCTGACGCAAGTCTTCACGTCTGGACCGTGACATTCTTTTCCTCTCGGACGGGTTTCAGGTCCGACCAGGGAGACAAGCTATGACCGAGCGAAGCACAGATAAGACGGCGAAGCCGGAAGGCGGTGTCCGGTTCGGCAACATCGGGGTACCGGACGCGCGCGCATTCACCGACATGGTGAAAAGCGCGGAGGCCGCGTTTGAAAGCGGCCTGCAGACGTTCTCGAACGAGTTTGTCCGTTTCGTAAAGCAGCGGCTCGAGCGCACCGGCGCCGCGCTCGAGGAGTATCGCGACTGCAAGGATATCGCCAGCCTGCTTGCCGCGCAGCAAAAGTGGTTTTCCGAGATGACACGCGACTATCGCGACGAGACGGTGCGTATGGGCGAAGTCGCGCGCAAGCTGTTCGCCGATCGCATGGCCGCCAGCGCAGCCGCGACCCCGAAACCGAAGACCGAGAAGCCCTAGTTTCGCGGAAAGACACGCCGGTATGATCTTGCGTATCCCTCGCAGGCTGGGGCTGCGCGATTCACACATCGGGGGCGGCCTGCGCGTCGCCTCCACGAGCATGAATTTGGCATGGCACACACTGCGTGACCCATCCGGCTACGCCAAATGGCTTCGCCGCGGCGAGTGAGACCCACTCGGCACGCCGGAGCTTTAGGGAAGGCGGCCCTCAAGGGGAGGGCTGCGCGGTGTTGCAGACATCAAGAAATCCTAAGTGCGCACGGCGACGACTGGGTTCCAGGGCGCCGGGTCTGAACCCGCGGCGGCGTGGCGGGGCGATTAGCTAGGCCCGCCGCTGCAGGTGCAGCCAGCTGAGCAGCCACGCCAGCCCGCCTGCGCCCATGCCGCTGCCGATGGCGATGAAAAGTTCCGATTCGCCGGTGAACTGGAAAACAATGATGACGACGATGATCGCGGCCAGCAGGGCGATCACATGTTCCGTCCGCCAAAGGCTGAGCTTCTGCTCGTCGGGATCGGTCGGTTCGTTCTCATTTGCCATCGCCGGGCGTCCATCCTGCTTGAAGAGCGCCACTATACACGGCAGGGCGGCAACCGTTCAAAGAGAGGTCAGGACGCGGCGGCCGCGGCCGTCCTGGCGTTGCGGTCCTCCGCCTCCGCGACCACCGCCATCGTGCGCACCAGGCTGCCGGGATTGACGCTGATCGAGTTCGATGCCGAAGCCGACGAGGGCGGCGGCGATCTCGGGATAGTTGGCGGGCGCCTCGCCGCAGATGCCGATATGGCGGCGATTGCGGCGCGCGCCGGTCACGGCCAGCCGCAGCATCTCGAGCATGCCTGGGTCGCGTTCGTCGAAGTCGAACGCCACCATCGCGGAGTCGCGATCGACGCCCAGCGTCAGTTGCGTCAGGTCGTTCGAGCCGATCGAGAAGCCGTCGAAATAGGTGGAGAAGCCGTCGATGCGAATCACGTTGTTGGGAATCTCGCACATCACGAAGATCTCGAGCCCGTTGACGCCGCGCACGAGCCCGTTTTTCGTCATCGCCTCGATGACGCTGCGCGCCTCGGCCTCGCGCCGGCAGAAGGGGACCATGATGCGGAGATTGACGAGCCCCATGTCGTCGCGCACGCGCTTGAGGGCCGCGCATTCGAGCGCGAAACCCGCCGCATAGGCGGGGTGGGCGTAGCGCGAGGCACCGCGAAAGCCAAGCATGGGGTTTTCTTCCTTCGGCTCGAACCCGCTTCCGCCGAGCAGCCCCGCATATTCGTTGGTCTTGAAATCCGACAGCCTCACGATCACCGGCTTGGGATGAAACGCTGCGGCGATCGTGCCCACGCCCTCCGAAAGACGTTGGACGAAAAAGTCCGCCGGGTGCGCGAACCCGCGCGTCAGGCGCGCGATCTCGGTGCGCTCCTTGAGCGATGCGACCTTCGCGGGATCGGCCAGTGCCATCGGATGAATGCCGATATATTGCTGGATGATGAATTCCATCCGCGCGAGGCCGACGCCGTCGTTCGGCAGCATCGCGGTGCGAAAGGCAAGGTCGGGATCCCCGAGATTGACCATGACCGCGGTCCTCGGCCGCCGCACCGTGTTGAGTGCGAGGGTCGACTTCTTAATCGGCAGCAGGCCCTCGTAGACGTGCCCGGTTTCGCCGCCGGCGCAGCTGACCGTAAGCGATTGCCCGGTTTTCAGCGTCGTCGTCGCGTCACCGGTACCGACCACGGCGGGTACCCCCAACTCGCGCGCGACGATCGCCGCGTGGCAGGTACGGCCGCCCCGATTGGTGACGATGGCGGCGGCAGTCTTCATGATCGGCTGCCAGTCGGGCATCGTCGCGTCGGCGACGAGAATTTCGCCCGGGACAAACGCCGTCAGGTCCTTCGGTGAAGCAACGACTCGCGCCCTGCCCGAGGCGATGCGCTCGCCGATCGCGCGGCCGGTCACGAGGATCTTTCCCTCTCGCTCCAGCGCATAGGTCTCGAGCACGCCGCTTACCACCTGCGAGGCAACGGTTTCCGGCCGTGCCTGGACGATGTAGAGCGCGTTGTCGACCCCATCCTTCGCCCATTCGATATCCATGGGCTCGGGATGTCCGGCTTCCTTCGAATAATGATCCTCGATTGTGATTGCGCAGCCGGCGAGAGCCAGCACGTCTTCGTCGCTGAGGCAGAATCGCTCCCGGTCGGTCCTCGGTGTCGGGATGTTGCGCGTCGCCTGCGTTCCCTGACGTCCGCCATAGATCATGCGCAGCTGCTCGGCGCCGAGAGAACGGCGCAACACCTGGCGGAAGCCCGACCGGAAGGTCGGCTTGTGCACGAAGAACTCGTCGGGATCGACGCTGCCCTGCACGATGTTCTCGCCGAGCCCATAGCTTCCGTTGATGAGGACGACGTCGCGAAACCCGGATTCGGTGTCCAGCGTGAACATGACGCCGCTGGAGCCGAGATCGGATCGCACCATCTTCATGACGGCGACGGAGAGGAACACCTTGAAGTGATCGAACGCGTTGTCGAGCCGGTAGACGATGGCGCGATCGGTGAAGAGCGAAGCGAAGCAGCGCCGGCATGCGTCCAAAAGCGCAGTTTCGCCGCGCACGTTCAGGAAGCTCTCGTGCTGGCCCGCGAAGCTCGCATTCGGCAGGTCTTCCGCCGTCGCCGAACTTCTCACCGCCAGCGACAGCTGCTCGCCATATTCCGCTTTCAAGGCGTCATAGGCGACCAGGATCTGTCGTCTGAGCTCCTCGCTGTCGGTTGCCGCAAAAACGAGATCGCGCGCGTCCTTCGCGCGTCGCGCCAACAGCTCGGTATCTGCCTTGCCAAGTCCGTCCAGCAGAGCATGAAGCTTCGGCCACGCGCCGGCCGCGTCGAGCGCATCGCGGTAGGCCTGCGCGGTGATCGCGAATCCGTTCGGGACCCTTATGCCGACATCGGACAAGGTCCCGTAAAGCTCGCCGAGCGAAGCGGTCTTGCCGCCGACCGACGGCACATCGCGCATGCGGATGTCGCGAAACCACCTGACATAGTCCGCCGTCATCGTCGTCCTTCTTTGCAACAGCACCGGGACGTCGCGGACTGAACATCCTGCGCAGGGCCGTAGGCAATTTTCGGCGCCCCGGCCGCCTGCGGCATTGACCCAGGTCAAATCGCGGCGAAGGAAAAGGCTCGATTTGATGCGCATCAATTTCACGGCCGCGCAGCTGTCTAAGCTTCGTTCGCCGCTCTCGAGAAACGGACGCAAATGGGCCATTCGACGCACGCGCTGGTTTCCTGCATGCCCGCGCGCGTGTCGTGATCAGGTCGCCCGTGTCCCGCCGCGTCGTCACACTGACAATGAATCCTGCCGTGGACGTGTCGACGTCGGTCGGCAGGCTTGAGCCCACGCACAAGCTGAGATGCTCGCCCGAGCGCCGTGACGCGGGCGGCGGCGGAATCAACGTGGCGCGTGTGGTCCATCGGCTGGGCGGGGAAACCGTCGCCGTGTACCCGGCCGGCGGACCGATCGGCGATCTGCTCGACGAGTTGGTCGGAGCGGAGGGGGTTGCCTGCAGATCCATACCAATCACGGGTCACACGCGCGAGGACATGGCCGTCACGGAAACGGCGACGGGTTCGGAATACCGATTTGTCCTGCCGGGACCGACTCTTTCACAGCCGGAGGTCGGACTTTGCCGCGACATGGTCGCCGCGCAGATTCGCCACCGAGGATTTGTCGTCGCCAGCGGCAGCCTGCCGCCCGGTCTCTCCGACGATTTCTATAAGCAGATCGCGGCGATGAGCGCTTCGCGCGGCGCCAAATTCGTGCTCGACACGTCGGGCCCTGCGTTGAAGGCCGCGCTGGGCGGCGATGTCGAGCTGATCAAGCCAAGCCTTCGCGAGCTTGGCACGCTCGTGGGCGCAGAGCTGAAGGGGCGAGAGGCGTGGATCGGCGCCTCGTCGCGGCTGGTCGCCCAGGGTGCCACGAAATTCGTGGCCCTCACGCTGGGCGCGCAAGGGGCGATCCTCGTCGGCGGCGGCGTTGTCCTCGACGCGCCGGCGCCTCGCGTGGCGGCCGTTGGCTCGGTTGGCGCAGGAGACAGTTTTCTCGGTGCGATGATATGGTCGCTGGCGCAGGAGCGCGGGCTCGAAGAATTGCTGCGCATCGCCGTCGCAGCGGGAAGTGCGGCTCTGCTCACACCCGGAACGGCGTTATGCCAGCCGGCCGATATCTCGAAATTCGCGGCCCAGATCGAGGTTCGCGCCAGTCGCGCCGCGCTCGCGGTCGCGGCGGCCGCGGGGGCCTAGAGCATGATCCGGCCTGATTGAACCGATACCCGCGCGCAATACGCGCGGACACTTCGGGCGGATCGCGCTGCCGCAACACCCTAAATCCCAATTTTTGCGCGCGCGCGATAGCCGAGGCAGCCACGAAAGCCAGGTGCTTCGGCAGGTCAGACCCGGCAGTTGAGCTCGACGTTGCGATCGGGATTTGGCATGACCGCGTCGCCGTAGCGGACGCGAAGCGCGTCCCGCGAGGCCTCGTCCGCGGTGGAAAGAACCCACAATCGCGATAGCCGCACGCGCGCTTTCGCGTCCGGCGCCGGCTTCTCCATCTGGTATTTCCAGGTCTCCACGCGATCGGACGGATAGGGCTTCCGGTCGAAGCGCACCCAGCCGTGGGGTGTGAGGTGAAAATAGCCTTCGTCAGTCTGGCGCTGGTCGCGAAGCGCGTCGCGGATTGCGTCGTTCATGACTTTCTCCTGTTCGCACTATGATCTACCCGTCGGACGGCACGGACATTGATGCGCGTCAAAGCCCTCGCGTGAAGGTCCGCGCCGGCGCCGGGCAATGCTCCGCGCTGTGCGGCAACGTGCGGACTGATCCACGTCAATGTGCTCGCGTCTGCCTTGGCATCAGATGTTCTGCGGCCGGTGTCTTATGGAAGGCGACGTCATGTACAAGACCATCCTGGTGTCTCTGGCCGGCGGCAAGAGCGATGCTGCGGCCATGAATACGGCCGCACTTGCCGGGCGTCCGTTTGGCGCCAGTCTCGATTGCCTGTTTGTCCGCGAAAGTCCGCAGGCGCTGGTGGCCGGAACAGCCTCCGCCACGGAGCCGGGGCTCGGCATGGGCGTGTATCCGGCCGAGTTCTGGAATCTGCTCATCGACCTCGACAAGAAGCGTGCACGCGCCGCGCATGACGCTTATGACGCCTTCTGCCGGCAACAAGGTGTCGTGATCGCCGATACCGTTCAGGCGAACGGAAAAGTCTCGGCGTCCTGGCGCGAGGTGGAAGACGAGCCGCTCGGCCGGATTTCGTCCGAGGCCCGGTTTCACGACCTCGTCGTGATTGCCCGCGCGACGCTGTCGGGTGACCGCGTATGGGACGCGGCCGGCGACGTTCTGATCCGCAGCGGCAAGCCCGTCTTGCTGGCCCCGTCGCATGCGCCGCAAATGCTTTCCGAGACGATTGCAATTGCGTGGAAGGAGACGCCCGAGGCTGCGCGCGCCGTCACGGCGGCGTTGCCTCTTCTTGCAACGGCGAAGGAGATCGTCGTGCTCGCCGCGGCGGAGGATGACGACGAGACCTTCTCGCGGGAGTCCGCGGAGCGCCTGGCCGGAATGCTCCGGCTGCACGGATTTTCCGTCCGCGCGACGGCCGTCAAGACGAACCGGCACAGGGCGGGCGAAGCAATCGTCGCTGCGGCGCTGGACGCCAAGGCGGGTCTTCTGGTGATGGGCGCCTACAGCCACAACCGCATGCGCGAGCTGATCTTCGGCGGCGTCACGCAGCACGTCCTGGGTGACGACCGGATTGCGGCTCTGCTGGCCCACTAGCCGTTCGCGAGCGAGGCCTGCGCTACGTGCTGATGAGCACCTTCAATGCGCGCGTTTCGCTGGCGCGGGAAAAGGTGTCATAGGCGTCCAGGATATCGTCGAGCGTAAAGCGGTGCGTGATGAGCCTCGTCGCGTCGATCTTTCCCGCCTGCACCGTCTTGAGCAGCATGGGCGTCGCGGCCGTGTCGACGAGGCGGGTCGTGATCGTGACGTTCTGCGACCACAGTCGTTCGAGATGCAGGTCGGCTTTCAGCCCGTGCACGCCGATATTCGCGATGACGCCGCCGGCTGCGACTATGTTCTCGCAGAGTATGAAGGTCTCCGGTACGCCCACGGCCTCGATGGCGGTGTCGACGCCGCGCCCTTTCGTGAGCGCCATGACCTTCTTTGCGGCCTCGTCGCCGCGCGCGTCGATTGTGTAGGTGGCGCCGAACCGCCTGGCGATCTCGAGGCGGTTCTTGTCCGGATCGATCATGATGACCGACGCCGGCGAGTAGAACTGTGCCGTCAGCAGGGTCGCGAGGCCGATCGGCCCCGCGCCCACGATCGCCACCGTGTCGCCCGGCTTGATCTTTCCGTTCAGCACGCCGCATTCGAAGCCGGTCGGCAGGATATCGCTGAGCATGACGATCGCGTCCTCGTCGACACCGTCGGGAATAGGGTAGAGGCTCGTATTGGCGTGCGGAATGCGCACATATTCGGCCTGGGTCCCGTCGATGATATTGCCGAGAATCCAGCCGCCGGTCGTGCAATGCGAGTACATCCCCTTGCGGCAATTCTCGCAGATTCCGCAGGCCGAGATGCACGAGATCAAGACACGATCGCCGGGTTTGAACGCGGTGACGCCCGCGCCGACCTTGTCGATTACGCCGATGCCCTCATGACCCAAAATCCGGCCCGGTGCGCACGTCGCGACGTCGCCCTTCAGGATGTGCAGATCGGTGCCGCAGATCGTCGTCTTGACGATCCTGACGATGGCGTCCGTCGCTGCGGCGATTTCAGGCATCGGACGCGCCAGCAAAGCCTTGCGGCCCGGGCCTTCATAGACAAGCGCCTTCATCGTCACTTCCTCGAGGGAGCACGGCACAAGATAGATGCTCGCGCTTCGTGACACTTGATCTCCGTCAAGAAGCGCGCAGTGAAGTATGACAATCTGAATTCCGAAGGTTGGAACCTTGTGCACCGGATGAGCAACACGCAAAGCGCGACCTTCACGATTCTGGCTGCGGCCATGTTTCTCGGCGCACTCGGTGGGACGCACGCGGCGACGGCGCCGTCCGGCGGGCAATCGCCGCAATTCGAGGACGGCCAGGTCCTGGCCCAGAGGCAATGCGGCTTCTGTCACGCGATCGGCACGAGCGGGGCAAGCCCCAGGCCCGATGCGCCGCCTTTCCGGCGCATTCTACGCCGCTATCGCGCCGATGTTCTGGAGCAGGAGCTCGTCGAGGGGATCAAGCTCGGTCATCCCGATATGCCGCGGTTCCAGTTGAATCCGAGATCGGTATCCGGCTTGATCGTCTATCTGCGCGCGATCCAGGAAGAGGAACTCGTCGCAAAAAGACCAGCGCTGAGCGGCGGGTAGACAGCGTGCCGGTTTCGTCGCGAATGTGCTGGTTGCATCCGGGGCCCAGATGGGAGCAGTCGTCATGCGCGCGATGCAGTTGGTTGTGCCGGGAAGCCCGCTCGTATTGGCGGAAATGCCGGCACCGGCGATCGGGCCCGGCGAAGTGCGCGTCCGTGTCTGCGCCTGCGCGGTCTGCCGCACGGACCTGCACGTTGTCGACGGCGAACTGACGGACCCGAAGCTTCCGATCGTGCCGGGCCATGAAATCATCGGCCGCGTCATCGAGACGGGCGCCGGAGTTGCGGGCGTCTCGCTCGGAGAGCGCGTCGGTATTCCCTGGCTCGGATGGACTTGCGGCGTGTGCGAATTCTGCCGCCGGGGAGAGGAAAACCTTTGTCCCAGAGCGCGCTTCACAGGATATCAGATCGACGGCGGCTTCGCGTCCGAAACCGTCGCCGATGCACGCTACGTGTTTCAAATTCCCGCGCGCTATTCCGACGAAGCCGCGGCGCCGCTGATGTGCGCCGGTCTGATCGGCTGGCGCGCGCTCAAGGCTGCCGGAAACGCGCCCCGACTGGGGTTGTACGGATTTGGGGCGGCGGCGCATATCGCCGTCCAGGTTGCGCGCCACCGCGGACAGGACGTCTTCGCCTTCGTCCGCCGGGGCGATACGGCCGCGCGCGCTTTCGCCCTCAAGATGGGCGCCGTCTGGGCGGGCGATTCCGACGGACCGGCACCGGAGCCACTGGACGCAGCAATCATCTTCGCACCGGTCGGCGAGCTCGTTCCGCTGGCGCTGCGCGCGGTTCGTCCAGGAGGCACCGTCGTCTGCGCCGGGATCTATATGAGCGATATTCCGAGCTTTCCTTATGGGATCTTGTGGGGTGAGCGGACGCTGCGATCGGTTGCCAATCTCACCCGCAAGGACGGCGAGGAATTCCTTCGCCTGGCGGAAGACGTCGAGATCACCACGCAGACGGTGCCCTACGACCTGGCCTCGGCCAATGCCGCGCTTTCCGATCTTCGTGCCGGCCGGTTGAGCGGCGCGGCCGTTCTGATCCCATGACACGCACCCGCTCAGGCGGCGACGACGCCTTGCGGCATCGCCGCCTTTGCGGCGTCCAGCGTGTGTTGCTCCGAGCCTGACGCGTCCACGAGACGCCAATCGCGCGGAACGTCGCCGGCGCGGAGCTGCCGGTGCAGGACATCGATGGTTGCGTCCGACGCGTCGCCGCGCCGCGCGTGAATCCGTGCCTCGAGCAACTCCGTGGGCGCATTCAGCCAAAGGCCGCTGAACGGCACGCCGGCGCGTTCCGCTGTGGCCTTGATTGCGTCGCGTTCCGCCGCGCTCGCATACACCGCGTCGACGATCGCGGCGTAGCCGGCGGCGAGGACGCGCTGCGCGGTGTCGCCGAGCTGGGCATAGATCGCCGCGCTGCTCTCCTTCGTATAAGTGCTGTCGGGCAGCCTGCTCGTTTCGGCGACCGACGCGCGCTGTTTGCGTACGATGTCGCTGCGCAAGACGATCGCCCCAGGCGCGGGCGTGAAGGACGGCGCGAGACCGTAGGCCAGCGTCGATTTCCCGGTTCCGGAGAATCCGCCGACGGCCGTAAGACAAGGTGTTGCGGGTTCGAGATAAGACGACGCCCGGCCGAACAGGACCTGCGCGTCGCGGCGCAGCTCTTCCTTGCGCTCGTGCTCCTGCGCCAGCGCGGCCGCCGATGCCCGGACATGCGCGCGCAAGGCTGCGCGGCAGGAGAGAAACAGCGGCAACGCCTCCAGGCCCTCGTAGTCACCCGTCCTTTCCAGATAGCGATTCAGGAGCAGATTGGCGTGGGCTCTCAGCCCGTGGCCGTCCAGATCCATCAGCAAAAGGGAGAGATCGTAGAAGACGTCGATGCAGGAAAACGCGTCCTCGAATTCGATTGCGTCGAACAGGACCGGCGTATGCTGGTCCAGGTAAATGTTGTTGAGATGCAGGTCGCCATGACAGCGGCGCACCGATCCACCCTTCTTGCGGTTGTCCAACAGGGGCGTCAGCTGCCGAAGCCGCTCTTTCGACGCAGCGATCAGACGCTCGACCTCGCGAGGCGCGAAGATGTCCGGCATTGCGCCCAGGGCGTCGGCGTTCTCGTGGATCACCGCGCCGATGCCGTCGGCGCCGCCGAAATCCCCGGTCTTCTCGGCCTTGCCATGAAACGCGGCGACGGTCTCGCCGAGCGTGCGCATCAGCGGCAAGGCCAGCGTGCCGTTCCTGCGCTTCTGTTCCAGCAGCGCGTCCTGCGAAAACCGGCGCATGACGACGACCCAGTCGAGCACGCGTTCGCGATCGCGCGGATCGCCGAAGCGAATGCGACCGCCGTCGCGGATGAGCGGACGGACTTCGAGATAGATGTCCGGAGCACAGCGACGGTTGACCTCGAGCTCGCGGCGGCACATTGCCTCGCGCCGCTCCAGGGTCGAGAAATCCATGTAGGCGTAGCGAACGGCGCGCTTGAGCTTGTAGGCGCGGTCTCCGGCCAGAAAGACGATTGCGCCGTGCGTTTCCTGCCGCTCTACGATCGGAACGTCGCCGCGATAGGATTTGGGATCGGACAGAAAAGCAATGACGGCGCTCTGATTGGTCGCGTCCACGCCTGTCGATGGGTTCATCGGCATCCTTGCATCGCGCGGCGCCGAAATCGGGCGACGCGAACCTACTGGGGAAGCATGCGGTCCTTGCGCACGAAATATCGGCGCGCGTGGTCCAGAACCTCGCCCGGCGTGAGACGGTCCGCGGCCTCGACGCCGAGAATCCGCTTGGCGACGTCCGGCGCGTGCCGCTCGATGTAGGATTGGAGCTGCGATTTCACTTGGCCGGGACCGATTATCAAAATCTCACGGACTGGCCGCAGCGCCTGCGTGACCTCGGCCAGATAAGGCGCGTCCTCGGCGACGTGGCCGGGACCTGGCGTTCCCGCCTTGTGATGAATTGTGTGCGGCGCGTCGCGATGGTGGATGAGCTCGAACGTCGATGCATGCCGATCGAAGCGCGTGATCTCTGCAAAGTGATGATCGATCCACACGACGGCATGGTGATCCGGCGGGACTTCGGTGCCTGCGCCCGGTCGGTGTGCGGTCATGGTGCGCTCCTTGGTGTCACGCGACGAGGCGGAATCGCTGGATGTGGTCCGTCCAAGTGCGAGCACGAAGACTACCGCTTTTGCGTCTCTCACGATAGCCGACCCCGGCGGATGCCTCAAAAATCGCATCGTTCACGCCAGGGGCCGTCGATTGTTGCGCCACACCGGAGTCAGGCGCATTGGCCGGAACACGTGCGTTCTCGGCGAGCCCGCACGGCTGAGGCGCTCGGGGCTTGCCGGGTGACCGTGCGGCCATTTTGCGACCTGTCACCGCCGCGCGGTATTCAAGTCTTGATCGGTGCCGCGATTGGTCCTTCTCTTCGCGCACACAAAAATCGAGAGGAGACATCCATGGCTTTCACCATCTATGACGCGTCCGTCCTGCCTATGATCCGTTCGCTCCAGAATTTGTCGAAGATCCTCGACAAGGCTGTTGCGCAGACGAAGAGCGAGGACAAGGATCTCTCGGCACTGCTCGAGGCGCGGCTCGCGCCTGACATGCATCCGTTCCCGAACCAGATCCAGATCGCCAGCGACGCCGCCAAGGGTTGCGCCGCGCGGCTCGCCGGCGTTGCTGCGCCGGCCATGCCCGATACGGAGAAGACCTTCCCCGAGCTGCAGCAGCGCATCGCCAAGACGATCGACTTCCTCAAGAGCATCACGCCCGCGCAATGCGCCGGCGCCGAAGACAAGACCATCACGCTCAAATTCCCGCAGGGCGAAATGACCTTTACCGGCAGGCATTTCGTCACGCAGTTCGCACTGCCGAACTTCTACTTCCACGTGACGACGGCCTATGACCTGCTCCGGAACAAGGGCATTCAGATCGGCAAGATGGATTATCTCGGCGGCTGATGGTCCGTTGGCGCGGGCGCCGGCGCCGCAATTTGCGGTGTCCGGCGGCCGTGGAATACTGGCATCTGTCGCGCTTTGCATCGGGAGGGCGTCATGCCGGGACGGTGGAGCAAGCCACGCGAGGGTGCGTTTCGCGTCGTTGAGCACATCTGGTTGCCGATGCGCGACGGCGTGCGCCTGTCGGCGCGACTGTGGATTCCGCACGGACGGGGCCGCTCGCCCGTCGTCCTCGAATACATCCCCTATCGAAAACGCGACCTCTACCGTCAGCACGATGACCTATGGGGAGCGCAGCTGGCAAAACACGGTATCGCCTATGCGCGCGTCGACGTGCGCGGGACGGGTGATTCCGAAGGCGTCATCACAGACGAATATTCGCAGCACGAGCTCGATGATGGCGTGCAATGCATCGACTGGCTTTCGGCGCAGCCCTGGTGCACCGGCTCGGTCGGGCAGCGCGGATTGTCCTGGGGCGGAATCAACACGCTGCAGATCGCCGCGCGCCGTCCGCCTGCGCTCAAGGCCATCATGCCGATGGGCTGCTGCGACAACCGGTTCACCGACGATGCGCACTACATCGGTGGCGCGCTGGGCCACACGAACTTCCAATGGGGAGTGCAGTTCAAGCTCGTGATGGCCGGGCCGCCCGATCCCGCAGTTGTGGGCGAGGGCTGGGAGGCAATGTGGCGCGAACGCCTCGCGGCGACGCCGGCCATTCTCGACACCTGGCTCTCGCATCAGCGCTACGATGCGTATTGGAAACGCGGCTCGATCGCGATCGATTACGGCGCCATCCGCTGCCCCGTTTACGTTGTCGACGGCTGGGACGACACCTATTCCAACGTTGTGGGTCGCCTGCTGGAGAAACTGTCCGTTCCCCGCAAAGGCCTCATCGGCCCCTGGGGACACACCTATCCCTGGGCCGCGCAACCGCTCGGTCTCGACTGGATCGCAGAAGAGGTGCGCTGGTGGGATCATTGGCTGAACGGCGCGGACACCGGGATCATGAACGAGCCGATGTTGCGGGCCTACATGCCGTATGAGACGACGGCGCAGGCGGCGCCTGCGGCCCCGTCCGGACGCTGGATCGCGGAGGAGGTCTGGCCGACGTCCGCTATCGTTGCCCGCAGCTTCTATTTCGGCACCGACAATCTGTTCGACGCGCCGCCGCCAGGCGGCGAAAAGATCGCGCAGATCACGGCGCGCGATATCGTGGGGTTGGCCAAGCCGGAATGGCTCGACCGGCTGCCGGCAGAGCAATCGTCCGACGATAAACGCTCTCGTGTTTTTGATTCCGCGCCGCTTGCCGGCGATCTCGAGATTCTGGGCATCCGACGATCCGCCTGCGGTTCTCGTCGGACAAGCCGGTGGCGCAATTGGCGGTGCGTCTGACCGAGATGACGCCTGGTGGAAATTCCTGGCTCGTCGCCTATGTGCTAAGCAATCTCACGCATCGCGACTCCCATGAACAGCCGAGGGCGCTCGAGCCGGGCCGCTTCTACGACGCGGAACTGACGATGGCTTTTGTGGCGCATCGTTTCGTCAAAGGCGTCCGGATCCGGATCGCGATGTCGGCGGGCCTCTGGCCGCTCGCATGGCCGTCTCCCGATGTGCCGGCGATCCAGTTGGCGCTCGCAAGCTGCAGGCTGATGCTGCCGGTGCGGCCTGTCGAAGCTGCGCCCGCGCCAATGCCGATCGCGCAGCTTCGGATGCCGCCGCTGAAGGATTGGAGCCCTCCCGCGCTCACCGCAACGCCGACGCAGGGCGGCCGCTATGCCATCCACAACGACACCCCGCCTTCGACGACGCACATCGCCGGCGCGAACGTGGCTGTAACGCGGGCGAGATGGGAGCTGAGCGAGCTCACGCCAGGGGAGCCGAATGACGGATGCTGGACGGCGCGCTCCGCCACCCGATGGACGCGCGAAGGCTGGGACTGCGAAGTCGAGGCGCGCTATGCCCTCACGTCCATGCCCGAAACGTTCCGGATCTCCGAAACGCTGATCGCCCGCAAGGACGGCGCCCAGATCTTCAGGCGCGCGAGCGAACGCGAGATCGCGCGCGACCTCGTCTGATCTGCTTGTGCTCGTCAGCGTACCGAGCGGTATCCGCCGCGCAGGCCGTGCGGCGACAGAACGAGTTGGCCGACGCTGATGTACCGGCAGCGGAACGCGCCGGCGTTCTGCAGAAGGTAATACGTCCACATCCGGCAGAATCGGTCGCCGTGGTTGCGCGCCATCTCGTCCCGATGCGCCTGGAATTTCGCGTTCCATGCCATCAGCGTCTTGTCGTAGTCCGCGCCGAAATTGTGCACGTCCTCGACGACGAACAAGCCTTCCACGGCTGTCGTGATCTCGCCCAGCGACGGCAAGTCGCCGTTCGGGAAGATGTACTTGTCCTGCCAGGGGTCGATGGTGGGATAGCGCTCGTTCTCCCAGATCGTGTGCAGGAGGAACAGCCCGTCATCCTTCAGACAGCTGCGCGCCTTCTCGAAATAAGTGCGGTAATTCTTGTGGCCGACATGCTCGAACATGCCCATGGAAGCGATGCGATCGACTTTCGGGCCCGAGTAGTCGCGATAGTCCAGTAGATGCGGGTGCACTTTCGTGCCGTCATAGTGCCGCTTGATGTAGTCGACCTGAACGCTCGAGACCGTCACGCCGCTGCAATCGGCGCCGCGGGTTTCGGCGGCGAAGCCGATGAAGGAGCCCCAGCCGCAGCCGATGTCGAGAACGGTGTGGTGTTTCTCGAGCCCGATCTTGCGGCAGATCAGATCGAGCTTCGCGTCCTGCGCGTCGTCGAGCGTCGTGGCGTTCGCCCAGTAGCCGCAGCTCCCCGTCAGCCGCTTGTCGAAGGTCGCCTCGAAAATCGCGACGGGGAGATCGTAATGCGCGCGCGCGACCTCCTTCGAGCGCCGCACGGTCTGGCGATTTTGGAGCTTCGCGCTGGCGATCAGGATCGCGAGCGCGGGCGTGAGCCCGAGCTTTTCGGTGAGCCGCGCCGAGATGGCACGATCGAAGAACTGGTCTAGGGCCTGGCAGTCCCAGTCGCCGTCCATGTAGGCCTCGCCGAAGCCGAGCGATCCGCCACCCAAGAGGCGCTGGAACACGCGCTCGTCGTGGACCTGGATGTCCCACGGCCGGGCGCCGTCGATGGCGATATCCGCCTTGGCCAGAAGATCCGACACGGCCCGCCGGGCGCGCGTCATTTGGCTGGCCGAGTATTTTCGGGATACCGGGAATCCGCCGGCACGGCCGTTCGATATGGGGTCGGTCACTCCGCTCATTATTATGGTCTCCAGCGCTTTCATGCCCGTATTCGCCAACAGCATCCGCGCCAATTGGGCGAGTTGACGGCGCGCGCCGGGCCACGTTCTGTGCTGACAGCCGCCCCGCAACCCCAACTCGACTTTATCCTCTTGCCACGGAATTTTCGATGACATTCCTGGTTCTCTTCTTGGCCGCGCTGTGGGCCGGTACGCAAAATGCTCTTGCGGGCGGAGGCTCTTTCGTCACCCTGCCGGCGCTGATGTTCACCGGCATGGACGCGCGCGCGGCGAACATCACCTCGACGATCGCGCTTTTCCCGGCGCAGCTGGCGACGGGCCTGACCGGACGCAAGCTCGTCTCGGGCGCGGCCGGCCTTTCCTTCCTGACGCTCGTTCTCGTCAGCCTCGCCGGCGGCGCGCTGGGCGCGGTGCTGCTCCTCGTCACGCCACCGAGTTTTTTGCGCGGCTGGTGCCGTGGCTGGTGCTTTTTGCGACCGGCGTGTTCGCCTATGGCAGCTTCATGCCGCGCAATGATTTCGCGCCGACGCTCAATCGCAGGGGCGCGATGGCGGCGCAGTTCTTCATCTCGATCTATGGCGGCTATTTCGGCGGCGGTATCGGCTTTCTCATGCTCGCCGCGCTCACGGCCGCAGGGCTTTCCACACGCATCGCCAGCGCCAACAAGAACGTGCTTGCCGGCATGATGAACGCGTCGGCTGTCGCCATCTTCGTGTTCTCGCCCGAGGTACGCTGGATGCAGGCGGGCGTCGCCTGCGCGGGCGCGGTCCTGGGCGGGATCGTCGGCGGGTTGACGGTGCAGCGCGTGAACGAGCGCGCGCTGCGCATCGTCATTGTCCTGATCGGCGCGGCCCTTACGGTGGGTCTCTTCGTCAGGTCACCTTGACCGTCAGGTCGCGGCCACTTCGCCCAGGTCGCCGACCTCGGCCAGCACCTCGGCCTCGATTTCGGGATTGATTTCGCCGTCGCGCGTCCTGATCAGGTCGCGCGGCACCATCAAGATCACCGGCAGCATCAGCGCGTAGACAGCCGTCGTCGCAATCACACAGTAGAGGAAGCCGTTGCTGGGGCTGATGCTGTAGATCTTCGATCCGAGAAGGTCGCCACCGCGCGCGGAAAGCTGCAGCATGCCGTCCACCATCATCATCAGAGTTCCCTGCAGGCCGGGAGGACAGGCGCGCATGGCGAGATCGTAATAGGCCGCTGCCGCAACGCCACCCATCATGCCGGTGGGAACGGCGAGCCACAGCGCCTGCTCGCCCGAGTGAATGAACGCCATCGGAACCATCTGGGGGACGGTGATGAGCGTGCCCCACCAAAGAAGCTTTTCCAGCGAGATTTTCTTGCAGAGCCAGCCATACAGGAAGAACACGGGAATGAAGGCCGCGGCGAAAATGGCGTAATAATCGCCATAGACGGCGTCCGACGCGTGCAGCGTGTTGGTCAGGTAGAATTGCAGCGGTGTGTTCTGGCCGGGCGCGAACTGGAACAGGAAGCTGAGCAGGACCGCCGGATAGATCGCGCGGTGCTTCAACAATCTCTTCACGTCGGCCCAGATCTCTCTCCTGTGCCTTGCCAGCGGCTGGTCGTAGGCGTGGTTGAAGACGGCGCGTGGCTTCCAGAATCCGTAGCCGACGATCGCAAGCGACAGGGCCGCGGCGATGAGGAAGGTCTGGCCGGGCTTCAGATTCTCCGTCACATAGCCCGACGCGATCCCCCCTGTGATGTAGGGAACCGAGCTGACGATCTGCCACAGCGCGCTGAGCCGACCGGACATCAGCTTTTCCTGCGCCACCAACGCCAGCAGACCCTGATACGCCGCCGCGACGAAGCGGAATGTCGCCATCGCCAGGAACATCCCGGCAAAGAGCCCGAAATAGGAGACGTGGGACAGCGCCATCCAGATGAAGGCCGCCGCCGTCACGCTGCCGAAAATGAGGAAGTAGCCGCGGTCGCGAAGCCCCAGGGGGTTCCACTGGTCACGCGCGAAGCCGAACACGAAAGAGAAATAGATCGGCAACGCTGTCAGCAGGCGAAAGAGGGAGACCTGGACCGCGCTCGCATGCAGCTGGTTCTTGAGCATGTAGGTGGTCGCGATGTCGAGAAAATAGCCATGCGGCAGAACCAGATAGACGAGCAGCGTCAGGACGCTGAAATACGAAAAGATCTGGCCGGTGTTGGAGGATGAATCTGCGGAGCGGGGGGCCGGGATGGTGTCCATGGCGCCATCTTAGCGAAGGCTGCCTGCCCGTCACCCCGCGAACAAAAGGAATTGATCGGAGCTTGGACCACATTCGTTCCGTGGACGGATCGGCGTATGGCCGAGCAGCGCGATTGTTCGAGCGAGCCCATCGCGAATAAACTCGGACCCTGCTTCAGGAGGTAACCCATGCCCGACGTCCATCTGTCGCCCGGCCTGCGCACGCCTTTCGTGAAATCCGGCGGGGCCTACGCGAAGCATTCGGCTCTCGAGCTCTCCGTTCCGGTCGCCAAGGCGATGCACGCGAGGGCCAGGCCGGACTTTCTGGTCTGGGGCCAGGTGATCCCCGATCCGACCGTCTCCAACATCGCGCGCGAGCTCGTCTTCGAAGCCGAACTCGATCCGACGATCCCGGCCTTCTCGACGGTGCTCGCCTGTTCGTCGAGCTTCGTCGGAACGATCCAGGCTGCCGGCATGGTCGGCCACGGCGGCGTGAATATCGCGCTGGTCGGCGGCGTCGAGACGATGAGCCATATCCCCATCGCGGTGAAGATGGCGTTGGCCGATCGCGTCATCGCGGAATTCGCACGCAATCCCGGAGCCGCGGCCGAGACGTTATCGCATCTGACCGCCGCGGACTTCGACCTGCCGATCCATGGCTGGGCCAACCGGCAGAGCGGCAAGTCGCAGGGCGAGCACACCGAGGAAACGGCAAAGCACTTCCACATTTCGCGCGAGGATCAGGATAAGCGCGCGCTGCTCAGCCACCAGGCGACGATCGCAGGACAGGATCAGGGCTTCTTCAAGGACCTGATCTTGCCGTTCGACGGTGTCGACCACGACACGATCCCCCGGCGCGACACCTCGCTCGAGAAGCTGGCGAAGCTGCCGCCGGCTTTCGACCGCACCAGCGGACAGGGCACGCTGACCGCCGGCAACTCTTCGCCGCTGACCGACGGCGCGGCCGCGCTTTGGGTGGCGACGGAGGAGGGTCTCAAACATCTCGACCAGCGGCCAACGGTAAAGCTGGTCGATTGGGAGATGGCCGCGATGGATTTCCGCACGTCCGGCGAGGGCATCCTGATGGCGCCGGCGCGCGCGATTCCGCGCCTGCTGGCGCGCCACAAGCTGAAATTCGGCGACATTGCGCTCTGGAACATCCACGAGGCGTTCGCTGCCCAGGTGCTGGCGAACATCAGGGCGGCGTCAGATCCGGTTTATCGCCGCGAGAAGGCCAACGTCGATTTCGACCTCGGCGAATTCCCGTGGGAGCGCGTCAACCCGCATGGAGGATCGCTGGCGATCGGCCACCCTTTCGCCGCGACGGGCGCGCGAATTCTGAGTCAGGCGTCCAAGGAGCTGGGCGCAATGCCAATAGGCTCGCGCGCGATGGTGTCGGTCTGCGCCGACGGCGGTCAGGGCACGGTCGCGCTGCTGGAGCGGGTGTAGCCGTTCGGTCGTCATTCCCGGCGAGCGCGAAGCGCCAGGTAAGGCTGGTACCCGGCAAGCGAGCGTCCGCAAGCGAAAAGAGTCGCCAGCGCGCCTGCTCGGCAGGCCGCGCTGTCCGTAACAGGATGTTAACCAAATCGCTTCCTAATGCCCTATGGCCATGCGAGCGCATGGCGCGGGAGCGGTACAATGCAACAAGGCCATCAATCGGGGATCGACCTGGCGCAGTTGTATCTCGACGGCCACTGGCTGTCGCACGCACGCGCGTCCTGCGCGGAGGTGCTCGCCGAGGATCCAGAAGCCGACGAAGCGAACATTCTGTTGCGCGAGATCGATCGCCGACTGGAGGATCCGGACGTCCTCAATCTGTCACGCGAACACACACCGATCATGGTGATGAAGGCCCGCAAGAGCATCATCAGCACTTTGCAATTCCGTGAATTGAATGACGATCGCCTGAAGCAGGAAGCGTTTCGCCAGGCGGTCTACTACATTGACGTCGAGACCTCATCCCAGTGCAACCGCGTGTGCAACTATTGCCCCAATTCTCACAATGACCGCCTGACGTCAAACAAGTTCATTCCCGACAACATCTATTCAGCCTTGGTTTATGACCTTCACACGATCGACTACGAGAAAGAGCTGCACTTTGTCGGATACAATGAGCCGATGCTGCATCTGGACGACCTGTTGGGCCGCATCTCCCTTGCCCGCAAGCTCTTGCCGCGCGCTAGGTTGGTCGTGTTCACCAATGGCGACTATCTCAAGAAGCCAGAGCTGGAGAAATTGATTTCGGCCGGCGTAAACCAGCTTACCATCTCTGTGCATCTGCCTGTGGGTCGGCCATACGTGGATGAAGACATTTTCAATCGCATCAATAAGATCGCCAAACGGCTCGGGACACCAATCCGGCCCTTGTCGCATGTCAAGGACGTCATGATCACTGCTCAGCTGGTGCACGCGGGCATCGATATCACTATTCAGCAATCCGATTACGAGCGACTCGGAAGCAACCGAGCCGGAACGCTGGAAACCATTGGTGAGAAAATTGACGAGCGCACATCGGCTTGCCGGTTGCCGATATATCAATTCATCGTTGGACATAATGGCGCGGTCGTTCCCTGTTGCGTTATGGTCACCGACGACAAGAAGAACGCCGAGCACATTTTGGGCCATGTCGGACGCAAGTCGACGATATTCGACATTTATGGCAGCCGCCGCTTTGTCGCGTGGCGTCAAAGTCTCTACAATCTTCGCCCAAAGTTGGCGCCGTGTGACAAATGCAATCAGGACGTTTCAACGCCGCTGAACAATGAGCCGGCGATATATGAGCCTTGGCAGCAGGTCGTGGCGCCTTCCCTGCGTGCGCCCGTCGTTCTGGCGTAGGGCTTTGTGACCTTGCCGGGATCGTCGCAGCCATCCATCCTGTTTATAGCCCGCTCGAAAATGACGAGCGCCATGTTCTCGCACCGAGCTGACGCCGGATCAGCCGCGTGCAGTTGGCACATTTGAGAAGGCGTGTCGTGCTGCCGCAAATTGCCGACCTGGATCGTAATCGCCCCGGGTATGGCCAATGCTTCGGGCAGCCGTGGAACGGTTCCAGCTACTAGAGCGAGAACTAGGGTGGAACCCAATAAATTCGTTGTCGGCTGAATCGGTTGTTGATTCTCTTTGCTCGTGTGATTCGGAGCAGAGAGATGCGGCGCAATCTGTTTTGGCTGAGCGACGATCCATGGCGGCAGATTGAGCCGTATTTGCCGAGAGACGTGCGCGGCAAAGCTCGGGTGGACGACCGCCGCGTGATCAGCGGCATCCTGCATGTGCTGAAGAGCGGCTGCCGGTGGTGCGACTGAACAGAACCAAGCAATGGGACGCTCGCGCGGCGGGCGCAATACGAAAATCCACGCAATCGCAGATGCTAAAGGCCGTCTTCTTTCCATCCTGCTGACGGGCGGCCAGCCCATGATTGTCCGCCGGCACAGCGTCTGATCCGGAGCAACAAGGCAGCCAGAAAGCTTCTTGGCGATAGACAGTGCCGAACTGCGTCATTGGCTGAGCGAGCGCGGCACCAAACTCGTCGTGCCCAACAAATGCAATCGCAAGCAGCCCATCACCTTCAACGGAAAATCCTACGAGGAGCGCCACCGCATCGGGAACGCCTTCTGCCGACTTGAGGACTTCCGGCGCATCGCCGCACGCTACGACAGGCTCGCAAGAAACTTCCTCGCCTCCGTATGCCTCGTCGCTGATATCGTATGGTGGACTTTATGAGTTTGGACCCTAGTAATCCCAGGGGAACAGTGCTTTCGAGGTTCCCGATTTGCGCGGATCGGTCGCCGGAAGACAATGAGATCGCGCCAACAACGCGTCGATCTGGGGACCCAGCGGCGCGGCTCGGTCGACGAGGGCGATACGGGGCCGGAATGTGTCCCTCAGTGCCTCGAATACAATCGGGTTGGGAAGCATTTCCAGCAACACGGGCACGCCCAGCCAGGCCATGAGGTCGGACCAGCCGCTATCGGGGCCAAGCATGAGGCGGCATGACTTCAGATAGCCAAGTTCACGTGCGAGGTGGCCACGCCCGCCGTCGGCTTCGCGCCATGTCGCCTGCATATCGGAAGGGATGATGCAGCCACCAGGGTGACCGTAAGCGATCACCGGCAGCTTCAGGTGTGCGCCGATGGCCTTGGCAGTTTCGCACATCCATGCGGGATCGCTGTTGCGATGGCGTGCGACGACACCTTTGATTGCACGGATCTGCAGTCCGACATGTGCCGGCATCGGCTCCGGCGGGTTTTCGAACGCCGCGGGCAGGTAACTTGGCCGAAGCGATTCTGCGCGCCGGATGTCGGACTCTGCGACACAAGTCTCGCTGAACGCCAACACATTCCGGTCGTAGTCCGTCAGTGGTCGGCCATCATAATCGAGCCATTCCAAAAACAGCTGGCGCAACTGGATTTCGGCAATGGCCTCACGCTGGGTCCTTGCCGTATCTGCAAGCTCGACGGTGACCGCAAGTCCCTCGCCTTGAATGCGCGCTTCGATCTTCATGTTGCTCAATTCCACCGAGGGCGCATAAATGCCGGCTCCGGCGCCGACAATTGTCAAAGCGTTAAAAATGTCGTCGCAAGCCTTGAAGAAGTCAGCCGACTCGATCGTTGTGCCCGGCGGATAAAACTCCGGGCGACGAGCCAGGATTTTCCAGCCGTTGCGCAGCCATGGTTCAACCCGTGCCAGGTGATATTTGACTTCATAGCCCATCTCGCCGAGGTACGGCGGCAGCACCCGTTTCACTCCAATTTTGGGCATGACAGGCGAGGGCTTCAGTTCAGGATCGGCGTTGTTCAGGAACGCGGTCTTCAGGATCAGACGGAACAATTGTTCTATCGGCGTGCGAGAGGTGGGAGGCAATGTTCTCTGCAACGGTCGCTCCTATCGAAGGCAAAAGAAGATCAGGGCCTAGGATAGGCTGGCCAGATCGGCGAGGAAGGCGTCGAGCAGAACCAGCTCGCCGTCGCCCACCAGTCCCATGTCTACCAGCTTGCGGTAGCATACGCGCATGGCCTGCGGGACCTCGTCCGTACCGGCGGGAAGATCGAGGCTGTCCAGCGCGGCACGGATCTTCTCGTTGTGCAGATAGCCGGGGATCTCGTCCTCGAAGTCGCGCATCAGGTTGTGCTCGTTGCGCACCTGGTAGACCGTCGCCTTGTGGAAGCCGATTGCCCAGCCGTTCGCGTGAGCGATCCTCTGTGCCACGAAGCTGCGCCAGATGTCGGTCATGCGGAACGAGCAGTAATAAGGAAGATAGAGCAGCGGGAAGGCATCGTGAAAGCTGGTCGTATTCTGGCTGTTGAATGGACACCAGCTCCCGGGGCCTAGCGCCACAGGCGCCTCGTCGCGAAAGTCGACGGGCAGTGGCAGGATTAGGCGGTAGATGGCGTCGACGTCGGGGTTCTCGTTGGCGAGACCTTGCTGGATCGGGCAGTAGACCGATGCTGCGGCGGTCGCCAGCGATGGCGGCGGTTGGCGGACCCGGTCGAGCGGCAGGCCACGCGGCCAGATCAGCGCTTCGGTGAAATAAGCGTAGACGTTGACCCAACCGGCGCCATCGACAACGCGGGCGACCATATTCGGCGTTCGCGGGGCCCAGAAGGAGTCCAGCGGGATGTTGTCGTCGTCAGTGTCGACGATCGCCTCCGCGCCGGCCCGGACGGCTTCCAGATAGCCGACATTCTTCCTGGCGTAATGACGGGCCGGAGCAATGCGGCCATAGGTGAAGCCGCTGTCGCGCTGGGCCTCGAGGCTGAAGTAGCGCGCGCCCTCCAGGGCGAAGTCCCTCGGGCTCTTCTCGTCGCCGATCAGCACCACGTCGACGCCGCGCGGTCGCGCGCCATCGGCGAAGTCAGCCACCGCCTTGGTGGGAGCGTTGATGGTGGTGATGACAACGGCGGTCCTTGGTGCGCGTGTCTGCATAGGTCAGCCCAACCTCGTCAGCACGCCGGTCCAGTAGAGCCGGTCGGACGCCTCGATCGACACATTCCGCTTCAGATTGTGGCGGGAGAAGAACTGGATGTACTTTCGCAACTCGTCGTCAGGCAGCACCGCGATGTCGTGATTGTAGAGGATCTCTTGCGCTTCCCAGAGCAGGAGATTGGTCGTCACCAGATTGTAGCAGGCCTCGGCGAAATCGGCGGCGGCGACATTGGTGCGGTGGCTTGTAAGCTTGTTGTTAATCGAGGAATGGCCGGGGCGGGAGCCCGCCAAGGCCTCGACGAGCTCGGCGATCTGGGTCGCCCGCAGCTCCTGGGCCTTCTCCGGCGCCTTGGCCCGCTTCTCGAGGTTCCAGGTCTTGATTGCCAGGATGGACAAGCGGTCGAGCAGCATGCCAACGGTGTTGAGCCCGACGGCGCGACCCCCGCCAACAGAAAACGCCCCGGCTTGCTGACGCTCGCGGGCCAGTGCCTCACTGGGATTGCCGAAGGGGCGGGAGGCCCGCGCCTCCTCCACCGCTGGCTCCAGCACGCCGGAGATGTAGTCCATGGTCGGCGGCGCGGTGGTCAGCTGAAAGCGCGAGACCAGAGCCAGCGCGGTATCGAACAGCTCGTCGAAAAAAACCTGCGCCGCCAATTCTATCTCATCGAACTGATGGACAGGCGGATTTTTACGCGCGTGCTCGACAATGTTCACACCCGTCATGAATTGATCCCTTTTCTCGCGCGCTTGGCATTGGCCAGTGGTGAGAGTGTTCCCGTTAAGGCTAATTTTGGGTTAAGAGCCCCTGCTGCCGCCGCATTCGTCAGCCGGCGACCACCTGCAGCATCCGGCCGCGCGAAACCTCCGCGCTATCGGCCGAGAGCTTGCCTTCGAAATAAGCGATCGTTTTGGCGAGACCCTCGCTCAAGGGCGTCGCCGGGCTCCATTTCAGGAAATTCTGCGCCCGCGAGATGTCGGGCTTGCGCTGGCGCGGATCGTCGGTCGGAAGCGGCCGATACACGATCTTCGACTTGCGGCCGGTCATTTCGACCACGATTTCGGCCAGCTTGCGGATCGTGAACTCGGCCGGATTGCCGATATTGATCGGCCCGGTGACGTTCGTCGGGCGTGTCCATCAGCCGGATGAGGCCGTCGACGAGATCGTCCACATAGCAGAACGAGCGCGTCTGGCTGCCGTCGCCGTAAAGCGTGATGGTGCTCGCCCCGCAGCGCCTGGACGATGAAGTTCGACACGACGCGGCCGTCATTGGGATGCATCCGCGGGCCGTAGGTGTTGAAGATGCGGGCGACCTTGATGCGCAGCTTGTGCTGGCGCCAATAGTCGAAGAACAGCGTTTCGGCGCAGCGCTTGCCCTCGTCGTAGCAGGAGCGCGGGCCGATCGGGTTGACGTTGCCCCAATATTCTTCGCGTCTGCGGATGCACGTCGGGGTCGCCATAGACCTCTGAGGTCGAGGCCTGGAGGATCTTCGCCTTCACGCCGCTTGGCAAGGCCCAGCATGTTGATCGCGCCGTGCACGCTGACGTCTTGGTCGTCTGCACGGGATCGAACTGGTAATGGATGGGCGAGGCCGGGCAGGCGAGATTGTAGATCTCGTCGACCTCGACATAGAGCGGGAACGTCACGTCGTGGCGCATCAGCTCGAAGCGCGGGTTGCCCAGCAGATGGGCGATGTTGCGCTGCGCGAGCCGGTAAAGAAATTGTCGACGCAGAGACTTCGCTGCCCCGCTGCGAGCAGCCGCTCGCAGAGATGGGAGCCGATAAATCCCGCTCCGCCGGTCACCAATACGCGACTGTCGATGCTCATTGTTGCGGCCTTTCCACGAGAGTGATTTGCGGGACCGCGCCAGCGGCGCAGTCGATTTCTTGCCGGCCGGCCGGATAGCCGCGGCGGATGCCTTGCGTTTGCTGCGCGTGGGCTTTGCCGGCGCCGTGCCGGAAGGCGCCTCATCCGACTGGACGCGCATCTCCGGCTCGAGGCTGGAGACGTCGAAGCCGTGGAACAGCGACAGGAAGCGGAACGGATGCGCCTGATAGGTGCGATACATCACGTTGTTGATGTCGCTCTTGGTGTCGAAATAGCCGATGCGGGCCTCGTAGCCGCGAATCCGCAGGTGATGACGCGCGAGGGTGAGCGCGACCTGGTCGATCCAGCGCGACACCTCGGCGCCCGACAGCGCCCGGTCGAGATAAGCCCTAAGGAAACGGGCGAATAGCGCGGCGTTCGCGGTCGGATTGAGCAGAAGGAGATTGGCGGTCAGGCGCGAGCCGGCCGCTTCGTTGTGGTCGTTCTCGTTGAGGACGACGTCGGCATCGGCATGCGTCTGGAGAAGGTCGGCGACGCCGCGCTGAAGAAGAAGATCGATATCGGAGACGAAGACCGGGCGTTTGAGATTCGCCAGCAATGCGCAGAGCTTCTGGAAGCGCGCCGACTGGTAATGCGCGATCGGGCGTTCGCTCCTGCCTTTCGGCGGCGCATCGAAGCAGCCCGTCGCCACGGCGGAGGCATCGAAGCGGTCGGCCGCGAAGATCAGGCGTTCGTCGTCGATGCCGACAGATTTCGCGATCGCCTTGAGGCGGCCCTCGCCGCCGATGACGAGGGTGACGATGACGAACGGCACGTCGCAATATTTGAGCACCGATAGGGCGTAGAAGCGCGCGTATTGTTCGACGTAGCTTTCGTCGGCGGCGGCGAAGAAGACCGCCTTGGCGCCGATCCTTTTTGCCGTGGCGCGCACGCCGGCCCAGTCGAGCTTGTTGCCTGTCGACGTCGCGAACGATATCGCCGGTTCGGCATTCGCTTCGGGCAGCGCCGTGAGCATCATGTCGAGGTCGATCGCATCGAGCATCAGCCGGTAATGTTTTTCCCACAGCTCAATCTCGGAGCCGGGCTCGGCGCCGATGGAAATCGCGCGCGCCGCCGTCAGGAGAGTTGCGAGCTGCTGCACATTCTTCATCTGGAGTGGTCGGCACAGGATCGTGCCCGCCACATCGTGGATGTCGCGCAGGCGGATCAGCGGGTAGTAGGGATTGCGCTCCGAGAGCGCGCGCGCCATGCGCTGTTCGATCGCGGTTTCGGGGTCTTCCGCAGCCGGCGCCTCGACGAGGGCGGGCGGTGTCGGCACGTCCGCCGCAGCGATATCGGCCGGCGTCCACAGCCGGTTGTCAGGGGCCATCGGACGCAGCTGGTGCATGCGCGTGAGGCGCGCCTTGTAGGTGCCGTGGTAGTCCTCCATCGCGAGGACCTCTTCGGCGTCATGATGGTGCGCGACGCCGCGTCGAAATAGGCGCCGAGATTGGCGAGGTTCGGCTGGGGCATACGCCCTTGCGTGTACTCGATGGCCATCCCGCGGTAGAGATTTTCGAGATGGCGGACGAGCAGGCTGGTGTCGAAAAGCACTGAGTGGTAGCAATTCGCCTCGAGCCGTGCCTTGAGCGCACGGATATCGGTGGGATGGTTCCCGAGTTCGATGGCGCGTACGACATAGTCCTGGGGACGCGTACAGACGAGTTCCGGCAGTCCGGCCGCGCACGAGGCTGCCGCAGACACGCGAGGCGAAGTTGCGGCCTGAAAG